>CAYLYA010000001.1:0-154934 GCA_964387855.1 uncultured Bifidobacterium sp.
AGCGGGGGACTATAACTTTTGGAGATTAACGCAAGAAAAGAGATTTCGTCAATTCTTGCTTTGTTAACTATAAAGAAGACTTCGGATGCTCGGAACTAAAAAGAGTCGATCCAATATGTACAAGTGGAGGCACTTCTACTAGTTCAAACATTTCTTTCATGAATTGTTTGGTGTATTCCATCTCTTCGTGAAGTTGAAATGCAATAGGGGATTCATAGACCTCTACGTTCATAAAGGTTCTGGGTTCTCCCAAAATTTCGTTGATGGTGTACAAAATGACACCTGGCTCCGGCCAAGAATGTTGGGCTTGCGCATGAAGCAGAGACTGCAGAGCAGTCTCCTTTCCATGTTTCGGCGTGAATACTGCCGTAACAATCATGAGAGTCTCCTAGTTTCTGTTCTTTGGGCGGAAGGGATAGTGCTGATCCCAAGGCCGAACACGCTCGAATGCGGCAGCGAGCGCCAACACTTGTGAATCAGCAAATCTTTGACCAACTAGTTGCAACCCGACAGGAAGACCAGCAGGAGTAAGACCAGCAGGAACTGAAATGGCAGGGTGGCCAGTGAAGTTAAGTGGATGCGTAAGACACCAGCCGAGAAGGGGATTCACGGTTTGACCATTCACGCTGGTCGGACCCACGGTGCGTCCATTTGCAGCATTGTCAATACCGGCTACGGCTACCGTGGGAGTTGCAATGAAATCGAACTCATCGAGTACATCCTGAATTGAATCCAGCACCTGAGTTCTCATGATTTGGTCACGCTTTACGTCGGCGAGCGACATCTGTTTCGCTCGTTCCACGACCTCAACAAGTTCAGGAGTGATGCTGGCCCGATGATCTTGGAGTAGGTTGATGCCGTTCTTTTCGAATGAATTGAAAATATCAACACAGATAAGACCGCTCATCCGGAGCCAGAGCTCACACAACTGGTCATGCGGCATTGGTAGTTCTATGTCTACGTATTCAACATTGACGATACCTGATAGTGCCGCTACGGCCTCCTTCATGACCAAATTGACGGAAGGATCAACAGGGAAATCTCCCCAATTTGAAGAGAATGCGACCCGAACACCTTTGACAGGGAAGTGAACTGCGCCGACGAAGTCATCGCCTGTATTAGGAAGTGAAAAAGGATCTCGTGGATGAGGGCCAGCCATGACACTAAACAGAAGTGCCGCGTCCTCTACCGTTCGAGAGATAGAGCCGTGATGTTGGAAGGGTGACAACGCGGCGAGCGCATCTGGTCGGACTGGATCGGCTATACGACCAAAGGTGGGTTTAAAGCCAACGACGTTACAGAGCGCGGCGGGAATGCGAACGGAACCGCCGCCGTCGGTTCCTTGCGCAATTGCCACCATATGGTCAGCCACCGCAGCCGCGCTACCTCCAGAAGATCCGCCGGCGTTTTTGGTGAGGTCAAATGGATTGCGAGCTGGACCAACCAGCAGATTATCTGTAACCCCTTTGTGTCCAAACTCTGGGGTGTTGGTCTTGCCGATGATGATCGCGCCGGCTTGTTCGAGACGTTCAATATGCAGACTGGTGTG
This sequence comes from uncultured Bifidobacterium sp., assembly GCA_964387855.1. GTDB lineage: Bacteria > Actinomycetota > Actinomycetes > Nanopelagicales > Nanopelagicaceae > QYPT01. The sequence continues at coordinate 1,550 of CAYLYA010000001.1, forward strand.
ATCGGCGACAAATTCCGACAGTGGAACCGATCCGAAAGTGTTTCGCACTCCTTGCTTGAAGTCGAACAGATCTTTCACCGCAACTGGTACTCCGTGTAGAGGTCCAAGTGGTCGATTGAGATTTAGCGCTTGCTCCGCTGCGAGCGCTTCCTTTCTGGCGTGATCGGCTAGAACGGTAATAAATGCATTAACTTCGCCATTGCGTTCTTCGACTCGATGCAGAGAGGCTTCGACAAGTTCTACTGGTGAGATACTTCTATTGCGGATTCTTTGCGCAGCTTCGCTCGCAGTTAGGCTTATCAAGTCATCAGCGTTAATCGTCAGATCCTTCGGACGCTTTCAAAGTTGTTTCAATGGAGGAAAGCAAGGCTGTTGCTGTTTGCTCATCGGTGACAATTGCGTTGGCATATTTGCTGCGTAGTGCGCTCGAAATCGCCGCTATTTTGGTCTCGCCACATGCCACTAAGCATCGAAAGGGAATGTGAATTAACGCTTCAAGCTCGAGTCCGATTGTTCGCTCGGAGAGTTCACGCCCAAGGGGATGACCATCTTCACCAAAAAAGCGTCCCAGGATCTCTCCAACGGCGCCTTCGGCTTGGAGTTCATTTATGAGGTCTTCGCTTAGATATCCAGTCGCGTAAAGTGTCGAGTCTTTTGAGACCGCCCCTACTCCGAAAATGGCTATATCAGTCCGTCTAGCCAATTCGAGTGCATGATGGATTTGAGAATCGCCGATCAAAGTGTCGCGGATGGCAGTTGTATCCACATACAACGGAGTCATTAGAGCGGTCGCATCGACATTCATAGCAAGGGCCGCACGATGAACAATGTCGGAAGCTTCGTTTGGGTGGCGGCCACGGGGCACTCCACCGTCCAGTTGGACCACCATCGTTCCTGGACTTTCAAGGGTGTTCAGATGCCTCACCATCTCCAGAACGGTGCTGCTCCACCCAAGCCCCACCACCATTCGTGGTTGCACGCGACGCTCCAATAGCGATGCGGATGCTCTTCCCACCGCGCGGACAGCTTCGGTATCCCCTGGCAAATCTGGTGCCGCGACGATTGCCTCCCTCAGTCCGAAAGCCTTCTCGAGCTGGCGGGCGAGTGATTCGACCTCGGCAAAAGGGGAGAGTATCTCGATGCGGACTATCCCAGAATCCTGCGCCTGCTTGAGAATCCGACCAATCGTCTGGCGTGAGACCCCCAATCGGGCGGCAATTTCCTGCTGAGTGAGTCCCTCGCGGTAGTAAAGACTCACTACTCGAGTAATAAGTGCGACATCTACCCGGGACATGGTCAGATGTTATCGGTTAGCCGTGAGGAAATACGGGTTTTTCGGAGTTCATTGACAAGTATGTTACAAGTGCTAACGTTCTGGGCAAACGCTCACGGGGGTCGCATTGGCCGCCATGGCGACCTATTGATCAACGGAAGGAAGAAAGCATGCAACTTCGGCATAGGTTTTTATCTACTGGTTCTCTCACGCTCGTTATAGCTTTGGGCGCTTCTTTACTGACATTGGGAGTCACTCCCTCCAACGCAGCCTCATCCGTGGCTGTTCCTTGCAAGTTGCCTAGCGGCTTCAAGGCAGGCATCGCAATGCGCGAGATGGTTAACGACGTTAACCGAGATATCGTTAAAAGTGCGACCGCATCCTTCAAAGCTGCCGGGGCAACCGTGGTAAACGTGACTGATGCCGGAGGCGATGCACGCAAGCAGAACGACAACATTGAAAGTTTGATCAACTCGGGCGTTGATGGTCTCTTTGCAGTCCTCGGAGATCCACAGCAAGTCTCACCGCTAACGAAGAAGGCCGCCGATAAAGGAATCAAGGTCGCCAGCGCATTGTTCGGCGCGGCACCAGAAGGTGCGTTGACGGATGTTGGATTCGACGATCCGCTAGCCACCGCTCTCATGACTCGGGCACTCTTTTCAGCCATTGGCTACAAAGGTGATGTCTATGTCTTCTGGGTTCCCGGAGCTCCTATCCTTGAAACTCGCAAACGTGTAATGGAAGCGATTGCCAAAGATTATCCGCTGATCAAGTTGCACGAAGTTCCTACTGAGCACGGAGCAGCCAAGAGTCTTTCGCAGATGACAGACATTCTCACTGCCCATCCTACGAAGGGAACCATTGACGGGGTTTGGGGTGCTTATGACCTGCTTGTGTCTGGAGCTAACGAAGCCATCAAACGTGCAGGGCGCACTGAAATCAAGGTGACCTCCATTGATGGCGACAAAGTCGCATTCCAGATGCTCTACGGAAAGGGCAGTCCTTTTGTAGCCACCGTTGTTGGTGACATTCCATCCATCGGCCGCCTAGGTGCTGAAGCCATCATCAAAGCAGCCTGTGGTCGTGCAAAAGAGGTTGCAATCGCCTCATACATCCCAATGTGGGTAGCCACGAGGGCCAATGGTATTGCCGCTGGTCAGAAACGATGGGGTGCCTCACTTTGGACTTCGAGTGGATTGAGCTTGAGTTCTATCAAGAAGGCATATCCACAGACTGACAAAGTGACAGTAGTAATTCCAACGCTTCCTTAAATAGCAAAGTCAGATTTGCAACAGGCCACTTACCTATGGTGGTCTGTTGCAAATTTGAATGATCATTCAAAAAAAATCGTAAACGTGTCTACCATATTCATGACTCTCGAGGAGCTTCCTAGTGCAAAACCTTGATCCAGCCGAACAAGTGGCTCACTCCGTATTGGAGTGTCGGGATGTAACCAAGAGATTTCCAGGGGTGCTTGCACTGGATCACATCGATTTTGTTGTTCGAAGTGGAGAGATCCATGCGCTCATCGGACAGAATGGCGCCGGGAAATCTACGTTGGTGAAGACCCTTACCGGTGTGTATCAACCTGATGAGGGTGCATTGTTGGTAAAAGGGAAAGAGGTTTCATTTCGAGGTGCCGATGAGGCGGCCGAGTATGGAATCGCGATAGTTCACCAGGATTCACCGCTCGTCCCTCAATTCGATGTGACAAGGAATGCATTTCTCGGGCGGGAAATAGTTGGACAACTTGGTCGTCTCGATTTCCGAGAGATGCGTCGTCGTACCGTCGAGTCGCTTAATATTATTGGCGCCGATTTCGGACCTGACGTTCTTATTCGCGATCTGACTATTGGTGAACGCGAGCAGGTGGCAATTGTCGCAGCGCTCGTCCAAGAACCCTCAGTACTAATTCTTGATGAACCTACCGCTTCGTTAGGCGCCGAAGAGACGGATCGCCTTTTCGCGGTCATTCGAAATTTGCAGCAAAATGGCGTTACTATCATTTATATTTCACATCACCTAGATGAGATTTTCAGCTTGGCTTCCACTATCACGGTCTTACGAGATGGGCACCTCGTCGGTACCTTTGATGTTCGTGAAGTCAAACGTTCGGAGATCATCCATCACATGGTCGGGCGCGAACTGAGCCAACTCTATCCAAAAGAGGAAATTGCAATCGGGGAACCGATCCTTACTGTCAAGAATTTGCAGTCGAATGCCGCTGTCAGATCCGTTGACCTCACTGTTCGTCGTGGTGAAATTGTTGGGTTGGCTGGTCTCGTCGGCGCAGGTCGCACGGAAACTGCATTGACAATTTTTGGTGCTTTGCCCATAACAGGCGGAACCATTGAGCTAGATGGAAAAATGATCAAACCAACATCACCTCATGAGGCCAAACAGGCTGGCATCGCAATGATTCCCGAGGATCGTCGCGCAGAAGGATTGATCACGGATCTTTCGGTACGAGCCAACATTGTGCTCGCAAGTCAGCCAAAGTGGTCAAATGCCGGCCTTGTTTCCCTTCGTGCGGAACGTTCTGCATCTCAAAGTTTCGTCGATCGTCTTGGGATTGCAACTCCGACCCTTGAACAGCAAACTCGTTTTCTGTCGGGAGGCAATCAGCAGAAGGTCGTCATATCTCGCTGGTTGGCTACCAAGGCCAAGCTCTTCATCTTTGATGAACCGACTACGGGTGTCGACATCGGCGCCAAGGTTGAGATCTATCGCGAGATGTCTCAGATCGCTCGCGATGGTGCAGGCGTGTTGATGATCTCGTCGGACTTTGAAGAATTGGTTGAGATGTGCGACCGGATCGTAGTGCTCAAGAAAGGCGTCGTTGTCAAGGAATTCTCCCGCGGCGATTGCACTGTTCACGATGTACTTCAGTGGGCTACGGGTGGTCTTGATGATGAAGACGGTCTCGATAGGACCAAGGACGTTTCTTCACCCACCGAGAACAAGCTTCCAGATTCTTCTAAAGAAACGATTGCTGCTCCTTTAGTTGCAAGGGCTCGGTCATCCGGATTACTTGGTCGGTGGGGGGCATTGCTCGGGATGGTTCTCGCGATCGCAATTATGGGACTTGGAGCTCCCGAACTTTTCAAGCCGGAGAACGTTTTTGTGATTCTTAAGCAAGGAAGTCTCCTTTCGCTAATTGCCCTATCCCTCACTGTCGTTCTAATAAGCGGTGGTCTTGATATGTCAGTGGGAGCGATCAGCCAACTGACGGCCAATCTTTCATCAGGTCTCCTTATAGGCGGCTCGAGTGTTTTTGCCGCTTTCAGCGCAGGAATTGGGGCGGGGATCCTCTTCGGTCTGGCAAACACCTTCTTTGTGGTTGTGGTCGGTCTTTCACCGTTTGTCACAACTCTTGGGACAATGTTTCTTGCCATTGGTTGGTCGTTTGCGTACAACCATGGTCAAGCTCTGACGCTTCATGATCAGGCGCAATTCTTCTTTTTTGGACAGGGTTACATCGGTCCAATCCCGGTTGTTCTGCTCCTAGTGTTGGTGATCACAGCCATATTGCATTTCTTCTTGCGAAAAACGCGCGCGGGATTGCGAATGTATGCGGTAGGAGAGAGTCCCGCTACGGCGGTCCTTCGCGGCATCAGTAAGCGCCAGGCCTTGGTCTTGGCGTTTATGATTCACGGTGTTTTGGCCGGCCTGGCCGGTGTGTTGCTTGCGTCGTATAGCTACGGCGCGTCTGCCCTTGCGATCGGGCTCGACTTCCTTATTAGTGCTTTCGCAGCCGCGTTCCTGGGCAGTGTTCTTTCTCGTACAGGTGAACTGGATGTCATCGGTACCGTAGTAGCTTCGATGTTTATCACCTCAGTCGCCAATGGACTCATCCTTAACGGTGCATCAAACCTGGTTCTACCAGGAATCCAAGGAACCATTCTCATCGTGTCGATTCTTGTCGGTGTTGTTCGCCGTCGAGATATCGGTCAAATGACCATCTTTTAGAAGGGCATCTGCAATGTCGGTTTCACAGTCAGGGACTAGTTCTCCCGTTACGAACGTGGAGTCTGGGGGAGTCAGTGACAAAGGCGCTCCAGATACCCGAAAAGTAGGTGACCTACTGCGCGATTACGGTGCTGCACTTGGAATGCTGGCGGTACTCGCGGTATTCGGAATCTTGGAGCCGGCAGTCCTGAAGCCAGCAAACCTTGGCAATATTCTGCAACAGAGTGCAAGTTTGATCATTCTTGCCACTGGCTTCGCAATCGCCATGATGGTCCGAGGCGTTGACCTTTCCGTAGCACAGGTTTCCGATGCGGCTGGATTGTTAGCCGCATATTTCCTTGTGCATGGTCAGCCGCTTTGGATGGTCTTCGTCGTTCCTCTGGCGTTCGGTCTGCTCATCGGCGTGGTTAACGGAGCGCTTATGGCATATCTCGGGGTGCCGGCGTTGATTGGCACTCTTGGGATGATGTTCGTGGTTCGCAGTGTCGAACTCGTGCTCTCGCATGGTCGCGAGGCACAGATCCTCTTTGCACTAGAGCCCGCTCGTACTCATGCCTTCTTCTTCCTCGGCCAGGGATCCATCGGACCAATCAACTTCTCAGTCATCCTGGCCATCATCGTTGTAATCCTTGCCCATCTTGTGATGACTCGAAGCACGCTTGGACGCTACTTCGATGCACTGGGCGGTAATGTCCGTGCGGCCTTGTTGGCTGGAGTTCGTCACCGGGTGATTTTCGCCGCCGCCTTCCTGCTTAGTTCTCTTGCCGCGGCGTTTGCCGGAATGGTTCTCACATCACGGGCAGCGCTGGCTGCTCCCGGTGCTTTTGAGCCATATCTGTTGGATGTCTTTGTTGCCGTTTATCTCGGTAGTTTGTTGGTTCGTAGCGGGAAGATCAACATCTTGGGCGCTGCCGTTGGGTCGGTTTTTGTCGGACTAATCAGCAATGCTCTGACACTTATGGGGGCTGGAGTCTCAGCCCGATATCTTGCGTACGGCACCATTATCTTGATCGCCATGACGGTCGGCACCTTCCGTCGCCGAGTTTAGATACCTAGGAGGTATGTATGTCACCAATTGTGGATGCCCACAATCACATCGGAATCCGACACGGAGCAACCCAGACTGGTCGTGAACTCCTAGCAAAGATGAATGCCGTGGGGGTAGAAAGAGCAATTATTCTGCCCTTTGTCGAAGGCACTATCGACAATAACGTGATTGCGCTTGAGACCGCGACGGATCCTGATCGACTGATTCCGTTCTGTTCTGTAAACCCATGGGATGGCAAGAAAGCCATAGCTGAAATTCGTCGTTGTGTGGAGGACCTTGGGTTTAAGGGCTTAAAGCTGCATCCGACATTGCACGGCTATCGACTTGGTGATCATGGTTTGATGGACCCGATTTTCTCTGCTGCACGCGATCTGGGAATCATTATCACATCGCATGGTGCAAGCGATCTCTATAACAACCCGGCAGAGTTCAGCGAGATGGCTGGGACATTTCCGGAAGTACCACTCATGATGGTTCATATGGGTTACTTCTGGGAGACGGACATGGCGATCAAGATGTCGGGCAAACATTCGAACCTCTACCTAGATACTTCGCGCGCGCCCATTTTTGAGATTATGCAGGCGATCGAAGAGATTGGACCGGAGAAAGTTATCTGGGGCACTGACTCACCATTTGTTGACTACCAACTTGAATTTACAAAAATGTCGCGCATCGAAGATCCTGTTGCGTATGGACTTGTGGTTGGTGGGAATATTTCTCGCCTCTTAGATGGGGTTCCACATCGAACATCGCGTGGTGGCTAACCAGAGTTCATGAACGTGCTTCAGAGCCTATTTTTCCATCGCTGCACCTAAATAGAGAGGTTGTCGGACATGCGTTGTATCCAGATTGTGAAGGCCGGAGAGTTCAGGCTCGTGGAACTTCCCAAGCCACGGGCGGGACTCGGCGAACTTGTCATTAAGGTGGGTGCGACGGGTATTTGTGGAACAGATCTCCATATTCTTGCGGGGGAATTTCCTTTGGCTCCATTTCCTCTTGTTCCGGGACACGAAACTGCCGGAACTATTGTAGAGATCGGCGAAGGAGTGGTTGGTTTTTCCCTTGGCGATCGCGTGGCAGTGGATCCTTCACTCTTTTGTGGGACGTGTGAATACTGCAAGAAGAAGCGGGGGAACCTGTGTTCTAACTGGGGAGCGATTGGTGACACGGTCGATGGTGCCTTTGCCGAATTTGTGAAATTGCCGGCAGCAAATGCCTACATCATGCCCGAGAAGATGTCCTTTGCCGCAGGAGCGCTAGTTGAACCCGTAAGTTGTGCCGTACATGCACTTGATCGTCTTAACCATGAGACTGGTGAGCCAGTGCTGATTTACGGTGCAGGGACCATGGGTTTGATCCTTGCCCAACTCCTACGCCATGACGGTGCTGGTGAAGTCTCCATTGTCGATTCCAACGAGGCTCGCTTGCGGCAGGCTGAGACGTTTGGTTTTGCCTCCGTAGCTCTTCGTCTTGCTGATCTTCCCAATCGGGAGAGAAAGGGTTTTGATCGTGTCATTGATGCTACCGGTGTGACCTCAGTGGTTCAGGAAGCACTTGCCGCAGTGGGTAAAGGCGGCACCTTCATGGTGTTTGGAGTTACACCAGCCGGGGAAAAGGCAACCTTTGAACCTTTCAGAATCTATAACGAGGAGATCACAATTATTGGATCAATGGCCGTACTTGCTAGTTATGAACGGGCAGTTGATCTCGTCGCAAATGGTGCTGTTGACGCAAGTAAAATGGTATCCAGTAGCTATGAACTTGATAATTTTGGGGATGCGCTGGACGGCGTTCGTCAAGGAGTGGGGCTCAAGACTCAGATCGTCCCTTAATCGGCACTTTAGGGATTTGCTTCACACTTAATTGGTACTTCTTTGTCATTGTTGGGCAGGCACTCCTTTTTGTTGAATAGATCACCTTGGTGTGCCTGACATTGAAATTGGGGCACTAATCACATGCTGTAGCTATTAATTAACTCTGAGAATGCCAATACCCTTATACCCATAGGGGGATACATGAAAAAGTTAGTTGTTCTAGGTGGCGGTACTGCTGGGACTATGGTGGTCAACAAGCTCCGCAAGAAGTTGAAAAGTGATGAATGGTCCATATCGGTTATAGATAAAGACAATGACCATATTTATCAGCCAGGATTGCTCTTATTACCCTTTGGGGTTTACCAACCGGAAGAGCTGGTCAAGAAGCGAGATCATTTCTTTCCGGCCGGTGTCGAGTACATCCGGGCCGAGATCGACAAGATCGTCCCTGAATCAAATCAGGTGCTTCTCGCCGATGGACGTAGCATCGGATATGACCAACTTGTCATAGCCTCTGGTACATCTCCTCGTCCAGATCAGACCGCGGGTATGGATGATCCTGCAGTTTGGCATAAGAGTGTTTTCGATTTCTATACTCTTGAGGGTTCGCTGGCGCTACGCGATGCACTCAAGAATTTCAAGGGCGGACGTCTAGTGGTTCACATCACAGAAATGCCAATTAAATGTCCTGTTGCTCCCCTTGAGTTCACGTTCCTTGCAGATGCTTACTTCAAAGAACACAACATGCGAGATAAAGTTGAAATTATTTACGCGACTCCTCTTGAGGGGGCTTTTACTAAGCCAGTTGCTTCGAAGCACCTTGGTCAAATGTTTATAGACCGCAACATCAAGTTGGAGCCTGATTTTGTTATTGAACACATTGATTCTGAAACTAAGACGATGTTCTCGATGGACGAACGAGAGATTCCTTTTGATCTCCTAGTGACCGTTCCGTTGAACATGGGCGCAGATTTCATTGCTCGTTCAGGATTGGGTAACGAACTCAATTATGTAGCCGTAGATAAGGGAAATTTCTTGTCCAAGGAATACCCGAATATTTTTGTACTCGGAGATGCCTCGGATATCCCGGCCTCGAAGGCGGGATCTGTTGCCCACTTCGCAGTAGACCTCTTTTCCGAGAATTTTGTTGAGTATGTAAACGGTCGTCCGATGAAACACAACTTCGACGGACACGCCAACTGCTTTATTGAGTCAGGTCATGGCAAAGGTTTATTGATTGACTTCAATTACACGGTCGAACCATTGACTGGCAAATTCCCCGTACCTGTGGTCGGGCCACTTTCCCTCTTAAAGGAAAGTCGCCTCAACCACTGGGGGAAGTTAGCCTTCAGATGGATCTACTGGAACTTGTTATTGAAGGGTCGTTGGATTCCAGTTTCAAGCCTCATGTCCATGGCAGGGAAAGATCTAAAAATGGAGAAAGAAGGAGTTGGTAAAAATGCCAGTCATTGAAATCGCAGGCAAGCAAGTCGACGTAAACGAAGAAGGCTTCCTCACGAAGTATGACGAATGGAATGAAGACATTGCCAAGGCGTTGGCGAAGCAGATCGATATCGAGATGACGGACGCACATTGGAAGATCATCAAGTTCTTGCGAGAAGACTTTAAGACCCAGGGCGAGACGGCTACCTCTCGTCGCGTTCAACAAGTCGGGGGAGTCCCAGTAAAAGATCAATTCGCACTTTTCCCAAAGAAGCCAGCAAAGAAGATGGCATATATCGCCGGATTACCCAAACCTAAAGGCTGCGTGTGAAGGAGCATGAAATGACAACCCCATCAATCGTTCCGAACTTTGGATCAGACTCGTCTGATCGTAAACTCGCCATCATCTGCTCAAAGGGCAACCTAGATATGGCGTATCCAGGACTTATTCTCGGCAATGCTGCGCTCGGTGAAGGCGTGGAGACGATGATCTTCTTCACCTTCTGGGGCTTTGACATGATTACTAAGTCTCGCATGCATGATCTTCAATTTAGTCCGGCGGGCAATACTGCGCTGCATTTACCTGGAAGCGACAAGCACTTTCCTCAGGCCATGATGCCAGCGCCTGGAATGACTGGGATGGCTACCAAAATGTTGAAGAAACAACTGGCTGATCTTGATATTCCGGAAGTCCCTGATTTCCTTGACCAGATTGTGGCTGCTGGTGGTCACTTGTGGGCTTGTCGCTTGTCAGCAGACATGAACAAACTTACTGCGAAGGATTTGCGTGATGATGTTGAAGGCATCATCAGCGCTTCGGATTTCATTGAGATGACAGAGGGAGCTCAACTTCTCTTTATTTAAAGAGTTCTCCCTTTCTGGCCACTAGAACATATAGGGTCAGACGAGGGAAAATAGAGGTACACCTGTGTTGGTTGGCTTGTTGAAGGATTATCTGCGCCCTTACCAAAAGGACGTGGGTGTTGTCTTATTCCTTCTTCTCATTCAGGCCATTGCAAACCTGTACTTGCCAAATCTCAACGCTGATCTGATCAATAACGGCGTGGCCAAGGGTGATGTTTCCTATATCTGGAAAATCGGCGCCATCATGTTGGGTGCCTCGGTCTTGATTATGGGTGCATCAGTCGTTTTAGCATACCTGAGTGCCAAGGTCGCAATGGCCTTCGGACGAGATCTGCGCGAGGGAGTCTTTAGGGCCGTTGAGACATTTTCTGCGCGGGAGCTCAACCAATTCGGTGCGCCATCGTTGATTACGAGAAACACCAACGACGTCCAGCAGGTGCAGATGGTTCTCTTTATGGGTCTGACGATGATGGTGGCGGCGCCGATTACCGGTATTGGCGCAGGCATTATGGCTGTTCGCACCAATGTGAAACTGTCTGCGCTGATTCTTGTCGCAGTGCCGATTATGGCGCTTCTTATTGGGACTCTACTCAAGCGCATCGTCCCGCTTTTTCGGGTGATGCAGGTGAAGATCGACAGACTAAACCTAGTCTTGCGCGAGCAGATTAGCGGAGTTCGAGTCATTCGAGCGTTTGTTAAGACAGACTTTGAAGAGGCACGCTTTGCGGAGACAAGCGAAGACCTGATGAATACGACGTTAAGCGTCACAAGGACGTTTGCGATCATGTTTCCATCGCTCATGCTGCTCTTGAACCTCTCAAGCGTCGCGGTGATTTGGTTCGGTGCAAAACTCGTTGACAACGGCAGCATGCCAATCGGCAACCTGACGGCGTTCCTTGCCTACATCATGCAGATTCTCTTTAGCGTCATGATGGCGGTGATGATGTCATTGATGATCCCTCGTGCAGCCGCCAGTGCCGAACGCATTCAGGAGGTACTTCAAACTGCATCGTCAGTCGTGGATACGACGGATCCGAAGGTACCCTTGCAAAGGCGAGGCGTCATCGAGTTCTGCGACGTTGAATTCCGCTATCCAGGTGCCGAAGTACCCGTACTATCAGGCATTTCCTTCACCGCAGAACCAGGGAAGATCACCGCAATAGTCGGAAGTACTGGCAGCGGAAAGAGCACTCTCCTCAACCTCATTCCCCGCTTCATTGACGTTTCAGGTGGGGCTATCAAACTAGACGGCCTTGATGTGCGAGAGCAGTCTCTTGAGGGAATTTGGTCGGAGATCGGACTTGTGCCTCAGCGTTCCTTCCTATTTGGTGGCACCATCGCGGAGAACCTTCGGTACGGAGATGAGCACGCCACCGACGAGCAACTCTGGGACGCCTTGGAGATTGCTCAGGCCGCGGATTTTGTCAGGGAGACCTCCGAAGGGCTAGAAGCCAGAGTGGCTCAGGGCGGCACCAATTTCTCGGGAGGCCAGCGTCAACGTCTATCTATTGCTCGGGCGATTGTGAAGAGTCCTCGGATTTACATCCTTGACGATAGTTTCTCGGCGCTTGACTACACAACCGATGCCAAACTTCGCGCCTCACTGGAAAAATCAGCAGCAGATGCGACAGTCCTCGTCGTGGCTCAACGCGTGAGCACGATCCTTCGCGCAGATCAGATCATCGTCCTTGATGAGGGAAGAATCGTCGGAATCGGCACGCATCACGAATTGATGGGTACGTGCACGACATATCGCGAAATCGTCCTCTCGCAACTTAGTCCCGAGGAGGCGGCATGAGCGCTCAGACGCCAGTCGCAAAGAAATCTGGGGGACCCGGCGGCGGTCCAATGCACAGCATGTTCGGCCCACCTCCATCCAAATCAAAGGATTTCCGTGGTTCTCTCAAACGCCTTCTACGTGAATTGGGACCCGAGCGCAAAATCATGTCCCTTGTGTTTGTTCTTATTACAACAAGTGTTGTTATCGGATCCTTTGGACCCAAGATCCTCGGCCGGGCGACAAACTACGTCTTCTATGGATTCCTTGGCCGACGGATGCCAGAAGGAGTAAGCAAGGCGCAGGCGATTGCAGGACTTCGAGCCAAGGGCGAAGACCGCCTTGCCGACATGCTAGAAAAGAGCTCGGTAATACCCGGAAAAGGCATTGATTTTCACTCTGTTTATCACGTTCTCATCCTGGCGATCGGGTTGTATGTGATCGCCTCGCTCTTCATGTGGATCCAGGGCTATCTCATGGCAGGAGTCACGCAACGAACCGTCTTTCGTTTGCGCCGGCTTGCCGAGGAGAAACTTGGTCGTCTGCCATTGAGTTATTTCGACACGCAATCTAGGGGAGACTTACTCAGCCGAGTTACCAACGACATCGACAACATCTCCAACTCATTACAGCAGGGGCTCTCACAAATCCTTAACTCGCTCCTCACCATCATCTCTGTATTGGCGATGATGGTCTGGATCAGCCCGGAGTTGGCTTTGGTCTCTCTCATCGCGATTCCGTTGAGCATGTTCGTTTCGATCCGAATTGCGAAACGTTCACAGCGCCAATTCATCGCCCAATGGGATTGGACTGGCAAGCTCAACGGACACGTGGAGGAGATGCATACGGGGCATGCACTTGTGAAAGTTTTCGGACGACGCGAGCAGGCCATCAAGGACTTCTCAACGTTGAACGAGAAACTGTATGAGTCTAGTTTCAAGGCTCAGTTTGTATCCGGCATCATTCAGCCGACTACCGCGTTGATCTCAAACCTCATTTATGTTGCCATCGCTGTTCTCGGCGGATACAGGGTTGCTACCGGCGGCATGTCACTCGGCGATGTTCAGGCGTTCATTCAGTATTCGAGGCAGTTCGGAATGCCTCTTTCGCAGATCGCTGGCCTAATGAACATCGTTCAATCCGGCGTGGCCTCTGCCGAGCGCTTGTTTGAACTCTTGGATGCCAAGGAAGAGGACCCCGATCCCATCGGAGCGGTTCAAATCGATCGTGCCGAGGGGGAAGTTCGATTCAATGATGTTTCTTTCCGGTACGTGCCGGATCAGCCGCTGATTGAGAATTTCTCGCTCTCGGTCAAGCCGGGTGAGACGGTTGCAATTGTTGGTCCGACGGGTGCTGGAAAAACCACTCTGGTCAATCTAATTATGCGTTTTTACGAGATCGATTCGGGATCTATCACTTTAGACGGAAAAGATATCCGCACTCTGACCCGAGATGACCTTCGTCGTCAATTTGGGATGGTCTTACAGGACACTTGGCTTTTCACAGGGTCCATGAGCGAGAACATCGCCTTCGGTAGCCTTGATCCCTCTCATGAAATGGTGGTCGCTGCCGCAAAGGCAGCGAACATTGATCACTTCCTGCGATCGTTGCCTGATGGTTATGATTCCATGCTCACCGATGACAACGCCACAGTATCCAACGGAGAAAGACAACTTATTACCATCGCGCGCGCCTTCATGGCGGACCCCGCAATTCTTATTCTTGATGAGGCTACGAGTTCGGTTGATACTCGTACCGAAGTACTCGTGCAACAGGCCATGGCTAAGTTGCGTAAAGGTCGCACTAGTTTCGTCATCGCCCATCGACTCTCAACGATTCGCGATGCGGACACCATTCTCGTGATGGACAGAGGTCAACTTATCGAGCAAGGGACCCATGAAGAGTTGATGGCTAAGAAAGGCTTCTATTACGATTTATACGCGAGCCAATTCGCTGAAGCCATAGAATAATTAAGGTGTTTGGTATTCCCAATCACAAACACTAAAGCCTCGAGGAATTTTGTCTCGAGGCTTTAGGTAGTAACTCAACTGATCGAGTGTTTTTGCGATCCTAACGAAGTATCAAAATCGTACCAGTAAGACCTTGCCGCGCCAAAGAATATTGGAGAATGTTATTTGTTACTCTCAGTGATCTTTTCGTTCTTCTCCGAGAGAAGTCTTCCACAAGCGATCTAAAAGGCGTTTCATCAGGCGAACTGAACCAATACTTTTCTTGGGTGCCTCTGTAGCTCAACGGATAGAGCTCGATCCTTACGAAGTCGGAGATGCGGGTCCGAATCCCGCCAGGGGCATATCTCTGGGGAGGTTTCACTCATTATTTGGGTGGAGCCTCCCTTTATTCATGTCCTCAATGGGCGCCGAAACGAAGACATCCACAGATAGACTCCAAACCGTGAACAAGGGGATTCAGATTCTTCGAGATAACGACCCGCGTTGTTTAGAGCTTGAATCAAGTGGCTACAAATTGGTTGGAGAATCATGGGGTGCTCGACTTCGTTTGAATTCAGATGACGATTTAAGCATTTACTCCAACGCGGTCAATCTTGCTCTAGAAATTGGGATCGAACTTCAAGAATTAGACATCAGTTTTGCTAACGCGCTATTGGATCTTGAGTTGGTCAACAACCCCGATTACCCATATACACCAGCCACTTTTCACGACGTTCCAAGTATCGAGAGTATTGGCGCCTTATGGCGGCCAGGCAATCGAATCTTCGGCGCAATACACGAGGGTTCTCTTGTCGGTGCGATCGCGACAATTCGCAAGGAAGAAAGAATCGAAATAGATTTTGCCTCCCTTTTGCCTGAATATCGGGGAAAGGGAATTGGTAAGGCTCTGGCCGCCACTGCCATCCTTGCGTGGGAGTTGCATGGGGTTCGCATTTTTACGACAGGCGGTGCTGCTCAAAATGCAGCAAGTCTAGGAACAGTTCTTTCTCTCGGATTCTTAGCAGAGGAAAGGTGGCGCAGCTATCAACTGCCCATGTAGTTTTCGTTCATGATTTATGGCTCAGCAAGAGTGATATCCGTAAATGTCACCGCGGTTGTTCATGAAGAGCCGTGGGCAGGTGACAAAGGGCGCAGCGGTATCGACAAGAGATCCGTAAGCGGGCCAGTTACTTTGGCGAATAACTCTGTTGGTGGGGATTTCGTGGGCGATACAAAGAGCCACGGAGGTTTCGACAAAGCAGTTTATTCATACGCTCGAGAAGATGCGCAATGGTGGGAAGACGAACTCGGGATATCCATTGCCAGCGGTCGCTTTGGGGAGAATTTGACCACGCAAGGAATTGATGTTTCCGGAGCATTGGTAGGAGAGCATTGGCACATCGGTGACGTGATATTGGAAGTTGCTCAGCCGCGGACCCCGTGTCGAGTGTTCGAAGGATTTTGGGACCGACCAGGTTTGATTAAGGAATTTACCGAAGCACGGCGACCTGGTGCCTACTTGAGAATTCTTAAGGAGGGGCAAGTTAGCGCGGGCGATGCAATCGAAATCACTTACCGTCCTTCTCATGGGATTACCGTGGGTGGGATGTTCGGAGCAAGGGGCGAAGATCGCTTTGCGATGTTCGAGTTCCTGGCGAAATCCGACTCGTCAGAGTCAGTCAAACAATGGGCTTCAAGGATGGTAAATCGAAAGTGATGCTTACGCGACCGTCCAAGTATCCCCACTTGTAAGGAGAGTCTCAAGATCTCCTGCACCTTGGGTAGCGATGATGTCGGCAATCTGACCGTTGACTTGCGAGCCGTACTCGGCACGCTCGACATCGCGGAAGATTCCAACTGGCACATGGTCAAGTTTCGAGTTCGAGAATCGAGACAACGCGAATGCATAGCTTGCATCTTGGTTGTGGACGTCATGGACTACAAGATCGCTCTCGGCTACCGAACCCAACTCAACCAACTTGAGGGATGATCCATCGTGCACCAAGCCATGAGTGGCTGACTTGATTGGCTGACCGTGGACCATGTGAAGCAATGCTCCCTCTTTGGTCTCATTATCTTTTACCGTGTCGAAGGCGCCGTCATTGAAGATCGGGCAGTTCTGGTAGATCTCAATGAGCGCCGATCCCTTATGGGCACTTGCTGCACGCAGGACCTCGGTGAGGTGCTTGCGGTCGCTGTCGATTGATCGAGCAACGAAGGAGGCCTCAGCACCGATGGCTAGAGAGATTGGATTGAAAGGCGTATCCAGTGAACCGAGGGGGGTGGACTTTGTGACCTTGCCTTGTTCGCTTGTTGGCGAGTACTGGCCTTTGGTCAATCCGTAGATCCGGTTGTTGAAGAGCAATATCTTCAGGTTCACGTTACGGCGCAACGCATGAATGAGGTGGTTTCCACCGATGGAAAGTGAGTCGCCATCGCCGGTAATCACGAAGACGGAGAGATCGGGGCGTGAAATTGCAAGTCCCGATGCGATCGTTGGGGCACGTCCGTGGATCGAGTGCATTCCGTAAGTGTTGAGATAGTAAGGAAAGCGCGAGGAACAGCCGATACCTGAGATGAATACGACGTTCTCTCGAGGAACACCCAACTCGGGAAGGTATGACTGGACAGTCGAAAGAATCGAGTAGTCGCCACAGCCAGGACACCATTTCACTTCCTGATCGGAGGTGAAGTCCTTCTTAGTCAGAGTAATTTCAGTCATGGAGCACCTCCATTGCGGCTTCCATTATCTCGGCGGTGGTGAATGGAAGACCGCGCACCATGTTGTATCCGATGATGTCCTTGAGATAGTGCGAACGAAGCAGCATTGAAAGTTGTCCGAGGTTCATTTCTGGGACGATCACCTTTGAATACTTCTCTAGTACTTTGCTCAAGTTTTTGGGAAAAGGATTGATGTAGCGAAGGTGGGCTTGGGCGATGTTCTCACCGTTGGCGCGCAATGACTCGATAGCGGCTGCAATCGGTCCGAAGGTCGATCCCCATCCGAGCATGAGGACTTCCGCATTGCCGTTGGGGTCATCGACGACGAGATCGGGAATTTCCACTCCTGCGACTTTGGCCGCGCGCGCACGGACCATGAGGTCGTGGTTGATTGGGTCGTAGGAGATTGCACCAGTCTTGTCGGCTTTCTCGACGCCACCAATGCGATGCTCTAAACCTTTTGTCCCGGGAATAGCCCAAGGTCGAGCAAGAGTCTTTGTGTCGCGCAGATATGGCATGAAATCTTCCTGCGGTTTGGCGAATTCGACGTGAAGATCTGGAAGGGATGAAACATCTGGGATCTTCCAAGGCTCCGAGCCATTTGCGATGTAACCGTCAGAGAGAATCATTACCGGCACGCGATACGTGGTCGCGATTCGGGCGGCTTCGAGGGCAATCGTGAAGCAATCACTTGGCGTTGAGGGCGCAAGCACGACCACGGGTGATTCGCCGTTGCGACCGTACATGGCCTGCAGGAGATCAGCCTGCTCGGTCTTCGTGGGAAGTCCCGTTGATGGACCTCCACGCTGGACGTCGATGATGATCAAAGGTAATTCGAGCATCACGCCAAGGCCGATCGTCTCGCTCTTGAGAGCAAGACCAGGTCCTGATGTCGTCGTGATTCCGAGTGCGCCGCCATAGGAAGCACCAAGAGCAGCACCAATGGCTGCAATTTCATCTTCTGCCTGGAATGTGATGACCCCGAACTTCTTATGTTTGGAGAGCTCGTGCAAGATGTCTGAGGCAGGAGTGATCGGATATGAGCCAAGGAAGAGTTTCAGGCCACTACGTTGTGAGGCCGCAATGAGTCCGTATGCAAGTGCGGTGTTTCCGCTGATGTTTCGGTAATGGCCTGCCGGCATCTTTGCCGGTGCAATTTCGTACGAAACCGCAAAGTCCTCGGTTGTCTCTCCATAATTCCACCCTGTCTTGTATGCAAGCAGGTTGGCAGCCAATATCTCTGGCTTCTTCCCAAACTTTGCCTTCAAAAAGTTTTCTGTGGCCTCCGTTGGACGGTGATACATCCAGGAAAGTAACCCAAGTGCGAACATGTTCTTGGAACGTTCGGCTTCCTTGCGAGTGAGGGAGAGTTCTGAGAGAGCAGCAACCGTAAGGGAAGTGAGCCCAACGGCATGCACTTTGTAACTATCGAGAGAGCCATCCTCAAGCGGGTTTGTCTCGTATCCAACTTTAGAAAGATTGCGGGTGGTGAATTCATCCTCGTCGACGATGATTGTGGCGCCGCGAGGAAGATCTCGAATATTGGCTTTGAGTGCTGCAGGATTCATTGCGACCAAAATGTCTGGCGCGTCTCCAGGAGTTTGAATCAGGTGATCAGCAAAGTGAAGTTGGAACGATGAGACTCCCGCGAAGGTTCCTTGCGGTGCTCGAATCTCGGCTGGATAGTTGGGAAGAGTGGAGAGGTCATTTCCTAGACTGGCCGTATCCATCGTGAAGCGATCACCGGTCAATTGCATACCGTCGCCGCTATCTCCGGCGAATCGAATAGTTACTTGATCAAGGGAGACTACAGGTTTGCCCACCCGTTTATCTTCCCACTTTGCGCTGATATGTAAACCTTCAAAGCCAAACTCTCAGGGGATTTTGGTCACACTGCAAGGTGTTCTCCCGCTGAGAGGGAGAAAGTCACTTCTTCGCATTCTCAATAATCTCTCTAAGGTGGCTTGCGGTTGGGACACGACCGGAGATGGCCACCACGCCGTCGACAACAAGTGCTGGTGTGGACATGACCCCGTATGAAGCAATCTGGCCGTAATCCTCCACTTTCTCAATGGAGGCATCAAGCCCAAGTTCTTGAAGTGCCTGGCTGGTCATTTTGTAAAGCAGGACACAGTTTTTACATCCTGGTCCGAGGATCTTGATGTCCATCTCAAAGTTTCCTATCTAGTGCAAAAGCGCGTTGAAGAGATAGCCGACAAAGATGATCCCGAGACCAACGGTTCCTACAAAGCTAGCAAGGAGTTTGGGCTTAAGGACCCGTCGAAGCAGGATCATCTCAGGCAGACTCAAGGCAACAACGCTCATCATGAATGCGAGAAGGGTTCCCATTGGCAAACCCTTGTCATGCAAGACCTGCACGATAGGAATTACACCCGCGGCGTTGGAGTAGAGGGGAATTCCCACGAGCACTGCGATGAGAACTGCAAATGGATTGCCAGCTCCTGCGTATTTCTCAAAGAAGGAGGTCGGTGCCCAGCCGTGAATGAGTGCGCCAAGCGCGATTCCAACTAATGAGGTAGGGCCAGATCTTGCGGACTATGGCGATAGATTCCTCAACTCCGATTTTCGTTCGTTCGCTGATCGTGTATCGAGGTGTCGCAAATCCCGCCTGCTGGTTTAGTTTTGTCTCAAATACAAATGGCTCGACCCATCGTTCTACTTTGAGTTTCCCCAGGACGATTCCAGCGGCAACTGCAATTGCTAATCCCGATATCAAGTAGATGGCGGCGATCTTCCAGCCAAACATGCTGAAGAGAAGTCCCACCGCTATCTCGTTGATAAGCGGGCTTGCGATCAGGAAACTGAGAGTGATGCCGATTGGGATGCCGGCACCGAGGAATCCGATGAACACGGGGACGGCACTGCAAGAGCAGAATGGAGTCACAATTCCAAGGGATGCGGCAAAGATGTTCCCCACCCCCGCACGCTTTCCACCAAGGAAGGCCCGAGTCCTGTCTATGGTGACGAAAGTTCTCGCAAGAGTGACTGCGAAAGTAATGCCAACTAACAAAAGCGCAATCTTCGTCGAATCGTAAAGGAAGAAGTGGACGACATCGGGAATCTTCTTGCGGCGATCGAGGCCGAAGAGGTCAAAGAGAATCCAGTCCCAGAACGCGGAGTTCAGAGGAAGTACAAGAACCCAACCCACGACCAGCGCCGCAAGTTCTCCGACTTGACGACGCCTGCTCTTTCGGGGCCCGAGACTGATCAGTTGACTCATTTCGGTGTCTTGCTTAGCAGCAGGATCCCGAGGTGCTTGTATCGGAGCAGCAAGAGGAATCGGAGCAGCAGGAAGATTCGGCGCTATCGCAGGAGCAAGTAACGGCTGATCCTTCAATTCTTACATCGGCCATGATGGTGGACCTTTCATCTCATATCGACGAGTGTCGATATGAGAAGATTATTCTTCATATCGAAGAATGTCAATATGAAGTAGCCCCTAAAGAGACGAGATCTCTGCATGCTCGAACTTCTCATCGGGGATGAGTCGCGTAAGGGCGGCCGTGAGAAGTAACACCAAAGCTGTGGCGACGTAGACCGGCCGGGCCGAGGTTACGAAATTCTCACGGGCGAGATGACTCAGATTTCTCAGCGAGGCGCCTGCATTGGTCACCGACGATGCGGATATGTCGCCACGCAACTTCCAGAGCTGGAAAATCGTTGCCAATGAGAGTCCGCTTCCGAGCACTCCGCCAAACTGGCGGGCGAAGGTGTTGATGGCAGAACCCGAGCCTCGATGGCGTTCGCCCAGTGCATGAGGTGCGACGACTGAACCGAACTGAGTGACCAATCCTGAGCCGAAACCCATCACGATGACAGCGCAGATGATGGCAGGCAATCCTGCACTGAGATAGAGAATCGCAAACCCGAGGGCAAATGCGAAAAGCCCAAGCGTTGCCAACCAGCGATAGCGACCAGTCTTGGCGACCGAGCGACTAGCCAATCCTGATCCAAAGAGATTTCCAAAACCCATGGTGAGAAGAATGAGACCGGCAATTGCAGGAGTTTCTCCTTGCACTACTTGAACCGACAGAGGAACCACGACAAGTCCGATCAGCATTGCTGCACCGGAGACCATGCTTGCGCTCAGCGTCACGGCGAAGAGGCGATTGGTGAAGAAGTGCAAGGGGATCAACGCTCTGTCACCTTGGGCTTTTTGAACTACTAGAAAGAGGACGAAGCTGGCAAATAGAAGAATGAGCAAATACGTTTTCCAGTGATGCATGGCCTCCGACTTCACATTCTGACTCAAAAGAAGCAGACTCAAAACGAAGATGCTGAAGAGGAGTACACCCCACCAATCAAATCGGTCGCGATGCAGTTTCTGCTTCACATGCAGAAAGCGCATAGCGCGTAAAATTGCGTAGAGGGCAATGGGGATATTGAGGATGAAGATCCAGCGCCATCCGACGATGCCGAGAATGGAATTCTGGGTAGCGATCACGCCACCGACAATCGGTCCAAACAGGCTTGACGATCCAAAAACAACTACAAAAACCAGTATGTAACGGGCTCTTTCACGCGGTGGGACGAGGTCAGAGATGACGGCGAACGCCAGAGAGAAGAGCCCACCCGCGCCAAGGCCTTGAACCGTGCGTCCGACCACGAGCAGTCCGAATGTGGGAGCCATAGCTGCAATTGCCGAGCCGATAATGAAAATCACCAGTGCACTCACAAAGAGTGGACGTCGGCCGTAACCGTCAGAAAGTCGTCCGTAGATCGGAGTCGTGGTGAGGGATGCAAGTAGATAAGTGGTGAGGAGCCATCCTTGACCGGAGAGTTGTCCGAAGTGTGTGGCGATGGTGGCACCGGCCGTCGACATGACTGTTTGATCAAGGGCGGCGAGGAACATTCCTAAGGCAAGCGAGGAAAGTACGCGAATCACCTCAGGTGAGAAGGAGACCTGCTTTTTTTCGCGTCTTGCCATGATCAATTACGCAGTTCGGCGATTGTGGGTAGTTCGTGCCGAGGATTGGGGCAACAACTGACAGGGCAGAAATCTGCCCAAGGTCCAAGTGGGGAAAGGGCCTTCGGCTCCGATGTGGTCAATCGTTCTTCCACTAGATCAACGAGTCCAGATACGAATGCCTCTGATTTACCTGGGGTCGCAACGCGGATGAATCGAAGGTTCTCCTCTTCAGCAATCGCTTTGGCCTCATTGTCGAGATCCCACACGACTTCGATGTGATCGCTCACGAATCCGATCGGTACGACGACAACCGCTTTCGTTTCCAAGCTAGCGGTTTCGCGCAATGCATCACCAATATCAGGTTCTAGCCAAGGCATATGTGGTGCACCACTTCGGGATTGATATACGAGCGACCAATCGGGAAGCGGGAAGGCCACATCCTTGCTTGCTATCTCGAGGATGGCATTTGCAGCCGCATTGTGCTGTGCAACGTAGACGCCGTCAACAAAGGAATCACGAATACTTTCTGGTCCTGAAGTCTGTGCCATGTAAATTGGAACAGAGTGCGTGGTGAAGAAGACATGGATCTCGGCGGCCGAAAAGCCCTCATCAGTCAATGTATTCAACGCTTGCACCAGTCCGTCGGCAAAGGGAATGACGAATCCGGGATGGTCAAAGTAGTGACGAATCTTATCTATGGTGATTTTGCCTTCAAGGCCAGCATCGATGAGGGCTTGAGCCAGATTCTCTCGATATTGCCGACATCCTGAATAAGAGGAATAGGCGCTAGTAACAAGGGAGAGTACGCGCCGATGTCCGTCTGAATGGATCTCTTGTAGTACATCAGCAAAGAACGGACTGGAGTTTCGGTTTCCAAGGTAGACGGGAATATCGATACTTCGCGTTTTCAGTTCTTCGCGAAGGTGGGTCTGAAGTTCACGGTTCTGCTCGTTGATCGGACTGACGCCGCCAAGTGCTAGATAGTGATGTGAGACTTCATTGAGACGTTCACGAGGGATTCCTCGTCCTGCTGTGACCCTTTCGAGAAAGGGCATGACTTCATCGGGTTTCTCTGGACCACCGAAAGAAGTCAGCAGGATGGCGTCGTAGTTCATGCAAGCAGTTCTTCAATTGCCGCAGTTTCGATGATGCGACCGGTATAGAAAGGAATCTCTTCGCGGACATGGAGTCGGGCTTTAGTTGCTCGCAAATCGCGCATCATGTCAACGAGGTCATGGAGGTCATCGGATTCAAGGGCAAGGATCCACTCGTAATCGCCCAAGGCAAAGGCAGCGACGGTATTGCTTAGAAGATTCTTGTAACCGCGGGCAGCCATCCCGTGCTCGACAAGCATTTGTCGTCTTTCCTCTTCGGGAAGAATGTACCAATCGTACGAGCGCACGAACGGGTAGACGGTTAGCCAATCCTTAGGTTTCTCTCCTGCCATGAATGCAGGAACGTGTCCCTTGTTGAATTCTGCTGGGCGGTGCAATCCCATTGCTGCCCATGTCGTCTCAGTTGCGCGTCCCAAGGCAGTACGACGAATCTCCCGAAGAGTCTCTTGAATGAGGCCTGCTGTTGGGGCATGAAACCAGAGCATGATGTCAGCGTTTGCGCGCATTCCTGAAACGTCATAAATACCGCGGAGTTGAACATCTTTGTCGCTGGCCCTTTTGAGGACGTTAGACAATTCTTCAACGGCCTTCTTTGGCGACTCGAGTGGTTGAGTACGGCGCAGAACCGTCCACGATGTGTAGCGGATAGTCTCGTTTATTTCGCGTGCGGTGGCCTTGGTCAGTTGCTCAGTCATTGGGGGATTATCGCACCTAGGACTAAGAAGCGCATATTTACATTGCAGGACATTCAGCGATGGGCTAAACAAGCAAAGTTGATTTAACCCTTGACCACGTTTTTCTGTTACGCGCCACAAGCAGTCCGGACCTTGCATGGTCGGCCATACGGTATTCAGATCCATCGAGGCGAGTCGCGTGTCCGCCGGCCTCTTGCAAGAACAAGACCCCTGGCGCGTGATCCCAAGGGAGGGTTCGCCAATAAAGGGCAAAGTCCATTGATCCCCTCGCAATGGCAGGGTAATCGAAACCTGCGCATTTGCTTCCCATGGAAAGATTTGCAAAGCGTCCTTCAACCGCAGTCACATGTTCTGCAAGTTCTTGTGGGAGAAATCGTCGAAGAACGGCTCCATTGATCAGGCTTAACTCAGGTGAGTCTTCACCAACTTTGACTTGCTCACTATTGATCCAAGACCCTGAACCTTTCTCTGAGATGGATAGCTGGTTCGCAACAGGGTCCAAAATCCAGGATGCAATGGTGTCGCCTTTACGAATAAGGGCAACCATTAATGCAAATGGCGACATCCCACTAGCAAAGTTTGAGGTTCCATCGAGCGGGTCAAGGAGCCACACATTTCCATCGCTCGCGAGCTGATCTAGAATGCTTGGATCAGCAGAGGCTGCCTCTTCTCCGACTACAAGTGAACCGGGAATTAATGACCGTAATGCTGGCTCCAGAAATGCTTCACCAGCTTTATCTGCTTCGGTAACCCATTCGCCAGGAGATTTCTCTTCGGGGTTCGCTTCCCGCTTCCCAAATACGGGCATTACACATGTCTCTGCTGCTTCTCGCAATAAATTCGAGACGGCGGAGATTAGATCAGGCACGGTTCGAAGTATGGTCTATCGCTCGTGAACGAAGGCAACCAACTTAGTTAGGACATTGGGATCGGTATCTGGAGGAACCCCGTGGCCCAAGTTCACGATGTGCGCGGGCGCAACCGATCCTCGTTTGATTACATCTAGCACATGTGTCTTCAATTCATCCCATGGCCTGCTCAACATCTCTGGGTCGATATTGCCTTGCAGAGGAATGTTGCCTCCAAGAAGAGTATTGGCAACATCGAGGGGAGTATCCGTATCGATTCCCATGACTGTCGCGCCTACATCGCGCATCTGAGGCAGCATTGATCCGGTCTTTGTCCCAAAATGAACTCGCGGCACGGGAAGGTCGGAGAGCGAGGTCATTACGGCCTTGGAATGAGGGGCGGCGTATTTCGTGTACTCATCAAGAGATAGTCGCCCTGCCCAAGAATCAAAGAGTTGAAGGGCGCTTGCCCCAGCCATCACTTGAGCGCGTATGAATGAACTCGTCGTCCGTGCGACCCAGGAAAGGATGTCATTCCAAAGCGCCGGGTCATCCTTCATCAACGCGCGAGTAATTGGGAGATCCTTTGATGGTGCACCCTCAATCAAGTAGGAAGCAAGAGTGAAGGGTGCGCCTCCGAAACCAATCAGTGGAGTGTTCCCAAGTTCGGCAATGACAATCTGTATTGCCTCGGTTATCGGTGAGAGAGCACTAGCTTCAAGTTCTTTGAGTTCGTTCAAATCTGCACGAGTTCTTACAGGGTGTGCCATCACGGGGCCGACACCGGCAACGATATCTACATCAACGCCAGCCAGGCGAAGTGGAATCACGATATCGCTGAAGAAAATCGCGGCATCGACTTTGTGTCGGCGTACAGGTTGGAGAGTGATTTCTGCTGCCATATCTGGGCGCAAGCAGGAATCAAGCATTGGTACGCCCTCTCGGAGGGCGCGATATTCAGGCAGCGAGCGACCTGCTTGACGCATAAACCAAATCGGGAGGCGCTCTGTGTGGATGCCACGATAAGCCTGAATCAACTGGGAATGCGCTGTACGCCCAGTTATTAGCGGATGATCCTGTGGCAAGGGCACGGGATCATCATGCCATTGAAATGGGACTACTATTCGCGAGTGGCGTTGGTACTCATTGGTGCGAGTCATCATAATCTCGCCCTTTCCAAACTTGAGTTGCTCGAACGTGAGGCCAGTCAGATTCGAGAGCGTCTTTTTTCTGCGCCGCCGGCTGAGACTGGAATAGCGGGCGGAGTGCTCGTCGCCACGTGCAATCGATTTGAAGTCTATTTCGAGACTGAGGTCTTTCATTCCACGGTCAACCATGTACTCCACACGATTAACGAGATTTCAGGGCTTGGGGCAGACCAGACCAATCACTCGTTGCAGGTCTCTGCAGGTTTCTCGGTTGTAGAGCATGTGTTTTCGGTGGCCGCAGGGCTGGATTCAATGATCGTCGGCGAGGCTGAAATCGCGGGACAGGTGCGTACTGCTTTCACACATGCCCAGAGGGAAAAGACGACTACTCCCTTGCTTGAACAGCTTTTTCAACGCGCTCTTGCCACCTCGAAGGTCGTTACAAGTTCAACTGGATTGGGTGCAGCAGGTCGGTCGATTGTTGATGTTGCACTCAACGTTGTGGAGTCCAGGTACGGTGCCATCGCTGGAAAGCATGCAATCGTCTTGGGGACCGGTGCCTATGCACGCGTGGCAGTTGCGGCTTTGCAACGTCGCGGTTGTGAAGAAATATCCATTTACTCCGCAAGCGGTCGTGCACGCCAGTTCAGTGAAACCCACAACACGATCGCGATTGCGCATGATGGCCTTAGCGATGCCCTTGTAAATACTGATCTTGTTGTCGGATGCAGCGGCAATGCAACTTCAATCCTGAACGCGGACTTTGTCCGTGGAGCAAGGGGCGACAAGTTCCTCCCCATGATCGATGTGGCGCTTTCATCCGATTTTGCCTCCGACGTCAGGGGTTTGGAATCGGTAGATCTGATCGATCTCGATGTCGTTCGCGTGAACGCTCCTAAAGAACATGGTGAGGAAATCGAACAAGCAAACGACATTGTGCAAAAGGCCGTTATCAAATTTGAGAACGAGCAATCGGCTCGGACCATGGATCCCGCCATCGCAGCTATGCGCTCGCATGTGGAAATCTTGATTGACCTTGAGGTGAAGCGAGTCCGGGATCGACTAGGCGATGAGATTGCTGCCGATGTTGAATTTTCTCTTCACCGGGTGACAAACGCGCTTTTGCATACGCCTTCGGTCCGCGCTCGCAGCCTCGTTCGCGATGGCGACCAGCAGGATTATCGGACTGCGATCCAGGTGCTCTTCGGTATCGATCTTGAGACCCCTGAAGATGTCTGATCGACCTCTGGTAATTGGCACCAGAGGAAGTCTTCTCGCAACAACACAGACCCGGCTCATTAGTTCGTCGCTAGAAACCCTGGCCGGCTACAGGATTTCAGAGAAGATCATCCGTACCGAAGGTGACGATGTCACAACTTCACTGACCAACCCATCCCGTCCCGGCGTCTTCGTGGCGGCTCTTCGTACTGCCCTTCTTCGTGGAGAAGTTGATGTCATCGTTCATTCATTTAAGGATCTTCCTTCCCTTCCGGAGGAGGAGATCGTCATCGCCGCGGTGCCTGAACGAGAGGATTTTCGCGACGCACTGATTTCCCGTAACAATCTTCCGTTAATGAAATTGCTAGCGGGTGCAAGAGTGGGGACCTCCTCGCCACGACGATCAGCCCGCATCGCGCATGTGCGCCCGGATTTGATGGTCTTGCCAATGCGCGGAAATGTGGATACCAGATTGCGAAAAGTAGCCGAAGGCGAATACGACGCGGCGGTCCTCGCGGTTGCAGGTCTGAACCGCCTAGGCCATGCAGACAAAATATCTGAGTTTTTTACATCCGACCTCTTGTTGCCTGCACCGGCTCAAGGAGCACTCGCTGTCGAATGTCGCAGCGATGACGCTGAATTGATCGCAACACTTTCCCTGTTAGATGATCCGCTGACAAGGTTTGTCACCACAGCGGAACGTGCCGTTCTGGTTGGTATTGGTGCTACGTGCGCCACTGCAATTGGTGCCTTCGGCGAATTCAAAGACGGAACACTCACCTTGACTGCCGAGCTCTCCGCTCCCGATGGTGACGAGCATGAACGAGCCAGCATGACTCGAATGTCAGTGGGCGTGGAAAACACGGCATCAGCACACGAACTTGGCCTAGCACTGGCCGCTGAGATCCTGAAGACTTCCCTCGGCTCCCGTTTGGGATCGACGCATGGTTAAGCCTGTCCTTCTTATTCGTGGGGACAACAACGAATCGGACGAAGCCGCTCTGACAAAGTTGGGTATTCCATCTTTAATCGACCCCTACATTGAGGTAGAGGTTGCCGACGATCCAAGTGATGGCCAACGCCTACTTGCCTTGCTCGAGAATTCCAATACTTCGACGTGGTTGCTCGCCACTTCAGCGAATGCGCTGAAATTCTGGGGGCAGATTGTTGGGGCGGATAATCTCCGCAAGACCATAGCGACTCGAAATACTCTGAGATTTGCTGCCGTAGGTGAGGCCACGGCCGATGCTCTCCGGCAATTCGGTGCTGAGGAAGTCCTCGTACCTGAAGAGGCAACCGGTAAGTCTCTTGCAGACCAACTAATCGCTATCCATCCGGCGGGGCATGCCCTAATTCCCGGAGGAAATCTGGCGATGAGGACACTGCCGGCAACCCTCATCTCCGCCGGATGGCAGGTGAGCACAGCTATCGTCTACACGACATCTCACATTGGACAAGAGCCAAAATCGGCTCAACTTGTGAGAGATAAAGAGGTGAGCGCAGTTCTTTTCCGCTCTCCAAGCGCCGTCCGTGCCTTGACGCACTTTGTCCCAAGTCCGAAAGTTCCGTTAGTTTGCGCAGGAGTCACCACAGCTCAGGCACTTCAGGAGCAGGGATTGACCGTGGCTGCGCTCTCGCCAAAGCCATCGGCCGAGGTGGTGGCCTCCACCATTTATTCGTTACTCTCTTAAGAGAGTTTTTGTGAAAGAAAAGGTAGGGATCATGGGCATCACCGAGCGACCGAGGCGTCTTCGAAGCACCGCAAAACTTCGAGCGATGGTCCGTGACACGAACGTGGCGCCGAGTTCGCTTATTTTGCCTGTCTTTGTTCGCGAGGGGTTGACTAGCCCAAAGCCCATTACGGGGATGCCTGGAGTCGTTCAGCACACCAAAGACTCCTTCAAATCTGAAATTGATAAGGCACTCCAAGCAGGAATCGGTGGAGTGATGGTCTTTGGAATCCCCGAGGAAAGGGATGCACTTGGCACTCAGGCCTTGAATCCAAACGGCGTTCTTTCTAATGCCATACGTGAAGCTCGCAATATTGCGGGGGATGATTTGGTGATTGCGGCCGATCTTTGTTTAGACGAGTTCACAAGCCATGGACACTGCGGAGTTCTCGACACCCAGGGCTCGATCGATAATGACGCCACATTGGAGATTTACGCATCGATGGCCAAGGTCCTCGCCGAGGCCGGTGCACACATGGTTGGCACTAGCGGAATGATGGACGGCCAAGTTGGTGTCGTGCGTACCGCCCTCGATGAATCAGGGTATTCCGACGTTCTCATTCTGGCTTATGCAGCTAAATTCGCCTCGGCGTTCTATGGTCCATTCCGTGAAGCAGTCGAATCACAATTGGAAGGTAACAGAAGCACGTATCAACAAGATCCTGGAAACATCAAGGAATCAATGCGCGAAGTCCGATTGGACGTTGCACAGGGCGCAGATATCATCATGGTGAAGCCAAGTCTTTCCTACCTTGATATTTTGTATGCAACATCGCAAGCTGTTGATATTCCCACGGCTAGTTACATCGTTTCCGGCGAGATGGCGATGCTGGAGGCGGCCGCTGCCCAAGGGTCCATCGACCGCGAGCGAGCAATTCTTGAAGTACTTTCCTCCGTGAAGCGTGCCGGTGCTTCCGTGATCTGCACTTACTGGGCCTTGGAGGCAGCAGGGATATTGAAGAGGAACTTTGCATGAAATCAATTGAGAGATCGAAGGTTTGGCACGATCGTGCTCTGAAGGTAATTCCAGGTGGGGTGAGTTCGCCAGTGCGTGCATTCTCTGCAGTGGGTGGAATACCTAGATACTTCGTCGAAGGAAAAGGTTCACGTATTTTTGACGTGGACGGCAACGAGTA
Organism: uncultured Bifidobacterium sp.; assembly: GCA_964387855.1. Lineage (GTDB taxonomy): Bacteria > Actinomycetota > Actinomycetes > Nanopelagicales > Nanopelagicaceae > QYPT01. The sequence goes on from CAYLYA010000001.1 coordinate 31,228, forward strand.
TGTGGACATGGTTGGGTCGTGGGGCCCGATGATCGTTGGCCACGCGCACCCCGAGGTGGTCCGACGGGTAATCGAGACTGCGTCCAAATCCTCTTCTTTCGGTGCTGCAAGCCCCAATGAAGTTCTGCTCGCCGAAGAGATCATCAAGCGCGTCAGTGCAGTTGAACGCGTGCGATTTGTCTCCTCTGGTACTGAAGCGGTGATGACCGCCGTTCGACTTGCAAGAGCGGCGACAAATCGCAATGTCATTGTGAAATTTGCAGGCTGCTATCACGGGCATGCCGATGCACTGCTTGTTCAGGCAGGTTCGGGAGTCCTGACCCTTGGTCTTCCGAACTCACCTGGGGTTACTCCAGGTCAAGCACAAGACACCGTTGTCGTTGCCTACAATGATTTTGATGCGATCAAGGAGCTTTTCGCCACACGTGGAAGTGAGATCGCTGCCATCCTCACTGAAGCAGTTCCTGCCAACATGGGAGTAGTACCGCCTGCTCCTGGATTTAACGCACTCCTTTCTCGACTCTGCAACGAAAATGGCGCTCTCTTCATTCTTGATGAAGTGATGACGGGATTCAGGCTTTCATCTGGTGGGTGGTGGCACCTCGTCAATGAAGAAGAGTCTTGGATTCCAGATCTCATTACATACGGAAAAGTAATTGGCGGGGGATACCCAGTGGCGGCAGTGGCGGGTCCGGCTCGGGTGATGGATCTATTGGCACCCATCGGTTCGGTTTATCAAGCCGGCACGCTAAGCGGCAATCCCGTGGCAACCGCGGCAGGTCTTGCAACCCTCGAGTTGTGCGATGACAATCTCTACGCCACTTTGAACTTGCGCGCTCGCGAAGTCGGCGACGTAGTTTCATCTGCGTTGTCCAGAGAGGGTGTCCCACATAAGTTGCAGAATGCAGGCAACCTCTTCTCAATCTTCTTCACTGATAAAGAGGTACGCACTTTTGCTGATGCTCAAGGCCAAGACACAAAGGCATTTGCAGCTTTCTTCCACTCCATGCTCGACAATGGAGTATCTCTGCCACCTTCGGCATATGAAGCGTGGTTTGTATCAGGGGCGCATACCGAGAGAGATATCGAACTGATTGCATCTGCCGCTGGCATCGCCGCGAAGGCTGCGGCTGCAGTAAGGAGTTGAACCGAGTTCAATCGCTTTTGAGAGCGCCTACAGCGATGTTGACGAGTAATGACAAATCAATTTCATCTTTTCGTTGAAGTTCTCCGAACGGCAGTGGCACGATTCCGGTTGCGATAGTGATGGTTGCAGCCCGAGCTCTAATCCGACGCTCGAGCGTCGGGTTTTTTCCAGCAAGTATTTTTTGAAGGCGCACCAGGTACTCCCGACGTTCGATGCCTGGAGTTCTCAGTTCCACTGGTAATTGGAAGAGAACCAAACTGACGACTTGTCTATGCGCAAATAAAATCTCTGCAAACCGATGCAACACATCTGTTGGATCCACCTTGCTTGCAGGAAGGGATTCGATTTCCTGAACAAGCTCACCCATGTCTTGGAAAGTAGATTTCACCAAGTTCATGAGAATTGATTCCTTGCTTTCAAAATGATGATAGATCGCTGCTTTCGAAAGCCCCAGTTCTTCCGCGAGATCTGACATGGAGGTTCCTGCGTAGCCTTTCTCAGAGAAGAGGTCCGCCGCCTTTATCAAAATGGCTGATCGAGTAGTGACTGGTTCCTTGGACTGGTTTTGCAATTTACTCGGCATTCCCATAGTGTACCTACCAACCGTTCGGTAAGCCAAATAGTCGGCTCAACCCTTCACAAGGAGCGTGTATGAACTTCCTCGCCAATTGGACCTTTCAGCACCGTAAATGGGTGGTTACTGCATGGCTGCTGCTTCTGACAGGGATGGTGGTAGCCGGACAGCAAATTGGGAGTGCTTATAGCGACTCTTTCACGTTGCCGAAAACTGAAAGTAAGGTAGCCCTAGATCTTCTGAGCAAGTATGCACCTGCCCAGAAAGGCGATGACATCCAGGTCGTTTATGCGGCCAAGAAAGGTGTACTGACCCCTCAAGACATCGCACCCGTTGAGGCAAAACTCTCAAAACTCAACCATGTATCTGGAATTGACTCTCCGTTCACTGGGCGAAATGGCGCGATGAGCAAAGACGGCACTATCGGATTTTCAACTCTGCATCTTGATGTAAGTGGGTCGAATATTAAGAAATCCGACGTGATGTTGATAGTAGACACTGCAAGAAGTTTTTCTGGGCGCAATATTGAAATTGAACTTCTTGGGACCAGCATTCAGAAGGCAAATGAGGCCAAGCCAGGTTCCAGCGAAAGAATTGCCTTGCTTGCTGCGGGGATAATTCTCTTTCTTACCTTTGGGAGCGTAGTTGCAACACTGGTTCCACTTTTGGTCGCAGTTGTTGGACTCGGGATTTCCTCTTCCTCTGTAGCGCTCGTTAGCCATATCATTTCTACGGCTCAATTTGCTCCCATATTAGCGGCGCTCGTGGGATTGGGAGTTGGAATTGATTACGCCCTCTTTATTGTTACCCGCTTCCGTCAGGGCATACATTCGGGAATGTCAGTAGAGGAGGCAGTAAAGACTTCCGTCAAGACATCCGGTCGAGCCGTTCTGTTCGCCGGGATAATTGTATGTATAGCACTCTTGGGATTATTCACTGTACGTGTTAGTTTTCTTTACGGAGTCGCCGTTGCTGCTTCTCTAGCAGTCTTCGTAAGTATGACTGCATCGTTGACGCTATTGCCAGCGCTACTAGGCATGGTCGGAAGACGGATTGATCGGTTTTCACTTCCTGGTCGCAAGAAGGAATCACATGATATAGAAAGTGGCCGTTGGGCAAAATGGTCTGCAGCAATTCAGCGCCGGCCAGTTGTTTGGAGTGTTTCTGCAACCATTGTATTGCTACTGCTCTGTTTGCCAGCATTTAGTATCCGCCTTGGAAGTGCGGATTCTGGAAATGATCCAAAGGGGACGACAACCCGAAGTGCTTACGAACTCATGGCAAAAGGATTCGGTGCAGGATACAGCGGACCTCTTCAGCTGATTGCATCAATTCCAAAGGGGGCCAACACAAACGCGATAACGAAATTGGAGTCGACAATCGCTGCTGACCCCGATGTTGCGATGGTTGCCCCTGTGCGAATTACCCAAGATCACAGACTGGGAATTTTGACGGTTTACTCGAAGAGCTCACCCCAGTCTGCGGCAACCACTGATCTAATCGGTAGATTACGCACAAGAACAATCCCCGACGCTCTTGCTGGCTCATCAATCCGGGTGTATGTAGGTGGCTCAGTGGCAATCTACGCCGACTTCGCAAACGTACTCTCTGGAAAATTTCCGACTTTCATTGGGGTCGTTGTGCTTCTAAGTTTTCTGCTCCTTATGATTCTCTTTAGGAGCGTTGTAATCCCACTCACTGCTGCGGTAATGAACACTTTATCGATCGGGGCGGCCTTCGGTGTCATCGTGGCTGGATTCCAATGGGGATGGGCTGAACCCTTTCTTGGTACTCATGGCGGACCGATTGAAGCTTTCTTGCCCATCATGCTTTTTGCAATTCTCTTTGGATTGTCCATGGATTATGAGGTCTTCTTGGTGTCAAGAATCCAAGAGGAATGGTTGCATACCCATAATAATGCGTCTGCTGTTAGGCGAGGATTGGCTGCGACCGGTGGGGTTATCATCGCGGCGGCGACGATTATGTTCTCAGTCTTTGCGGCTTTTGTCTTTGGCGGCCAACGAATAATCCAAGAGTTCGGGGTCGGACTTGCAGCCGCAGTTCTATTCGATGCAACCCTCATAAGGTCTGCACTCGTGCCCGCGCTTATGCAAAGGTTGGGTACGACCAATTGGTGGTTTCCTAAGTGGTTGGAGAAGGTGTTGCCGCAAATATCAGTTGAGAAGTCCAACGCTTAACCGGACCTCACTGACTTCGCCATCCACTTTTTCCATGCGATAGGCGGCTGGGCCATTTTCGCGGCTTGGCCTGTCAGTGATCACTTCAATCGGAACTTCGTTCTCGTAGAGAACCCCGACCCCGTCATCGGTTGCATAGATCGTCTGAAAAGTCTCGTTTCGAATTAATTCATGCGCCAATGGGCGACGTTGCGATTCAGAATCAAGGTGTACAGCATTTCCATAAGGGAGAAATCCAAGAGCGTTGGTGACCGTTTGGAGTTCAGGGCCGAAGGAATCTGTAGGGCCGCCTTGATGCCAACAAATTGATCCTGCACTTACGCCTCCAAGGATGACCCCGTTTTCGTAGGCCTCGCGGAGCGCGGTATCAACTTCATGCAACTTCCAGATGGCTAGCAGGTTGGCAACTGAACCTCCTCCAACCCAAATCGCATCCGACTTGAGAATATGTTCCCTCACGGGGACGTTGGGCTGGGTGAAGAGTTGGAGGTGCGTTACGTCGCAACCCGTGTCCGTCATGGCTTCATAAGAACGGGCAAGATAACCCGCGTTATCTCCGCTCGCGGTATGGATAAAGCAGAACCGAGGTCTTTCCTTCTTTGTTAGTTCCAACATTCGCAGAACCGTCGCTCCCGGCTTGGTCACATCCCATCGGTCCCTCGCTACAAAACCTCCACTTGTTCCCATAATTCGGCGAACGGCCATACGTTATGCCTTCCGTTTGATTTTGATTGTGTTCGTCATGTGGTCGAACGGAGGGGCTGCCTCATCGTTCTCGTCTCGGATGAGCTTTCGACTCTCCTTCTCATTTATCAAGTGCTCGCTTCCTGGCTTTAAGACGGTATCCAAGAGATTAATACCGGCCGATCCTGCACCAGGCCTTTTCGTTCCTTTAATTCGCGCTTGCACAAGTTGATACACCCCAAGACCTATGACAATGACGACCAGGCCGGGCAGACTCAGGAGAAAGAGGATTTCCATGCTTTGAGTTTACTTCCCCGCGCGGGAGTACGCTCGACACGTGAGTGCGCCTGACGGGCTTTCGACTCAAGAAGCCAGAACACGGTTGGAAAAGCACGGGCCGAACATCCTTAATTCTCACTCTCAAAACTCAGCGTGGAAGTTGCTGTTCCGCCAGTTCGAGAGTCCGATAATCCTGATCCTGTTCGCCGCCACCATAATCTCGATGTTTTTGGGGGAGATAACCGACGGAATCATCATTCTCGCCATCATAATTCCTAGCGGCTTGTTGGGCTTCTGGCAGGAGCACCGCGCAAACAAAACGATGCAATCCCTCATGAGCCAAGTCCAGATCCATGTTGAGGTCATTCGCGATGGCAAAGAGGTGACGATCCCAATTGCGGGAGTTGTAGTCGGTGATCTTGTTCTCCTTCGAGCTGGAGATGTGGTCCCCGCTGACCTGCATGTCGTAGAAGCCGTCGGCCTAATGGTCGACGAATCAGCGCTAACTGGCGAATCATTTCCGAGGGAGAAGGGTGTCGGAGAAATTGATGTCTCCAAGCCACTCGTCGAGAGATCAACCGAATTATTCTTCGGTACTCATGTCGTGAGTGGCGTCGGACAGGGTATTGCTGTGAAAACTGGGCGGGACACCGAGTTTGGAGCGCTCGCCAACGAACTCAATTCACGTGATGTTACGACCGGATTTGAGCGAGGCACTACGGCCTTTGGCATGTTGCTTCTTCGCACGATGTTGGTCTTGGTTATTGGATTGTTCATTGCCAACTTGTTCCTTCACCGTCCAGTGATCGATTCCCTTCTATTTTCTCTTGCATTGGCAGTGGGGCTAACCCCTCAACTTCTCCCAGTGATCATTTCTGTCTCTCTTGCCGCGGGTGCCAGGAGGATGGCCGAAAAAGAGGTGTTAGTGAAGCGCCTGGATGCCATTGAGGATTTCGGGTTGATGACTGCTCTCTGCACCGACAAGACTGGCACAATCACGCTGGGTGTTGTGAGTTTGGATGGGGCACTCGATAGCAATGGGGTCTCAAGCGAACGTGTATTGCGCCTTGCATTCGAGAATGCGAAATTGCAGAGAGGCTTCATTAACCCACTAGACAACGCGATCGTCGAATCCGTCGGAACTAGATTCCCTTTCGCTAGTGCCCTGGCAGAAATTCCATATGACTTTGAGCGACGAAGGCTGACTGTGCTGACTTCCAATGGTGAGATGATAACGAAGGGCTCCTTCGAAAGCGTTCTGGGAATCTGTACGCAAGTAAACAATCATTCGGGAATTGAACTCATTGATACCATGCGCGCGGAAATTAGAAAGAGATTTGAGGATATAAGCGGTCAGGGCAATCGCGTCCTGGCGTTGGCCAGTCGAGCGATGAAGAATCGCACAAACTTGTCGATCGAAGACGAGGCAGAGATGACATTCGAAGGGCTCCTTGTCTTTCACGACCCACTCAAACCTGATGCTAAGGAGGCAATTGAAGAATTGGCTGCGTTGGGTATCGATCTTTACTTGATTACCGGGGATAACCGTTTCGCAGCTAGATCGATTGCTTCACAAGTTGGTCTCGCGACAGGAATCGTGATGATTGGCGCCGAGATTGCAGCCCTTGAAAAGGATGACTTGAGGGAAAAGGTCAAGGATTGCCGAGTCTTTGCCGAAGTAGATCCCATCCAAAAGGAACGAATAATCCTTGCCGTGAGAGCAGCAGGGGCAATCGTTGGGTATTTCGGCGATGGAATAAATGATGCGGCAGCTCTTCACGCGGCTGATGTCGGAATCTCGGCTGATACAGCGGTGGATGTTGCCAAGAATGCTGCCTCGATTGTTCTACTTGATAAGGATCTACGGGTAATCGCCGATGGCGTCCGAATAGGCAGACGTACATTCGTGAACACTATGAAGTACGTACGAGTTGGGGTCAGCGCCGCATTTGGAAATATGTTTTCGCTTGCGATCTCGGACATGTTCTTGCCATTTCTTCCTCTCCTCCCCATGCAAATCCTGTTGCTGAATTTCATGACGGATTTTCCTGCCATCGCAATATCTGGCGATCTGGCCGATGCCGAGGACGTGGCAAGGCCTAGAGCTTGGGACATTAAATCAATACGAAGGTTCATGATCTACTTTGGCCTCTTGAGCTCTGTTTTCGATCTGATCACATTTGCGATTTTGCGTCTCGGCTTCCATGCATCGGAAACGCTGTTCAGAAGCGGTTGGTTTGTTGAATCTACCTTGACTGAGTTGACAGTGATGATGGTCTTGAGGACGCGCCGAAGATTCTGGAAGAGCAAGCCAGGCAGTGGCCTTCTATGGTCGAGTGCGATACTGGCTATCACGACAGTGGCGATTCCGTTTACGAGCTTTGGTCGTGTAATCGGGTTGGAGGCGTTGCCAGTGAATCTACTTTTCATGCTTTTCGGTTTGATATGCATCTACGCTGCCCTGAACGAGATCGCCAAGAAATATTGGATGAAGTGATGGACACAAAACTCCGAGGCCCTGTCCTTTGGCTTGTTGTTTTTATCGGCGGCGCTGCATTCCAATTCTGGCGAGGTTCGTCAATCGACACCCTGGTTTATGCCTCGGTGGCGTTGCTGGTCATCGTCGCTGTTCAAGAGAGGTTCCGAACTCCTGAGTTCAGCACGACTCGATTCACGACCGCTGTGTCGACTCTCCTAGTGAGTACTCTGGTTTTCATCTTCTTTCCCATTCATTCATGGCCTACTGCCGCCTTCTATTTGCTGCTCGTTCCTATTTTGCTGAGGATTGTCTTTCAAAAGGAATTAATAGAACCTCAAAATTCGACGTTGGCCTTGCGAAGATCGGGAAAGGTATGGTTCGCAATCGGATTCCTTACTTGCATTAGTGAATTGGGAAACTATTTTGCAAGCGATATCACCCACGATGACAAGGCTTTTCCGACGTTGACGGTACTTGTGGACCCGATCGTTGCAGATAGCTTGGGAAAGCTCATTTTCGTGACCGTTTGGGCAGCGATCGGAGTGGGACTGTTTCGAGTCTCAACGCAAAAATGACGACCTCTATTTTTAGTATGGGTTACGTCGCACTGGCGATTGCAGCTCTCGCGACCTGGGTTATCTCGCAAATTCGACCCCTTGCGATTGCTCCCTTTGGGCACTTGCTTCGAAGAATGATGAACACCCGAGTAAACAGGATCGCGATCTTTGCCGTCTGGTGGTGGGTGGGTTGGCATTTCTTTGGTCAGCCCTTTCCGAATTGAATTGACCAAACATTCTTGATTTCGCACTGCCCATAAGAGACTTGCGGTGGTACGTTGGAGCCGAGTCTTAGGAGACGCCCGATGCATTACTGGATATGGCTTGCACTTGCAGGTGGATTCATAGTTCTGGAAATACTTACATTGAGTTTGATTTTCTTTTCCTTTGCCATTGCTGCTCTGGTCGGAGCTGTGGGCGCTGCAGTGTGGGTCGGTTCCTCATTCCAATGGATCGGGTTTGCGGTGACTGCGGTACTCACATTGGCTGTGATTCGCCCGTTTGTTCGCAAATACCTCTTTAGGAAATCAAGCGGTGGCACGACAGGGATGGATGCACTGCTCAATCACGAGGCAGTCACCCTCACCGAAATATCGGCGACGAAGGGGACTATTCGCCTACGTGACGAGACATGGTCAGCACGTTGCGACTCTGGCCTTATTCCCGAAGGTTCCCAAGTTTTGGTAGCGCGCATAGACGGCGCCGTCGCGATTGTTATTCCAAAAGTTTCGACAACTTCCGTATAAGGAGAACGTAATGTCTGCAGCAAATATTGCCCTTGTTGTATTACTGGTGATCGCGGTCGCTATCGTCGTCTCGACGATCAAGATCATTCCCCAAGCAAGCGCAGGAATCATTGAAAGGTTGGGCAAGTACCATCGGACTCTGGGTCCTGGTCTCAATCTGATCATTCCAGGGATCGATCGACTACGTCCTCTTGTCGACCTTCGCGAGAAGGTCGTTTCATTTCCGCCGCAGCCAGTCATAACGGAAGACAACTTGGTGGTAAGCATCGACACCGTCATCTACTTCCAGGTCACAAATGCGAAGTCTGCCACCTACGAAATCGAGAACTACATTCAAGGCATCGAGCAGCTGGTAGTAACGACCCTTCGAAACTCCGTCGGTGGTTTAGATCTGGAAAAAGCGTTGACTTCCCGCGATCACATCAACGCCATCCTTCGCGGTGTCTTGGATGAGGCGACCAGCAAGTGGGGAGTGAGAGTAAACCGCGTTGAAATCAAGGCAATTGAACCGCCACCGAGCGTTCAGGAGTCGATGGAGAAGCAGATGAGGGCTGATCGCGATAAGCGTGCGGCGATCCTCACGGCTGAAGGAGAGAAGCAAAGCCAGATTCTAAATGCCGAGGGCGCTAGAGCGGCGGACATACTTCGCGCTGAGGGTGAAGCCCAGGCTGCGGTTATCCGAGCAGAGGGAGAGGCGACTGCCATTGCGAAGGTGTTCAAGGCTATCCATGATGGTGATGCTGATGACAAGGTGTTGGCGTACAAATACCTTGATCAGTTGTCGGTCATTGCCAATGGCACTGCGAGCAAGGTGTGGGTGATTCCAGCAGAGTTGTCGGGGACTGTTGGCACGATCGCGCGCGCGTTCAAGGAAACGGGCAAGTAGAGTAAAACCGAAGAACTATTTGGTTTGACGTTTCAGCGTCAACGCCCCTGCTCCAAGAAGAGCAAGCAAGAAAACCGCTAGCAGCAAGAAGTCTCGTGCAACTGAGCCCTGCCCTGAGATGACTTTTTGAGTTGCATCCACGGCGTAAGTAAGTGGTAAATAGTCCGAGATGACGCGAAGTATTGAAGGCATGCTCTCGCGGGGCGCCAAGAGACCGCTAAGAAGCAATTGAGGGAAGAGAATGGCTGGAAGGAACTGAACGGCTTGGAATTCTGTTTTAGCGAAAGAACTAACGAAGATTCCGATGGACATTCCAAGGAGTGCGTCGATTATTGCAACGATGATCATCATAATTTGAGACCCTGCGATTTTGAGTCCGAGAGGGCCAAGAGCTACTGACGAAACAACAACAGCTTGAATTAATGCAGCAATTCCAAAGGCCATGGCATACCCGAGAATCAATTCGAGTTTGGTGATCGGGAGGATCAACACTCTCTCAAGTGTTCCGGAAGAGCGCTCACGCAAAGTTCCTACGCTTGTAATCAAGAACATGACCAACATCGGAAAGATCCCAAGCAGTGCTCCTGCGACGTGTTGGAAGACCTGAGGTTGACTTTGATAGACGTACTTAAGGATCGTCATCAACAAGCACGGCGCAAGAATCATCAGGGCGATAGTGCGCGGGTCATGACGCAATTGCGAGAGGATTCTTCGAGCCGTACCCCAAATTCGCCCGATGCTCATTGTTTCTCCACCAATGAGATAAAGACGGCTTCCATTTCATGGGTATGAGCATCTGCTTTGAGAGCACTAGGCGTTCCGCTTGCAAGCACGTGGCCTTCACGGAGCAGGAATAACGAGTCACAGCGGTCGGCTTCATCCATGACGTGGCTGCTTATGAGAAGCGTCTTTCCTTGGTCGGCAAGTCTGTGGAAGAGGTTCCATAGATCTCTTCGTAGCACCGGGTCAAGGCCCACTGTTGGCTCGTCAAGTACAAGTAATTCGGGTCTGCCAAGTAGGGCGGTGGCAAGTGCAAGTCGAGCTCTTTCACCACCTGACAAAGACGACGCGAGTTGCTTCTGATTCCTTGTCAGGTCAACGAGTTCAAGGACTTCGTGCACCGAGATTTCGGATTGACCCAAGATTTGGGCAAAGTAGCGCAAATTCTCCCAGCACGTGAGATCGGTGTAGATGCTGGCACTTTGAGTGAAGTATCCGATTCTTGTTCGCAACGCCTTTGAGCCGGCGGCAAGTCCAAGAACGGAGATGGTTCCGGCTTGAAAGGCTTGAACGCCAACGATACTGCGCATGATCGTTGTCTTTCCGCTGCCGCTTGGACCAAGGAGACCGACGATTTGTCCTTGTTCAATGTGCATACTCAGGCTTGGGATGATCGTCTTCTTCTCCCGAATGATTTTCAGGTCCGAAATGCGAACCGCCGATGGCATGTTAGAAGGTTACTCTTTGATGCGGCGAAAACTGCTGATTCCTAGCGGGGTAGTTTCGATGCTCTTTTGAATTGATTGGGCCATCTGCCCCGAACGCCAAGTTCTTCTGATGCCGTAAGTGCCCATCGAGGATTTCGGAGCATCTCTCGCGCAAGCATTACGGCATCGGCTTTGCCGGTGGAAACAATCTCCTCTGCTTGATGAGCATCCGTTATTACTCCAACAGCCGATGTCGCAATTCCCACCTTCTTCCGTATCGTTTCGGCAAAGGGAACTTGGTATCCAGGACCAACTGGTATCACGGCGTTGGAGACCAAACCGCCAGATGAAACATCGATGAGATCTACACCGATTTCCTTCAACTTCCCGCAGAGAACGACTGCTTGGTCAATATCCCATCCGCCTTCAACCCAATCAGTGGCTGAGATCCGAACGAAGAGGGGCACTCCATCTGGAATTGTCGCGCGAACTTTTCGTGCCACCTCAAGAAGGAAGCGCATACGCCCTTCGAGGCTTCCGCCATACTCATCTGTTCGCTTATTCGTCAAAGGAGAGAGGAATTGGTGGAAGAGGTAGCCGTGAGCGGCGTGAATTTCTACAACGTCGAACCCGACCTTCACGGCACGATCTGCGGCTCTTGCGAAGTCATGGACTAGTTCGGCGATTTCTGCAGTTGAGAGGGCCTTCGGTGCTGGCATTCCCGTGAAGGGAAGATCGCTTGCAGACACCGTCTGCCAACCTCCCTCGTCGCTACTTGCAACAAGATGATCGTCCCAAGGAAGCATCGTGGATCCTTTGCGACCTGCATGCGCAATCTGAATTCCGATTGTTTGGCCCATCGAGTGCGTGAAATCAATGATTGGCTTGAATGCTTGTGCGAGATCCTCACTCCAAATCCCTGGGCAGCCGATCGAGATTCGCCCCTCAGGAACAACGCCAGTGGCCTCTACAATAATCAACCCTGCCCCGCCGGTTGCAAATGCACCTAAATGGACTCGATGCCATTCTCCGACCAAGCCGTTCTTGGCCGAGTATTGGCACATGGGGCTTACCCAAGCCCTGTTGGGAATCGTGAGGTCACGGATTTTTAATTCTTGAAAGAGGGCGGCGGACATCGGGAACAGACTCCTTGGGATAGATCAGAAACTCGTTGTAAGTTTAACCTCCAACAACGTCTAGAAATTCCATCAGCGAGTTTGGAGTATCTTGCCTGCATGAGATTTAGGCGCTTAGTTCGGTTCGCTCTCCTGGCAACGCTTCTTTTCCTTCCTACACCCCGGGCGCAGGCGCACGCCGATCTTGTTTCATCAACTCCAGTTGCGGGCGCGCGTCTTGATACTTTGCCCACGAAGATAGAGGTCACCTTCGATGGGAACTTATTGACCATTGGGGGAGCCAAGACAAACGTTTTGATGGTCAAGAATCCTCAAGGTCATCAGATTGATGCGAAGAATTCGCATGTGTCAGGTGCAACACTGAGTGTTGATCTTGATCCTGATACAACCACGGGCCAGTTCGAAGTGAGTTGGAGGGTCGTTTCAAGTGACGGCCACCCTGAAGAAGGTTCCTATCTATTCAGCGTAGGTACGATAACTGCTTCGGCGACTCCTTCACCGAGTGAATCATCTTCACCGGTGCCATCTGCCTCCAGCGAAGGTCCCTGGACTCGCTACGGCACTCGTCTCATGTTGGCTCTCGCAGGTGCGTTGGCAATTGGCATTTGGGTTCGCTTCGAGCGCGCGCGAAGAAAATTGGGATAAGTTACAAGACATTCGTAGATGGCGGAAGTGGAAATCTGATGCGTACAGTCCGTTTATAAACGGCATTGACCTCGATGCAGGCGATTGCTACCCCGACATGTCAAGCGGGAATATCTAGTCCTTCAGAAGATCACGAACGAACGTAATCATTTAGTGCTTTGCGTTCATCATCAAGTTCGCTGATGTGGGCCTTGACAACGTCGCCGATCGAAATAATCGAGATGACGTTTTGGTCGCCGTCGACGACAGGAATATGTCGGATGCGACGCTCGGTCATGATTGCCATCAATTCGGCGACGGTTGCATTGCTGTCGCAGGTGACGACATCTACCGTCATGAGATCTCGGACGTGCATGCCGATCAGTTGATCTAATTTGCCGGGCATCGCGCGGACAACGTCACGTTCGGAGACAATTCCCTCGATCTTTCGTCCATCGGGAGAGACGACAAGTGCACCAACGTGGTGGACATTGAGGGCGTTTACCAAGTCGTGGACGCTAGCGCTTGGTGAAATCGTTTCGACCCTTTTCCCAGCAATCAATGCACTGATCTTCATCGTGCCTCCCTTGGTGGACCTGATGGCATAGTGCCCTTTTAGGCCTCCACTTTCAAGAGGTATTGAACAGCTTGGGTGGCATTCCATCCCTCAGGGTGGGATTTGAGCAGTTCTTTGGCACCGCTCAAGTCCGCGCCGAGGGTTATTAATGGTGGTTCGGTGTATCCATCGGCACGAGTCTGTCCGAGTCCCACGTTGGACATGAGTGCATTGCATAAGCATTTTCTATCGGTGAGTTCTTCTTCCTCCCCACCTTTTCGAAGATAAACATGAGAAGGCTCGGAAGGACAGCGATAACCCACGACACCCGGGGATCTTTCGTATGGGACCCGCAAGTAGCCGAGGTCGCACAGCCGTGGACGCGCGTCGTAAATCTCTTCATCGGAGAGAGTGTCAGGAAGTGTGGCTACTTTGAAAGGGAAACCGGTTGGAGAGGCGAAGGGATCTGTTCGAACTATGAGATTCCCCGAAGCGAGATGGTCGATCAATTCTTTGCGAATGCTTGGTTGAAGTCCCGATTCTTCAGCAAGAGAGAAGATCGTTCCGACTTGAACACCTGCGGCACCAAATTCTTGTGCGGCTCTTACCTGCTCTGGTGTTGATTGCCCTCCGGCCAACCAGAACGGAAGTCCGACTTTGGCCACCTTCTGGATGTCGGCCTCATCTCGCGGCCCAAATATCGGTTGACCGTCCCCGTCTAAAACCATCGTCCCGCGTGGAGGGGCGTTATGTCCGCCGGCAGTGAATCCTTCGATAATGAATCCGTCTGGGCGAGTGAGTTCATCTTTTGCTAAGTACGTAGCGAGGACGTGCGCAGAGACGATCGCCAAAAATTTCGGTCTGTGAAGTGGAGGCAATGTAATGCCAGTGAATGTCCGTGGATAAAAAGATTCCTTATATGTTTGCGTCGCGTCATCTACGTGCACATTCAAAAAGGCCGGCTCGTGTCGAGCTAGGACATTGAGCAATTGGGGAATTTCTGAAGGAATTCCTGCACCCATCAGTATGTAGTCGACGCCGGCAAGCATGGCGCCGTAGGCCGCACTTGGAGTGGCCATTTGGATCTTTTCCAGGAAGTTGATTCCTACCAGTCCATCATGACCTTCTTTGGCCAACCAGACCTCGACAAAGTTGGCGACAACCCATAGTTCCAGAGCATCTGTTGATGGTCGAAGGCTTAACTTCGGGACTGGGATGTAGGGATCCCCGTGGCGACCTTCAAGACGCAGGTACTTTTTCTGGACTCGTTCGGCAATCTCAGGAACTGGGAAGGCTGCCAGAGCTCTCCTTACATGGCCGCCCTCGTCGCCATTTTGGAGCCTTCGTGCGATAACGGCGTCAATGGCAGTCCCCGAGACGACCCCCAACTGACCTGTCTTGGAGACGGCCTTGGCCAGCCTCCACGAAGATACGGCCACGCCCATGCCACCTTGGATGACAACGGGCAGATCCTGGGGTGAATCTTTCACACGGTCAGCGTATAGGACTTGAAAACTCTCCTTTTACCGTGAGGGAGCCAAAGGCGCATCGGGTGTGGCGAGGGGTGGTGCTCAAGCGGGTTTTTGAGGAAATCGTTACTGTCGCCTCCTATGAACTCTTTCCTCAAAAAGGGCGCTATATCCGTCGCCGTAGCTTCTGTCGTCCTCACAATCACGGCTTCGGCCCACGCCGCAGCAGTCTTCAAGTCCGACCCAACTGCCCTCCCTGGGCCAATCCTGATCGCTGACGAGGGCAATAACCGCATTGTTGTCGTTGATCCATCGGGAACGCCCAGATGGATCTTCCCGGAGAAAGGCGACCTTAAGCCGGGCCAAACTTTCAGAACACCAGATGACGTCTTCTTATCTCCCGATGGGAAGTCCATTATCGCCACTGAGTCAGAACATCAGATGCTGAGCATTATCGACATCGCAACGAAAAAGATCACCTTCGAATACGGAGTAGCAGGCAAAGGCTCACGACTCAAGGGTCACCTCAACAATCCCGATGATGCCATGATGCTTCCGGATGGCCGATTGGTTGTCGCCGATATTAAGAATTGTCGGATTCTCTTCATTGATCCTAAGACTAAGAAGACGACTCAACTTGGCACAACGGGACGTTGTTACCATAATCCGCCAAAGAGTTTTGGTAGTCCCAATGGTGCCTTTCCGATGAAGGATGGTAGGTATCTAGTCACCGAAATCAATGGTAACTGGGTGAGTGCGATGAGTCTTGACGGCAAGATCTCTTGGTCAGTTCATGCACCTGGAATTGCCTACCCATCCGATTCCAACGAGATCGCACCAGATGTCTATGTGACCGTAGATTTCAGCAAGCCCGGGGCGATCGTTATGTTCAATTCCAAAGGCAAATTGCTATGGAAGTACAAGCCAACGGGGGCTGCCGCACTTGACCACACCTCACTTGCGACTGGTCTTCCAAACGGAATGATCATCGCAAACGATGATGCAAACCATCGGGTGATCATTGTTGATCCCAAGACAAAAAAGGTTGTCTGGCAGTATGGACACATGGGCAAGTCGGGAACAGCAGCCGGCTATCTCAATAACCCTGATGGCTTAGAACTCATCCCCGCCAGCGCTTTGGTTAACTTCAAACTCACGTAAGCAACTGGTTTCAAGGCAAACGCGAGAGCCACACCAATTGGTTATGGCTCTCGCGTCCGGATCAGATGGTTCCTTTTCCTCCTCATTCCTTCGGAGAGTGAGAAATGAGGATTAACCACCATGTACCCACCTTGTCAGGTGGCGTACTAATCATCGTGTCGGGTGCGAAACTCTTCTACCCGATTTGCGAGTGGCAACCCTAAAAAGGGTTGTAGAACAAGCATTTCTGCTATTGTTGAGTGATACCCCCTAGAGTATTTAGGGATTACGGATTTGGAGTTACATCATGGCCAAGAAGAGCGCACCGGTTCTGACTCATGTGTTGCACGATGAGGAGCAACTCAAAGCTGTTAGCAAGCGCATCAAGCGAGCACATGGTCAACTTGGAGCGGTCTCGCGAATGATCGACGAGGGTCGCAGTTGCGAGGACGTCGTTACCCAGATGGCAGCCGTAGGGAAGGCCATCAACACCGCTGCGATCATCCTCATTTCAGCCAGTCTGAAGGAGTGCATCGAAAATGGGGAGACGGACTCAGCCGCGGTAACCGCGAAGCTCCAGAAGCTCTTTCTAAGTTTTGCCTAGTCCAGGGACGATTTCTCAAATATCGATTCTGTGATACCCTAGGGGGTATGACAACACTCTCGTTATCTGCTGAAACCTTTGATCAGACCGTCCTCAAGGACGGGATCGTCCTTGTAGATTTTTGGGCCGCTTGGTGTGGCCCATGCCGGATGTTTGCTCCCATTTTTGAAAGTGCTTCCGAGAAGTACCCAGATATCACCTTCGCAAAGGTGGATACTGAGGCAGAACAACAGCTTTCGGCCGCGGCGGGGATTTCATCCATTCCAACATTGATGGCCTTTAGAGACGGCATCTTGCTCTTCAATCAAGCCGGCGCCTTACCGGCGTCCAGCCTTGACGAATTGATCACTGCCATCCAGAAGCTGGACATGGAAGAGGTTCGCTCCTCGCTGCCCAGCAAGGCATAACCGATCTAATGAAGGAGACGACAATGGCGCAGACTGAGTTGAATCAGGATCAGAAGGATGCCATTAGCAGACGTCTCAAGCGAGCACATGGTCAACTTGGCGCGGTGGTGCGCATGCTTGACGAAGATCGCACATGCAGCGAGATCGTCATTCAAATGGCAGCGGTGAGCAAGGCCATCAATACCGCTGCGTTCACTTTGATTTCCGAGAATCTAAAAAGTTGCATTATTGATAACGACAAGAATACGCCCCAAGTTACTGAAAACCTTCAGAAACTTTTCTTGAGTTTGGCTTAGGAGAAAAATGAATAAGAAAGTCGTTGCCGCCGCGTTGATTGCTGGAGTGTTGTTGCTTGCTGGCTGCTCTTCAAACAAAGGTGCCATCACAAATATGAACGCAAAAGACTTTTCAGCTATAACGCAACAATCTAACGTCGTACTTTTGGATGTTAGGACTCCAGGCGAGTTCAGCCAGGGGCACATTGAGGGTGCGATGAACATAGATGTTGAAGCATCGACCTTCGATTCTGAAATCGCCAAATTGGATAAGACAAAGACCTATGCGGTGTACTGCCACAGCGGTCGCCGGTCAGGAATCGCCACACAAGCGATGGCGAAGATGGGCTTCACACATCTTTACAATTTGCAGAACGGACTCTCCGACTGGATGTCCCAAGGGATGATGACTGTGACCTCATAATGAGGATAGTCATTGTTGGCGGTGTCGCCGGCGGAATGTCGGCGGCCACTCGACTGCGCCGCCTCGACGCGGACGCGGAGATCATTGTTCTTGAGAAAAGCGGGCATGTTTCTTATGCCAACTGCGGACTCCCGTATTTCGTGGGAGGGATCATTGAAGAGGAGGAGTCGCTATTTCTTCAGACCCCCGAGTCGTTGCATGCGCGTTTCAGGCTAGATGTCAGAGTTTCAACTGAGGCGACAAGCATCAATCCCTCCCTGAAAACAGTCGAAGTTCTCGACCGGGTAAGCGGTGCGATCTCGGAGATCTCCTACGACAAATTGATCCTCAGTCCAGGTGCCAATCCCGTTATTCCACCAATCCCCGGCATCGAGCACGGGATTACTCTGCGCACGGTTGAAGATGTCGAGAGGATCGTGGCGCAGGTAAATGAGCGGCCGCAGAACGCCGTGGTTATCGGTGGCGGCTTTATCGGATTGGAAGTTGCGGAGAATTTGGTCCACAAGGGGATTTCCACGAGCGTTGTCGAGGCTCTACCGCAGGTGTTAGCGCCTTTGGATCCCGAAATGGCAACTCTGGTCGCAGATGAACTGATTAATCACGGAGTGCGAGTTTTCTTGGGAGACGCGGTTGAATCGATCACAGCATCTTCTGTAACTCTTGCAAGCGGAGAGGTACTGCCAAGTGAATTGGCGATTCTGGCGATTGGCGTGCGGCCAGATATCGCTCTTGCAAAGCTTGCAAACTTGAAGATCGGCGCACGTGGGGGAATCGAAGTAAACGAGTTCAATCTCACCAGCGATCCAGATATCTATGCGGTGGGTGATGCGGCAGAAAAGCGAGATTCCATTGATGGCAGTGCAACTCTTGTTCCGCTTGCTAATCTTGCCAACCGCCATGGACGAGTCGTAGCTGATCACATTGCCGGACTCGAAGTGAGACCTGTTGCAACGATTGGCACCGCCATCGTCAAAGTATTTGACCTGACCATTGCGACTACTGGGTGGAATGAAAAAAGGCTTGTGGCGCAGAAGCGCGCGTTCCACGCAATTCACACCCACCCTGCCTCCCATGCCGGCTATTACCCAGGGGCAAAGCCGATGTCTCTCAAGTTACTTTTCGATAGAAACACGGGAGAGATCCTGGGCGCCCAAGGTGTCGGCACTGAAGGAGTCGACAAGCGCATAGATGTAATTGCAACGGCGATGCGCGGTGGAGTTACAGCTCCTGAATTGGCCGATCTCGAATTAGCATATGCGCCACCATTTGGATCAGCTAAAGACCCCGTGAATATGCTGGGATACATCGCCGAGAATCGAATTTCCGGGCTCTCCAAGGCAGTTCAATGGAACGAACTTGAGGAGTATCGCAACCGGGGTTATGAAATTCTGGATGTAAGGACAAAGCGCGAATTCGCACGCGGTTCGATCCCAGGTTCGGTCAACATCCCCATTGATGAGTTGCGGGAAAGAATTGGCGAAGTTGGTTCACATGATGTTGTGGTCAATTGCCAGGTCGGCCTTCGCGGTCATACTGCCGCACTGCTTCTTGGCGAGCTCGGATTCAACGCACTCAATCTCGATGGTGGGTATCAAACGTGGAGCAAGTCACCGGCAAACGCCCCGGTACCTATGCTTTCCTAGATGACACATCAAGAAGACTGGGCGCATTCACTTTCGGAGTGGGCGATTCCGCAGAGGATCCTGGATCAAGCAACCACGAGTCCTTGGATTCACCCACCAGTCCTCTTCCAGGTTCCTGACGAGATAGCTATTTCTATCTCGCACACGCGAGCGTTCGAGGTACTTCCTTATGCCGGATCAGTATTGGATGTTGGTTGCGGAGGCGGAATTGCCACTTTCGCGCTGACACCCCCGGCATCCCACGTGATCGGGGTTGATCACCAGAGCGAGATGTTGGAGATGTTTTCGGAAAATGCCAGGAAGCATGGAGTCACGAGCGAGGTATTCGAAGGGTTCTGGCCTCAAGTTGCACCCGATGTTCCTGTTGCGGATGTGGTTGTTTGCCACCACGTTGTGTACAACGTGGCCGATATTGGACCATTTCTACATGCCTTGAATTCGCATGCCAGATCTCGCGTCGTGATTGAAATGCCCCGCCAGCACCCTTTGACAAACATGTCCGGCGCGTGGATGCATTTTTGGAATCTTGAACGTCCGTCGCGGCCGACATCTGAAGACTTGTTGGAGGTTTTGAAAGAGATCGGAATCGATGCCCGCTTCCAGAATTGGACGGGACCTATGCGCGATCGCATTGATGTCGATCAGGATGCTGAGTTCATGAGAATTCGACTCTGTCTCCCACCTGAGCGCCTTCCAGAGGTTCGTGAATTTCTGCTCGCCAACCCTCTGCCAACAGCGCGCGAAATTACGACTATCTGGTGGGACGTGACCGCCTAGACCGAAAATAGCTGAACCAGCCGTACATGACAGCAATCAACAAATACGGTGCCGCGCTAGCCAGAGAGGAGACGAAGTCGACTCCCACCTTCGAGACGTGAATGCCATCTGTGAGCACTGTCGCAAAAAGAGTAGTGATCGCAAATGCAAGAGGAGCGGTCGCAGCAGAGACATATTCAGTGCCCGCGCGACCAAAGCGGATTGTCCCAAAGACTGCAATGCAGATCATGATTCCTGTAAAGACACCGATGCCATGGCGGAATACAACTTCAATGATCGAAACCAGCCCTATGAAGAATGTCTGCAGCACGACGACTCCTGCTTTTGTGAGTCCCTTTTTCGATATCTGCAGCCCGGCGGGGGAAGTCATTCGATCTCCTCATCTACTTCTTCACTATCAATGAAATCTTCTGGCCCATCAATGGCCAACTTGCTCTTGAGGGCTCGGACATTCTCTGAAACCTCAGGAAACGCCTTAAGTTTACTTGCGTCACCTGACACCCCAAGACTCATGATCTTCTTCGCAGGACTTAACACGGTGCTCTCGGCTGTGGGAATCATGTCGTTGTACGCCTTGAGCGTTTGCTTAAGTCGCTCGCCCACGGTGACGATTTTTACGTGGAGAGATGCGACGTTTTTCAGGAAAGTGCCCGCCAATTCTTGAATCTCCGCTGCACTCTCAGCTAGACGGTTCCTGCTAAATACATAGCCCACCGTCGCCAACAGGGACATCATGGTCGTCGGGGTCGCGATTGTGACGCCTTTTCTAAAGGCCTTTTCGAGCAGTCGTGGATCAACTCGAAGTGCTTCAGTAAGAATGGATTCGAACGGGGCAAAGAGAACCACGAAGCTCGCAGAGTCATCTCGATCTGCGTACCCGCGCTTGGCAAGTGCATCTACATGCTTGAGGAGATCCTTTGCATGCTGCTCGATGAATGATTCGCGCAGAGACATGTCGGTTGTGTCGAACGCTTCAAGAAAGCGCTCAAAAGGAAATTTCGAGTCGATGAATAGAACGCTGGACCCTGGGAAGGAGATGGTGATGTCAGGGATTCCGACCTTGTCTCCGTCTCCGGACATATATTTCTGACGACTGAAGTGCACACCCTCGATCAAGCCGGAGTTCTCGAGGAGCTGTTCTAGTTGGGCCTCGCCGAATTTTCCGCGGGTCTGCGAACTCGATAGCGCGCCGGCGATCTTGGAGGTCTCCTCGAGCAGTGACTGATTCGTGGTAGCCATATTGGTGAGGTCGTTGCGAATCTTCTGTTCTGCCGCCACGCGGCTGAGTTCGGCCTCTCGTGCTTGGGTAGATAGGGATTCGACCGACTTTTTCATTGCCTCGAGCTCGGTTGCCAGCCGTGTCGTCTCGGTCTGGGCTCCCTGCATCGTTGCGATCTGTTTTTCGAGGGTGGCAACGGAACTATTGGCCGCAACGAGTTGGGCATTCGTGGTTGCGAGTTGGGCCTCGGCAGCGCCAGCACGTCCTCGTGCGATGAGAAAACCGATAGCCGCGCCGAGGATCAAGCCCAAAATGCCCAGCGATATGCCCAACGAGTTACTCATGGGCCTATCGTGGCAGGAACCACCGACGAAGGCGCGTAGGCTCTACTCCTCGTGAGCCTCTCTATCGGAATTGTCGGAATGCCCAACGTGGGTAAGTCCACCCTTTTTAATGCCCTGACCAAGAACAACGTCCTCGCGGCCAACTATCCCTTCGCCACCATCGAGCCCAACGTGGGCGTCGTCGGCGTGCCTGATGCCCGCTTGGCCAAGCTGGCCGAGATCTTCGGTTCCCAGAAGATCCTGCCCGCGGTTGTCTCCTTCGTTGATATCGCGGGAATCGTGAAGGGTGCATCCGAGGGCGCAGGCCTTGGCAACCAGTTCCTGGCCAATATCCGAGAGACCGATGCGATCTGCCAGGTCATCCGCGTCTTCAACGACAGCGATGTTGTCCACGTCGAAGGTCGCGTTGACCCGGCTAGCGACATGGAGATCATCAACACCGAATTGGCGCTCGCCGATTTGCAGACGATTACCAAGGCAATGCCGCGCATTGAAAAAGAGGCGCGGATGAATAAGGACCGCCAGCACGTCCTTGATGCGGTCAAGCAGGCAGAGGCCGTTCTCAATTCGGGCAAGCCGCTTTCCAGCAGTGGGGTGGATCTTGAGGCGCTCGCAGAGTTGCACCTTCTTACTGCAAAGCCATTTCTCTACGTGTTCAATGTCGATGCGACCGAATTGAATGATGCCGAACTTCGCGGCAAACTCGCGGCTCTTGTTGCGCCAGCCGAAGCGATCTTCTTGGATGCCAAGACAGAGGCGGAACTCGCAGAACTCAGCGACGAAGACGCCCTCGAACTCCTGAATTCAATCGGTCTAAGTGAGCCCGGCCTAGCAACCCTTGCCCACGTCGGCTTCCGCACCCTTGGTCTTCAGACTTATCTCACCGCAGGACCCAAAGAAGCACGCGCGTGGACCATTCACGTCGGCGACACCGCACCTATGGCCGCGGGTGTGATTCACACTGATTTCCAAAAGGGATTTATTAAGGCTGAAGTTGTTTCCTTTGACGATCTAGTTGCAACGGGATCCATGGCCGAGGCGAAAGCAAAAGGCAAGGTCCGCATGGAGGGCAAGGAGTACGTCATGCATGATGGCGACGTCGTTGAATTTAGGTTCAACGTTTAGTTTTGTTTTGGTCTGAGCAAGTGACGGCGATTGAGGGTGCACTAAAGCCGCGTTGGCGGTTTAGCAACCATCTCATGTGGAAAACAAGATTGGTTGAATAAATGCAACCCGACTCGAGAATTTCCCTGACTAGAGTCTCTCAACGAATAACTCGATTACATCCACGATTTCACCGAGAACGTGCACAGATGCTGAGGTGTCTCCGGAGATTTCCAGACCATGGTGCGCACCCTCTATTTCCAAAACCTGATGGCCACTTGCCTTCGCTACCTCTCCATCCCAATAGTCGTCCACAGTCCCGCCTATGAGAAGCGTTTTGCCAGTTGCAGTTGTCAGTGCATCTGCTATCTCAGGCAGGCTTAATAAAGGTGTCAGCCAAATCGCGGGCCATCCTCGTTCTGCTACAAAGGGCAGGAGTAAAGACCCCAATGACTTACCGACAACCAATGGATTTTGATCGGCGACTTTATCCAAGGCCGCAGTTGCTGTCTGTATTACCCTCGTTGCCGCCCACTCATGGCGGCGGAAGTCGTCAAGGTCATCCGAACTCCACCACACTTCCTCGACGGACCAACCGTGAGCCAGTAACACTTGGCGTGTGAAGTAGAGGAGAGGGTGATTCGGTGTGTAACTGAGACCAGGCAGCAAGACTGCGATTCGACCGCTAGTGCCCTCATAGAAAGCCATCTGCCAAAGATATCGGACAAGCGCCGTGGCGACCGATGGAACGAGAAAAGCATGACCATTCATATGGGGTTGTATTAACGATTGGTGGGGTTGCCGAAGATTCTGATCGAAAATCAAAAAGGGCTTCGAGTTTCCTCGAAGCCCTTGCTCAATCTCCCTAACTTTTTGATCAGTGCCAATATATCAGTCAAGAATCTTTGAGGCTGTGGTGCGGACGACGGGATTTGAACCCGCATCTCTGATTTGGCGAAAAGCAGTATGTTTCCAATTACAACACGTCCACATCACGTGAAGAATGATGGATGCATCGGACCGGAAAGAAATTTACGCCCGTAGAATCTGTGGATTAGATGACTTAGTGGAAAGCAAAAAGACCCAGTTATAAACTGGGTCTTTCTACCCGCCAAATCAGAGATGCCCCGAAAGTATGACAGAAATCTACGTTACTCTGAGTAACGAATGTCTCGAAAGTAAGGGGTTGCATTAACGATTGGTGGGGTTGGCAGTTTAAGTACTCGGTTCAACTTAGGTGAGATTTCCATTTTCAAGTTCTATGAAAGTCCCATCGCGCAGAGCATCTAATGCGGCAAGGATCCTACGGGCTTGAAAACTTTGGACACGCGCCAATACAGCACTGTTGTCGCACCACTCCCACGAGCGAAGTTCATCTGATGGAAGAATGATTTGCGAGGAATCCACAAATCCCGTTGCATACATCAACATAAGCCCGTCGCCCGGCGTCCGTCCTTGGTTTACCCAATCCATTACTAGAAGTCTTCCAATTTCGATATCGAAGCCAAGTTCCTCGAAGCATTCTCTTCTTGCGGCTTCCCTAGGAGATTCGTCCAGTTCAACCATGCCACCTGGAACTTCCCATGTATCTTTGTAAGTCGGCTCAACGAGGAGTATGCGCAGATTTTTATCGACTATGGCAACTCCCGCGCCGATGCGCTTTTTTGGCAATTCTCGAGAAGTCTCAATCATTGAAGGAGTGTAACTAAGGCTAGATTTTCCTCAATAGAACTTCACACTCTGACCACTCCGATCCTTGTGCTGATACTTGGTTCAGGGACAGGATAGGTGGATGCGCAAAGCGAATCCCCAAGGTTGGCAGACCATTCGTGTTATTGCGATTGCTCGTGCGATCTCCATTCTTGGCGATGAGCTAGCAATATTCGCCCTGCTATTGCGCGTGAAGCACAATGGCGGTGCAGCACTCTCGATTGCTGCGGTCATGGCAGCGGGACAGTTGCCTCTGATCTTGCTTTCGCCGTGGGCGGGTACTGTCGTTGATCGAGTGCCGGTTCGTCGCCTTGCTCCGATTCTTTGTTTCGCTCAGGCGGCATTTGCTGCAGCGCTGGCGATTAAGGCATCTCTTTTAGTTTCACTTGTTCTCATATGTTTGATCGGCGTGGGTCAGGCCTTTACGGGTCCCGCGTGGACTGCCACCTTGCCAGAAATTGTGAGTAAGGAAGACATGCCTCGTGCCATGTCATTCATGCAAGCGCTTTATGCACTTGCTGGAATCGCAGGTCCAGGGATTGCAGGAATCATGGTGAGCAGGTTTGGCTTCGTAACACCGATGCTTGCTGATGCCGCGACCTTTCTACTTCTCGCCATTGTGCCCATTTTTCTTACGCTGCCGTTTCATGCTCGGGAACAAGGTTCGCGTACGCGGGGCGATGTGTGGGTGGGATTGCAGATCGTGCGAAAGGAGCCAGTGATTCGCGCGCTCACCATTCTCGGATTTAGTCTGAATGTTACTGCGGGGATCTCCAGCGTTGCCGAATTATTTTTCGCTCTCGATAATCTTCACGCGTCAACATTCATCTATGGACTCACGGGCTCGCTGTTCGCCGCAGGTCTTCTTGGTGCATCTTTGGTGAATCAACGTCGCGAGGTTAGTTCGTCTCGTTTACCTGCAAACATCATCGTCGGAGGTGTGATTGCTGGCCTTGGCATAGTTTTTACCGGCCTTGCATGGCATTGGGCGATCCTGCTTCCAACGGCGGTCTTTACCGGCGTAGGGGTTGCCACTTTGAACGCTTACTTCTTTGCACTCATGCTCCAACGCGCCCCAGATGCGAGTCGTGGTCGAGTCACTTCAGCTGTTCAAGGAATCACGACTGCTGGCCAGATTGCCTCCTTTGCCATTGGAGGTGTTGTCGTTTCCATAATTGATCCGCGCATTGTCATTCTTTTAAGTGGCGCCGCTTGCCTACTAGCCACTTTCTTTCTTGCGCCGTCGTTGCGTTCAGCGTCTCGAACTCCACAAATCTATCAAATGGAGCCTGAGCCCATTGCTACAGATTTTCCAGTGGTCGAACCGGAGTAATTTGCTTTCGTCGGCCTTCAACACTGACGACGAGCATTACGCCAAGGACTACAACAATTCCACCCAGTAGTTCGGTGATGTGAAACTTCTCATGGATGAAGACGACACCCAGGAACACAGCGACGACGGGATTCACGTATGCGTACGTGGCGGTCAAACCGACGGGTGCGTTGGCAACGAGCCAGACGTATGCACTGTATCCGACGATTGAACCGAAGATGCTCAGATATAGAAGCGCCAACCATCCATTGGCCGTTGCATCAAAGAAGCTGGAAAGTTTTTCACCAGATAACAACCCGACGATGCTCAAGATGATGCCTGCAAACAACATCTCGTAGAAAGTTGAAATAAAGGTGTTCTTGGGTGTGGGGAATTTTGGTGCCAAGAACGTTCCCAGTGCCCATGCGAAGTTTCCAACGAGAATGACCGCCATCCAGAACCAGAGCCTGCCCGCATTGGAGTGCTCTACGGCTGTCACTTGCCCAGGCTTCAAAAGGATGGCGACACCAATGAAGCCAATGGCAATGCCAAACCACGACAGCGCAGCGGGCCGGTCACCAGTTATTGCCCGGAATAGCGAGATCCAAAGCGGTAGGCAGCTATAGATGAGCGCGGCAACTCCGCTGGGAACGGTGTGTTCGGCCAGTGATGTCGCACCTAGGCCGATGCCAAGCCTCATCGCACCAAATAAGCCGGCGCTGAGTATTTCCTTGCGTGGGATACGGAAGGGAGCTATTCCTTTCCGTATCAACAAGATCAGCCCAAGAATGAGGCACGCTTGCAGGAATCGGAATCCCATCGCCAGCAGGGATGGCATTGACTTAATCGCGATGGCAATAGCGAAGTAGGTTGAACCCCAAAGTATGTAGACAGTCCAGAGCGCGATCCACGTCTTTGCGTTATGCGTGCGCTCCATGAATTCCTAGTTAGTTGTTGTGGCGGTACTCGCTGGGAACTATCGGCGCAGACATTACTCGCGGAGTGAGTCCTAAACCTCGAACGTGCGCAGCGATCTCACCCAAGGAGGTCACCCAGACAGATGAATCAGAAACCACATCCTTGATCAAGCCTTCGAGTGCGCGAGCCCTTGAAGGCCTGCCACCCAAGAACGGGTGATTAGTTAGGACGAAGCAAGCACCCTCATCGCGCATCGCTTCATATTCCAACCGCCACATTTCGACAACATCGCTTGGACTTCTAATGAGGCCGACACCTGATACTTCTGGAATAAAGCAGTACTGCTCCCAATCATCAAGGGCCCACTGAATGGGGATCTCCACGATCGATCGTCCTTCTCCAGCGGCAAGTTCGTATGGATGATCGCTGTCCATGAAAGTCGAGTCGTAAAGGAAGCCGCGTTCTGCAAGTAACTCAGGTGTTGAATACGTTGGCTCCCACATAGGCGCTCGATAGCCCAGTGGCCTTACCCCCGCTATTTCTTCCAGCGCCTCAAGACCTCGATCAAGATATGCGGCCTCACGCTCACGGCTAACACCGTTGAGGGTTTCGTGCATGTATCCGTGGTGTCCGATCTCGTGACCTGCGGCAACGATATCTTTCACAACTTTTGGATAGCGGTG
Organism: uncultured Bifidobacterium sp.; assembly: GCA_964387855.1. GTDB lineage: Bacteria > Actinomycetota > Actinomycetes > Nanopelagicales > Nanopelagicaceae > QYPT01. Next base: position 58,550 of record CAYLYA010000001.1, read on the forward strand.
AGCCGTGTAGCCGGGAACGAAGAACGTTGAGCAGATTCCGTTTCTTTCGAGAATGTCTAACAGGCGCGGCACTCCGGATAATGGACCGTAGGCCTGATGGCTCATCACTCCAGCCCTGTTCTCTGAACCAGGCGAGGAGAAAAGGATTACCGATTCGGCATCCACGTCAAAAGTAAAGGAGGCCGCCGCACGTTTCCCTGCGGGCCACTGGATAGGCATTGCAGGCTCAAACGCGTCCACGGATCTCCGCCCCGTTAACTTGAACTATTTGCCCGACCAGGCTTTGCATTCGAAAGTCAGCCAACATGGCTGCAGTTCTGGCGATTTCTTCAGGCTTGCCGATACGTCCGAATGGAATCCCTTTTGCGTACAGAGCATGTATTTCCGCAAGGGAGACTCCTGCCGAATCCGCATCGACTTGCAACTGCGGAGTGTCAATGACTCCTGGTGCGATGCCATTCACGATGATATTTTCAGGCGCCAATTCGCGGCCCAAAGTTTTTACAAGAGAGATCAATCCCGCCTTTGATGCAGAGTAAGCAGTTGCTTCTGGCCAGCCGATAACGCCCCAGCCCGAAGTGATGATCACTATACGTCCGGCACCACTAGCACGCATTCCGGCCAGGGCAGATTGGATCAACCAAAATGTGCCGCTCAAGTTTGTATTGACTACCTTCCACCAATCATCATGGTCGTAGCCAACAAAGGGCGCCATAGACATGTAGGCATGGTTTGGAATCAGTACATCGACTGAGCCAATCTCATTCTTTATCTTGTCGAACATCGTGGTGACTGCCTCGCGCTTTGATACGTCAGCGACAGCCACATGGCCGCCAATGGATTTGGCTAGTTCGTGGAGTCGGGGGTCATCAGATCGATCATTGACAATTACTTTTGCGCCGCGGGCGGCAAATGTTTCTGCAATTACTTTGCCCATTCCTTGAGCCGCGCCAGTTACCAGAACGTTCTTTCCTTCGTAGGTGGGAATCGACATGTCTAAATCACTGCTCCAGAATTGGGAGAAATGATTTCTCCAGTGGTGAATGTTCCCTCTTCAATCAGGTAAGCCACGACGTAGGCAACCTCTTCGGGCTTGGCCAGCCTTCTGCTCGGAAGTGTGGCTAGGTAGTCGGGCGCGCGCCATGGTGAATCAGGGGCTAGCAGGGGAGTGTCAGTTGGCCCTGGGGCAACGCCATTGACACGAACTCCGCTGCTGGCAACTTCGGTTGCCAAACTTCGGATGAGTCCAATAATCGCCCCCTTCGCTGCCGCATAATGGGAATCTTCTGACCCGCCACCGATTGCCAATTCGGAAGTAACGCCAATAAAGGACCCCGACTTCGATTCCACCATGTGAGGAATCACGGCCTGAGCCAAATTGAATGCCCCACCCAGGTGGACATTCAGCATCCGATCCCACTGAGACTTCGAGATTTGCGCCACTGGAATCATTTCGTAGTAACCAGCAGCGCTCACAGCAGCATCGATATTGCCCAATGACCGCCTTACCTGATCAACGCCATCGGCGACTGCGCGAGAGTCGGACATATCAAGAACGATGTCGCAATCGCTGCCTGCTGGCTTCAAATCGAAACCCGCAACCAGCCAACCGCGATCCTTGAGTTCGGCAACAATTGCAGCCCCTATACCGCTGGCAGCTCCTGTGACGATTCCAATCGGTGCTCCTGTGAGGGTCGAACTATTCCTCATCGTTTGCGTCGATATCTTCGGCCGATACCAAACTCATGCGGCTTCGCAACGCGGACACAATTATCAAGCCAACCACCAAGAGTCCAACGGAAGCGATCAGCACTGAGAAGTCCAGATAGCGAGCATCAGCATAGACGTGGCGCGGCCATGAGATATCTAGGAACATGAAGAGGGCCCAGAGAAGGGCAACTATGGATAGAGCCTTGCTTGCCTTCCCGAAATTGAAGGGTCCTGGCAACCAATCTCCTTTGAATTTGGATATGAGCGCTCCAGCTAGTGGGAACAAGAATGCTAAGTAAAATCCACCCGTCGTGAAGTTGATCATCAAAGTGTAGAAGTTTGGAGTCGTCTGGCTCAGAATCATCATGATTGCACCGATTACGGTTGCGACAAACAGAGAGACGATTGGCTGCTTCTGCTTGCGACTCAACGTACTCAGAGCCTTCGAGGCAGGAAGCGCCTTGTCACGAGCAAAGGCCCACATAATTCGAGATGCTGATGTCTGCAAGGCCAAGAAGGAGGCAAGGAATCCGATCGTAAAGAGAATTTCCGCAAACTTCGCAGCGCCTGTGCCAAGTTCGGCCTTCAATGTGTCGTAAACGGGATCGGTGCTGTGGGCGGCAATGTCGCTTGGAATCGACAGAATGATTGCCAGGGATGCAAAGATCACAACTACGGCAACAAATGAGATTGAGAAGATGATTGCCTTGGGCAGATTTCGCTTGGGGTTCTTTACTTCTTCAGCGATGGAACCTGCGCTCTCAAAACCGACGAATGAGAATCCGACAAAAGCCATTGTTATCAAGAATGGACCTGAGAGAGTGAGGAATCCAGGTTTTGAAAACCCTTCTGTGATAACCGAATAATCATTGTTGCGATGGAACAAAAGCAATAAAGTTCCAAGACCGATCGAGCCGAGAATTTCGGCGATGATTGATCCGGTCATCAGGATTTTTAGGACGGTGCGACCCGTTGTATTCGCAACGGTTCCTAAAACTAAGATAACCAAACCAATTGCCACCTGCTTTGACATGGCAAGTCCGCCGATGTGCATCGCGATTGCGGTTGGATCTTGGCCAATGACTCGAGCCACGAATCCACCAGCGCCGATTGCTACTGTCGCCATGGCTACGACCAAAGTCCACATGTAGAACCAGCCTGCTAACCACCCATATCCCTGGCCAATTAGCCTTCCCGACCACTGATAAATAGAACCTTCAATTGGCCAACGCGAAACCAACTCTGCAAACACGAAGGAGACCAACAACTGACCGATAAAAACGATCAGGAAGTTCCACCAAAAACTTGGGCCCGCAGTTGAGTACGCCAGACCAAAGATGCCGTAAAGGGCAACAATTGGAGAAATAAAGGCAAATGCGAATGCAAAGGAGGACCACAAGGTGAACTCTCGCTTCAGCGTGTGGTGCGTATCCTGACTAATGGGCTTCTCGGACATGGTGTATCCTTCGATAGTTGCGGTTTATGGGGTCTGTGTAATCGATTTCAATTTAGATTAGTGCCTCTTTTGGCTCAGGGCAAGGATTGTGAAAAGGAACGTGAAATGACTCAAGAATCTTTGCCACGCGTCCTATCTGGTGAGACTGTGGGTCAGGTGGATGCAACAAAAGTTCCCCGTTATGCGGGGCTTGGAACTTTTGCTCGCCTTCCTCAGATTGCCGAAGTCTCAGAATTTGATATCGCAATTGTTGGAGTTCCCTTCGATTCAGGTGTGAGCTACCGACCGGGGGCTCGGTTCGGTCCTTCGCATGTTCGTGACGCCTCTCGTTTACTCAGGCCTTACAACCCTGCAGTAGATGCCGAACCTTTCGCCGTTCAGCAAGTTGTGGACGCTGGCGATATTTCCGCAAACCCTTTCAATATCGACGAGGCACTCAGAGATATCGAAAATGGAAGTCGGGCTTTGCACGAACGCGCAGAGAAATTGATCACAATCGGGGGCGATCACACCATCAGTCTCCCGCTCTTGCGTGACTTGGCTGCGAAGCACGGCCCGATCAGCGTCGTCCATTTTGATGCTCATTTGGACACGTGGGATTCATATTTTGGCTCTGACTACACACACGGCACTCCCTTTCGCCGCGCGTCCGAAGAGGGCCTGATTGACCGAGATGGATCGATCCATCTCGGCATTCGCGGCTCTCTTTATTCAAGAAATGATCTTGTTGATGATGGAAACCTGGGCTTTGAGATATTTTCAAGTATTGAATTCCAGGACCTCGGAGTTGCTGCTGCAATTGAAAAGGTTCAGCGTAGGGTCGCTGACCGTCCGATGTATGTGTCTATTGATATCGATGTGCTGGATCCGGCGCACGCCCCCGGGACTGGCACGCCAGAGGCTGGGGGATTAACAAGCCGAGAGTTGCTTTCTGTGATTCGATCCTTTTCGAAGAATAATCTCGTTGGAGCCGATGTCGTTGAAGTGGCACCTGCATACGATCATTCACAAATAACCGGAATTGCAGCCTCGCATGTGATCTACGAATTGTTGAGCGCAATGGCGCCAAAAAAGGCCTAAGGAAACTAATTATCCCTTAGACCTTTTTTGTTTATCCGCTTCAGGCTGTGTAGTACTTCCCGATTTCAGCAAGTGACTTGTCGACGATTTCCAGCCCCAATTTCGCGTCGGCTTCAGAGATATTGCATGGTGGCACAAGGTGCAAGCGATTGAAGTTGGGGAATGGCATCAAACCGTTCTTGCGAAGGGCTGCAATGAGTTCGTTCATTGCTGGACTTGAAGAACCATATGGAGCAATTGGTTCCCGTGTTTCACGGTTCGTGACGATGTCCATACCCCAGAAAACGCCTTTTCCACGCACGTCCCCAATTACCTTGTGTTTCTTTGCCAATTCGCGAAGACCCGGCCCAAGGATGGTTTCGCCGATGTGGGTGGCATTTTCGAGCATTTTTTCGTCTTTCATCGCGTCAATTGTGGCAACTGCGGTTGCACACGCAAGAGGATGGCCCGAATATGTGAGTCCTCCCGGGAAGACCATATTGTCGAAGGTTTTTGCAATGCCCTCAGGGATAATGACGCCTCCAAGGGGAACGTAGCCCGAGGTAACGCCCTTTGCGAAGACGATCAGATCGGGTTGCGAATTTGAATGTTCGTAAGCGAACCATTTGCCAGCACGGCCAAAGCCAGACATGACTTCGTCGGCTATCCAGAGGATTTCGTACTTGTCACACAAGGCGCGGACACCGTCTAAATAGCCCGCAGGTGGGACAAGGATTCCGGCGGTGCCGGGGATGCTCTCCAACATTACGGCCGCGATCTTTTTAGGGCCCTCGAAAATAATGGTCTGCTCAAGGTGGGCTAGTGCGCGCTCGCATTCTTCGGACTCTGTTGTGGCAGAGAAGGAAGATCGATACAGGTAGGGACCCCAAAAATGCACGTGCCCATGGGCGTACTCATTCGGAAAACGACGAGGGTCTCCTGTGGCATTTATCGCAGCACCAGTGTTGCCATGATATGAACGGTAGGTCGTAAGAATTTTGTCTTTGCCAGTGTGCAACCTCGCCATCCGGATTGCATTTTCAACTGCGTCGGCACCCGCGTTTGTGAAGAACACTTTTTGAAACTTCGGTCCCGCGAGCTCGACGATTCTTTTAGCCGCTTGATTTCGCGCATCGTTTGCGTGTTGTGGTGCAATAGTTGCGAGAACAGCAGCTTGATCTTGAATAGCCTTGACGACCTTGGGGTGTTGGTGTCCGATATTTGTAAAAACCAATTGACAGGAAAAGTCTAAATACTTTTTTCCCTCATAGTCCCAGAAATAGGATCCTTCTGCTCCAGCCACGGGAATTGGTGCAATTTGTGCTTGAGCAGACCATGAATGAAATACATGGGCACGGTCTTGGGCGAAGACTTCGGCCCCTTTTGCGGCATCGACAACTTGCTTGTTCATAGTTTCATTCCCTCTCATCGCACCGTGTAGAACTCCCCGAAATCTGATTATTTCGATTGACAAATCTGAAGTATAGTGAACTCATGACCCACATAACACACTGGATTAATGGCGAATTCTCAACGCAGAAAGCGGAACGTCAGGGAGACATCTATAACCCCGCCACCGGACAAATTACTGGGAGCGTGGACTTTGCCAGTGCTGCCACCATTGACAATGCGGTGCAGGTTGCGACAAAAGCTTTCAGTGAATGGCGTCACAGTTCCCTCACCAAGCGTGTGCAGATCCTTTTTGCCTTTCGTGAGCTGGTAAATGTCAATAAGGAGAAGATTGCCGCGCTTATTACTGCAGAGCATGGGAAAGTGTTAAGCGATGCTGCAGGTGAGGTTACTCGTGGGCTCGAAGTTGTTGAATTTGCCTGTGGCATACCTCATTTGCTCAAGGGTGGTTTTTCTGAGGAAGTTTCTACAGGTGTTGATGTGTACTCGATACGTCAACCATTGGGTCCGGTCGCAATTATTTCACCATTCAATTTTCCAGCAATGGTTCCGATGTGGTTCTTCCCGATTGCAATCGCAACCGGTAACAGTGTGATTGTTAAACCTTCAGAGAAGGATCCAAGTGCGGCAATGTTTATGGCCCAACTTTGGAAAGAAGCTGGCTTGCCTGATGGTGTTTTCAACGTCGTTCACGGCGACAAGGAAGCCGTTGACGCGCTGCTTACACACCCAGGAATCAAGTCGATATCCTTCGTCGGCTCAACCCCCATTGCGCGTTACGTTTATGAAACTGGCACAAAGTCCGGAAAGCGAGTTCAAGCACTCGGCGGAGCAAAGAACCACATGGTGGTACTGCCTGATGCGGATTTGGATCTGGCGGCTGACGCTGCCATCAATGCCGGTTTCGGGTCGGCAGGAGAGCGATGCATGGCAATTTCTGCATTGGTTGCCGTTGAACCAATCGGTGATGTCCTCGTCGCAAAGATCAAAGAACGCATGGCCAAGATCAAGACTGGCGACGGTGCACAGGGTGCGGATATGGGCCCGCTTGTCACACTCGTTCATCGCGACAAGGTTGCCTCTTATGTTGCTGCTGGCGAGAAAGAGGGAGCGACGCTTGTTGTAGATGGTCGTGAGGTGAATATTGAGGGCGGGGGATTCTGGCTCGGTCCAACACTTTTCGATAATGTCACATCGGATATGTCTATTTACAAAGAGGAGATTTTTGGCCCTGTACTCAGCGTGATTCGCGTGAAGAGTTATGACGAGGCTTTGCAACTAGTGAATTCACATCCGTACGGAAACGGCACTGCGATTTTCACACATGATGGTGGCGCCGCGCGTCGTTATCAGAATGAAGTAGAAGTTGGAATGGTCGGCATCAATGTTCCGATTCCAGTTCCTATGTCCTACTACTCATTCGGTGGATGGAAGAACTCACTTTTCGGTGATTCGCATGCACATGGAAGCGAAGGGGTGCATTTCTTCACTCGTGGCAAAGTTGTCACGAGTCGTTGGCTTGACCCAAGCCACGGCGGGATTAATTTGGGATTTCCTCAAAACACTTAAGTTTTGCGCTTGAATTCTGCGCGATTTAAGGGTTAATAGTGCTAGATGGTATTCTTTGCCACGCTCTATTGATGTTCATTAAGGGCACAATCGAGTGGAGTTGAGGGTTCATGTCTAAAGCATCTACAGCGCATTTGGCAGGTTTGCCAGTAAAAAAGCGCGATAATCTTCGAAACGTGGCAATCATTGCCCACGTCGACCACGGAAAGACCACTCTGGTCGATGCCATGTTGTGGCAATCGGGGGCATTTGCCGCCTACAAGGAGCAGTCCGAGGGCCAAGACCGCATGATGGACTCGATGGACCTTGAGCGCGAAAAGGGCATCACGATCCTTGCTAAGAACACCGCAGTGCATCGCGGCACCAACATCGTGAACATTATTGATACCCCTGGCCACGCCGATTTCGGTGGCGAAGTTGAGCGCGGACTTGAAATGGTCGATGGAGTACTTCTTCTCGTTGACGCATCCGAAGGACCCCTTCCGCAGACTCGTTTCGTGCTCCGCAAGGCGCTGGAGAAGAACCTTCCAGTTATTTTGGTCATCAACAAGGTCGACCGTCCCGACTCGCGTATCGCTGAAGTTGTCGATGAGACCTATGAGCTCTTCCTGGATCTTGATGCCAACGAGAAGCAGATTGAATTTCCTATTGTTTATGCCTCGGCCAAAGCTGGACGAGCATCGCTCACTCGTACAGCCGATGGTGGAATGCCAGAGGAAGAGAACCTTGACGTCCTCTTTGACACCATCTTCTCTGCGATCCCGGCTCCTGAGTATCACGAAGGTGCACCTCTTCAGGCGCACGTGACCAACCTTGACTCATCTCCATACCTTGGTCGTCTTGCACTCTGTCGCGTTCGCGAAGGAGTGATTAAGAAGGGCCAGACCGTTGCATGGATGAAAACCGATGGAAGCGTTGAGAAAGTACGCGTTGCTGAACTCCTTCTGACTGAAGCACTCGAGCGAGTTCCAGCCCTTGAAGCAGGACCTGGCGACATCATCGCTGTCGCAGGATTTGAGACCATCACATTGGGTGAGACTTTGGCTGATGCCGACAATCCCATTGCACTGCCTTTGATTACCGTGGATGAGCCAAGTATCTCGATGACAATTGGTATCAACACATCACCCTTGGCCGGACAGAGCGGCACCAAGTTGACCGCTCGCCTTGTGAAGAGCCGACTTGATGCAGAACTCATCGGAAACGTATCTCTTCGCGTTCTCAACACTGACCGCCCAGACACCTGGGAAGTCCAAGGACGTGGTGAACTTCAGCTTGCAGTGCTCGTAGAAATCATGAAACGCGAAGGTTTCGAACTCACCGTTGGTAAGCCACAGGTTGTTACCAAGTTGGTTGATGGAAAGATGCACGAGCCAATGGAGCACTTGACCATTGACGCACCGGAAGAATATTTGGGAGTCATCACCCAGTTGATGGCCCTTCGCAAAGCGCGCATGGAGCAGATGGTCAACCACGGCACCGGGTGGATTCGCCTTGATTACCGCGTTCCTTCCCGTGGTCTGATTGGATTCCGTACCGAGTTCCTTACAGAAACTCGCGGGACAGGTCTTCTCCACCACGTCTTCGACGGGTATGAGGCTTGGCACGGAGAACTTCGCACACGTCCAACTGGCTCACTTGTGTCAGATCGTCGTGGATTCGTGACCAGTTACGCCATGTACGCCATCCAAGATCGCGGAAGCATCTTCGTCGAGCCTGGCCATGAAGTGTACGAAGGCATGGTCATTGGCGAGAACGGGCGTTCAGAAGATATGGACGTCAACGCCGTTCGCGAGAAGAAACTGACGAACATGCGCGCCTCGGGTACCGATGAGTCAGAGCGTTTGATTCCGCCAAAGCGTCTTAACATGGAAGGTGCCCTCGAGTTCTGTCGTGAGGATGAGTGCGTTGAGGTTACGCCAGCAATGGTTCGTATCCGCAAGGTCATTCTCAACGCAGATGAGCGCGCTCGCCTGACTGCACGAGCAAAAAGGCAGAATAAAGACTAGGAATTTTCCAACTGGTACGCTCTTGCGGTGACTCAACTCTCTGCGGGAGTTCGTTTTAGGCAAGCGCTGGTTGATGAATCTCCGCTGCAGCTTGTGGGCACAATAAACGCCAACCATGCACTTCTTGCAAAACGGGCGGGTTACAAAGCCATCTACTTATCTGGTGGCGGAGTCGCTGCGGGTTCACTTGGTCTTCCAGATCTTGGCATCTCTACGTTGGAAGATGTTCTCATTGATGTCCGGCGAATCACCGACGTTTGTCATCTTCCATTGCTGGTGGATGCAGATACTGGGTTCGGCGCTTCGGCTTTCAATATCGCGAGGACGACAAGGTCCCTGATTAAGAATGGTGCGGCAGGAATGCACATTGAAGATCAGGCCGGCGCCAAACGGTGCGGGCATCGGCCCAACAAGGAATTGGTCAGCAAACAAGAGATGGTCCATCGCATTAAGGCGGCAGTGGATGCGCGAACCGACGAAGGCTTCGTGATTATGGCGCGAACCGACTCCATTGCAGGCGAGGGTGTGGACCAAGCTTTGGACCGCGCCCATGCATATGTAGAAGCTGGGGCAGATGCCCTCTTTCCCGAGGCGATATCCGATCTTGCGACGTACAAGCGCTTTACCGACGCCGTTAAAGTCCCGATCTTGGCCAACATCACCGAATTCGGCCTGTCGCCGATGTTTACGACCGACGAACTCGCCGGTGTCGGGGTCTCGATGGTCCTGTATCCACTCTCTGCCTTTAGAGCAATGAACAAGGCAGCCGAGCGAGTATTTGAGGCGATACGCCGCGATGGAACTCAGAAGGCTGTCATTGCAGACATGCAGACCCGCGAGGAACTCTACGAGCGCATCAACTACTACGAATTTGAAAGAGCGCTGGATCAGTTTCAAGCGAGTGAGGAGACGGATTAAAAATTAGCGGTGATGAGAAGGTAGAAATCAAGCCTAAGAAGTCCGTCGCGCTCTCAGGAGTTGCGGCAGGCAACACTGCGCTCTGTTCCGTGGGCAAGACGGGAAATGACCTTCACTATCGCGGCTACGACATCCTGGATTTAGCGCAAAAATGTGAGTTCGAAGAAGTGGCCTTTCTATTAGTTCATGGCAAACTTCCGAATCATCAAGAACTAGCCGAGTACAAGAAGAAACTGATTGCCCTGCGCTCTCTCTCAGATCCGCTTAAGCGAGTTCTGGAAGTCCTGCCTACAAGCGCCCACCCGATGGACGTATTACGAACGGGCGTCTCGGCCTTGGGTTGCGACTCCCCGGAATCACTAGTACACACAGGTTCTGAGGCTCGTGAGATCGCAGACCGCCTTCTCGCCTCTCTCGGTTCGATGCTTCTCTACTGGTATCACTTTTCGCACAACGGCAAACGAATTCAGGTGGAGACCGATGACGAATCCATTGGTGGACACTTTCTGCATCTCCTTCATGGGGTCGATCCCAACCCCAAATGGGTTAAGGCAATGAACGTCTCACTCATTTTGTATGCGGAACACGAATTCAACGCGTCAACATTCACGGCACGAGTAATCGCCGGTACTGGTTCCGATATTTATTCCGCGCTTACAGGTGCGATAGGGGCCCTCCATGGTCCAAAACATGGAGGCGCCAACGAAGTCGCTCTTGAGATACAGCAACGTTATTCAGATCCTGACGACGCAGAGCAAGATATCCGGAAGCGTGTTGGGGAGAAGGAAGTAATTCTCGGATTCGGCCATCCTGTCTACACAATTTCAGACCCTCGCAACAAAGTGATTAAGGCGGTGGCGGAGGAACTCTCACTAGAAGATGGGTCGCTTCAACTCTTTGGCATTGCTGAAAGAATCGAAACCGTCATGTGGGACACAAAAAAGATGTTTCCCAATCTCGATTGGTTCTCGGCGGTGGCCTACAACAAAATGAAGATTCCAACCTCGTTCTTCACCCCGATATTCGCAATTGCACGGACCGCGGGTTGGGCCGCACACGTGATCGAGCAGCGTGAAGACAACAAGATCATCAGGCCAAGCGCCAACTATGTTGGTCCAGAAAATCTGGACTTTCTGCCAATAAACAATAGATAGGTCCATTTGTGTCATCTCACGCTGAAGTAGGCCGTCAGGAATTTGATAAAGAGATCGTTGATATCGTCGACTACGTCACGAACTTTCAGATTGACTCGGACCTCGCTTATGAGACCGCGTGGAACTGTTTCCTCGACACGCTGGGATGCGGCCTTGAGGCGTTGGAGTACGAGGCTTGCACCAAGCTCCTTGGACCACTCGTGCCAGGAACGGTTGTAGAAAACGGAGTCAGGGTTCCAGGGACAAACTACGAACTCGACCCTGTTCAAGGTGCCTTCAATATCGGAGCAATGATCCGATGGCTGGATTTCAACGACACGTGGCTTGCTGCCGAGTGGGGTCACCCGTCAGATAATTTGGGCGGCATCCTTGCCACCGCTGATTGGCTCTCTCGAAAAGCAGTAGCGGGCGGGCACCGTCCTCTGGTGGTACGTGACGTTTTGACCGCGATGATCAAAGCGCATGAAATACAGGGATGCATCGCACTGGAAAACTCATTCAATAAGGTGGGACTCGACCATGTTGTCTTGGTAAAGGTGGCCTCAACTGCCGTTGTCGCCACAATGATGGGACTCAATCGAGATCAAATCCTCAACGCGGTCTCGTTGGCATGGGTGGATGGCCAGGCCCTTCGTACGTATCGACATTCGCCCAACACCGGGTCACGAAAATCTTGGGCTGCCGGAGATGCCACTTCTCGCGCTGTCCGACTTGCACTCATGGCACAAGTAGGTGAAATGGGCTATCCATCCGCTCTTACCGCGAAGACGTGGGGCTTTTATGATTCGCTCTTTCGAGGCGAGCACTTCAAGTTCCAACGTCCGTATGGTTCCTACGTTATGGAGAATGTTCTCTTCAAGATCTCGTTCCCAGCCGAATTTCATTCGCAGACCGCAGTGGAGGCGGCAATGACGATTTTCGGAAAGATGAGAGAACTTGGCAAATCGGCATCGGATATTGAGAAGGTCACTATTCGAACCCACGAGGCATGTATCCGAATCATCGACAAGAAAGGTCCACTTAACAATCCGGCAGACCGCGATCACTGCATTCAATATATGGTCGCTGTCCCACTTCTTTTCGGTCGCTTGACCGCACGTGATTATGAAGACGAGCAGGCCCATGATCCTCGCATCGACGCTTTGCGCGAGAGGATTCATTGCGTAGAGGATGTGCGATTCACGGCTGATTACCATGATCCGAAGAAGCGATCAATCGCCAATGCTCTTACCGTGACATTCACCGATGGCACTCAACTCGATGAAGTCGTCGTTGAATATCCGATCGGACATGCTCGCCGTAGAGTCGAGGGAATTCCTCTTCTGGTCGAGAAGTACAAGACGAACCTGGCCAGAATCTTCTCGAAGACGCAGCAAACTGAAATTCTCAATGTCAGCCTTGATCGTCAGAGGTTGGAGGGCACACCCGTCAATGAATTCATGGATCTGTTCGTCAAAGGCAGTTGATGCCACAAATGTCGGCGATCTCAGGTTGAATAGGGGACGTGATCAAAGGCCAACCTGAAATCGGACCACTAGTCCGTCGCCCCCAGGTTTCCAAGGTCACAGAATTCTCCGAAGACCAACTCCGCGTGATAAACCACCGCGACTCTCCGCTAGTGGTTCTTGGCGGACCAGGCTCTGGCAAGACGACGCTCATTGTTGAATCTGCCCTTTCGCGCATTGCCCAGGGTCAAGACCCCAACTCCATCTTGATGCTGACCTATGGTCGCGAGCGTGCCTCAGAATTGCGCGATGCTGTGGCACTTCGTACCACTGCAATCATGCACGAGCCGATCGCCCGCACCTTCCACTCTCTTGCTTTTTCGATTCTCAAGATGAAGGCAAGTACAGATTCATCCGACCCCATCCTTATGTCGGGTCCAGAGCAAGAATTCTTTATTCGCGACTTGCTCGACGGCGATATTGATCTTGGCAAGAATTACTGGCCGCCTGATTTGGAAAAAGCATTGACGACACACGGGTTTGTACGTGAGCTGCGCGATCTCATCTTGCGTGCATCCGAGCGAAACCTCTCACCAGATCAACTTCGCGATCTTGGGCGCGAACACGGGGAAAAATACTGGGAGAGCGCAGCCATTTTCTGGAAGCAGTATCTGGATGTTATGGATCTGCAAGCCGACTCTGCCGGGGATGCCAAGAGGCGCATCGACCCAAGCCAGATTGTCATCGAGGCCTATCACCACCTCAAAGATAATCCGTCGATTGCGGATGATCTTCGTGCTCGTTTTACGGCGATCCTTGTCGACGAATTCCAAGAAAGTGATCCCGCGCAGCGCAAGTTGCTGCGCGAACTCGCAGGCAACGACATTGTCATCTGTGCCGATGCAGATAGCGCAATCGGTCGATTCCGTGGCGCCGATCCGGACCAACTTGATCTTGAACTCGACCATTACAGCAATCGCGGAAGCCAGATTGTGCTGCGAGAGATCTTTAGAAGCGTCCCAGCAGTTTTTGAAATTGGCCTTGAGGTGGCCGGCGAATTTCGCGGATCGGCACCACAGCGCGTTCGTACATGCTCAGTTGCAACCAGCGAAAGCGATCGCGACCCTGTAATCGTCGGTCGGTTCAGATCGCAGAGCGAAGAGGCACAGTTCATCGCCTATCAGTTCCGTCACGCTCACTTAATCGAGAACATACCGTGGAGCCAGATGGCCGTGATCTTGCGTACTCCAGGAGCGCAAGGCTCCGCACTAAGGCGTGCGTTCTCACAATCAGGGATTCCTGTCGCCTCCGATATTGAGGCACTCTCGAATAACCCTGCAATTGCGCCGTTCTTGCTCCTTGCCCAGATTGCCCTGGGGCAGAGACATCTCACCACCGACACTTGCGAACGACTCTTGCTCAGCGAGTTCGGCGGGGCCGATTCAGTCTCCCTTAGGCGGATACGCCGAGGATTGATTGCCGCGCGAAGCGAGGAGGACCAACGCACGGGTGCCGAGCTTCTGATTGCTGCCATAGATAACGGTGAGATTCCTATTGAGGGTGCCCAACCGTTACATCACGTTCACGAGCTTCTGTCGCGAGCAAGGAAAGTTCTTCGTCGTGTATCAACACAGGGAGAAGACTTGCTCCGGGAGATATGGATAGGTGCTCTAACCTCAGACGGTACGAGTCTTGCAGAAAGTTGGAGGCGGCAAGCACTTCGTGGAGGAATGCGCGGTGCGGGTGCTGACCGAGATCTCGATGCGATGATGCAGCTTTTCGAGGCGGCAAGACGATTCGCTGAACGCTTCCCTCATTCGAAGGCGGATAGTTTTATCCGCCAGATCAGCCAGGAGAATATTCTTGGTGACGTCATTACGGCACAAGGCCAACGTCCCGATGTTGTTGAGATTCTCACCGTGCATGCTGCAAAGGGGCGCGAGTGGGAGATCGTCGCGATTGCGGGCTTGCAGGAAGGCATCTGGCCCAATCTTCGACAGCGTGGATCACTTCTTGGCAGCGAAAGATTGGTCGATCGATTGCGTCATGGGGGATTAGCGCGGAAAGAATTAGAAGCGGTCTCTGCCAGTGGGCTCGTTGAAGATGAGCGGCGACTTCTTCATGTCGCCGTGACGCGCGCAAAATCCCATCTCATCGTCACCGCCATTTCGAAAGATGATGACGAACCATCCACGTACTTTGAGGAGATTGCCTCTCATGTGTTGGGCGATCTAGATACTGCTCCAGTCATGACACGAGTTCCTAGACCAATCACTCCGGCGGCCCTTGTTGCGACTCTTCGAAACCAACTCGATGGGCAGAATTCCAGTGTTGCAGGCTCTCTTTTGAAGCGACTGGACTCCGAGGGGCTCCCGGCAGCCGATGTGCATTCATGGGCCGGCGTGCTGCCAATAAGCAGTACTTCCCCGGTTGTTTCACCCGATGCCCTTGTGCCAGTCTCTCCGAGCAGTGCCGAAGGGTTCACCGATTGCGGGGTGAAATGGTTCCTTGAGCGCAACGGCGGGACAAATGGCGACAGCACGGCCCAGGTCTTAGGTTCGGCGATCCATGCATTTGCCGCGCTCATGGAGGAACAGCCAACACTTACCGAGGAAGATCTTGTAGCCAAACTCCGCGAATCATGGAAACTTATCGATCCCAATACCGGATGGGTGAGCACCGCCCAACTTCGGCGTGCTGTGAAGATGATCGAGAAGTTCGTCAGATACCACAGGGTATCTTTGGAAGATCACAAGATTATCGGTGTCGAGGCGGCATTCGAGGTCACCGTTGGACGCGCAAAGATCCGCGGAAGTGTTGATCGCCTGGAGGTCACAGCAGATGGCCAGTTATTCATTGTTGATTTCAAAACCGGGGCGAACGCAATTACCAAAGAGGATGCCATAACGAATCTTCAGATGCAGGCATATCAGCTTGCTGTGATTGAGGGAGGCTTTAGTGACAAACACGAAAGCCGTACAAGTGCAGGTGCCGAACTCGTTTATCTCGGTTCAAAAACAATTGAGGCCACGACGCGTCGCCAACCGCCTGTAGATGTTGATGAGATTCGAGACCAGATTAAGGAGATCGCGGAGGGAATGAGCGGCAGCGAGTTCTTGGCGACGATTAATCAACGGTGCAATCAATGCGATGTTAGAAATGCTTGCCCGATTCAGGGCGAGGGTCGGACGGTGATGGAATGAGTCCGATTATCAAATATTCCCCATTCGACATCGCCCACGCTCTCGCGGGCATCGACAGCAAAGTGCGTATGCCTACGCCTGAGCAAGCTTTGATTATTTCTGCACCACTCGAGCCCGCGGTCGTTATCGCGGGTGCCGGTTCTGGAAAGACAGAGACGATGAGCGCACGGGTTCTGTATCTGGTGGCAAATGGTTTTGTGCGCCCTGATGAAATCCTGGGTCTGACCTTTACGCGTAAAGCCGCTGGTGAACTCGGAATTCGAATTCGTTCTCGCCTTCGGCAGCTAAGGCAGGCAGGGCTGATACCGAAAAACACAGCAATTGACGCTGCGGTTATGACTTACCACTCGTACGCAGGTCGGCTTCTCGGTGAGCATTCAATTCGCTACGGCATTGATGCCAGCGATGAGCCCCTCGGGGATGCGGCGATCTGGCAGATGGCATCAGACCTAGTCGCCAATTGGAGCGACGACACCTTCACCTCCGAGAGCGCATTGAGCACGGTTATCAGCGACGTTATCGGTTTGACTCGGCTTGTTCTCGAACATCAATGTTCACCCGATGATATTAAGGACGAGTCATTGAAAATTCTTTCCCACATCGAGGCGATGGGACCGAAATCCAACGACGTAGTCCGCAAAGTCGCCACCGTTCTCAATCAGCGAATATCAATATTGCCGATGGTCGAGCAGTTCATTGCGGCAAGGCGGAGAGATGGCCTTCTCTCATTTGATGATCAGATGTCACTGGCAGCCGATGTTGCTAATGAGTTTGCAGATGTGGCGCAGATCGAACGATCTCGGTATCGCGTTGTACTCTTAGATGAATATCAAGATACATCTCAGTCTCAGGTGCGGATGCTCTCGGCGCTCTTCGGAGATGCGCATCCCGTGATGGCGGTCGGCGACCCATGTCAGGCGATCTACACGTGGCGTGGCGCATCCGCGGGCACAATCGGCGCATTTGCCAAACATTTTCCCAAGGGCGCCGGTCAAGTCGGCCCGAAGCAATATTCGCTCTCAACCACATTTCGCAATGATGAAATCATCCTCAATCTCGCCAATGCGATCTCCGGTCAGATACGCGAGAACTCGGTCGTTGATGTTGCCCCACTTGTCGCGCATGAGAACGCGAAGGCAGGCGAGCTCGCATGCGGGATATTCGAAACGATGGAAGCAGAGGCCAACGCCATCGCAGAATATTTCTCCAAACTCTGGTTTAGCCCTCAGCGAATCGCATTGGATGAGAACGAGCGTTCATCCTTCGCGGTCTTGGTACGTAAACGCTCTCAGATTCCAGATATCGAACTGGCGCTGCGTGAGGCGAACATTCCAGTTGAGGTATTGGGGGTCGGCGGACTGGTCCATGTAGCCGAGGTCGCGGACGTCATTAGCTTGCTTCGCGTGGTTACCGATCCAGAAGCCGGTGCATCGTTGATGCGCCATCTGGCTGGCCCTCGGATCAACCTAGGCGCCTCAGATATCGCTGCTTTAGGCCGATATTCCCGCACGCGCGCGCAAGCTTCGCAGATGACTTCCAAGGGGCTCATCGCCAAGATCGCCGCCGGCAACCCTCTACGGGAAGAAGCCGACGACCAGTTCCTCGGGAGTCTGATCGATGCGCTGGATGAAATCTCGCAGGCAGATGAGCGCGACTTTTCTCCTGCAGGTCTTGCAAGGCTCAAGCATTTCACAGAGGACCTGCGACGACTTCGTTCTCGTGCAGGTGGACCGCTCACCGACTTGATCTCTGAGATCGAAAGTTATCTCAACTTAGATGTTGAGGTGATGCTCCGCGATGGAACTCAGAACGGGAGACGCCATCTGGATCGCTTCATGGACGAGGCGGCGAAATTCGCCCGCACGGGTGGAACGATCACAGATTTCCTTACGTGGTTGGATGTTGCGGTTGCTGAAGAAGGCGGGCTGAAGTCGGGTGCACCTGAGGTTCGACGCGATGTGGTTCAGATCTTGACCGTCCACAATGCCAAAGGCGCCGAGTGGGATGTGGTTTCCATTCCTGGATTGGCGAAGGGAACTTTCCCTGGTGCCGGCCATGAAAAGGACAATTGGTTGACCAATGAAAAACATA
The DNA here is from genome assembly GCA_964387855.1 of uncultured Bifidobacterium sp. Classification (GTDB taxonomy): domain Bacteria; phylum Actinomycetota; class Actinomycetes; order Nanopelagicales; family Nanopelagicaceae; genus QYPT01. The sequence continues at coordinate 76,574 of CAYLYA010000001.1, forward strand.
TTCCATTTCAGTTGCGAGGTGACAGCCAAGAACTGCCAAGTGTAGATATTTCACAGTGCACCAGTAACACCGAGGTGCGAAAAGAATTTGAGAAATTCTCTTCAAGTTGCGATCTTCTCAAGCACGGTGAAGAGATCCGACTTGGCTATGTGGCGGTGACTCGCGCACGCAGTCATCTCATCTGCACGACATCGCGTTGGCGCGACGGTGCCAAGGCGGTGGAACCGAGTGAGATCTATGAATATGTATCGCTGGCAGCCGCCCAATTCGGGGGAATAGTTCTTGCAGACGCTCCTTCACCCGAAGATGGCGAGACCAACCCGGCCTCTGAGGATCCGTTGACGGGTATGTGGCCACGAGACCCTCTTGGCTCACGTCGTGCTGCCTTTGATGCTGGCATCAATGTGGTTCGCAACGCGGCTCCGCATTCGCTGGGCAATGATGAGGACGAGGAAATCCAGTCCTGGATTCGCGATAGCGAGGCCCTAATCGCCGAACTCCAGAGGGGCAAAGCGAAACCCGAGGTCTTCCTTCCGCCACGACTATCCGTCTCGACTCTTGTTGCCCTTCGGGAAAACCCCCAAGAATTGGCACTTTCTATACGCCGTCCCATGCCGCGCTCGCAGGATGAATACTCGCGTCGCGGCACCGTATTTCACTCATGGATCGAGAAGCACTTCGGACAAGGCACGCTCTTCGATGATGAGGATCTCGAGCCCGTTGATCCACTCGAGGAAGATCAGACCCTTGAGAAACTCAAGGCCTCTTGGTTGTCGAGTGAGTGGGCTGATCGTCATCCCTTTGCCGTCGAGGTGCCCTTTGAAACGGTTGTGTCAGGAGTTCTTCTTCGCGGTCGTATTGATGCGGTCTACAAGATCGGGGATAGATTCGAAGTCGTGGACTGGAAGACGGGCTCGAAGAAACTGAGCGAATCAGCGGCAATCCAATTGGCGGTTTACCGATTGGCGTGGGCGAAACTTAACGATATCGAACTTGCACGTGTGAGCGCGGCATTCCACTATGTCCCGACAGGAGTCACAGACAGACGTGCTGATCTCTTGGATGAAGTCGGCCTGATCGCGCTGCTTGAAGCTTACTGATCTACATCAATGCTGATGGGAAGATGATCGCTGATACCGGATGATTCCAATTCGATATTGATGACGTCTTCGGATGCAATCTTCTGAGAGAGGATGTAGTCGATCTGCACCGTCGGTGACCAAGTTGGGAACGTCCGCTTGGATGCGAGTGAATTCCAGTTTATTCCGCGAACAAGTGCACTGAAGCGAAGATTGAGATCGCCCATGATGATGATTTTCTTTTTGTCTTTGACCGGAAGTTGCTTCACCCATCTCTTGACTTGAAGCAGCTGGAGATAGTTGAAGAAAGGCACAAAGGAAAGATGAGTGTTGATCACGAGCCAGCCATTTTCCAATACTGCTGCGATGGCCGAACGCGGATGGTCATGAACGTAAACGCGTTTGATGGTCCCATTCCGTGGCAATTTCATGAAGATGCCCACAGGGGCGACATTGAGGTCCAATCGATGCCACGACGCGACAGGGATCTTTGAGATCAGCCCGATTCCATATCCGGGTGCGCCGGGAACCTTCTCGGTCACAACTTTGACGTCGGAGGCACTGGGTGCTTTCCAATCTTCATCCGGGGAGCCGATAACCGAGGGGGCGAAGGCCCAATGTTCCGTGCGCATGAAGTGGGCGATCTGAGCGACCTGGTTCTCGTTTGCTGACCTGCCGAGGAAATAGTCCACCTCCTGTAGGCCCAAAACGTCGGTATTGAGGGCATCTATTGCGCTGGACAGGCTCTGGTGGGTCTCTTCGGTCAGCGGGGTAGGTAGGCCATGAAGGAAATTCCACGAGGTGAGGCGCATGGGCCCATGCTAGTAGTGTCGCCCATCATGAGCGTGAGCAGAGGTAGGTTGCACGATCTTGTTCTCGCCCGAAGTGTGATTGATCGGGCAGGCCATCTCCGCACGGATCAAAAAGGATTGGATGCGCTCTGGTTAGAATCCAAGGTGATCGTCCTCGTAAAGGACCGAGTCCACGCCACCGACTCGGAATTAATCTTCCATTTGGCGGGTGAAATCTCCGGTGACGGAGAGCGCTACTTTCTTGGCAAGAACAGCGAAAGCGGTCAGAGTTATTTTGCCTGGCACACCGATGAAGAGATCATTGAAGAGCATGAACTTCGAACGCTCCGCCAGATTGGCGCAGAGCTCAGCGATGAGCAAGCAGGTCTGGCCGTTCACGCCATCGCCCTTTCGCATTGGCACAGTTCTCATCCGCGATGTGCACGTTGTGGTGCGCCGACGAAATCGGATTTGGGCGGCGCGGTTCGGATATGCGAAGTTGACGCGAGCCAACATCATCCCCGCACCGACCCTGCTGTGATTGTCTTGGTCAAAGACGAAGACGATCGCCTGCTTCTTGGTCGCCAGCATTCTTGGTCGCCCAATCGCTTCTCGAATTTCGCCGGGTTCGTAGAACCGGGTGAATCTTTCGAACAGTGCGTAGTGCGTGAAGTGGAAGAAGAGTCGGGGTTGGCTGTTCACTCGGTTCATTACTTAGGATCACAGCCGTGGCCATTTCCAGCTTCGATCATGATCGCTTATGAAGCTACGACATCGGATGTGTCGACAGCGCGCCCTGATGGCGAGGAGATTGTAGAAATCAGATGGTTCACGCGCGAGAGCATGAAGTCGGCAGTTAATTCAGGCGAGATCTCGTTGCCGCCGCGCATTAGCGTCTCACGTCGGATGATTGAGTACTGGTACGGCGAAGGCGCAGTTGAGGATCTTGGAGCACACGGTTGGACGCGATGAACTCGCTACCCGAGGTCAATGAACTGAGGGCCGAGGAGATTTTGGCGGCACTCGATGACGAGCAGCGCCAGGTGGCATTGGCAACGCGCGGTCCCGTCTGCGTCATCGCAGGAGCAGGTACGGGCAAGACGCGCGCGATTACGCATCGAATCGCCTATGCAGCGGCGATTGGAGTGATGAACCCGCAGAAGGTTCTGGCGCTGACCTTCACGGCGCGAGCGGCGGGAGAGATGCGCGCTCGCCTTCGGCTGCTCGGTGTTCCAAGCGTTGCCGCGCGGACGATCCACTCTGCAGCGCTGAAGCAACTGGTTTTCTTCTGGCCAACTGTTTTTGGAGGCAGGACTCCCGACCTTCTCACGACGAAGTCCGCTTATGTGAAAGAGGCAATTTCACGGGCAGGATTGGCCAGCACTTTTGGCACATCATCGCGTGACTTGCTGCGTGAGATATCAACTGAGATCGAATGGGCGAAGGTGTCACAGATTGCGCCAGAGAATTACATGGAAGAGTCCAAAGACCGTGCGGAGCGAAACCACATTAACCCTGGCCAGGTGGCTCAGGTGTATGACGCGTACGAAGGTTTGAAAAGGCAAGAGCGCACCATCGACTTCGAGGACGTTCTCCTTCTTACGACTGCCATGATCGAAGAGGAACGAGAAGTCCGCGAGCGGGTACAAGATCAGTACCGCCACTTCACCATCGATGAATATCAGGATGTTTCTCCCTTGCAGCAGCGTCTGATTAACGCGTGGCTTGGTAATCGCGAAGAGATTTGCGTTGTGGGCGATCCCGCGCAGACTATTTATTCTTTTGCAGGTGCAACCCCTGTCTTTCTCAACACTTTCACCCGAAGGTTCCCAGACGCCCAGGTCATCCGACTGACATCGGGTTATCGATCAACGCCCGAGATCATCTATACGGCAAACACAGTTCTGCGCAATGCACTGATGGGACACGAGATCACATCTGTCAATGACCACGGCTCTCATCCGCTGGTTACGGAGTACAGAGATGAAGCTAGGGAAGTTGCTGGTGTCGTTGAAGACATCATGAAATTGACTTCATCTGGCATCGCGGCACAGGACATTGCCGTGTTGGCGCGTACCAATGCACAGCTCAATGCACTCGAGCGCGCCTGCATCGCGGCTCAGATTCCATATCAAGTACGGAACAACGAGCGCTTCTTTGACCGAAGCGATGTCCGTGATTTCCTCAGGGGAGTTCGTCAAGCCTCGGTAATTCCGACCCACGATGTTTCATGGCTTGAGGAGTTGCGCACGATCGCCCAGCCATTTATTACCCAATCGAGTACGGACGGAATTACCGCGCTGCTCCACTTGGCGCGCGAACTCGATGCAGACCCCGCCTTTTCGCCGAAAACGCTCCGCAACTACCTTCGCGAACTCGAAGAGAGGTCTGAGCAGAACAACCCCCCAGTCATGCCGGTGACCACCTTGGCTACCCTGCATGCGGCCAAGGGCCTGGAGTGGGATCAGGTCTTCCTCGTAGGAGTAAACGAAGGAATCCTCCCCACGCATGAGAATGCGGTGGAGGAGGAGCGACGTCTTTTCTATGTTGGTATTACGCGGGCAAAGAGTCATTTGTCGCTGAGTTACCGCGGAAATCCCAGCAGGTTTCTGCGTGAGGCAGGGTTACTCGGCAGTTAGGTGCAAATTCATTTGCGCGAAGACGAGTCTTTGCCATAGTCTTCCCACACGGTAATTCAATTCGAACAGTAAGGAGCGCGACATGTCATTGTTTATGCAATCTCAATTAGTAGCGTCTTCTGCTGCTTTTATGGATATTTCCGCACTTTCCCACGCCAAGACATCCGTTACCAATCGTGCCTCAAAGCGCACAGCTTGGTATCCAGCATTTGCGGATCAGGCCACTTGGAGCCCAATCGGTTAAGACCGAGAAGGACCCCAAGGGCCACGAATCCACAAAGGATTCGGGCCCTTTTTCTTTTCCCCAAGAACAACTTCATAAAAAAGAAGACCAGACGACAAGACGAGACGAAGACTAACGCTGGGAGACCAGCAGAGATGAGGTGAGGACCATGACCGTTCTCTTTAGCGAATTATTAGTTCCAGGCTGGGCGCAGAATGGAGACAAGATTGGGCTGGATGCTGTTACAGGTACATACGGCTCTGATGTCGCATTCACTCTGCCGTGCCACAACGCTGATCCTGACCTCTTCTTTTCCGAGCAGAACGAGGAGATTGCTGCGGCCAAATCTCTCTGCGGTGGTTGTCCGGTCCGTTCACAGTGTTTGGACGCTGCGATATCTCGCGCAGAACCGTGTGGAGTCTGGGGTGGGGAGCTCTTTGAAGACGGTGCCGTTATCGAAAGGCGTCGAACGGTAGGGCGACCTCGTCTGACTCCCGTACGCGCCGTCGAAGTTGAAGAGGAGCAATCTGACGCTGCATAACCGGTAACCCCGTGCGAAAGGTCACGGGGTTACCAGTTACAACCGCATGCAGGGTGACGAGTGAATGACTGCTGCACAGCGATAGTTGGCCGGTGGTAGTCGATACTTGCGCGCTTGCCGATGAGTTGGGATTGACCTTCGTCAATGAAGCGGAGCAGTTCGAGAGCGGCAATTCCTGCAATGTGATGGGCGAGCGCAACGGGTGCTTCGCTGGCAGGTTTTAGAAGTTTTTCCATGGATATCTCATGCCAGGCCGGATTTTGATCCTCAAGGGCCATTGATATACACCGAGCACACGGACTCTGTCCGGGAATCACAATGGGTCCGACCGAAATCTTGGCGCCATCCGGGGCGTCGATGAGGAGATGAGGAACCCCGTCGCTCATCCATTCCTGGATTTGATCGGCCGGAACATTTCCCACTGCAATTGCTATTTTTCGATACCCACCCTTACTTTCTTTGGCCGCGTGTGAACCCTTTGTCATGGGAAAGAGCGAGAGCTCGCGAGAGAGTTCATGCGTGCGCATCTTGTAGGCAAGGCCGATATCACTTGGGTGGAGGAATCCTGCGCACAAATCCTCTTCGCGGATTCTTCTACGCTCATCAATGGAGAAGAGAGAGGTATAGGTGATTCCGCTCGATAGAAGAATGCCGTATATGAGGGCGGCGATACGCGAGTCGCCGTAGATGACAACCTGCCAGTCTCTGCGCCTGCCGATAGCGGCGACTCCGCCGTCTCGTACCTCTGGAAGCCAGGTTGTAAATGAGAGCTCCGGGAGAAGTCTTGCTTGCAGCGCCCGAACGGCGCCGTCGTTGCTGTCATCACCGTCATGCGAGGCGCGGTTGGCGTTGGGCGAATGAAATCGTGTGTGGACCGAGATCTTGGACTTTTCTGTATCGATTAGGCCAGCACCATCCAATTCGCGAAGGAGTGCGGTGATTTCAGAAATCGGGATCCCAAGATGTTGGCTCAGTTCGTCGCAAGTACGAGTCCCATCCATCTCGGCAAGGGCTGCTCGGGCAGGCGATGAGACTTCAAGTCCTTGGTCGCTTCTGCCGATGTAGGTTGAATTCGAGTGTGGCAAGAGCAAGGTGCCAACTTTGAGATGCGGTCTGATGTTTTCTAATCCGGCGAGTGTCATTGGCGTAACGATCCGCGCTCGCCCGCGCGTGCGTTGGTCCGAACCCTGCAAGATGTGGAGGGGCCGGCATTCCTTAACGCACAGTGGCTAGCGTGTCACCGGCTGAGACAAGAAAAAAACTGGCACCCCCTCCGTTATAGAGCGGGGGTGCCAGCCTTATAGAACTTAAATGGCTCGGATTACTGTGCTTTACCAAGGATGCGGTTTAGCTTGGTGCCACAGACCGAGCAGATGCCCTGAGCCATGCGACGACCAGAGTCTGAGACCTTTACGGTTCCCGTAAAGTCACGCTTCTCCTTGCATTTAACGCAGTAAGCGTCACCTGTGTATGTCTCTGTCATTTCTCCTCCAATCGACGCAAGCGGCTTGTGAGATGTGTTTCCGACAAGGGCCGCGAGCGTGCAACCGTCACGATACCCCTGCCTGAGCGTGAAAAGTGAGGTTTGGGCGGCATTGAATAGATCTTTTTGAGCGTGTCGCACGCTCTTGGAAGGGGCTAATGTGCCGATCGTGGGGGCCGCAGAGCCGTTTCGGCGGCCTCGTATCCGTCCAGGTAGGCCTGGGCCAGGTCGACCTTGGGGAATCGGGCGAGAACCTCCTGAAATTGACTCCCATGGTCGCCAAAGCGCAGGTGGATCCCCTCATGGAAGAGGACGAAATCCAGGACGTAGTCCGGCACTCTCTGGAGACGCTCAGAAATTCGTATGGTGCCGTCTACGCTGGTGCAGGATCCCCATCGCTCGTTCATGGCTCTCTTCCAGGAGACCGAAGTCGGCCGTTCGGTGATCTCGGGTGCCCACGTGGCTAGTAGGGCAATAGTACGGGTGGACAAAACGGACTCATCGATGGTTCTGGAGGCCTCAGAGGCCCGGATCTTGGCCACCATCTCTGGAACCACGGCCCATTCGTCGGCTTTGCTCAGTCTCGCGGGGATAGAGACGATGATCTGGCCACCTTGGCGGTAGGCGGCGATATTTCGTTTCCGCCTTGTGGAGCGAATAACAACGATCTCGCCCTCGGAGATTCCCGGCAACTCTGGTGCCTCACTCAAGACTAGGGATTGAAAACTTGAGGTCATATTCCCAAGTTATCTTACGGATGCGACAAATTGCCCCATTGGACTTCGGCGCCCGAAAAATATTCGAGATCATCAACCGAATTGAACTAATTCACATGAAAAAAAGTGGGTCTCTCAGTTGATTCTCGGTCAAATGTCACGTACGTTGCGCTTACGAAGTCCTCGGATAACCGTTCTGTGTCTGCAAGGGGAAGGCAGACAGAGAATCGAGCGCCCGGGGACTTCGCCTTTTTTTGCCCGTTTACTCGGTGAGGCCAGAGAGGTCATCTGGCACGTCAATGCTGCGCAAGTACTCCTCCGGGGTCACCAACTCCTCGTGGGTTGGAAGGATGCCGCTCCAGATGCGGTCGCGGGCATCCAGATCGCGAAGTTCGCGGATCTGCGACCAGAACGAACTCGCCTCCCTCGCCATCCTTGGAGAAACCTCCAAACCAAAAAGCGAGGAGAAGAGCTGTTGTGCAGGCGATGATGTTGCTCGTCTGCGACGAAGAGTTTCTCGAAGTGCATTAAGCGAAGGCAAGCGATCTGCTGCCGCAAGTGTTGTGACGTCGTCTGCCCATCCATCAATCAAAGCAAGTGCAGTTTCCAATTTGGTCAACGCTGCAACTTGCTCTGGACTTTCCTCTGGTGTGAAGAGACCTTGATTTAGAGCAATGGAAAAAGTTTCTGGATTGTTGGGATCGATTTGTCCCGACTCGATTGCATCTTCTGCTTGACGTTGCATAGCCTCGACGTCAATGCGAATCCCTTTTCCGTAATCAGCGATTGAAGTTCGAAGATAGTCAACGAGCCAGGGATTGTTATCGAACAGCCGAGCTACTGCGCCTTCACGCAGTGCATGGAAGATTCGAACTTCCGAATCTACGACTCCGATATCTGCTCCCCATTTAGCAACATTTTCTGGGATGAGTGCGGGACGTGCTGGTTCGAGCAGTGGAAGCCCGACATCGTGGGCACCGGTAACTGTTGCTGCCAATCCGCCGATCACTTGGCCCAACTGGGTGGCGATCATGGTCCCGATAAAAGTCCGGAGCATCCCTGCAACTTGAGTGATTGGCAATGAGTTTTCGGGCAATTCTGCCTGTTCGACGATGGTGGTCATAGCCTGTGCGAGACCCATTGCAAGCGGTTCGACGGTTGATTGCCAGCCTTTGATTGTCGAGTCAACCCAGTCCGCTCGACTGATAATTCGTTTCTCGTTCGAGTTTGCAGGGAAAACTGTTGCATCATTTAGCCAAAGGTCTGCGATCTCCATTGCTTCACGGATCAGTGCTGCGTCATTTGTTCCAACGAGTGCGGAGCCTTGGGCGGTCACATACTTCTTTGCGATGTCGCGACTTATGTCGATGGGGAAAGTGCCATCGGACTTACCAAGTGCCTGCATGAATCCAATCGGGTTGATCCCCAATTTGGAAAACTGTTCCCGTATGTCTTTAGTGAAATCTTCAGGAAGTTTCTCTCCGAATTGATCCTGCAACTGCGATTGAAGATAGGCGAACAACGCGGCAAAATCTGGAACGCCCTCTGGGTTAGACGGATTCTCATCCGGTTCATCAGAATTGTCTGAGGGTACAAAACCGAAGGGCGACATGATTCTCCTTGTTGGAATAGGAACTCTACGCTCATGATGTGTAACAACGCGAGGCGACGCTTTGTTCCCGAGGGCGGTAGGCTTCTGGCATGTCTAGTGCTTTTTCGGCCCTAATTTGGTGGTTAGTCCCTCTTGCGGCCGTGCTCGGCGCGCTTGGTTATGTACTCTGGGTCACGAAATTCCAAGATAAATTCCAGAATGAGACTACCCGCTCGGTGTCTCAGTTCCAGCGCTTTCAGGATTCTTTCAAAGCCCATGATGAGGATGAACAAGATTCGAAAAATGAATCCAGGCCGAGCGAATAGTTCGCCCCTGGCAATCAGATAATGCGCCTTTCGCGCCTTCCCAGGCCCGCAGTATTTATTGTTGGGTTTTTTCTCGCCGCGAGCATGCTTGCACCATTGCCCTATGTCGTTCTTGAGCCGGGCGAGGGTCAAGATGTTCTCGGGTCAGTCATCAAGATTTCAGATCAGAAGACTTACCCCTCAACAGGAAAACTATTGCTAACAACCGTACTTGCAACCAGCCCTGGTTCACTGCTCTTCGGGATTGATGTTCTTATATCGTGGATACGCGGCTATTCAATAGTTCTGCCAAGGGAACTTCTGTATCCGCCTGGGCAGAGTTCAAAGGAACTCGATAAAGCCAGCGTGGCTGAAATGGTGAATTCGCAACAATCGGCGGCAGCTGCGGCCCTTCGGTATCTGAAGTTTCCTGTAGCCCAACAGACGGTTTCCAAGAATGACGGAACGAAGTCGACGAGGTACCTTTTCCCATTTCCTGTCACCATTTCCTTGAAGGACACTGGCGGCCCTAGCGGCGGTCTTATCTTTGCGGTGGGCATAATCGAGAAGCTGACGTTGAAGGATCTACTCAAAGGCAGGGTCGTGGCGGGAACGGGCACGATCACAGACTCGGGTACAGTTGGGGCAATTGGGGGAGTCGACGACAAGATCATCGCAGCCAAGAAAGCCGGAGCAACCCTCTTCCTGGCTCCCGCGGATAACTGCGCAGATGTGACGCATATACCCGCTGGGATCACTGTTTATTCGGTAGAAACGCTTGCCGAGGCCGTTGGAGTGCTAGAAAATTCGAAAAATGCCATCCCACATTGCACTTGGCAACGAAATCGGTAGCGTTGGTGCATGAGTTCTTTTAGCCGTCCCAATATGCCTAATATCCCCAAGAACCGCCGCCCCCTTATCATTACCGTGGCAATAGTCATCGCCGCGGCATTGGCGCTCGTATCTCTAAGCGGCTTCTATGCGGATTGGCTCTGGTTCCGTTCGGTCAGCTTCACCAATGTTTGGCGAACGATTCTCACCACTAAAGCGTCATTGTTCTTGGTGTTCGGTGCGTTGACCTCAGCTGTCATCATCGCCAATGTCATCATCGCTTACCGCCGCCGTCCGCTCTATGTTCCCATAACAATTGAGGCAGACAACCTTGAAAGATATCGGGGCCAGATCGAACCGATTCGGAAACTCGTGACCGCCGCTTTAGCAATCGTTCTTTTCTACTTCTCTGGTGCCGCTGGAACTCAACTCTGGTCATCGTGGCTGCTCTTCAAGAACTCGACCCCATTTGGAGTTAAGGATTCGCAGTTCCATTTGGATATCTCGTTCTTCGCCTTCCGTCTCCCATTTTGGCAATCACTCCTTGAGTGGGGAATTTCCACAGTCATCATTTCCCTTATTGCCGCAGTCGTCGTGCACTACTTGTATGGCGGTATCCGACTTCAGGTGCGCGAAGATCGCACCACGGTCACTGCCCGAGTTCAGTTATCAATCCTCCTTGGTGTGATCGTCTTGCTCAAAGGCGCGGCCTACTGGCTAGACCGTTACCACTTGGCACTCAAGGAAGGTCGCTTGATCACCGGCCTTGGTTACACGGATGTGAATGCACTCTTGCCTGCCAAGGCCATTCTTGCCGGCATTGCCGTCATCTGCTCACTTCTCTTTTTTGCGAATGTTATTCGCCGCTCGTGGGTCCTGCCCGCAGCAGGAGTTGCGCTCCTGGTTGTCTCCTCGGTCCTGATCCAAAGTGTCTACCCCGGGATCATTCAGCAGTTCCAGGTAAAGCCAAGCGAGTCCTCAAAGGAAGCTCCGTATATCCAGAAGAACATTGATGCAACACGAGCCGCCTACGGTCTCTCTGGCGTCAAGGTCACTGATTATCAGGCGACAATTGCCACAAGCGCCGGCCAACTTTCAAAAGACGCTTCTACCATTTCGAACATTCGTCTCATGGACCCGAATGTTCTATCGGCGACGTTCCGCCAATTGCAGCAGATCAAGCCGTATTACACTTTTCCAGAGTCTCTTGATATCGACCGATACAAGGTCAATGGAGTTCAACGAGACACAGTTGTTGCGATTCGCGAACTGAATCTTCCCGGTAACCCAAGCCGTAACTGGATCAACGACCACTTGGTCTACACCCACGGATTCGGATTCGTCGCCGCATATGGAAACGTCCGCGATGCGGACGGAAAGCCCTCGTTCTTGGTTGGCGATCTGCCTCCGACGAAGGGCCTTGGCACTTTTGAGCCCCGTGTTTATTTTGGAGAGAACGTCCCTGACTACTCCATCGTCGGTGGTACCAAGACTGGCACGCCAGTTGAATTGGACTATCCGGATGATTCATCTGCCAACGGTCAGAAGAACACTACCTATGCAGGATCTGGTGGGGTTCCAGTTGGTTCGTTAGTGAATCGCTTGGTATTTGCAATCAAGTATCAGGAACAGCGCATTGTGTTGTCCAACTTGATCAACAAGGATTCCAAAATTCTCTTCGTGCGAAATCCTCGCGATCGAGTAGCAAAGGTTGCGCCGTGGTTGACCCTGGATGGCGATCCATACCCGGCCATCGTGGATGGTCGCATCATTTGGATTGTTGACGGCTACACCACCAGTGCCGGCTACCCGTATTCCAAGAAGACGACGTTGTCCGGTGCAACAACCGATGCGTTGACGACCAACTCCTCATCGATCACTGCCCAGACCGATACCTCGATTAACTACATCCGCAACTCAGTCAAGGCGACAGTTGATGCCTACGACGGCACTGTCTCGCTCTTCCAATGGGATACAAGCGATCCCGTGTTGAAGACGTGGAGCAAGGCCTTCCCAAATACGGTGAAGCCAAAGAGCGCCATATCGGCCGATTTGCTCGCGCACGTTCGCTATCCCGAGGATCTTTTCCGGGTCCAGCGTGACATCTTGAGCTCGTACCACGTAACTACGGCGAGTGCCTTCTATGGTGGTCAGGATTTCTGGCGAGTGCCAACTGACCCATCGACATTCGGTGGCAATGCAGGTGCACAACCTCCGTACTATTTGACCTTGCAGATGCCGGGTGCAACGAAGCCTTCCTTCCAGTTGACGACGCCATTTGTTCCAGTTGGCGGACGTCAGAACCTGTCTGCTTTCGCATCGGTCATCTCTGATCCTGGCCCTAATTACGGCAAGATCTCGGTCTTGCAGTTGCCACGAAGCACCAACATCGCCGGACCTTCGCAGGTTGCATCTAACTTTGAAGCCAAACCTGTTGTAGCGAATTCACTTTCCCTGTTGCGACAGGGTGGATCTGACGTGGTTCTTGGCAGTTTGCTGACGCTTCCTGTTGGTGGCGGTCTGTTGTACGTGCAGCCTGTCTATGTCAGAGCAACGGCCAACACTGCCTCGTATCCATTGCTGCAGAAGGTTCTTGTTTCCTTCGGCGATCAAATTGGTTTCGATGACACCCTCAAGGGTGCATTGGATCAAGTGTTCGGTGGAAACTCCGGAACGACGACAACGACTACTGGTCCATCCACTACCGGTGGCACTGGTACGAAATCGCAAGCACTTTCAAATGCATTGCAGAGTGCCCAACAGGCAATGGCCGACGCGAAGGCGGCTCTTGCAAAGGGCGATTTTGCTGCATATGGTGCGGCGCAAGATCGCCTGAAGTCGGCGATCGCAGCAGCAATTGCGGCTCAAAGCGGGAAGTAATCCGCAGAATTTCTCGCACGATTAGTGCGCGATTTGGTTGCCTTGGTGCTTATCGCCTACGATACGTCTTACCGACGCGGGGTGGAGCAGCTCGGTAGCTCGCTGGGCTCATAACCCAGAGGTCGTAGGTTCAAATCCTGCCCCCGCTACTAGTACGAATCTCAAGGCTTTGGTCCTTCGCTTATGCGGGGGGCCATTGTTTTTGTGTAATACAGAGCACCGCTAGATCCCTTGTTGTGAGGCCTCAAACTGGGAAAATAGTCCTGCCGCGGCACAACCGTGCAGTGGGAAATGAAACTGTTCGGAGAGTCGCATTCGGCGAGTGCGAGACAGTCCAAAACGCTTCGATAGGGCGAGGGACCATGAAATCTCAAGACGTCAAGCACGATCTGGCACATTCAAAACCTGACCTCGTGACGAGGAGTTACAGCCCCACTCTTCGGGTACTCGTTGTGGCGGCCATCTTCTTGATTGCGGTCTTCCTCCTTGCGGCATGTGGCTCAAAGACCAAGTCGGCATCGACGAATACTCCAACTCAGTCCTCGGTAGTTGAGCCGAGTTCCCCGCCCACTGCTGTAGGTGGGTTGACCTGCAATGCAGACAAATCCTCGGATTCAATCAACGTAGGGAAGTATTTCGGCGAAATTTTGGACCAAGTGAGAACTCAATGGAAGAAAGACGCTGTGATTTCCAGCGTGAGGTTCGAGCGGCAATATGTCACGACTTTCCAAGATTTGTGCAGCCTTAAGACCGATAGCAACTGGCAGATAGTTTTCTATTCGCTCTCTGGCAAAAATGAAGTATCTGGATACTTGGACAACAGCAAGAAGGATGCATCCGGCGTGCCGCCAGTAATCTTCGAGGTTGATACACCTAACGGACTTAAGAGCGCATCACTTACCTACGCGGATATGAAAAAGCAGGGAGGATGGGTGTTCCACGAATTTTCTCGACCAGAGACCTACCAGTCGGAAGTTAAGTACGCCTCAAATCTTTTCGTTGGATGGAAGTTGTCGATGAGCGACATAGTGCAGAAGCTCATTGACAGGGTGCGGGATGAGAAGATCACGGCTGCCGGATTCCATGTTTACATCGGTAAGGCTTCTCTCAAGACGAAAACCCCGTACGTATCCCTCTATTGGCAAAACCAACCGAAGAGGACCGCCTTCTATGTAGAACCTGTATCCCTCAAGACATACGAGCAGGCGTACTAAAAGGTTTCTATTTGATACGAAGCGAGTTCGTCACGACGAACAGACTTGAAAAAGCCATTGCTCCTGCCGCATATATAGGCCGTAAGGCTCCCATGGCGGCGACGGGGATTCCGATTACGTTGTAGAGGAATGCCCACGCTAGGTTGCCACGGATAATTCGAAGAGTCTTTGAGGAGAGATTCAAGGCATCGAGGACGCTGCCAAGGTCGTGGCGCATCACGACGATATCCGCTGTGGCTATTGCGGTATCAGTGCCCGTACCCATCGCAATGCTTAGATCGGCGCTAGCAAGTGCTGCCGCGTCGTTGACCCCGTCGCCGATCATCAGAACGCGATGTCCCTTTGCCTGCAGGGCTTTCACCTTCTCCACTTTGTCTTGCGGTAAAGCGCCAGAGACAACATGATCGGCGGCGATGCCGACTTCCTTCGCCACTGAGGTAGCAACCTGCGAACTATCACCCGACACCAACCATGGGTCGATACCGTGCTCCTTGAGTTTTGTGATGGTCTTCTTCGCATCGGCCTTGATTTGATCACCGACTGCAAACATCGCAAGTGCGACCCCATCCCATGCCAATACTGAGACGGTGAGACCCCTGTCCTGTGCCTGCGATATTTCGTGGATCAACTCTTGATGGAAAGGCGTTGTTGCGTGTGCAACTGCGGCAGGCGAGCCGATCAGCACGACGGGGGATTGCGTTCCAAGGTTCACTCGACCTGCAGAACCAGATCCCGGAGTGCTGGAGAATTCCGTGACGGTGGTCGACTTGATGCCCTTAGCGGAAATAGATGTCGCGATCGCCGTGGCAACAGGGTGGTCGCTCTGCAATTCGATCGAGAGCGCGGAGGAGAGGATCACTTCTTCGCGCAGTAGCTCTTTGAAACCGAAACCGAGAACATCGCCGGCAGAAGCCACTACGTGTGATGTCGATAAGGACATGGTCCCGTTTGTGAGGGTGCCCGTCTTATCGAGGATTACCGAATCGATCTTACGAGCCACTTCGAGAACTTTAGGCTCGCGAATGACGATTCCACGCTGGGCGCCGCGGCCCGAAGCCACGAGAAGTGCGACAGGTGTTGCAAGGCCCAGTGCGCATGGGCAGGCGATCACCAGCACTGCGATGGCCGATGATATTGATTGGGTGAGGGAATGGTCTGTGTAATGCCAGCCGATAAATGTGCCAATGGCAAGTAGCGTGACAACCGGTACAAAGACTGCGCTGATGCGGTCTGCCAGGCGCTGAATCGGTGCTTTTGTTCCTTGTGCGCTCACCACCATTGCAGTGATTCGGGCGAGTTCAGTGTCCGAGCCGACGCGCGTTGCACGAATTTCAAGGCGACCGTTCTTGTTAAGAGAGGAACCGATTACGAGAACGCCAGGAATGACATCAACTGGCTTGGATTCGCCAGTGAGAAGCGAGTTATCGACTGCGCTTTCACCCGAGATGACGACGCCATCTGTGGCAATTCTTTCTCCAGGCTTCGCCACAAAATGATCGCCGACGTCTAGGTGGTCGATGGGAATCTGCACGAGTTCACCGTCGCGAATGACGGTGACCTCTTTGCTGCCAAGGGCTAATAGGGTGGAGAGAGCGCTGCTTGCTCGTTTTTTTGCGCGTGACTCAAGGAAGCGACCGGCGACGACAAAAGTGATGATTGTTGCTGAAACTTCGGCGTAGACATTTCCATTGCCTGTGCTGTTGGCGTAGATAGACCAGCCGAACGCGGTGAGCGAACCTAGAGTAATGAGTGTGTCCATAGTCGGGTGCAGTGCATTGCGAATTCCAGCACGGTAAATCGGCCAAGCGACTATCAGGACCACTGGTGCACTTAGTCCGATAACCAACCATGCAGTCGGCGAATACTTGGGGTACGGCAAATTGAAATTCTCGAGTTGTCCGTTGATCCAGCGATCAATTGCCGGGTGCCAACTCATCATCATGGAAATTGCCAGGACAGGGGCAGTGAACAACACAGCAAAGAAGAGCGCGGTTGCCGACTTCTTGCTGTGAAGTGCAACCTGGCTCGGGTCGGCAACCTCTGTTGCCGAGTAGCCTGCTGATTTGATGGCGCTGATCAATTGCTTTGGGCTCATCTCCGCAGGGGCCATAACATGGGCGGTTTCCGATGCGAAGTTGACGGTGGCGCTGACGCCGGGAATGGAATTGAGAGTTCGCTCAATTGTGGCGACGCACGATGAGCAGGTCATTCCGCCGACACTGAGCGTGATCGGTTCAAGAGCCGTCCTTACTGGCTCGAAGTCAACCTTGGTTTCAGCGAGCTGTGCCATTGAGGTGATTCACCACCTGGTCTAGTAGGAGGCCGTTGGTTGAAAGGCCACTTCCATGGTGCGGTCCGGGCTCACCTGTAATCGAAGTGAAGGAGCCGCCGGCTTCTCGAACGATGATGTCCAACGCGGCCATATCCCACACTGCCAACACTGGCTCGACCGCGATGTCGGCAGAGCCTTCGGCGACAAGCATGTGCGACCAGAAATCTCCGAAGCCACGGGATCGCCAACTTTGATCGATAAGTGACATGAACGCTTCGCGCCTCTCGCCGAAACCGACAAAGTCCGAGTAGGTGACGGAGGCGTCTTTGATCTTCGAAACCTTTGACACAGAAATTCTTCTGGGAGAGCCGCCGTTGAAAGAAACAAAAGCGCCGTTGCCCTTTGATGCATGCCAACGTCGAACCATCGCTGGAGCGCTCACGACGCCGACTATAACCTCGCCATTCTCTATCAATGCGATGAGGGTTGACCATGTTGGCACCGCACGCATGAAATTCTTTGTTCCATCAATGGGGTCGATCACCCAATAGCGAGATCCCAAGTTTTCGGACTCTCCAAATTCTTCGCCGAGCAATCCATCGTTGGGGCGCTCTTCCATCAGGATGGCGCGAATCGCTGCCTCGGTAGCCTTATCGGCATCGGTGACGGGAGTGTTATCGGGCTTTGTCGTGATGACCAAATCCTGTGACTGGTAGCGCGATTGTGTGATGAGATCGGCCGCATCAGCAATCTTGAGTGCGAGGGCCAGATCCTCTGCAAGTGAATATTTAGTAGTCGACATCTGTCATAGCCTAGTCCAGCTTGATATCCAGAAGGTTTCGAAGGGACTGAATTCGGCCGGCCCGCTCGGGAATTTCCACACCAGCCGGTGATGCCCACTTCGAGAGCGCACAACTTTCTTCCGAGTGTGAGCAATTCGGCATGCAGTTAGCGGTCACTTCTGCCAAGTCTGGGAAAGAGGCAACGATCCGATTTGGGTCGATGTGGGCTAGACCAAAGGCGCGGATGCCCGGGGTATCGATTACCCAGCCGTCACTGGGACTCAAATGCGAGGACAGGGGGAGTGCGATCGCGCTGGAGGAAGTATGACGGCCTCGCCCGGTAACTTCGTTGACTTCCCCGATGACTCGTTCGGCATGAGGAAGGAGAGCATTGATAAGAGTCGATTTTCCGACACCGGAGTGACCAACAAGAACTGACGTTTTGCCGTGAAGCATTTCGCGGATCTCAGATAAGTCTGCGCCTTTGAATGTTAAAAGCACTTTCACGTTGAGGGTTTCGTATTCATGGAGGAATGACGGTTCGGGACCAAGATCGACTTTTGTGACAAGGATGATCGGCGTGATTCCCTCGTTGAATGCGCTCACTAAGAATCGATCAATGAGACCACGTCTGGGTTCAGGATTGGCTGCAGCAACAACGATGATGAGTTGATCGATGTTGGCGACGATGATCCGCTCCACTTTTGCAGTGTCATCGACCGTACGACTGAGGGAATTCTTTCTTTCCTTAACTGCGACTATGCGAGCAAGGGATCCAATCGTTCCGCTGGTATCACCGACAATTCCGACGTGATCGCCCACGACAACGGACTTTGGCCCCAATTCACGGGCCTTCATCGCGGTGACAATCACCCCATCGTCTGTGATGCATGTTGTTCGTCCGCGATCGACCGTAGTTACGAAGGCGTTGACAGCACCGGAATGCGAAGGTCGGTCTTTGCTTCTCGGGCGCGTGCTACGACTGGGCCGAACTCTTACGTCGGATTCGTCGAATTTACGCGCCATAGGCTTGGTGTCTATTCAATCAGACTCGACCAGAGCCCGGGAAAATCAGGCAGTGTCTTATTTGTAGTCGCGATATTTTCAACTTTGACATCGGGCACGACCAGGCCAATAACCGCCCCTGTAGTTGCGAGTCGATGATCGTCATATGTATGAAAGATACCGCCATGAAGTGGCGCGGGGGTTATGTGGATGGAGGTTTCTTCTTCACGCACATTTCCGCCCAAGGCGTTGATTTCTCTCGTCAAGGCCGCCAGGCGATCCGTTTCGTGAAGGCGGAGGTGGCCGATACCTCTCAAGGAGGAAGGCGAGTCGGCAAGGGCCGCAAGTGCGGCGATGGATGGCGTCAGTTCTCCGACATCGTGAAGGTCGATATCGATGCCGTGGATCGATCCGGTTCCCTTGATCGTCAATCCATTTTTGCCCATGGAGATGTCGGCACCCATTCGGGAAAGGATTGTCTTGAGTTGATCACCAGGTTGGGTGGTACTTGCTGGCCAGTCTGCGATTGTGATGTTGCCACCGCAGATCATCGCAATAGAAAGGAATGGTGCGGCGTTTGAGAGATCTGGCTCGATCACCAAATCTTGACCGTGCAGACGCGATGAGTGCACGCGCCAGACATTGCGCTCGTGGTCGATATCGAGTTTTGCGCCGAAGTCGCGCAGCATTGCAACCGTCATCTCAATGTGAGGCATGGAGGGAAGGGAGGTTCCGATATGTCGCGCAGTGATCCCTTTGAGGGTCGCCGGCCCAATCATCAAGAGCGCCGATAGAAATTGGCTAGATGCCGATGCATCGATGTCAATTTCTCCACCACGTAATTCACCGGTTCCGTTTACAACCATAGGGAGTGAGTAGCGACCACCGTGCTCGATCTGCACGCCGAGTTCTTCGAGGGCGCGAATGACTGGCGCCAGCGGACGCTCGTGAGATCTTGCATCGCCGTCGAAGGAGATTGCCCCATCAGCAAGGGCTGCAACAGGGGGAAGAAACCTCATGACCGTTCCGGCATTACCGACCTCAACAAGCGCAGGTCCTGTTAGAGCCTGCGGCGAAACTCGCCACTGATGTTCGCCTTCGTCGTGCGCATCTGCGACCACCGTGCCCATCGCGATGAGGCCGTTCTTCATCAACGTGGTATCCCGAGAAATCAGGGGGCGCCGCAGAGTGGAGGGTGAGTCTGCAAGGGCGGCTAGTACTAGTGCTCGGTTGGTCACAGACTTGGATCCTGGGATGACGACTGTGGAATTGACGGGGTTCGTCCCCCGAAAGGGTGCAGCCCACAGTGTTCCCTGAGTCTGGATTTCTTGGGGTTTGCTTGTCTCACTCACGGCATGAGCCTACCGTCGTCATCAGGCTTCATGAGACGTGGTGAACTTCTAGGCTAGGGCACATGCGCGGGAGATTTGCACAATGGAAGACGGAGGGCTCCCTCATAGAAATGTATGGAATCACAGGGGCGGTGCCGACATCTCCCTTGCCTGCAAGTTGGAGTATCTCGCCGGCCAGAGATATTTATATTGTTCGACAAGATCAGCAGTCGACGCGATAAATGCAAGACGCGAATCCGTATTTGAAAAACTAACTTTTCGCGATGCCGTTCATAAGCGTCGGTGTTTGGTGTCAGCCGGCGGATACTACGAATGGGTGTCACTGAAGGGGCAGTTGATCGAGAGCGTGGCGATCATTACCTGCGATTCGGCAGGGGAGTTGGCCACAATTCATAGCCAGATGCCGGTTATTTTGCATAAAGATCGCTGGGAGTTTTGGGTGGATCCCTCCGTCCAAGATGCGGATGGTTTGCGAAAAGCAATGGAATATTCCGACCTCTACGAGGGTTTACGCGTGTATGCCGTCTCAAATACCGTCAATTCCGTCGCACACGATGGGCCTGAATTGATCAAGCCAATTACCCTGGGCGAGCCCCGGACCCTGTTCTAGCGGTAACCTTGACGACAATGACATCCACGGAGTTAGTAAAAGAAAGTGCCGAAGAGCGCACTCTTCGTTTTGAGCGCGATGCTCTTGCATTCACCGATCAGCTCTACTCGGCTGCCTTGCGGTACACAAAGAATCCGCATGATGCCAAGGACCTGGTCCAAGACACCTACCTCAAGGCTTTTACGTCCTTCCACCAATTTGAACCTGGGACGAATTTGAAGGCTTGGCTCTATCGAGTATTAACGACAACTTTCATCAACTCATATCGCAAGGCACAGCGCCAGCCGATGATCTCTGGCAACGCAGAGATTGAAGACTGGCAGTTGGCCGAGTCGGCATCTCACACAAGCGATCAAGGAAAGTCCGCTGAGATCCAAGCACTTGAGAACATGCCCGATAGCGATGTGAAGCGCGCACTCCAAGAAATCCCCGAGGAGTTCAGGATTGCGGTGTATCTCGCTGATGTTGAGGGCTTTGCATACAAGGAAATCGCCGACATTGTCGGGGTTCCAACGGGCACGGTCATGTCGCGATTGCATCGCGGCCGTAAGGCGTTGCGTTTGCTTCTTTCCGACTACGCCAAAGAGCGTGGATATGGCAAGGAGGTGAGCTCATGAGTTGCGGTAATCAGCACGAGACCCCCTGCAACGAAGTACTCAACTCGGTTGGACTTCTCATCGACGGTGAAATTCACGAGGTTTCGCAGATCCACTCAATCGAAGTTCATTTTGAGGAATGCGCTCCGTGTAGAGAGGAAATGGAGCACGAGAGGCTCATGCATCGAATGTTGCACGAGATGCTCACGCGTTCTTGTCATGAGAGCGCTCCCCAAGAATTACACGATCAGATTGCCTACCAGCTTGCGGTTTTAAAGCAGGGTGCCCCGGATTTCGTCGCGGAATATCGAAGAACAGAGATCTCGATCCAGGTGGATGAATTTGGAAACATTGAGCACCATGAGATCACCATTGAAACTACTCAGGAATTTCGTCTGACAAGCGAAGACTAAAATGCGTCGCGCTAACGAAATCATTGGAGCAGTCGGTTTTTCGTCGATGTTGATTAGGCCAGGTGATTGTGCAGTCGCCATGGGTTTAGGGGACTTGCCTGTCGCGGCAACCTCTCACTTTGTAAATGTGATGGAGAGTGCGGCAGTGACCGCGATTGCCGAGTTTCTTGAGATCGGTGAGACCACGCGACTCTTGAAGCTCGATCTCGATGCATGTGAGGCGGTGGGTATTGGTGCTGAGATCCGCGCAACGGCGACCTGTACTGAGTTCAGTGGTCGCGAGATTGTTTTTGACTGCGAGATCTATGATGGCGAACGTCTGGTATCCCACGCAACAATGAAAAGAGCGGTGGTCGAGCGAGTTTCATTCCTCGCCCGAACCGCCGCCCAATCCATTGTCGGACACTCCTGAGATCGTAAAAAACAGGAGTGCCGTAGGTTTAAGTTGTACTGCTATTTCTTCGTTGCCCAGAAGATCTCTGAGATCTCATCGATCTTAGCCAGCAACTTGTCGGCAACCTCGACATCATTGGTGCCCTTTGTTCCGGCAGCACCGGCAAGTTTGGTGGCATCGTTAAATAGTGCGTGGAGATTTGGGTAGGCCTCAAAGTGGTTTGGCTTGAAGTAGTCAGTCCAGAGAACCCAGAGGTGCTCCTTGACCATGTTCGAGCGCTCTTCCTTGATTGCCACTGCACGGGCTTTAAAATCTGGATCGGTGCTTGCTGCGTACTTTTGCATGCAAGCCTTCACTGATTGCGCCTCGATCTTGGCTTGTGCAGGATCGTAGATTCCGCATGGAAGGTCACAGTGTGCGTAAACAGTTATCTTTGGGGTAAACATGTATCTCTCCAATATTTCTCTCGAACGAGCACGCCCTTTGTGTGCGTGCATAATGACTCTTCTGATGTGAGACTACCCCTCATGGCACCTTTTGACACACCCAGGAAGAAGCGAAGGATCGGAACGGTGGCAGTGGCTGGCAATTCAATGACCCCTGCCTTCTCTTCTGGTGATTGGCTGGCGGTCTTCTGGGGTGGGACATACCGCAGAGGTCAGGTAGTGCTTGTAGAACGGGAAAATCAGCCAGGAGTCTTTCTTCTCAAGAGAGTGATTGGGCCAATAGAAGGCAAGATCTGGGTTGAGGGCGACAATAAAGAGGAGAGCACCGACTCACGACAATGGGGAGCCATTAGTCAGGAAGAGATCGTCGCGACTGTTCTCTTTCGATTCATGAAAGCCGGATCTCGCAGAGCAAGACGGAAGAGGAGTCCGAACTAACGGTTGAATGCCTCAATCATCAGTGCTTTAGCTTCTTCCTCGTGCACGTAATGGTTTCCGGTCGCAGGACTGGCCGTGGCTCGTCGCGAAACTCGACGCAACGAGCGGTCGCCAAAGACTCCGAGGGTGTTGAGAGCGATGAATGGCCATGGCCCCTGGTTTGCCGGCTCATCTTGCACCCACAGAAGATTCGCACGCGGATGCTTTGCGGCCTCTGCTGCTAGTTCATCCATGGGGAGTGGATAGAACTGCTCGACGCGGACGATCGCCGTGCTTTCTTCGCCCAGTTTGGCTCGTTCTGCAAGCAAGTCGTAATACACGCGACCTGAGCAGAAAATAACGCGGGTTGCATTCGTCACCGTCGTATCAGTGATCACCGGCTGGAAATGTCCCTGGGTGAACTCTGCCAATGAAGACGCCGCAGCGCGCAGGCGGAGCATCGATTTCGGTGTGAAGACAATGAGTGGTCGCGGCGTCGGGTTCTTTGCGTGCCAGCGAAGCAAGTGGAAATAAGAAGCAGGCGTTGATGGTTGGGCGACCGTCATGTTTGTCTCCGCGCACAGGGAAAGGAATCGCTCGATACGCGCAGATGAGTGATCCGGTCCTTGGCCTTCATAACCGTGAGGCAGAAGAAGGACAACGCCGGAGCGCTCGCCCCATTTCTGCAATGAAGAAGAGATGAATTCATCGATGATGGTCTGGGCACCGTTGCTGAAGTCGCCGAACTGGCCTTCCCACATGACGAGGGCTTCACTGCGGACTACGGAGTAGCCGTATTCGAAGCCCATGGCAGCGAATTCTGAAAGCAGCGAGTCGATGACGAAGAATTGATTCTCATCAGATATAAGGCCGCGAAGCGGAGTCCATTCATTGCCGTTCTCTTTGTCGATGATGACGGCATGACGATTGCTAAATGTTCCGCGCCGTGAATCCTGTCCGGCAAGGCGGATGGGAGTTCCATCAAGGAGGAGAGAGCCGAAGGCGAGGGTTTCACCCATCGACCAGTCGATGGTCCCGTCGTTGAGCATTTCGACGCGTTTGTTCAACTGAGGCAGAAGTTTTGGATGGACGTTGAAGCCTTCAGGGATGGTGATCTGTGTCTGCGCGATCGCACGCGCTGTTGACTCACTAATACTTGTTGCAATCTCGTGTGGTTGCGGTGCCTCGGGTGCGGCGAAGGCCAGATCGGTATCGGGCTTCAGATTATGGACGGCCGCGAACACGGCCTCGATTTGCGCCTGATAGTCCTGCGCGACTTCCTTTGCTTCATCCTCCGTGATGTCTCCACGACCGACAAGTGCCTCTGTGTAGAGGGTTCGAGTGGAGCGCTTTGCATCGATGAGCTTGTACATCATGGGTTGAGTGAAGCTTGGCTCATCGCCCTCGTTGTGTCCGCGGCGGCGGTAGCAGAGCATGTCGATGACGATGTCCTTGTTGAACTTCTGACGGTAATCAAAGGCAATCCGTGCAACCCGCACGCATGCCTCAGGGTCATCGCCGTTGACGTGGAATATTGGTGCCTGAATTCCCTTGGCAACATCGGTCGCATAGGTGGAAGAGCGTGACATCTCTGGGGCGGTCGTGAAGCCAACTTGATTGTTGATGACAACATGAATCGTTCCGCCGGTGCGGTAGCCGCGAAGTTGCGAGAGATTCAATGTCTCCACGACAACGCCTTGCCCAGCAAATGCAGCATCGCCATGAATCAAAATGGGGAGCACAGAGAAGGCGTCCTTGATGTTGAGTCGGTCTTGCTTGGCGCGAACCACGCCTTCAAGAACCGGGTTCACTGCTTCCAGGTGTGAAGGGTTGGCGGCAAGGTAGATCTTCGTTTTGGCTCCAGATTCAGCGGTAAACACGCCTTCGGTTCCAAGGTGGTATTTCACATCTCCTGTACCGTGGACTGCGTTCTTTGTGTAGTGGCCTTCGAACTCTTGGAAGATCTGGCCGTACGACTTGCCTGCGATGTTGGCAAGGACGTTGAGGCGTCCTCGGTGCGGCATGCCGACGCAGACTTCATCGAGTTCTGCCTCAGCGGCTGAGGAAATAATCGCATCGAGAAGTGGAATGACTGTCTCGCCGCCTTCGAGTGAGAAGCGCTTCTGTCCGACGTATTTGGTCTGCAAGAAGGATTCGAATGCTTCGGCGCCGTTGAGTTTGCGCAGGATGCGCAGTTGCTCTTCGCGAGGCAACTTGGGTGCGCCAAGTTCAACGCGCTCCTGAATCCAATTGCGCTCTACTGGATCCTCGATGTACATGTACTCAACACCCACCTGTCGGCAGTACGAGTCGCGGAGAATTCCAAGGATCTTGCGAAGGGTCATGAAGCTCTTGCCGCCGAATCCGCCGGTGGCAAACTCGCGATCCAAGTCCCAGAGCGTCAATCCATGTGTCACGACGTCAAGATCTGGATGTGAGCGTTGCTTATATTCAAGCGGATCAATGTCTGCCATCAAGTGGCCATAGGTGCGATAGGCGTGGATCAATTGCTGAACACGCGCGGTCTTGTTGATCTCTTCGTCACGCGCGAATTCGATATCTGCAACCCAGCGAATCGGCTCGTAAGGAATGCGAAGTGCTGCGAAGATCTCATCGTAGAACTTGTCAGCACCAAGCAGATACTCGTGAATTCGTCGCAAGAAGTCGCCAGATTGTGCGCCTTGAATGATGCGGTGGTCGTAGGTGCTGGTGAGGGTGACAATCTTGCTTACTGCCAGGCGAGCAAGTGTCTCCTCGCTCGATCCCTGGAATTCAGATGGATACTCAAGGGCGCCAACCCCAAGGATCATGGCTTGGCCTTGAACAAGACGAGGTACCGAATGGACGGTGCCGAGGGTTCCGGGGTTGGTGAGGGAGACAGTGGTGCCTGCGAAATCTTCGACGGTCAATGAGCCAGATCGCGCCTTTGCAACAGTCGCTTCGTATGCCCGCCAGAATTGGGCGAAATCAAGTCCCTCGCAACCCTTAATAGATGGAACGAGGAGTTGCCTTGTTCCATCTGGTTTTGTGAAGTCAATCGCGATTCCAAGGTTGATGTGCTCGGGGTGTCCGATTGCAGGCTTTCCATCCAGCAAGGTGAAGAACGCGTTCATC
This sequence comes from uncultured Bifidobacterium sp., assembly GCA_964387855.1. Lineage (GTDB taxonomy): Bacteria > Actinomycetota > Actinomycetes > Nanopelagicales > Nanopelagicaceae > QYPT01. The sequence goes on from CAYLYA010000001.1 coordinate 102,268, forward strand.
TCGGGCATCGCGTCAAGCGCCTTGATCATCGCGTAGGCGATGATGTGAGTGAAGGAAACCTTGCCGCCGCGGGCGCGCTTCAAATGGTTGTTGATGACGATGCGATTATCGATGAGGAGCTTTGCTGGGACCGCGCGCACGCTAGTTGCGGTCGGAACAGTCAACGATGCTTCCATGCTCTGCACAACGCGGCCGGCAACTCCTCGAAGAGGGACGATGTTTGCGGCCTCGGGTGTTGCAAGAACTGGCGCTGGCTTAACGATCGGATCTGCAGGAGTTGGTGTGACCAAATCGGATTGGCGGACAACGGGCTGTGTGTGGGTGCCCTCTGAAACCTGCGGTTGCACTTGTGATACTTGTGCTGGGGCTTGAATCAATGTGCGCTCTGGCACCACAGGTTGAGTGGTCGCACCCTTGGGAATCGGTGGCACAGAGGGGCGCGATGCTTCGACGGGTTGCGAGGCACTGGCCTGCTGTGCCTCTTTTAAAGAGGGGATGAACTGCGCGAAGAAATCGAGCCAGGTCTTATCTAAGGATGATGGGTTCTGGAGATACCGCTCATACATTTCGTCAACGAGCCATTCGTTTGCACCGAATTGTTCTGCAACCTCTTCGCCGAATTTTCCGGCGAATGAAGAATTGCCGAGCGATGGATCCAAAGGCTCATGTGCCGACACTGGCGAGCTCCTTCTTAAGTAAAAGTTCTCCGTTTGTTCATTCAAAGCGGACAAAGCCTACAGACTCAATGTTTCAGGACTAATTCCAAAGTTGGGCATGCAAGGCGATTTAGACCACATTCACCAGCTGGTACTAAATATCTCACAATAAGAGATCAGAGGAAATTCCTATTTTCGTATGACTACCTAGGAATGATGGAGAGCGCGAAGGCCAGCGTGACGAAGGAGATCGCGCCAATGGGAACGGCAGCAATCCAGAGGTGAGCCTGCACTTGGAAGTACGAGACGCCGAGGGCGATCAGGTTGAGCAAGACTGCTGGGGCTCGGCCGTAATCCCGCCCGGCGAGATATCCACGGGCGGAGAGCAGAAGGGTGAGGGCGCCGAGGATGGCGAAGATGACTACGCCTGCCAGAGCAAGGGGAGCCTCGATGTGGTTGCCGAAGCTCTTGATCAGCATGAACGCCCCTAGGGCTAACAGGGCTGCAGCCTCAACCCGGAGCAGGGTTGCCACGATATTCCTGCGAGATCCCATCTTGGCATCATCGGGGTTCATGGTGGCAACGATAGCAACACAGCGACCCTGAAGAAACGCGATCGAGGGCAATGTATTCACACGATGGCATTAGAGACTCACTGACACAACTTGCTGCCCCGACTCTTCTCTACGAGGAACTTAGACGGGAGATAGCAAGGGCCAAGCGGGAGAGTCAACCGATATCGCTCGTTCGTTTTGTGCTTGCTTCCAATGATCATTGCAACCACGAAATGAATGACTCCGCCATCTCTTCTTACGAATCGGAGGTTATTCGCTTTGCACATATTCTTACGCGGTTTTCCCGAGACGAAGATGTGTGTGCGCGGATGGGAGAATGGGAATTCGTGTGCATCCTCCATGGCAGGGAAGATGCATCAAGCATATATATGTCGAGAATCATGGTTGCGTGGAGTGGTGAAAGTTCATCGGGAGGTCGCCTGGCAGGCAGTCCTTCATTGCGTCTGGGTATGGCATCCCTAGTCTGCATTCCCGGCGAAAACGCCCTGGGATTTCTGAATCGCTTAGATCTCGAGATTCTAACTCCATGCGAATGATTCTTGCGGCTTCCATTGCCGATGGGTCCACAATCCACATCAAAAGTCATACACCTTTCATTGGCTTTCCACGATAAGGCCATCGCAAAAGATTTACTGTCAGTTCATGCCTGTTCAGGATTTTGCAATGACCTTTGGACCCCTTGCCCCGTTCATGTCCGACAGCGAAGTCGAGGAAGTCTGGATCAACTCGCCGGAACGAATCTTTATTGCAAGAGCGGGAAGGAATGAACTCACCAACCTCCTTCTTTCAGGTGATGATGTCCGGAATATCGTTGAAAGGGCGTTGATGTGGAGTGGGCGGCGCTTGGATCTTTCACATCCATTCGTCGATGCGCGTCTTCCAGATGGCAGTCGCCTTCATGTGGCAATCCCTGAAATCACTCCTGAGCATTGGGCTGTCAACATCAGGAAGCACCTGATGCGCAATCTCTCTCTTCGAGACCTCGCGGCACGTGGTGCTATGTCCCCTGCGATGGCGGTTTTATTGACTAATAGCGTCCGCGCGGGAATCAACATTCTTGTCAGTGGCGGAACTCAAGCCGGCAAGACAACCATGCTCAACGCCCTTGTGTCAGCAATCCCGGTACAAGAGAGGGTTATAACGATTGAAGAAGTATTTGAGTTGAAACCAAATCTGCCGGACGTCATCAGCTTGCAAACTCGAAGTGCCAATCTGCAAGGCGAAGGGGAGATTCCACTCCGACGACTGATCAAGGAATCTCTTCGCATGAGGCCTTCTCGGATCATCGTGGGCGAAGTTCGGGAAGCTGAGGCGCTAGATCTCCTTATAGCCTTGAATTCCGGTCTGCCTGGAATGGGAACAGTCCACGCCAATTCAACTCGCGATGCAATAGTTAAATTGCAGACCCTTCCTTTATTGGCAGGTGAGAACATTTCCCAAAAGTTCATTGGTCCGACGGTTGCTTCGGCCATAGACCTCGTCGTGCAGATGGCTCTCGACAGTAATGGCGTGCGGCGTATTGTCGAAGTATCTTCCTTGACCGGGCGACTAGAGAACGACCGAATTGAAGTCGAAACTATCTGGGTTTGGAACAACAATAAGTATGAGAGAGGTCTTGGCTCCCTTCCGCACCCAGAGAAGTTTGCAGATCTTGGACTTTCCGATGTGAATAGGTGCGAGGAATGAGATCTCTGGTGATGGCGGATCTCGGCGTGACTGCCGCTGCAAGTCAACCAATATTCGTCGGTTTAGTTGCATGTTCTCTATGTGCCTTGGGGTTGAATGTCTTGTTGGGCCACAGTCGAGTGTCAGTCTCAAATAACACTGGAAGTGGCGAGGCCACAATTCGCATTGCAGGGCTCATTAGACGGAACAAGATCTATCTCAATTGTGGTGTAAGCGCAGCAATTGTGACGATCCTTGTTCTCGGATGGACCAAGTCGATGATCATCACCGGCCCATTCTCCATTTTCTCCGTGGTAATAACATGGGCGTACATGCGCAAGCGAGAACGGCGAGAAGCCGCGCAACTTCTTCAGGTTTGGCCAGAAGTGACCGACCATCTCATGTCGGCAATCCATTCGGGGCTCTCGCTGTCAGAGGCGCTAGTGGGCTTGGGCACTCGTGGTCCCGAACAGGTTCGCCCGTATTTTCTGGCATTCCACCAAGAATTGCTCGCAAGTGGGGATTTCACACGCACGGCAGAGAAATTGAAAGCGCGCTTGAACAGTCATGGGAGTGACCAAATTCTTGAAGCGGTGTTGCTGGCAAAATCTCTTGGCGGCTCTGAACTACTGCAGATTTTCAGAACCTTAGGTGATTTTCTTCGTCAGGATTTAGCCCTCCGCAAGGAAATCGAAATAAAGCACGGATGGATTAAGAATTCTGCCCACCTATCCTCTGCCGCACCATGGCTTTTGCTGCTTCTTCTTTCGAGCCAGCCTGGTACGTCACAAGCCTTTGCCCAACCAGGAGGCGTAGTCATCCTCATTATGGGATTGCTGCTCACCAGTGTGGCCTACTTGTGGATGGGAAGACTCGCCCAGCTTCCGAATCCTCCTCGAGTTTTCGAGTAATCGAATGGCACTAGATACTTTCCTGATACCACCATTGCTCTGCGCACTCGGCGTAATCGTATGGAGCGCAGAGGCACACTCCACAAGTCCAGACCAACTTCTCTTGCGATCCAAGACTCTAGCCAAAGACCTTCCCGACAAGACACGCGTTAGGGCACGGCTCGCACGAATAGGTCGTGAGAGTGAGTATGCAACCTTCAGATTGAGACAGATTTCCTGGGCAATGCTGATGGCAGGAGCAATCTTCGCATTCGGATTGCTTGCAATCAATTCTCCGATTGCCGCGATGTTAATGAGCGGAATTGCAGGAGTTGCAACGTATTTTGCGATCGATCATCGATTGAGTCGAGATGTTACGAGGTACCGACTTGCTATCGAGAGTGAGTTTGCCTCCATCATCGAGATGCTCACGCTGTCACTTTCCGCCGGAGAAACACCGTTGAGTGCAATGGCACGTGTTTCCAGTCGATCACAAGGGACGTTGGCCTTCGAGCTCGGCAAAGTGATCGACTCAGTTCGCAACGGCCTCTCCTTTCAAGAATCCCTCGACGCATTAGGTCGTCGAGTGGATTCGGTGGTTATCCGACGCTTTGTTGACTCCCTAATAAATGCCATGTCCCGTGGCGCCCCTCTCATAGAAGTCTTGCAACGCCATGCTGCAGAAGCCAGGCAAAATCAGCGCAATATATTGATGGACAAGGCAGGAAGGGCTGAGATATCAATGATGGTCCCGGTCGTGTTTCTCATCCTTCCCATATCTGTGCTTTTCGCCCTCTGGCCTTCATTGACGCATCTCAATCTGTTCGCTTCCTGAAGATTTGCACAACCTCAAGGGCTGCAAATTTGTGGTCGTTCTGGACATGAAGAATTCTCTGACGAGCACACCGTGTACTCGCGATTTCACAAAGGAGTCCCAATGAAGATATTGGATAGAACCTCTCATCCAATCCAGCGTTGCATGACATGGATCGCTGGTCTAGTCATCAGAGTTAACACGATGATTCAGGATATGACGATCCACTTGCGCAAGCGCCTCATGCTCTCAAGCTCGGAATGTAACGAGAGGGGAGATGTTCCGGGTTGGGTCTTGGTTGTGCTGATGACAACGGGCCTTGTGACGGCCATCTGGATGATCGCAGCGCCACGCCTGACAGCAATTCTCCGCAACTCTTTGGATTCGATGAATGGAATTCGTTAAGAAATTCTGGCGCGATCAGGAGGGCGCGGTAGAGAGTGCGTTGGTCGTCATCCCGTTGATGGCACTCTTTCTCATCGCTATTGAATTGATCGTGGCCGTTAACTACAGGAATCTCGATCTCACCTATGCTCAGAGTGCTGCCTCGACCGAAGCCATATCAGCGGTGGTTCCGAATTCCGATGAAGTCATCTCTTTCTCGTCCCCGGATTCATTTGATGCGCTTCAACTTGTTGTCAGTCATCGCACGAGACTCCTACCCCGACTCATACCCTTCATGCCTTTTCTCAACGGAGTGAATACGCCATCAACCGACGTGTCGGGAATCGCTGTCATGGAACGACGTCCCTAGCAATGTCCGAATTATTTACCAAACGAATTCAAGCTGTGATGAAAGCGAATATGGGAAGTGCCTCAGTTGAATTTGTCATTCTTGCCATCCCACTCTTCTTGCCGTTATTCATGTATCTCACCCAATTCGCCGAATTGAGCAACTCGGAGATTCAGGCCAGATCGTTGGTGCGCCAAGTTGTACGGGCATATGTTTCAAGTCAGTCATTGGATGATGCACGTTCTAGAGCAGATTTCGTGCTGAACTATGGGGCGAGCCGATTGGGATTTAGTAGTGCTGATATTTCGGCCATGCGTATCGCGTTTTCCTGTTCTGCAGACCCTTGCCTAACGCCAGGGGCCAGGGTTCGAGGAAATCTGACTCTCGCAGCCCCCAGGTCGCATCGAGTCGTGGAAGTGTCGGCTCAAGAATACGTTTCGCCATGGCAGTAAGAGATGCATCGAGAAGCAAATTCCTCTACTACCTAAGGGATGAAGAGGGGTCGATTTCAATTCTGACAATTGGCCTGTTTGTGGTCTCGGTCGGGATACTCATTCTGATAACCGACATTGCATCGATCTCTGTCTCCAAACAATCTCTGGTACATGCGAGCGAATCAGCGGCAATACGAGCTTCGCACAACGTGGACTTAGCTTCGTATTACAAGGGCAACTCTGGCGTGAGCGTTCCGATTGATTGCCAAGCCGCATATGCAAAGGTCATTGAAGACCTAAACCAATGGGTTGAAGGCGGAAAAGATATTCATCGCCCCGAGCTGGAGCAGATATCGTTGACAGATTTCTCATGCAGCGGCAACCGAGTGCGACTGTCGACTTCTGCACGTGCGATACTTCCTTTTCGATTACCTCAGGCTTCTTCATCTGTCGAGATTCATGCAACTGTTGAGGCGCAGAGCGATCGAATGCGGTAGTTCTAGCCCATAGAAACATGCCGTTAGAAAACTGGCTATCCTTACCCCGTGGCCGAGCGTGAATATGATCTTGAGATTGCCGAGATAGACGCCACCCTCATATCCATTGAGAAAGTTCTCAACCTCCCTAAACTTCGTGAAGATGCCAAAGTCTTGGAGGAGGCTGCAGGGGTCCCGAACCTTTGGGATGACCCAGAGGCTGCGCAGAAAGTAACGAGCAAGCTCTCCCGCGTCCAGAGCGAAATCAAGCGCCTGGTCGATCTTCGCCAGCGGGTGGAAGACCTTCCTATTCTTATCGAATTAGCGCAGAACGAATCTGATGAGGCAGCCTTGAAGGACGCCGAGCGCGAGTTGGAATCGGTGAAGAAGGCCGTTAGCGAACTCGAAGTGCAGACCCTTCTCAACGGCGAGTACGACGACCGCGATGCTCTGATAACCATTCGCTCTGAGGCCGGGGGAGTTGAGGCGGCCGACTGGGCAGAGACTTTGATGCGCATGTATCTGCGCTACTGCGAGCGGCACAATTACAAGGTAGATGTCTTGGAAACCTCCTATGCTGAAGAGGCAGGGATCAAGTCCACGACCTTCCGCGTTACCGCTCCTTATGCATACGGGACGCTGTCGGTTGAGCAAGGAACTCATCGTTTGGTGCGTATTTCGCCATTCGACAGTCAGAGCCGGCGCCACACCTCTTTTGCTGGTGTTGAAGTTGTTCCGGTTGTCGAGCAGAGCGATCACATTGAGATCGACGAAAAAGAAATTCGCGTTGACGTGTATCGATCCTCGGGTCCTGGCGGACAGGGTGTCAACACAACAGACTCTGCAGTGCGCATTACACATATCCCGACGGGCATTGTCGTCTCATGCCAGAACGAGCGCTCGCAGATTCAAAACCGCGCGACTGCGATGGCCGTGCTGCAATCTAAATTGTTAGAACGCCGCCGTCACGAAGAGCAGGCGAAGATGAACGCGCTCAAGGGTGACAACTCCGGCTCATGGGGAAACCAGATGCGCTCCTACGTTCTGCATCCATATCAAATGGTGAAAGATTTACGGACCAACCATGAAACGGGCAATACCGCTGCAGTCCTCAACGGTGAGATTGACGACTTCATCGAAGCGGGAATTCGATGGAGAAGAAGTTCTGCGACAAACGAGGACTAGTTCAACTCAGCTCAGCAACAAGCGAGGATTTGTGCTTTTCAATGCAGGGGCGCCGATTTTTATTTACCGCAAGGGGCGCGGATTCCTCCCAATATCTCTCAATAAGAGGTGGAGCCTTCAGGAAACCGGCTGAACGGCTCAGATTCTGGGCCAAAATTGAGGCTTTTGCGGCAATTGAAGCGAGGCCTTTGCCTAAACTAGGGCCGTAGATTGAGTCGACCTTTTTGGAGTCTTTGTGATTCGTTTTGAGAACGTAAGCAAGCTTTACGCTGGCCAAGAAAAGGCTGCCCTGGACAGCGTCAATCTCGAGGTGGTCAAGGGCGAGTTTGTCTTTCTCGTCGGACTCTCCGGATCGGGCAAGTCGACCTTCCTCCGTCTGGTGCTGCGCGAAGAGCGCCCCACGACCGGCACGATCCACGTTGCGGGCAAGAACCTGAACACCCTGGCCACGCACAAGGTCCCAGAACTTCGCCGCCAGGTCGGAACAGTCTTTCAGGATTTCCGCCTACTCCCAAATAAGACCATCTTTGAGAACGTCGCCTTCACCCTCCACGTCCTTGGCTACTCCAAGAAGGAGATCGCCCGCGAGGTTCCCGAGGTGCTTGAACTCGTCGGCCTCGAGGACAAGGGGGACCGGCGACCCAGCGAGATTTCAGGTGGCGAGCAGCAGCGCGTGGCCATCGCCCGTGCTTATGTCAGTCGGCCGGCGATTCTGATCGCCGATGAGCCGACCGGAAACCTCGATCCCGCCACTTCGGTTGGCATCATGAAATTGCTCGACCGGATCAATCGCGAGGGCACCACCGTCGTGATGGCCACCCACGATTCCGGGATTGTCGACCAGATGCGTAAGCGAGTTATTGAACTCGATGCAGGACACGTCATTCGCGATCAAGTTCGCGGCGTCTATGGATACACCGGTTAAGGGAGAAGAGTAATGCGCGCACGGTTTCTACTAAGCGAAGTTCGAATTGGACTCCGCCGTAACCTCACCATGACCTTCGCCGTCGTTATCACTGTTGCGATTTCACTTTCGCTCCTTGGCATCGGCTTGCTTTCCAACTCGCAGGTAAGCGCCATGAAGGATTATTGGTACAACAAGATTGAAGTCTCGGTTTATCTCTGTGGATCGTTGTCTGAGTCCCCCTCGTGCTCTGGTGGAGTTGTGACTCCGGCACAGCGAATGCAGATCCAGCAGGATCTTCAAGCGTTGCCGGTTGTACAAGATGTCTACTATGAGTCTCAATCGGAGGCTTTTCAACGCTTTGAGGAGCGATTCAAGGACTCCGCGATCGCGCAGAACGTGACTGTCGATCAACTTCCCGAGTCATTCCGTGTGAAGTTGAAGGATCCAACGCAGTACCAAGTTGTTGTCAGCGCATTCTCGGGTCGACCAGGCGTTGATGTTGTGCAGGACCAGCGCGCTATCTTGGAGAAGTTTTTCAGATTGCTTGGCGTTTTGCGTAACGGCGCATTGCTGGTGGGACTCGCATCGGTTCTCACCGCCGCGCTTCTCATCAGCAATACTCTTCGTATCGCTGCATTCAACCGTCGCCGAGAAACCGGCGTGATGAAACTTGTTGGTGCTACCTCACTGTCGATCCAACTTCCATTCTTGATGGAAGGAATCATCTCCGCCATATTTGGCTGGGCGATTGCAACTGGTCTGCTTGCGGCGTTGAAGCAAGTAATCCAAACTCGAGTAGCACCACTTCTGACCTTCACCAAGTTCTTCGGTTGGGGAGAGGTGTGGGTGGCATCGGCCTACCTTCTTGCAACCGGTCTGGTTGTCTCCATCCTTGCTTCGGTAATTACGCTTCGTCGCTACCTCAAGGTCTGATTTCTTATGGTGAAGGAGGTCGGGCGCAAACTCATCGCGCAGAATAAAAAGGCGCGCCACGACTACTCCATTGAAGACGTTTACGAGTGCGGCATTGTGCTCACGGGCACCGAAGTGAAATCCCTGCGCCTTGGCCGAGCATCGCTGATCGATGGATTTGCGATGGTTCACGATGGTGAACTGTGGCTAAGCGGTGTGCATATTCCTGAATACACCGAAGGCACCTGGACAAACCACCCCCCAAGGCGTGATCGAAAACTGTTGGTCCATCGCAAAGAATTGGATCGCCTCGCAGCCACAATGAAGGAGGGTGGCCTGACACTGATTCCTCTTTCTCTCTACTTCAAGGACGGCAAGGCCAAGATCGAGCTCGCAGTCGCTCGTGGAAAGAAAACGCACGACAAGCGTGCGGCCCTTCTTGAGCGTGAGATGGGTAGGGAAGTCGAGCGTGAGGTCTCTCGCCGCCGTTCTGGAAAGTCTGGCGAGCGCTAGAAAAGAACTAATTACGCGATCGAGCAATCATCTTCTACAATTGGCTTGTGGGAGTGATCCCGCAGCCAATAAAACCATCGACAATTGAATAGTGTTGCAGTAACGCTTCAATCTCCAATCATGGGGGTGAACGGTCTCGACTTTGGATGTTGAGTCAGGGGAAGCGGGCCGAGGAAGCCAGGATGATCTCGTTAACCAATAACCTGTGCAAAAAAATAAGCGCCAAAAACACTGTCGCTGACTTCGCTCTCGCTGCCTAAGCGAGCTCCCTAGTCCGTTAGCCCGAGTGAGCCTTCGATTCGGGGCCTAACGTCGCAAGAAGGCTTTTCATGATGTTGGCGTCACGGACGGCATCAGAGAACAGTTCCGTGAATGAGTCCGTCGAATACTCGTGTGTAAGAGATTCGGGACTGAGAAAGCGCTAAACACACTACGCCCGTAGAAGCCCTGTATTGATACCGAAGGACCCGGGTTCGATTCCCGGCACCTCCACTCATTTTATTTCGCGTGCGTTTAGCGCAGTCAGAATGACTGGTCATTTTCTGGACGCCTCCAGGGCGTTCTCAGTCATTTCCAAAAAAGATCCCAACAAGTTGTAACGATCGCGCACTTTCCGTCGTTCTCCTCCATAACTCTAAAGGAGGAAAAATGGAAAGAAAGAAATTACATAAATCTGCTGCCGTCATTCTCGTATCGGTGCTTGCATGGGGATGTGCAAGCACTGGCTCTGCATCGGCGGCGTCCGTGACAAAAGACCAGGCAAACGCCGATTATGCTTCCTCGATTGCCCAAGCGAAGGCCAATTTCCTTACGGCTGTAAGGCCAAGTCGGGCCACGATGGTTGATGAAGGAAAACGTGCCGAAGTTATACGTCGAATGGCAGTCAAGCAAGCACTTGTCGCATTCACTTCTGTAGTCACGGTCGAGAAAGCGGCCTCGCTGACAGCGGAGAAGACTTACAAAGCTTCAGTAGTGAAATCAACTGCCAACCCTACCGACTTGTCTTTAAAGGCGGCGGTTAAGAGCAACCTTGCCGCATTGACGAAAGCCACCTCTGCACTGTCGACGGATGCCAAAATCACGGCTGCTCGGGCAGTCTTTGCGAAGGCACGGACGGTGGCGATGGCTAGGTTCAAAGCAGCTCTAGAAATTAGCGCTAATGAACGTACAAGAACACTTGAACGAGCATCGATGAGATACAAGGCTGACAAGGTACGTGCATTCGCAAAACTTCAGGCCGCTCTCAAAAAAGCCTCCAAGTAATCCATCTGTTACCCCTTGAGCCTATCCACCCATGAAAAGAGAAGAGAATTAGATGAAGAACAAATCGTTTGGATTTTCAATATTGGCCGCGGTTAGTGCACTCACGCTATCTGCATTTGTATTTGGAGCGAATGCTTCCGCAACGGACACTGCAACCCCGTCTCCAGTAGTTTCAACCGACTCGGGATCAAGTGACGACGTCGAAATCTTGACACTCCTGAGTACTCAGCCAGGTGTCACTGATAATGGACAAGAGGTTGATGCCTCAAGCGATGCCAATAAGACAGAAGATGCCCAGGAGCAGGCAGCTTTCGATGATGACATCAAAGCAGCAGTTCTTGCCGGTGACTCCGATAGTGCATCTCAACTGACCGCAGCTGCATCCATCGTGACTTCGATCGATGCTCCAGAGATTCAGGCCGTTGCCGCTGATGACGCTGAGGCGCACACCTTGATCATTGGGCTACCTCGAAAGTAGGCCCGATAGCTCGTCGAATTCCGGCATGGAGGGATCTGGCCCCGATATGCCGGAATTCGATGCGGGGCACAACCTGGGAAAGTCCCGTGGATTACGAAATCACTGTAACGAAACCCTTCCCTCCATCGTTCTTGCTGTCAGAACCCACGAAAGGGAGCCCATGTTAAAGAAAAAGACCATTTCGGTAGTTGTAACGGCTGGCGCCATAGCCCTCGGTTACGCAGTAGTCAGCACGAACGCGTTCGCGGACACCTCCGCCACGCCAACATCCACGGTTTCGGCCACATCGACTGCCACCCCACAGGGGATCGCTGCTGGAGTCTCGGCACAGACGTCGGCGCAAGGGGGGATTCAAGCACCTCTGGGTCTTCAGACTTCACCGCTGTCGACGATGCCTTCGATTGGGGACGACGACGGTGATGATCAATCCGACGACTCCATTATCGACGGGGACGGGGACGACGACGGGGACGACGACGGGGATCTTTCGGCCTCAGTTGGAGTATCGATTTCCGCATCCGATGACAACGGCAGCGGCCAAGACGGAACAGACTCAGACGACTAATTTCTGAATTCACCTGCGGAGAAGATCAATCTCCGGCACGGGGGTGCCCATCCTCGCCTCCGTGTCGGAGATTTTTCCTTGGTGGAAGCGACTGGGCTGAATGTGAAGGTCTAGGAGTCCACCTTTGCAAACAGAGCCATATCGATCTGCTCGCCATTGTCCCGTGTGACCTTCTGGCGCATGATTCCTTCTAATTGATAACCGGCAGATCGCAGTAGCGCTTTCGACGCCTCATTGTCCACATCGACAAGCGCCTCAATTCTCTTGAAGCCCATGGTTTGAAATCCGTATTCAGTGATCATCTTTGCCGCGGTGCTGCCAATCCCTTTTCCGCGCGCAGGAACTGCAATCCAATATCCGATTTCGGCTGCATGGTTGCCAAGGCTCACGCTATGAAAAGAGATGAGCCCGCAGAACTCCTCTTCCTCGTCGTGCCCCTGAGTTATAACGAATAACAATTCTGATTTGGAGGCAAAGCGCGCTGGCTCCTGCTCTTCAACAAAGAACTTCGCGTGGGTCATCGTGTATGGCGAGGGGACTGTCGTAAATCGGGGGATGAGGGGATCTTGGCACGCTTCGTAAATTGCCTCAATGTCGTCATTACATACGGGACGAAGAGTGATGAGCCCATGCCTCAATGTTGGCACCTGCGTCGGCCACCAAATCATAAGGAGAAGTATTGCCTAGACGGCCTCTTGGATGTCTCTTGCCGGCACTGGGTAGCGTTTTCCATGCGGTGAAGTCCAGATACACGAACCGTCACTGGCGCTTTCAAGTTTCCAGCCACCATGAGTTTTCAATCGATGATGTCGCCTGCAGAGCGCACCTAGATTCTGCGCCGAAGTCGTCCCGCCACTTTCCCAACTTTGAGCATGGTCAAGGTCGGAGAGGTGCGCAGGTGCCCGGCACCCCGGGAATCGACATGTGCGATCTCTTGCGAGTAGAAAATCAACAAGCGGTTGAGGTGGTTCGTAACTTTCACGCCCGAAATCCAGAAGAGCACCCGTCGTTGGCTCTGTAATGAATCTTCTCCATTGCGAATCTGAAGCCAGCGAGCGCGCAAGAGATGCTGGAATTGCTCCGTATCCAGCCAGTTGGCCTGGATTTTCGGCCAGTCCCAGAAGGGTGGGTAGGTCCACGGTGACGTTGACGGTTATGGGACGACGATGTGGCTTCACCTGCGTACTGGTCTGGGTAAGCGCCCAAGAAGCCATCGCGCTCAGGGCATCGGCTCGTTTCATATCCGTGCTTCGACCATCTTCTTCACCAAGTAGGACAAAGCCCTCGATCGCCGACATGACAATCTGTGCATCCTCGGCGGGAAGTATTGCCACAATCGTGGAAAGACCATCGCTTTCGCGGTAGCACGAGACCCGGCGCGTATCTCGGGCGCTGGTGACGCTGTCTTCAAACTCTTCAGGTGCGATCTTTGCCAATGTGGATCGAACTTTGTTAGCCACCTGCGCTGGAGTATGGAATTCGGCATGGGCAAGGGCTCGTTCCTCCACGGTGTAAATCGCAAGTGGAGATAATCCATCGCGGATTGCCGACGCTGTCTCTCTTGCGATTACGGTCGCGTGAGATGGAGAGATGTCGCCACTTGCCAGAGCCGAGCAGGTGTTGGGTAGATGATTGACGAGGGTTCGGGCCACATCTATCCGCATCTGTGCGCTTGACCCGGACAGGCGAAGCGCTGTAGCGACGTCTTCTCGTTCGGCGTCGTCTACCCCTCCCCAAATGTCCTCACTGCGCGAGGGTTCTTCACCGGCAACCGCGACTATGGCCCGCTGCATCGCAGCTTGGAGCCAGCTGGTCTGTCGCTCGAGTGCGGCAAGGTAATCGATGCGCGCGGACTGAGCCAGCAGGAAGGGATCTATGAGCAGCAGTGCGGTGAGGGTGTTAATGCCCGGAGCGGCACACAGCAGTTCGCTCACCTGGCCTGCGAGGTCGGTCTCGTGTTTGTGCTCTGTACTGATCGGAACCATGTCTTCATGGTTCTAGACAGCACCGACATGTCTGGGGAGTTATCCCCAGTGTTTTACTTGCCGATTTCGACGTACGGCGAAAAATTGCTTGCCACTCGATCGGGATCCTCATACATCATGGAAAAGATACCGACGAGGGTGGTGAGCATAAGAAGTGGAATAAGGACTATCAGCAACATGGCTCGCCCTTTCGTGAGGTGTAACTACCTAAACGAGGCGAAGGATGAGCTCGTTACATCCGACATCCCAACCACAGAATGTTCACAGAATCTATGAGGGGGCATAGTCATACGGGAATCCACCGGGTGTATCTCCGATGAACTCTCGTCGAAGTGTGACTAGTTCTCGACTACCGTTCGCGGTGCCCCGTGGACGTCCAGGACATCAGAATCCTTCACGGGCATTGGTGCTTTGTGAACTGCAGGAATAGTCCCCAGCAAACCTTTTTGGAAATCTTCAAAGGCTTGGATGACTTCGGCCTTGGTGTTCATGACAAAAGGCCCCATCCATGCAACGGGTTCCTTGATGGGCTGCCCGCCGAGGATGAAGAGTTCCATCTCGGGAGAGCGACTCTCCTGAACATCACCCGCACGCACAACAATGGTGTCGCCCTCACCAAAGACGGTGAGTTGACCCATCTTCACCGGACGCGCCTCCTCGCCGACGTAGCCTGCTCCGGCCAATGTGTAGACAAGGGCGTTGTAGTCCTTGCGCCATGGAAGGCGAAGTTCGGCACCGGGCTGCAACGTTGCGTGAACTAACGAAATTGGAGTTTGAGTCGAACCAGGGCCATTGTGTCCATCCACGACTCCTGCAATAACGCGAATCAGCGCCCCGCCGTCGTGAGATGAAAGCAGCGCCACCTCGCTCGCACGAAGATCTTGGTAGGCAGGAGGAGACCATTTCTTTGCGGCTGGAAGATTGACCCAGAGCTGGAAACCGTGGAACAACCCGCCGCTCATCACCAAGTGCTCTGGCGGGGTTTCGATGTGCAAAATTCCGGCACCTGCTGTCATCCATTGTGTGTCGCCGTTGGAGATCGTTCCGCCTCCGCCGTTGTTATCGCGGTGATCGAAGATTCCATCGATGATGTACGTGACGGTTTCAAAGCCGCGGTGCGGGTGCCATGGAGTTCCCTTTGCCTCACCCGGTGCGTACTCAACTTCGCCCATCTGATCCAAATGAACAAAGGGATCGAGCTCTGCCATGTCGACGCCTGCGAATGCGCGGCGGACAGGGAAGCCCTCGCCCTCATAACCAGAAGGTGCAGTCGTGATGCTCTTGACCTTGCGTGCGCGAAGGCCCGGATCAGCGACCACTCTGGGTAGCACGGTGATGTCCTTGACGGTTACTGCTGGCACGGTAGGCCTCCTTCGGCTGGAACGTGTCCCATATTAGTTGAAAGTTCAACTATCAGCAACTCAGGGCTCTGAAAGAGTGCTAGTCGCTTCGCAAAGGTGCAACGCCGACTGAAAAGATTACGTCGGCTCTTGCACCTTATGCGTCGCTCCCTGAATCCGAGGGCGATGAATAGAGTGCAAGGTGAGGCGTAATCCTTTCAGCCGAACCTGCACTCTTTCGAGCCCGAACATCACAGCGACCGATAGCCGTTCGGGTCGGAGAGGACAGCAAAAAGCGCACCAACCGATGTGGCCGATGCACTCTTTGCGAAGCGGGTTACTACAGGTTCTTCAGGGCGCTAACAACCTTGGTGAGGGTGTCCTTGGCGTCTCCGAAGAGCAACGTGGTCTTTGGATCATAGAGAAGCTCGTTCTCGATGCCAGCGAACCCAGGGCGCATGGAGCGCTTGAGGAAGATGACGTTTGCGGCATCGCCCACCTCGAGGATTGGCATTCCGTAGATGGGGCAGCCGGGTGTGTTCTTGGCCGCCGGGTTAACGACGTCGTTTGCACCGATTACGAGGGCAACGTCGGTCTGGGCGAAAGTCGGGTTGACCTCTTCCATCTCCTGCAGTTGTTCGTAAGGCACATTCGCCTCGGCCAGAAGAACGTTCATGTGGCCAGGCATACGACCTGCAACCGCGTGAATTCCGTAAGCAACGTCGATTCCCTTAGCCGCCAAGACATCTGCCATTTCGCGAACCGTGTGTTGTGCCTGGGCAACGGCAAGGCCGAATCCAGGAACGATAACCACTCGGCGTGCGTAGTTGAGAAGAATGGCAACGTCTTCAGGCGAACCGGACTTTACCGATCGCGTCTCGGCCTCGGCCGATGCTGCGGTTGGCTTTGCGGTGAATGCACCGAAGAGGGTCTTGAAGAGCGAGCGACCCATTGCCTCAGCCATCAATCGAGTGAGGATTGTTCCGCTTGCTCCAACCAGTGTTCCAGCGACGATCAGCAGTGTCGTCTGCAAGACGTAACCGCTGGCGGCGACTGTGAGACCGGTGAAGGCGTTCAAGAGGGAGATGACGATTGGTACGTCTGCTCCTCCAACTGGAAGCACGAACAGGATTCCGAAGAGGAGTGAGAGTCCGCCAAGGACTGCCAATGAAGTATTTCCACCAGAGTTGATTACCCATCCGCCCGCAGCAAGGACACCTGCGAGGTTTGCAGCGATAACGAAACGTCCACCAGGGAATACCACTGGACGAGTTGTCATCAACTCTTGGAGTTTTGCGAAGGTGATGCAAGACCCTGAGAAGGAGACGCTTCCGACAATGACCGTGAAGACGGTAGCGACGACGGCCGCCGAGCTCGCACCTTTGCCCAACTTGAGGTACTCCACGATTGCAACGAGTGCTGCTGCACCGCCGCCGACGCCGTTGAATAGAGCCACAAGTTGAGGCATCTGTGTCATCTGCACCTTGCGTGCGGCAGGTACGCCGACGAGGAGTCCGATGAGCAGAGCGATGAGAATAAGAGGCAGATGGTGCAACGGGAGTGAATGCCATTCGGCATCGCCCTTGTTGCCAGTGAAGAAGAAGACGAGAACTGTTGCCACTGTTGCGCCAAAAGCACCGATCAAGTTGCCTCGACGGGCTGTCTTTGGATGCGATAGACCCTTAAGGGCGAGAATGAAGCAAACCGCTGCGGCTAATCCGATTAGGTCGTATAAGTTGCGGCTCATTTTTTCTTCGCCTTAAACATCTCGAGCATGCGGTCAGTGACTACGAACCCGCCCACCATGTTGATCGTCGCGAGGACGATGGCCACGAGTGCGAGGGAGAGTTCTACGTTATTGGAAGCGTGATCGGCCACCACGATGGCGCCCACCAAGATGACGCCGTGAATCGCGTTAGCACCGCTCATAAGCGGGGTGTGAAGAGTCGAGCTGACCTTTGAGACCACCTCGAACCCGACGAACACCGAGAGAGTGAATATTGAAAGTAGAGCCAAGCCATTACTCATCATTTTTTGATGGCCTCTTTCCCTTCGCCGTTGTGAGCAACTACCGAACCGATGATGATCTCATCGTCGAAGTCCGGGGTAACTACGCCCTCTTTGGTCATCAGCGATAGCAGATTGACGACGTTTCGTGAGTAAAGCATCGATGCGTGGAAGGGGAGTTGGCTAGGAACATCCTTGCCACCCCAGATGACAACACCGTTGGAGTTGGTGATGGTCTCGCCTGGCTTTGAGCCTTCGACGTTTCCGCCCGTCTCCGCGGCCAAGTCGACGATGACCGCACCTGGCGACATTGAATCCACCATCGCCTGTGTGACCAATCGAGGAGCAGCCCGTCCCGGAACTGCCGCTGTCGTAATGAGAACGTGTGATTTTGCGATGTACGGTGTGAGCAACTCACGCTGTTTTGCCGCGCGCTCTTCGGTCATCTCGCGGGCATATCCGCCAGTACCTTCGAGCGACTCAAGCTCCAAGTTGATGAAGGTCGCACCCATCGACTTCACTTCATCCGCCGATGATGGACGGACGTCGTATGCCGAGACAACCGCACCGAGTCGGCGGGCAGTTGCAATCGCTTGCAAGCCCGCGACGCCAGCACCAAGTACGAGTACTTGAGCAGGAGTTACGGTTCCGGCGGCAGTCATGAGCAGCGGGAAGAATCGAGGAGAGAGCTCAGCGCCGACAATTGCCGCGCGATAACCTGCGCAGAGTGCCTGGGATGTGAGGCCGTCCATGGATTGCGCTCGCGAAATGCGCGGGACCAACTCGAGAGAGAAGGCCGTTACTTTCGCTGCCAACGCCGCGTCAATGGTGTCTTGTTCCTTCGTGACCGAAAGGAAGGAAATGGTGATGGCGCCCTTTTTCAGGGTCTTCATCTGTGCCGGCGTGAGGGCTGTTACTGAAAGAACGACATCTGCGTCTTTGAGTACATCTCCCTTTACGACGGTGGCTCCGGCTTCTTCAAAAGCTGCATCTGAAGCTTGAGCATTGAGCCCTGCACCGGATTCGATACTTACATCGAGGCCGAGCCGAGTGAGTTTGTTAATGATGTCGGGTACTAGGGCTACACGCTTCTCGCCGTCCCGAATTTCTTTTGGTACTGCAACACGCATGGGGATAACCGTAGTGCTTGACTAATTTATTGTCATGCAAATCGATGTCTCACGGGTCACACGGTGATCGTTTGGAATTGCTCTGCATTGACTTGCCCTTAGCCGTTCCCTTTTATTTCACCCTTTACTAGGTGGTAGAGAAGGGCCTGAATTGTTGTCCTTCTGTGAAGCGCCTCACGCCAGATCACCGAACGCGGCCCGTCAATCACCTCAGCCGTTACTTCCTCGCCGCGATGGGCCGGGAGACAGTGCATAAAGATGGAATCACTCGCGCTCAGGTCCATCAAATGTCCGTTCACTGTAAAGGGCGCTAGGACCTTGGTCTTTTCTGCTCGGTCGGATTCCGGATCGCCCATAGACATCCAGACATCGGTGTAGAGAACGCTGGCATCTTTCGCGGCGGCTTCGGGGTCGTGGCTTACCTCCACTGTTGCGCCACTCTTTGCGGCGATCGCTCTGGCTTGCTCGACGACAGCAGCATCTGGTGCCCACTTGCCTTCAGGTGTCGCAGCGACAACGTGCGCGCCCATGATGGCTCCCATGATCAGCCATGCGTGCGACATGTTGTTTCCGTCGCCGAGATAGGTGAATTTTCTTCCCGAGATATCTTCACCGAAAGTCTCGCGGATGGTCAACCAGTCCGCAAGAAGTTGTGTCGGATGATCATCGTCGGTGAGTGCATTGATAATTGGGATAGTTGAAGATCGACCTAACTCATCAACATCGGATTGAGCGAAGGTTCGAATGATCAACGCGCTCGCAAATTGACTGATGATGCGCGCGGTGTCAGAAATCGTCTCGCCTCGTCCTAACTGCAGATCATCGCCCCGAATGAAAATCGGCGAGCCGCCAAGATGTGCGACAGCGGTCTCTGATGCAAGACGAGTTCGTGTTGAGGGCTTGGTCATGTAGATCGCCACGGTCCGGTTGGCAAGGGCCGTATGAGCCTTGAGCGGATCTTTGGCGAAATCGGCGGCAGTGGAAAGGAGCAGTTCTACGTCTGCGCGAGAGAGATCTGCTGTGCGAAGTAGGTCCTTCATTTCTTTATCCTACTGGGGCAAGTATTCTTTGCGGCATGGCAATATTTCGACGCTCACCCGAAGAGGAAAGCGACACTGATCTTCTGACAAAACCAGATCTCAAGGTCGACGATGGCGATCACGATCGATTTGCTCACTACGTGAAAAAGGGAAAGATTGTCGAATCTGCTATCAGCGGCAAGGCGGTGCGCGCGCTATGTGGAAAGAAGTGGGTGCCATCTCGTGATCCCGAGAAATTCCCGATCTGCCCTGTCTGCAAAGAAATTTATTCGGGGTTGCGACCTGCCCCCGAAGACAACTAGGCATCAGCCCAATATCTGGGAATCTTGCGCGAGTTGGGCTCTAAACGTGCCTCCCTCGGCGATATTGCAACCTCACCCGATACCCTAAAAACCCTATGCGATCCAGAGAGCACGCCTTCCGCCTGAGTGCGATTTCGGCCGCCCTGATGATCGCATTTTCATTGCTATCTCCGGTCTCACCTGGGTTGGCTCAATCCCCACCGCGTAAGATCCTCACGGGCTGGATCCCTTATTACGCCATGAAAACGGCACTTCCTTCCGCCGTGGCGAATGGCGATCTCATCAAAGAGGTCATGCCATTTTGGTACACGCTCAAGAGCGAAATTAAGATCACCGATCTTTACACGCCTTCGAACCCAAGTGTTCCAATGGCCGTGCCTCTTACGACGATGAGGGATTCAGGGTTTCAAATCATCCCAACGATCACTGATGGAACCGGCAAATTGGTGTTGGCAAAACTTCTCTCAGTTGCCTCGACTCGAACGCAAGTGGTCAACACAATCACCAACCTTGTAGTCGCGAATAATTTTGACGGTATTGATTTAGACTTCGAGGGTTTTGCCTTCTCAGACGGAACTACTTCCTGGCCTGCAACTCGAATCAGTTGGGACGCCTTTATTTTGCAGCTGAGCACGACGTTGCACGGCTTGGGCAAATTGCTCTCTGTCACAACCCCTGTTCTCTTTGATCCTGCAACGGGCAAAAAGGGCTATTACGTCTATGACTGGGCAACCATTTCTCCGATGATCGACCGACTTCGGATCATGACATACGACTACTCGACAAGTTCACCTGGACCTATCGGTCCGTTGACCTGGGCCGAGCAGAGCATCTCGTATGCGGTCTCTGTTGTTGCCGCGTCGAAGGTCTACCTAGGGGTTCCTGGGTACGGACGAGACTGGGTGACGAAGGTTGATGGCGTCTGTCCGAGCTCGGTGGCAAGTGTGATCACCCCGGGAGCAAATGCTGCGGTATTTGTCATGCGAGATGCCGCAGGCCTTGCTGCCACCTATGGCGCTACTCCGACCTACAACAACTCCTTCGGCGAGGTCACCTTCACCTACCAGAAAGTTTATTCAGGCTCTGCAAGCAATGGGCTAGCGACCTCCTGCACCGCCTCTCGAACAGCTTGGTATGAGAACGCACAAAGTTACGCGGCGCGGGCACAACTTGTCGCCAAGTATCGACTGGGCGGAATCACTGCATGGACTCTTGGGATGGAAGATCCCACCGCGACCGATGCTGTTCGCCAAGTTGCCCAAGCCATTGCACCCGATGAGGTGATCAGCACGGTAACGACCGATCAAGATGTCGTCGCATACGGGAACCCTGTAAATGTGAACGGCCTCTTCCAACTTCCTGACAAGACGCCCGTTTCAGGACTTGCCGTGCGTCTTGAACTGAAAGAGAGTGGCGAAAGCGTTTGGCGCGACATTCTGGATGTCACTACAGGACCCGATGGTCTGATCTCTACCGCGTTGATTGTTGGCAAAGATGCCGTGCTGCGATTCTCGTCCGATGCCACGTGGGAGCGTTTGGCATCTCAAAGTTCTGAGACGTCCCTTGTTGTCACTCGCCTCTTGAGCATCTCGCCTCCTTCATCTGCACCGGCTGGATTGCCCTTCACATTCAACGGCATCATCCAGCCGCATGAAGAAGGAGTGCCAGTTTCTTTAGAGACCTTCGTTGCCGGCAAATGGCGAAGCCTCGGCAAGGATGTGACGACAGATGCCGCAGGCCAATTCGCATTCTCAACTACTGAGAATGTAAGAGGAGTCGCCCGTTACCGAGTTAATGTGGCAGGGAACGGAAATTTGCAGGGAGCGACTAGCCCTATATTTACCGTGGTGATTTACTAGTCGAGGGGTTCCATGGCGCAATTGGAAGGCAAGGTCGAAGAACTCACGGATCCCTTGTTCTTCGTGGACCGACCGTGGGTGACGATCGTCTGGGACGACCCAGTAAATTTGATGAGTTATGTGACTTACGTCTTTATGTCCCTATTCAACTATTCGAAGGAACGAGCGACCGAGTTGATGCTTTTGGTGCACAACGAAGGTCGTGCAGTTGTTTCAAGCGGGCGACGCGAAGAAATGGAAAGGGACGTGGCACGTCTTCATGAATTTGGTTTGTGGGCAACCTTGGCACGCGATGACCAGTAATCTGCCTAACCGAATCGAGATCCGCCGATGACGACATTCAAAGGATTCGTAAGATTTAGCGAAGACTCATATTTGCTTGAGGTATCCGAAAGCGAGCGAGACGTGCTCATCAATTTATCTGGTCAACTCATTGAGATTCTTGCCGAGCGAGTGGATGTCGCGCACTCAGATCCGTTGGCAAAGATGATTGGTATCACCGGGCATGACTCGCCGCCTGACGACGAAGTTCTCTTGCGCCTACTTCCCAATGCATATGCCGATCCCGTCGATGCCTCAGAATTTCGCCGCTATACCGAATCTGATTTACGCACTAAGAAAGCTCAACATGCGATGCTTGTCCGCTCTCAATTGATGGAGATGGAAAACGGGAACATCCTTCTCGATTGCGATGGCGCGGTGGCTTGGCTTGGTGCTATTAACGACATCCGTTTGGCCCTCGGCGTGCGATTGCATGTGGATGAGAATTCGCACGAGCGTTTAGAATTGCTCTCCTCTGAGGATCCGATGCACGCAGTCTTCGCTGTGTACTCATGGTTGGGGTGGTTGCAGGAGAGCCTGGTCCTTGCACTTATGGAGGACTTCGAGCAGGACGGGGATACGAGTGAGTCTTGAGATTTCGCGCTTATTCGTCGATGCGATTTTGGATCAGTCACGGGCTGAGTACCCCGATGAGGCGTGCGGTGTGATCTTGGGCCCCGTTGGCACTGGCAAGGCCCAGCGAATGAAGCCGATGATCAATGCCGCACATTCGCCAACTTTCTACGAATTCGACCCCAAGGATTTACTGGCCCTGTATCGAGAAGTCGATGACCTGGATGAGGAAATCGTCGTCATTTACCACTCTCATACTGACACAGAGGCATACCCATCCCGCACGGATATTGCATATGCAGGGGAACCAGGAGCCCATTACGTGCTCGTCTCCACGCGCGAGGAGATCGCGCCCGAGATCGAATTCCGATCCTTCCGGATCATCGATGGTGCCGTGACGGAGGAGTCTGTAATTATCGTGGATTAAGCACCGATT
The DNA here is from genome assembly GCA_964387855.1 of uncultured Bifidobacterium sp. Taxonomy (GTDB): domain Bacteria; phylum Actinomycetota; class Actinomycetes; order Nanopelagicales; family Nanopelagicaceae; genus QYPT01. Next base: position 125,327 of record CAYLYA010000001.1, read on the forward strand.
ACCGATTAGTGGCAAATTTGGCAATAATTACGCCATGTCAATCGAGGTACGAATCCCCACGATCTTGCGGCCATTCACCAAAGATCAAAAAGTTGTGTCAACCACTGGTTCAACGCTCTCCGAGGCCATTGCCAACCTCGACGCCCAGTATCCAGGAATAAGCGAGCGGTTACTGGAGAACGGCGCATTGCGTCGATTCATCAATGTCTACGTCAACGACGAGGATGTGCGCTTCTCTGGTGCTCTTGAAACGGCGTTGAAGGCCGGCGACTCAATAACAATTCTCCCTGCAGTCGCAGGCGGTTGATTCTTAGCGAAGGTAGGCTACAAACCGTGAGCGATGCCCCAATAGGAATATTTGATTCCGGGGTAGGGGGTTTGACCGTTGCGCGCGCGATACTGGATCAACTCCCGCACGAATCAACTCTTTACTTAGGCGACACAGCACGAGGGCCATATGGTCCTCGCCCTCTTGCTGAAGTTCGCACCTTTGCACTTGAATCCCTTGATTTCCTCGTCGAGCAAGGCGTTAAAGCGATCGTGATTGCATGCAATACGGCGAGCGCGGCGATGTTGCGAGACGCGCGAGAGCGGTACTCAGTGCCAGTAATAGAAGTCATTCAGCCCGCAGTCCGTCGTGCGGTTGCAGCCACGCGTAGTGGTCGTATCGGCGTCATCGGAACTCAGGCAACAATTGATTCCAAGGCGTACTTGGATGCATTTGCCGCGGCACCTCAGCTGAACATCACATCGGTTGCCTGCCCGCTCTTCGTCGAATTTGTCGAGCGTGGAGAAACTTCGGGTCCTGAAATCACAGATATTGCACGAAAGTATCTTGCTCCGATAATGGAGGCCGATGTGGACACCCTCGTTCTGGGATGCACTCATTATCCGTTGCTCACTGGCGTGATCTCATATGTGATGGGCAACGAGGTTTCACTCGTATCTAGCGCCGAGGAAACTGCGAAGGATCTCTACCGTGTTCTGGTTGAGAATTCTTTGCTGCACTCCACGCAAGATAGTTCTGCGACGCATCGCTTCTTAGCTACTGGCGATGCGGCCTCATTTGAGAAATTGGCTCGAAGATTTCTTGGTCCTGAAGTGGGACGAGTAGAACATCAAGAATTGTCCTAGGAGAGGAAACGATGTCCCGTATCGATGGAAGAGAGAACTCTGACCTGCGTCAGATCAAATTCACCCGCAATTGGCTGGAGCACGCGGAGGGGTCTGTACTAGTTGAATTTGGAAAGACACGCGTTCTCTGCGTGGCTTCGTTCACTCCTGGTGTTCCTCGCTGGCTCAAGGACAGCGGCAAGGGATGGGTGACATCAGAGTACGCAATGCTCCCTCGCGCCACTCACACCCGTTCTGATCGCGAGAGCGTGAAAGGCAAGCTCGGTGGCCGCACGCAGGAAATCTCCCGACTCGTTGGTAGATCTCTCCGTTCCATTGTGAACATGAAAGAACTTGGCGAGAACACAATCGTCATCGACTGCGATGTGCTGCAAGCCGATGGCGGCACACGCACGGCGGCAATCACTGGCGCATACGTGGCCCTCGTCGATGCAATTTCATGGGCAAAGGAGAAAGGCTTCATTGCGGCAAAGGCCAACCCCTTGTCTGATTCAGTTGCTGCTATCAGCGTTGGAATCATCGACGGGGTCCCGATGCTGGATCTGTGTTATGAAGAGGATGTCCGGGCCGACACTGATATGAACGTCATTTGCAGCGGTGATGGTCGCTTCATTGAAGTTCAGGGAACTGCAGAGGGAGTGCCTTTTGATCGCGCCCTGTTGGACGCTTTGTTGGATCTGGCAGTCGACGGATGCAAGGAATTGACCGCTCTTCAAATTGCAGTACTGACGAAGTAGATATTCCGCATGACCTCTACCAGGCTGGTTCTTGCTACCCGCAATCCCGGAAAGATTGTGGAATTCCGAAGGATTCTTGAGGAACTGCATCCGCGCTCTATAGATCTTGTAGGGCTCGAACATTTTCCGCAATTGCAGGACGTGGAAGAGACGGGTGAGACTTTTTTAGAGAATGCTCTTCTCAAGGCGAGGACCGTCTGTACGGAGACGGGTTTGCCGGCCATCGCTGATGACAGTGGACTCTGCATAGATGCCTTGGACGGAGCTCCAGGAGTGCTGTCGGCACGGTGGTCTGGAAGTCATGGAAACGATGTGGCGAACATTGAAAAAGTACTCGCGCAACTTGCTCTGATTCCTGACGCGGATCGTGGCGCCCACTTCACCTGCGTTACGGCATTTGTCATGCCCGACGGGAGGGAAAGTACAGCGGAGGCAATTCTGTCCGGTGTGATTTTGAGGCAACCAATTGGCCACTTCGGATTCGGCTACGACCCCATATTCCTGCCAGAAGGGTGGGATCTTTCCCTCGCCGAATTGGATGCTCAGAAGAAAGACCTGATAAGCCATAGGGGGCAATCTCTTCGATCAATTGCACCTCGGGTAGCCTCAATGCTTGGGGCGCTGGGGTAACCTTCTCTCATACGTGTGCGCTACCTATAGTACGTACTGCTACCTGAGGAGTGACTGTGGCTGTAAAGAAAGCAACCGCTAAGAAGTCAGTGGCTAAGAAAGCTACGGCAAAGAAATCAACGCCTAGGAAGGCTGCGGTCAAGCCTAAGAAGACCGCTGTCAAGAAGAGCGCCGTGAAGAGGTCAACTGTCAAGAAATCAACTGCGAAGAAGACTGCGAAGAAGACTGCGTCCAAAGCACCAAAGAAAGCAGTCGCAAAAAAGAGCGTCTCCAAGAGAGTGGCTCCTAAGAAAGCCGCTGAAACAATTGTTATTCCTGAGGCACCGATTCCTGCCCCTCGAAGCGCCCGTGTGGAGATCGTTTCAACTCCAGCGCCAGCCACAACCTTTGTTCCCGCAACGCCCCCAGCGTCGGCTTCAAGTGGGATCGCACCGGCACAAGAGAAGAAGGCAGGAGCCTCAGGGCGGGTTGTTTTTGCAGTTGCAGTGGGCATCATTCTTCTTGGTTTGATTGTCTGGGCAAAGGGAAACAATTCCAATTCCGACGTCAAGGCATCGTCAACTCCAACCGCATCTGCAACACCTTCGGCGAGTGCAACTGAGAGCGCATCTCCTACTCCAAGCGCGTCCGAAACTTCCGCCGCTCTTGCAGCTCATGAGGCACCTCGAGGAGTTGTCGCGCATTACACCTCAACAGGCGCCACGATTTTCTGGAAGGCACCGACCGCAGTTGATGGTCTTACCGGTTATAACGTGGAGATTTCCGTTAGTAATGGTCCGTGGAAATTGATTTCGACGGTTCCTGCAGCCCAACTTTCCTTGGATGTGACAAAAGAAAATGCATCCGGTTGGACTTCATTCAAGGTCTCGAGTGTCTACTCTGATTCCCAGACAACTGCTGCAAAGGCTTTCGGTCTACCGGGTACGTATTCTTAAGCCGATATAAAAATCGTAGCCCTCGCATAGAAATGTGCGAGGGCTATTTTATTGTCTCCGTTTTGAGTACCGACAAGATTGCGCCGACGTAGGCGGTGACACCGTCTGGAACTAGATGGACTCCGTCGGGACCGAAGTACTCGGGGTGACCGCGGGAAATCTCTCGCCAGTCGATGACAGCGGTATGAGGGTATTTTTTGGCGTACTCATCGATGAGCGCGTCGTTCGCATCGCGCCAAGGCCTCGGAACTGCAGTGTTTACAAGGATTATTTGAGGTTGATCCTTGATCTCCTCAAATACGGCCACAACCTCCTCACGGGTGAGACGATTGTTGTTACCCAAATCTAGAATCACGGGAGAATCAGCCATCAAGGTCTTGTCGTGATGCAGCACCGTAATAAGTTCACCTACTTGGCGTCCTACTCTCGCATTGACTAGGCCAATAGGAACGTGCTGGCTGAGGTCGTAGCGAATTCCCAGTATCACTGAGTCACCGGTAAGCCATACAGAAGCCCTCGTTGGATTTGGTGCTTGGATCTGAGACGAAGGCGCCGCCAAGTTTGCTTTCAATGCTTCGCGTTGCCGGGTGTCGAAACTTAGCGCATTCGCACTTACCAATGAAGTCGCGATGACAAGCGCGAGTAGTCCTGCGAGCACCGAAGATTTCTGTCGAATTCGTACCCTCTTTGTTCGGTACTTCATTCCTCTAAACCATGATTCAACTGCACCAGACCTAATCGGCAATTCGATCCATCTAAGCGAGATATCCGCGAGTGCGAAGACGATCAATATCCGCAAGGCATACAGCGCCCACGTCGCACCGGCCAAATCGACGGTGGGTCTAGTAACTTGGAAGATGATCCAATGCCACAGATAAATAGCGTATGAACGCTCTCCAATCCAAAGGATCGACTTAGTACTGAGAAGTGGGGCAAAGCGCGAGGCCGGGTGTACAAGCGATGTAATGATTGCACAGCCGAAGAGACCTGCTAGAGGGAAGGCGATTCGATAAAGCGTCGCATCTGATTCATTGATGAACAGGAAACAGGCGAGGATTCCGAGCAAACCGATGACTCCGATTCCATCTACGAAATCCTGCGCCCGCTTTGTGATCTTCGTACTTAGATTCTGTGGAATCCAGCTGACCGCCAATGCGGCACCGAGGAAGAGACCGATGCTGTGGGTATCAGTTCCGAAGTAGACGTGGCTGACGCGCTGACTGTTCGTCGCGTCCATGCGCAGCGAGAGAAATAAAAGGGCGCCACCAGATACCGCCGCGATCGCAATCGCAGCACCGGGAATCATCTTCTTTCCAAATTGTTTGAGAACAATTAGAAGTATCAGGGGCCAGACAAGATAGAACTGGCTTTCCACCGCCAGCGACCATGTGTGCTGCAGCAATGGAGGCCGTCCGACTGCCTCGAAGTAGTCCTGGTGACGATAGACCAGGGCCCAATTCATGGTGCCTGTCAGCACAAAAGGTATGTCGGTGAGAAAGCGCTTTATCGTCCCAGGTGCCCATACCCCGACAAAGAGAGCGGTTGAAACGATCATGAAGAGTAGCGCGGGCAGTAAGCGGCGAATTCGCGCGGCATAGAAACCTCGAAGGTCCAAACCTCCGCTTCGCTGAATTGAGTCGAGCAGCAACCGGGTGATGACGTATCCGGAGATGACGAAGAAAAGATCGACGCCAAGGAATCCGCCGGGAATCCATCCAAAACCTAGGTGGTAAAGCAGGACAGCGATGACAGCAACCGCGCGTAGGCCATCAATTGCGGGGATATGGCGGATACTTCGTTTTGCTGCCACCTGAGGCTATTTCCGCTTGACTGCGGCTTTCTTCACCACTTTTTTCGCCGGTTTACGTGGTGCGTCAATGGCAGGCTTAGTGCGTTCGCTTGCAATCTTGATAGGCCCATTCTTCACAACGGTGTCGTCGGCGTTCAGGCTCTCGACCACACTTTTCTGCAATTGCGCGAGATGAAGAAATGCCGATTCCAAACGTGATCGAGATTGATGGATGGCGCTTTCGGCCGCATCCAAAGATTGAACCTGAACTTTGTAGAGTCGTTCGGCTTCAGAGATGACATTTGATAGCCATTGACGATATTCCCTGATGTCGTGGGTTGCCTCGCCAATGATGCGCTCGCCCTCGCGGCGGGCAGTCGTGGTCAGGTGTGCGGCTTCGCGCTTCCTTGCCTCAAGAAGAGTCTCGGCCTCAAGCTCGATCTTCTCGCGCAATTCTTGTGCTTCGGTTTCGGCGGCTTGCAGGTACTTTCTCCCGCGCGATTCGGCGCCGGAGAGAAGCGATTTTGCCTTTTGCTCAGCAGTTTCGAGAGCATCCCTTGCCTGGCGCGCTGTGTCGTTCAGAACTCGGTCTGCCATCGCTTGGGCTTTTGCCTCGCGAAGCTGGGCCGACTTGATGATCGTCATAGCCGTTTCAGTGGCGAGAATTTCAAACTCTTCTTTGGACAGGGCTGTGATGTCGCGGCGAGAACGAAGGTCGGCCAGTTGTGCTTCGAGTTCTCTGATTCGGTCAACTGATCCGGGAGCGTTCGTTTCCTCGCCTTTAAATCCGACCCAGTTAAGGAAGGAACTCTTCTCACTCATTGCCGCTGGCCCCTTGTCTGCTGGCTTATTACCTGTAGGAGGACAGGTTAGAGCAACAAGGTAAGGCGTCAAAAGTGCCATATGTTAGGACTTGCGAATTGCCCTATTTCTGGCGGTAAATGGCGATCGATACCCCTATGTACTGGGAGATCCATGCCGCAATCACGAATATATGGAAAAGTTCGTGGAACCCGAAATAGCGAGCAAATCGCCCAGGCCGTTTGAGGGCATAAAAGACGGCACCAAGAGAATAGAACAATCCTCCCAAAAGGATAGGAATGAGAATCCATAGGCCGCCTGAGCGATACATCGCAGGGGCGAAAACGATGGCACCCCATCCAAGGAGCAAGTAGTTTGCGACGTAAAGCCAGCGAGGAGCGTTGATCCAGAAGACGCGAAGTCCCACGCCGACGATGGCGCCAATCCACATGACGGTCAACAAGATGGTCCTGTCGCGGCCATCGAGCAGCGTTACAGCAAACGGCGTGACCGAGCCCGCTATGAGCAAATTGATGTTGGCGTGGTCCCACCGGCGCCATATTCTCTTATTCTTTGGACTCCACTTCACCCGGTGGTAAATCGCGGAGACGGTGAAGAGGGTGATAGCCGTGAAGGAATATAGGGCCACTGCAAACTTGAGCGAATCCTTGCTCAAGATGAAAAGAACAAGTGAGGCTACAAAGACGACCGGTGCAGCTCCTAGATGGAACCAACCTCGAAGCTTCGGTGGCGGCACGGGTTCTTGTTCAGGTGCCTCTTTTACTGACTTCATATTCGGGGAGTCTACGCCCCTGTCTTTGGATATGCAGGGCTTAAATACGCGGACACCGTTCCGGAGGGAACGGTGTCTGCGCCCTCGTCAAGAAGACCGTGCTGCCTCGAAACCACTCTCAAGATCAGCCTTGATGTCGTCGATATTCTCAAGTCCAAGGCTCAAACGAACGAGCCCAGGAGTGACGCCCGCATCCAATTGTTCCTGAGCACTGAGTTGTGAGTGAGTTGTCGTCGCTGGATGTATGACCAGCGAGCGGACATCGCCGATATTGGCTACGTGGCTAAATAACTTGAGCGACTCGACAAAGCGCTTGCCCGATTGAATACCGCCTTTGAGTTCGAAAGAGACAACCGCTCCCGAACCCTTCGGTGCGTATTTATTTGCAAGGGCGTGCCAAGGAGAAGAAGGGAGGGATGCATAGTTGACTTTCTCGACATCTGCGTGCGCCTCCAGCCATGTGGCGATCTTCTTTGCGTTCTCAAGATGACGATCTATGCGAAGGCTCAAAGTTTCAAGGCCTTGAGCCAGTAGCCAGGCATTGAAAGGACTCACGGCGGCGCCGATATCTCTCAGAAGTTGAAGGCGAATCTTGAAAATGTAAGAAAGATTCGCACCGAAGGCCGATCCCACTCCAAGGGCTTGGGAATAGATCAAACCGTGGTAACTCTCATCTGGTTCGTTGAAGTTCTTGAATCGCTCTGGATATTTCGCATAATCGAATCTTCCGGAGTCCACGATGACGCCAACGACAGTGTTTCCATGACCTGAAAGGAACTTTGTTGCTGAGTGGACAACTACATCTGCTCCATGATCGATGGGGCGAAGGACGTACGGGGTAGCTACGGTGTTATCGACAATGAGTGGGACACCAAATTCATGCGCCACTTTGGCAACGCCTTCGATATCGAGAATTTCATTTTTGGGGTTGGCAATAGTTTCGCCGAAAAATGCCTTTGTATTTGGCCGAATCGCTTTGCGCCAAGATTCCAGATCGTTGGGATTTTCTACAAAGGTCACCTCTACGCCGAATTTAGGGAGCGTATAGTGGAAAAGGTTATATGTGCCGCCGTAGAGACTTGGACTTGAAACGATGTGGTCCCCGGCCTCAGCCACGTTGAGGATTGAGAAAGTTGTCGCAGCGGATCCCGATGCTAGAAGCAGTGCCGCAACTCCACCCTCAAGAGCGGCGAGCCTTTGTTCGACTACATCCTGCGTCGGATTGTTGATGCGCGTGTAAATGTTTCCAAGTTCTGCAAGTCCGAATAGATTCGCTGCATGCGTAGTATCACGAAATTGATAGGCCGTTGTTTGGTAGAGCGGTAGTGCACGGGCACCAGTTGTCGGGTCGGCGCTTTGCCCCGCGTGGATTTGGAGAGTTTCGAAGGACCATTTCTTTACGTCAGACATTTGTTCTCACATTCTTTCTACTGTTTGGACGATGCGAAGACCCTAACAACCGGCCTTGAAAAGTTCTCACGAAGGCTTCCTACATGCGAATCAACGGCAGTTGCTAGCGCTATCGACTAGTTGCTGGTTTATGATGAAGCCGTGGCCAACAAGAACTACCTAGATGGTTTGGGAACGATCTCCATTCGTCCAATCGATGATGATTACCCTCGGCCTTTTAGTTCGAGTATTTATAATGAATGGGGCGAAATGGCTCCGGAGACTCGAGACATGACTATTGCTCGCTGGCTCATCACCTTGACTCAAGATGATCGAACCGAGATTCCTGTGGGGGATCTATCTGCACATACGGTTTGGTACGGTCCGACGCCGGGCTCGAGGGCACTGAACATAGGGGTCAGTGTTGTCAACGAGTACAGGGGCAAGGGGATAGGGGCCATCGCCCAGCGTCTACTTGCAGACGAATTGCATAATCAAGGCGTCGTACGCGTTGAGGCACAAACTGATATTGAGAATTTTGCCGAGCAAAAGGCCTTAGAGAAGGCAGGTTTCAAATGCGAAGGCACGCTGCGAAAAGCGCAGGGTCGTGCTGATGGCTTGCACGATATTCAAGTGTGGTCGCATATCTTTTCGGGAGAATTGCAGGCAGAGTGAGACTACTCGGTGAATTGGTATTTCAAATCTCTTACTGATTTCAACGTTAACGGAATCAGTGCCGCGACGAGGGCCACAGAAGCCGCAACTATCAATGTCTGTGAGATTCCGATCCAACTTGCCACTGGTCCGGCAAAGGCGATGCCGATTGGCGCAAGTGCATACGAGCCGAATGCGTCATAGGAAATCACTCGGGAATACGACTCTTCAGGAATATTCGTCTGCATGGATGTTCCCCATACGACGGTGAACAATTCGACGGCGATGCCTGCGACGAACGCCCCAAGTAGAACAATTCCTAGGGGGAGTCTGAATCCCATGGAATAAATCCATCCTGGGACAAGTGCGATGGCGACCATCCCAAGGACAAGGGGGCGGGAAAAGTGAATCTTGAACGAGGCGATTCCACCAGCGATCATTCCTGCTGTAATCGCTGCAAGGTTGAATGACCAATTACGGGGTCCGTGGCCCCCTGAGTTGAAAGCTAAGGGACCGAGGACCGAAAGTGTTGCTTCAAAGCAGAGGTTCATGAAGGTAAAGCAGATCACTACGGCGACGACCCATGATCTGGAGATGAATTCGAACCACCCGATCTTGAGATCGTGAAGCATGGAATTCTTCTCGCGATCTGGCATAGGTGGCAGATTGATATTCCACACAAGCAACCCTGCGATCATGAAGGTGATCGCATCAACGAGGAGTGCCCATCCGGACCCATAAAGCGTCACGACCGTTCCGCCGATAAGGGCTCCAAAGGCGAAACCGAAGTTGCTTAAAAGTCCAACAACGGCATTGCCCTTCTGGAGGGAATCTTTGGGAAGTATTTCTGGCAGGACGCCGGACATTGCTGGCCACCATAGGGCGTTGAGGATCCCGAACAAGCCCCCCATCAGGCAGAGCAGTGGAACATTAGCGAAACCTGCAATGAAGGAGATGGCACTTGTTCCTGCGATGAGGCTGCCGATCACATCGCTGCCACCGACAATCCGATTTCTCTTGAATCTATCTCCAATAACCCCACCAAGCAGCATGAAGATAATCATCGGCGCAATGCGTGCCGTCATGACGAGACTGAGATCGGTGCCGGTCGCTCCCTTCAGACTCAGAACTCCATATGCGAGTGCGATCGGGGAGAGGCCGTTCCCCACGTTTGAGATGAAGCGGGAGAGTATGAGAGGCAGGAAACCATGGAAACGGGAGAGATCCCGCAAATCGCTAAGCATTCTCCACCGCGAACGTGAACAATGCATTCTGATCAATCATTTCAAACCCGATCTTCTGGTAGATGCTGTTGCTGGTGGGATTTTTGGCATCGGTGTAAAGCATCACCCTCGCACCCCGTGCCAACAACTCTTTTGACAACGCAGCCGTGAGCGCACCCGCATATCCGTTGCGGCGTTGCTGAGGTGGTGTGTATACAGGCCCGATGCGAGCGATACTTCCAGTTGGCGTGTCGACTAGTGGCGCATGACCTGCCATCGAGACTTTCTCTCCGTCAACGACCCAGAAGCGGTATGAACCCCGTCCCAATCCGGCGCGTATTGAACCTTGCGGATTGGGCATAAAGACACCAGTGTCCTGTGCGAAATTCACGTACCACCTCAGAATCAATTCGAAATCCTCGGAAGTCGCCTCAATCATCTCGCCCTCCGCGCAAGGAATGGACAATTCTTTGAGAGCGTAGAGAAGGTGCTCTTCTTCGATCCTTGATTCTCTGGCAGAGCCTTTACTGGACGTCCTTCGATATTGCTCGATGAAATTCTCAACCACAGTCGTAGGACCTGAGACGCCAGGAAGCCCATCATCATGAATGGAAACCGCTCTCGCCAATTCGTCTATAGCGGAATTCGGCATCGGGGAGAGGACCATGCCATGTGGAGCCGTTCTCATCGCAGCACCAATAATGCGCCCCTCTTGATCACTCGCGACCCACCAGAGATAGTCATCGTAGGTAAGGCTGCCGTCCGCGACTGCCGTGGCGACGCTACCAAGAATGTTGGTTCGAAAGGCGTCAGCAGATCTCAACCAATGAGTTCGCGACAAGAATTCCTCGGCAGAGGTCAGGAGCTCGATGGTCACGCATTATTGTGTCACGCCGAGAATATCTCTCGGAGGGATAATTTCCGTGAATACTCGATTGAGCCATAGCGGAAAAGACGGACCGCAAGTCTCAGAACGATCGCAGCAAGAATCCATAATTCGGCAACCACAACAACACGAAGTCCGAAAGTCTCACCAGCCTTGATATCGAAGGACAGGTCACGGATTACGTTCTTCTTACCAAAGTCCATACCGAAATGGTCGACATAAACAAGTGGCGCCGCTCCGCTCATGACATCTACGTTAGTCCTTTAGTTCTGCAAAATTGAGTTACCTTCGTCTCGGGCGGAAATTCAGCGCACCAAGGTTTAGGTAACCCAAAGCAATTACGAATGCCGGGATTGCGTTCCATCTTTCGGTGGAATTTCGCGAGGCGAGGTTCACCACCGCGCTGAGAGCCGAGAGGATCAAGAAGATCCGAGCTAGTAAATAGGTAGATTTGGACCAGACTCCCCGCCGCTTGAAGAGTTGGACAATGAAAAAGATTTGAAAAAAGACCACAATTGCCTGGACGCCGTAGGTGAAGCGGAGCGCGCCGGAGAACGAATGGAGCTCACCGCCAGCAACTCGCGGGGCTACAGAAAGCGAATTGATAGCCACTGATGCTGTGAGATAGAGCGCCCACCCGAGAGAGAGGAGCGTGGCGACGAGTAGAACCTTCTTTTTCATGGCTTTCCGTTTCTCATAATGGGCGATCAGAACCTACCTCAAGTCGTCCACGAAAGGATATCTTTCACGATTTGAACTTCTGCATTCGGATACTCACTCCAGAGCTGCGGCAAATATTTCTCGGAGATTTTGAGCAAGTCCATACCTGCGGCCTCGGGTTCCTGGGCAAGAGCATCAGCAATGAGTTTGCCGATTTCGGGATGAGCGAATTCAAACCTGCGCGAGACGTCTAGCCTGTCGAGTCGTTGATCATAAGGAAGACGCCTCGTGAGCACTTTCAGCAGGGCTGTCGCGGCGGTGCCCCTGATGCCTTGCCCGGCAGTGAGCAACTCTCCTCGTCGCGCGCGACCTACTTGTATAACCAGCACGGATAAGAAATGGCGGAAGTCTGCAAGATCGTCACCAATCACTACATCGGGAAGTCGATTACTTGCCGTTGAAAGCGCTTCTTCCACGGCTTTGTTTCCATATGCAAGCCGATGGTGGTTCACCATGCATCCACTAAGTTCGTCGCAGTCAAAGATCGCGAATTCAAGGACATCTCCGGTGTTGTAAACAACCTTGAGACCATGTTCGGTTTCCCGAAACCAGAAGGCTATGGACTCTGAATTTGGTAGCCAAGATAAATCTCTGCGCAACAGCTCCTGGTCACCAGTTTCTGTGATGACGAAGAAATCGTGGTCACTCCATTCATCCACCCGCTCGGTCTCAGCCGTGGATCCAACTAGCACTAAACCGATTATTTTGGGATGCTGAACACAGGAACGTGTTAGTGACTCCGAATACATTTTAAAACGTGTAAGCGTGCTCTCTGACGTCATTAGTGGATATTAACGCCACGAAATGTCGATGCCTTCATTTTCGGGTGAGTCTGTACTACGGTGGCGACATGACAATGGAGTCACCAATGGCAACCGCCCTTGCCCAATTACGGCGAGCAGTAGATCAACTAGAACTCTCTGAAAATGACTGGAAAACACTTTCCACACCGAGGCGAACCCTTGAAGTAGCGGTTCCGCTTCGTCGAGATGATGGAAGAGTCGAGATTTATAAGGGCTATCGAGTTCAATATTCCACCACACGAGGGCCATCCAAAGGTGGCGTCCGCTTTCATCAAGACATCAATCTGGAAGAGACGATTGCCCTTGCTATGTTGATGACGTGGAAATGCGCGCTCACGAATTTGCCTTACGGCGGCGCAAAAGGCGGGGTTGCAGTGAATGTTCACACTCTCTCGATTGAAGAGAACGAAAGACTCACACGCCGTTACACCTCGGAGATACTGCCCATCATCGGACCAGAACGCGATATTCCGGCTCCTGATGTCGGAACTGACGAGCGCAACATGGCCTGGATGATGGACACCTATTCGGTCAATGAAGGATTCGCAGTACCTAGCGTTGTGACGGGTAAACCGATAGTTCTAGGTGGTTCACTGGGAAGAAACTCGGCAACCGGTGATGGCGTTGCGATTTCAACGCGCGAAGCGTTGAAGTTGCGTGGCATCAACCCGCAAGGAGCAACTGTTGCAATTCAAGGCTTTGGGAAAGTGGGCTACTGGGCTGCAATAGCACTTGAGAAGATGGGGCTAAAGGTTGTTGCCGTTAGCGATGTAAATGGCGGAGTGACTGGTTTCAAATCGGTTGATGACGTCTTTGAGTACTCCAAAATCCACGGGACCGTTATCGGTGCACCTGGCACGGATCAGCTAACCAACCAAGAACTTTTGGGTATGGATGTCGATGTTCTCATTCCCGCGGCCCTTGCCGATTCCATCACACATTCGACCGCCCCAAACATCAGGGCCAAGGTTGTTGTAGAAGGTGCCAATGCGCCGACGACCCCTGAGGGCGACGCCATCATGAACGACAACGGGATCCTTGTCGTTCCAGATATTTTGGCAAACTCTGGCGGCGTGATCGTGTCGTACTTCGAGTGGGTGCAGGATAAGCAGAACTACTTCTGGAGTGCGGAAGATGTGCGCGAAAACCTAAATAAGATCTTGATGAAATCGATAGTTGAAGTCGAGGACTTAGCCAAAGAAAAGAAAGTTACCTGGCGTGAGGCAGCGCACATGTTAGGCGTGGCCCGAGTGGCTGAAGCGCACCGACTACGTGGGCTTTACCCATAAAAGGTAGGTAAATCACTCTTTTCTTGCCGGATATATTACGTTGGTTCTTTACTTTTGATGTTTGGCGAGGTGTAACATCTAGTTGCAATAGCACTCTATTGAGAGCTGGAAGACATGTCTTCACCATCTGGGATCACTCCGAGGTGGCTGCCAACATCTCGAAAATCGAAGATCGCTCTCGCGGCCACCGTAATTATTCTTCTTACATCACTGTTTGTAATTGGCGAAAGGGCGCGATCGGCGACCTCGTCATCCACCATCGTCACGTGTGCGAACAACAAGACAGGAGATCTGCGTATTCTGACAAAGGGTTCCTGCAACACAAAGACAGAGACCGTCTTTCATTGGGCGCATGAGGGTCCAAGCGGCGAACCAGGTGAGGTGGGAGTGACGGGTCCTGCAGGCCCAACTGGTCCGTCTGGACCACAAGGCCCTGAAGGTCCGCAGGGCCCTGAAGGCATGCAAGGTATTACAGGACTAACAGGAGCTATTGGCCCTGCGGGCGCTCCGGGCGCTGCGGGCGCGCAAGGTCCCACTGGTCCGCAAGGTCCGCAAGGTCCAGCTGGAACAACGCCCACCGACATCAGCAATGGTTTCGTTCAAAAGTACATTTGCGGATCTTCGGGGACCGAGAAGTGCGTCCTAGGTGCCGAAGGCCCAGCAGGTGGCACCATCATTTTCATTGACTATAACAATGAATATCCAAATTTTGATTATAGAGAATTGGCGCCCATTGGATGGAATGGGACAAGTGATGACCCTGAAGTGGTGTGGTGTGACAAAACCACAACGCAGATTGACCCAGTGAACGGCGTATACCCCTACTGGAAAGATCGCGTACAGGGACAAGGCTCAATAAATACAAGCAACATGCTGGCAGTGTGTACATCAGGTGCCGCCGTCCTCGTACACAATTATCGCCCCACCCACAACGGGGTTACTTACTCGGATTGGGCTCTCCCTGCATTGGGCGGTCTGATGCAAATTTTCAATTACGAGTTCGGGTCGGGCATAATTGAGGGCGAGGTGTACTGGTCCTCTTCGGAATACAGTGCGACTCAGGCTTGGACTACGGACTTTAGGCAATTCGATCAAGCTATCCTCAATAAGTCTGAACTCCATGCTGTTCGCCCATCCCGCAAGTTCTGATTCGAATATGATCAAGCATGGCTGAAAACATTGATTGGGCGTTTGAAACGCTACAGATTCACGCAGGTCAAACGCCTGATCCAACGACAGGATCCAGGGCTCTCCCCATTTATCAGACGACGGCCTATCAATTCCGTGATACCCAGCATGCAGCCGACGTATTCGGGATTGAGGAGGCTGGATACGTCTATACCCGCATCAACAATCCAACCCAAGACGTCGTCGAGCAGCGTATCGCGGCGTTGGAAGGCGGCGTTGCTTCGCTCCTAGTTGCATCAGGGATGGCCGCGACGACCATCGCGATCATGAACATCGCGCAGGCTGGGGATCACATCGTGGCGAGTCCTCACGTGTACGGAGGCACATATAACCTCTTCAACTTCACACTTCCCAAATATGGAATTGACGTCACGTTCGTCGACGACGCTCAAGACATGGATGCGTGGCGAAGAGCAGTGCGACCAAACACGAAGGCTTTCTTCGGTGAAGGCATTTCCAATCCGCAGGCAATCATGATCGACATTGAGGCAATCGCGAAAGTGGCCCATGACGTCGGTGTGCCGCTGATGATTGATAACACCATCGCAACTCCCTACGTGACCAAGCCGATCGAGTACGGGGCTGATGTCGTCACCCATGCCGCGACCAAGTTCCTCTCCGGTCACGGGACCGCGATGGTTGGGGCGATCGTCGATTCTGGTAATTTCGACTACGCGAAATACCCAGAGCGTTTTCCCGGCTTCAACAATCCAGATGAGAGTTACAACGGATTGATCTATGCAAAGACACTTGGTGTCGGTTCCAAATTCGGTGCAAACCTTGCATTTATTTTAAAGGCAAGACTCCAACTGCTACGAGACCTTGGCCCATCTGTATCGCCATTTAACGCATGGTTATTGGCTCAAGGGTTGGAAACATTGAGTTTCCGAATGGATCGCCATGTTGAGAATTCGCAGGCCGTCGCAGAATGGCTCGAGAAGCATCCTCAGGTGGAACGCGTGAGTTATCCGGGCTTGATCTCCTCGCCGCTTCATCACCTGGCTAAGAGGTATGCACCGAAGGGGCCAGGAGCTGTGATGTCATTTGAACTTGAGGGCGGACTGGACGCGGGGCGCAAATTCGTCGAAGGACTCAAGATGTTCAGCCACGTGGCAAACATCGGCGACGTTCGATCCCTCGTCATCCATCCAGCATCGACTACGCATTCGCAGCTAAGCCCGGATGAGCAACTTCACGCAGGAATTACACCCGGCATGGTCAGGTTGAGCATCGGCCTTGAAAATATCAAGGACATCAAAGCCGACCTCGAATTGGGTTTTGCCGCCGCTAAGAAATAGGAACTATTTCTCTCTCCGTACTGGCAAGTGGAGTCGATAGCGAACCTCTTCGAGTTGGTATCGATCAATCTCAGCAAGTTTCGTCGCGCCGTCCAACTCGAAACCTTGGCTTTCATAGAAGGCTCGGCCACGGCCATTTTCGTCCAAGACCCAGACTTCCATACGAATTGCCGAATCCGGTATCTCCTTCATGACTGCCTGAAATAAGGTGGCGCCGATTCCTTTCCCCCAATGATCGGGAGTCAAATAGATTGCATAGAGTTCGTGCACTCTTGCCTGATCGATATCTTCGTCACGCGATTCACCGATGCTCGCAAAACCAACAATGGTGTTCTGGGTATTAAGGGCCACCAATACTTTTCCCCGCGTGGAGGTGGAGAGGATCGCGTCCCAACGCACTTTTCGGTCTTCCCAACGCAGGGCATTCAGCCATTCATCAGGTAAGAGTCCGCGGTAGGCACTTTGCCACGAGAGTGTGTGAACACGGGCGATGCCTTCGGAGTCAGATAACTCCGCGGGTCGAACTCGGAATGAATCAACCATTGAAGCTGAAGATGTGACTCCAGTGTTCGACAACTGGGGGATGAGCAAAAAATGGCCCGATAATTTCGCGCCATTGGGCGAATGAGTCAGACTTTCGGAAGGTCTCGGTGTGGTCTTCGAGTTTGTCCCAATGAACGAGGAACGTATAGACGTTGGGTCGCTCTATGCCTTTGAGCAATTCGTAATCTTGGAAACCGGGGGATTTGGAAAGGACCGTCTCGACGGCGACCTCAATGGCCGCTTCGAATTCCAAGACGCGCTCCGAAACGATTTCGACCGTCGCAATTTCGGTAACCATCTGTTAGCCCCATTCTTCGTTGTTCATCCGAGAGATAAATAGATAAGTCCAATGATAACGACCACGATGCCAATCCAGCCACGTGTGTTAATGGCTTCGCCCAATACGATCGCCGCGAGCAAAGTCGCAGTGGCTGGTTCAGCCAGAATGAGTGTTGAGGCAGTACTCGCGCGAACTTTTGCCAGACCGTAGGCGTAGGCGATGTACGCCACGGCTGTCGGAACCAGACCCAGCCAGAAGATCATCATCAAGCCTCGTGGCGTCACGATCCAGTGCATGTTCCCAATGAACAGCAAAGGCGTGGACAGGATCGCCCCAAGTGCGAATATGCGAAACATCGCATCGGTGATACTCACACCGTGGGTCAGAGCCCTTTTGCTCGCGACGGCAAATATCGAATACGAAGCACCTGCTCCAATTGCAAGAAGGAACCCTCGGAAATTGAAATCGGATAGGCCCTTCGAGGTGCTCAAGACGATGATGCCAATGGTTGTGACTACTGTTGCGAAGAACCAACGTTTCGTTGGTTTCTCTCTGTTGATGAGATAGGCGACGACCCCGGTTAACGCAGGCGCAGAACCAAGCGCGGTCACGGTGCCAATTGCCACGCCTGTGCTCTTCACGGCGGAGAAGAAGGTGATTTGGTAGAGCACAACACCCAGGGCACTCACCCAGAGATCCTTGCTCGAAATCTTGGCAACGGACTTTGTCGCAGATCGATGGAACAAGTAGAGGAGTAAGGCACCGACAAGTAGCCGGCTGCTTCCCACTGCAAGTGGCGAAACTCCTTTTGGTCCAAGTGCTTGCGCTGTACCCGTTGTTCCAAAGCAAATGCCCGCAAGGATTAATGATGCATTGCGCTTTCGCAGGTTGGACACGTGGGCAGTCTAATTGCCAACTAAGCTGAAGATCGCCTCAGGAAGTTGGGACATGTGATCGATGATTGTGACCCCTTCTGTCTGTAATTGGTGTTGTGCGGTAATTCCGCCCGTATAGGCGATTATCTTCATGCCAGCGGCAATTGCTGCAGTCACACCCGCCCAACTGTCTTCAACGACTACGCAATTTTGTGTCTCAAATTCTAGGGTCGAGGCAGCATGCAGAAACAAATCAGGGGCAGGCTTTCCCTGGCTCACATCTGATGCGCTGAATATCCGTCCCTCGAAACGAGACCAGAGATCTGCTCGTTTCAAGGTGAATTCCATTTTGCTGTGGCTTCCGTTGGATGCCACGCACATGGGGAGATTGATCCTCTTTAGTGCTTCGGCGATGCCATCGACTAGTCGCAAATCGCGAGCTAGGGCTTGCCTGTAAAGGTGTTGATAGTCCTCTTCCCAATCATCGGACAATTTCCGACCGAGGTGTTCCTCTACGACTTCGAGGAAATGGGCGTGCGATCTACCGACAAAGCGGTCAATGATCTCCTCGACAGATAAGGACCAGCCAAGGTCCGCCAGGACTATTTGGTCAACCTTGACCGAGATAACTTCGCTGTCGACGAGCACCCCGTCACAGTCAAAGATCACCAGGTTCTTCTGTCCTTGGTCCATTCGTGAAGCCTACTTTTTGACGAGACTCCCAAGGTGCGTGTGTTTGAAATTGTCGTCATATTTGAGGCCGTATCCGAGAAGTCGGTCCATGCCGATGTGAGCCAACCAGATCAAACCGATACCAAGCACCAGTGGCCGATGGGCGTGCAGTCCAGAGAAAGCCACCACCACTGGTAGAAGATATGTGTGGCCTATGTTGTACGTCATTGCACCGAGTTTGGTCGATCGCGCATAGCCAGCTATGAAGAAATCCGGCACGAATAGGAGGGCAGGAATCCACCACCAAGATTGGTGAGTTGAGGCGAAGAGGGAGAGCGAGGCGATGAAGAGGACTATGCCTTCAAGCTGCAAGAAGAACCTTGGTTTACCTACTACGTACATCTTCCCTCTCCCTCGCTAACAGTGTTAGCCTGAAGTTATCATGGCTAACACTGACGGCCCAACTAGGGAGCGAATCCGCTTTGCTTCTTACGAATTGCTCAAGGAGAAGGGCGTGGCCGGCTTGTCGATGCGCGCCCTTGCCGACCGACTTCACATCAAGGCGCCGAGTCTCTACAAACATATCGAGGACAAAGATGAGATAGTCGCCGATCTCCAGGCACGCGGTTTAGAGGAGTTTGGCGCTGCAATCAAGACGGCTGGTAGAAGTAAGAGGGCGAAGGCGCTCGCATACAGAAAATGGGCGCTGGAGAATCCGCACCTTTACGAGATAACCGTGTCGATCCCCTTGTTGCGTGATCGAATTCCCGCCGGACTAGAAGATGGCGTTACCAAGATGATCATCGAGCTCACCGGTAAAGATCACGAGCAAGCGCGCGCGGTCTGGGCATTAATGCACGGTTTAGTGGATCTTGAGATCGCCGGACGTTTTCCCAAAGACGCGAATCTTGAATTAACGTGGAAGCGTGCAATTGCAATGATCTAATAGGTCGAGAGGAAGTCACAATGGAATTAAGAGTTGATAAATAAGTGAAGGGCGGGAAGTTTTCCCGCCCTTCACTCCTTCCAACACCCATGGAAGGGTTTTTTGGTTCTACCCTAGAAAGTGGGGTAGATGTCTATCGTCGTGCCACCAGTCCCGGTGTAATTGGAGCCGACTGACCACGTCACGTCATTGATTAGAGGTTTGAACTGGAAAGTCTGTCCAGACGGAATTCTCTCCAATTGGTACTCCCAAACGTCGGCTGCGATATTTCTCGTTTCCATTGCCTGATTCCAACGGAAAGGATCCGTATCGCCACGCAATGTGATTCGGTTTCCATAACCCACGTTGTAGTGGATTCGGATCGTGGTGATGTTACGAGCAGAAGGCGTGTAAGCAACAGGAGTTCCCGGTACATAAACCTTCGCCTCGTGTTCGCCAAGGGAAACAGAGATCTGTTTTCCGGTCACTCCGCCCGCCTGAACAACGACCGAATCTGCCGTATTCATGAGGTTCGTGAGAACAGTGCCAACTGCAATAGTTGACTCTGCGCGCAATGGGATCGTGCGGGTTTGGGTATTCCAGCTATCTGACAGAATTGTCATAGCCTCGGCGCCGGTCGAATCTACCCGACGAGAGAATCCGTAAACGGATGTATCCGTCCACATCTCTCTTTGAGTGCCGATCTGCAGTGCTGGGTAGGCCTTCTTGATCGCATTAAGCCTCTGGATGTGCTTGTAAATTGTTCCAGTCTCACTGAAACTGGAAAGGTCCTTACGGTTGTCCTTGTTTGCGATCGGGACCTCGTAGGGATTCATATTGCCATTATCGGCTTGTTCGGTTCCGTAATAGATAACAGGAACTCCTCGAGCCGTTAATAGGAATGTCAACGCAGTGCGGAGCCTTTGATAGTTGTCACTCGCTCGAGCCAAGAATCTTGCTCGATCGTGATTGTCAAGGAAAGTCTCCACTCTATTTACGTGCGGGTACAAATAATCTTGCGAGAAGAGTCCGCTCAGATTATTTAGATTCCCGTCTGCAGATAGTGCGTCACGAGCGGTGAAGAATGTCGGAAAATCGAGAACTCCCCATTCGTAGTTTTGGTACGACGAGACGTAGTTGATGTTCCCGTCGAAAATCTCACCGAAGGTCGGAACACCCATATTTGTTTCGAAAGATTGAAGCCAGGTTTGAGGAATACTGCGAGCAGCATCAACTCGGATGCCATCGAAACCTATCCCTTGGATCCAATCCCTATAAGTATTCTTTAGATAGGTATCCACCGTTGTGTTCGATTGATCTAGATCATCTAGACCACCCAGATCGCAGACCTCCAACTGGGCCTGGCTTTCTGAACCGTTAAACAAGCAGTCACCTGCGTGATGGAAAAGAGATGAGTTGTTTAAAGGTGACGCGGGTGCGTAAGTGGTCGGACTGTATGTCGTACTTGTCCCGAGTAGATAGTCGGCCGTGTGATTCGGGACAACGTCCAAAATCATTTTTAAGCCGAGAGCATGTGCGGCATTGACCAGGTTTTGCAGGTCCGTGCGACTCCCAAAATGCTCATTTGGTGTCGCAAAGTCATTGGTGAAGTAGCCGTGGTAGCTGGCTTCGGTTCCATCTCGACTTAAGGGTTGCTGCTTTGAAACGGGTGAAATCCAGACAGCAGTTACCCCAAGGTCCTTTATATATTGGAGGTGGTTGGTTAAGCCCTGCCAGTCGCCACCGTGGTACATGCCCAGATTATTGGGGTCGTAATCTCCGTAACCGAAGTTATCGTTTGCAGTGTTTCCATTTGAAAAGCGATCAACAAGCACTTGGTAGATCACGTCACCTTCGGCAAGAACTCCAGGTGACCCAGGTGCTACAAATGCTGATGCGTGTGTGAATCCCTGGGGAACTATGAGTGTTATTGCCAGTGCCAAGACGGCTGCGACGCGTAGCGGAATAGAGCGCTTTTGTAATCGAGAAATGAATTGTGAATGCATATTTTCTCCGTATTCTAAATTTCGAGGGGAGTTTTTGTTTATGCCTTGCACGATCTCTTACTGCTTATTTTTTCCTTTTTGCTGTGCTATTTCGAACTACGAGCGTCGGTCTGAAGGCAATGTCAGCGGTGACAGCAGAAGAGGTTGGTGCTGATTCCTCTGCCGTGAGCCATGATGCAACGTAATCTGATATCGCATCTATCGGTTGCGCAACAGTCGAGAGTGAAGGGAAGACCCAACGCCCTAACTCGATTCCATCGGAACCGAGAATGGATATGTCCTGGGGAACGGATATTCCCTTTGATTGGCAATAGTTCATCGCGCCTAAGGCAGTCAGGTCGCTCGCACAGATGAGCGCGGTGATGTCGGGATGAGATTCAAGTAATCTGGCTGCGCCGACAACTCCACCCTCAACTCCCCAGTCGCTATGAATGGGATAAACGACAGCGTCTGGCACGGTTGAAACAAGTTCCTGAATTCCAGATAGACGAAGATGGGATCGGCTGGAAGTGGTTTCGACGCCCGTAATGAAACCTATGGAGCGGTGGCCAAGGTCGAGGATATGTTGGGCGGAGATTCTTCCTGCTGCCCATTCATCGTCCCCAATGGCGGGTGCGGCGAGATCATTGGGCGCTCCGTTGACAAAGAGTAGGCGAGCCCCGTGCTCAATAAGGGCTTTGTAATGAGGCAAATGCTCGGCCGTATTGGCGGCTACCGAGGAGACAAAGATGAGATTGGTGATTTGACGTGTGAAAAATCCCTGGGCATGTTCGCGTTCGGCACTGGCCAAATCCCCTGTCGTACAGAGAACAATCGCCCAGCCTGCGTCACGAGCCTTTGTCTCGATCGCCTGGGTGATTTGAGTGAAGATGGGGTTGACGATGTCAGGGACAAAAAGGCCCGCGAGTTTTTCCGGTTGAGAGGGCTCTGACACAGAAAAAAGTAACTCCTGCATAGCTTTTTCGACTTTTTCGCGAGTCTTTGGACTCACAATTTCGGCATTGTTCAAGACACGTGAAGCAGTCGCCACACTTACGCCCGCATGGGCGGCCACATCTCGAAGGCTTGCCATGGGCAGAAATGTATCATGTTTCAGACTCTTGACATATGTTTCATTGAGCCCTACTTTTCGAGCACTAGCAAGTCCACCTCCAAGAAGGGAAGCCCGTGATGAAGCTCTCTCATCGCAGACTCGTCTCGATCCTTAGCCTGGCCGTTTTTGCAACGGCTTCTCTCGGCACTGGGTCAGCGATCGCAGCAAGTAAGGCAGTTAAACCAGTAACAATTCAATTCTGGAATTATTGGGATGGCGGAAATGGCCAAGCACTAAGCACTCTCGTTAAGGAATTCAATAAGAAGAACCCAGGGATCATCGTCAAGCCCGTTACATTCCCGTGGGGCGATCTGCTTCCTAAGCTCCAGTCAGCTATCGCAAGCGGCACAACTCCAGCGCTAGCCGCGACGGATATTGCATGGATGGCGAATATGAACCAGTCGGGCAAGTTGGTGGACTTGGGTGCCGCACTAGGCGGTATCAAGAAGGCAACCGGAGATATCTATCCATCACTGCTTACCTACGGCTTGTACAAGGGCAAATTGCAGTCCTTGCCTGCCAGTACAAACAATCTCTCGCTTTTCTACAACAAGGATCTTTTCCGCAAGGCGGGACTAAATCCCAACAAGCCACCTAAGACCTGGGCCGAGATGCGCGCTGACGCAATCGCAATCAGCAAGCTTGGAAATGGCACCCAAGGAATGGAAATTTATGTTCAGCCAGGCGAAGGTCTGACTTGGCAGTTCCAGCCATACCTCTGGCAGACAGGTGCTGGCTTCTTAAACAAGACCAACACCGCACCTACCTTCAACTCTGCGGCCGGAAAGACTGCCCTGCAGTTCTTGGTTGATCTCATCAACGTTGACCATGCAGCAACTGCCGGTCAATGGGGTGCCTTCGACAAGGGTCAAGCTGGTATGAGGATCGACGGCTCTTGGATGGTTGGCGGCTACCGTAACAACGCTCCGTTCGAATTCGGCACAGCAATGCTGCCAATTCCCGATGGGGGAGTACACGCAACCAACATGGGTGGCGAGCAGATTATGGCTTTCAAGGGCAAGACTGCCTCACAGGAAGCGGCCGTGAAGTTCATTAGCTGGTTCACCAGTGCGCCAATCCAGGCCCGTTGGGATGTGGCTACAAACTTCATGCCTATCAGCGACACCGTCGCAAACAGCAATGTTCTTTTGAAGCACGTTGCTGAAGAACCTGCGTTGAAGGCATTTATCGATCAGCAGAAATATGCGTATGCACGTCCTGCGATTGCCTCCTATCCAGCAGTTTCGGATGCCTTCTCCAAGGCCTTGGAACCTGCTTTCTACGGCACAGTCAGCGTTTCTGATGCATTGGCCAACGCCGATGCCGCTGTACGTAAGGCATTGAGCGGTAAGTAAGTAAAGATAGAACTGCCCCAGACCAGATTTCGTCTGGGGCAGTTCTAGTCTTCTACTAACTAGAAAGTTTCCCCACCAAGAAGGAGGCGAAAGTGCGGAACAAGCAGACGCGGACCGCATACCTCCTAATCGCACCGGCCTTAATACTTTTCATCGGATTCACCGCTTATCCCTTCATCTGGAGTGCACAAATCAGCCTTACCAGCTGGGATGGACTCAACGCGGTCAAGAAATTTGTAGGTTTTCAGAATTACATAAATCTCTTCAGTGATGCAGAATTTCGAAAATCCTTGTCAGTGACCACGATCTATACGGTGTCAGTAACTTTGATCAGCACCGTCCTGGGGTTCCTTATAGCGCTGATGTTGCAGCGCCGGGGCAAATCCTCAGTTATCTACCGAACGATCTTCTTTTCCCCAGTCGTAACCGCAACGGTGGCTGCAGCTGTCGTGTGGCAATTGCTCTTTGATCCTTACGTTGGGGTCATTGATCTGGGGCTTAAAGCATTGCATCTTCCCGGTCCGAATTGGCTGAGTGATACTCATTGGGCACTTCCGGCCGTCATCATCGTTGGAATATGGAAAAGACTTGGTTTCGCAGTGATTGTCTATGCGGCCGGTCTAAGTAGTCTTCCGACTTCTTGTTACGAGGCTGCTGATTTGGATGGCGTCTCGGGTTGGCAGAAAGTCCGCTACATGACAATTCCTTTGATGCGACCCGTCACCACCTTGGTGCTTATCACTGGTTTCATTGACGCCATCCAGGTATTTGATCACATCTTCATTCTTACATCTGGCGGACCGATGGGTTCGACGAATGTGATGTCGCTGCTGCTTTTCAACCAAGGATTCAAGCTCTTCCGACTTGGATATGCCTCGGCCATCGGTTGGACTTTATTCGTCATCATCCTCTCCTTGACCATGCTGCAGTGGCAAATCAGAAGAAGGCATGAATGATGAGAAGTTTCAAGAGATTATCCATCCGCATTGCAGATCATTTTGCACTTATTGCGATCTCGTCTGTGGTCATCCTGCCGTTCGTGTGGATGATAACGACATCTTTAAAGCCACCGAAACTTGCATTTGCGGCGCCGTATTTGATTCCCACCCATTTCCATTGGCAGAATTTCGTCAACGCCTGGCATGAAGCTCCCTTTAGCCGCTACTACGTCAACTCAATCATCGTGGCCGCGCTGGTTACGTTCGGACAGGTATTTACTAGCGCCTTGGCTGCTTACGCCTTCGATAGGTTTGAGTTCCCTTTTAAGAAGACATTGTGGTTCACACTGCTTGCTTCAATGATGGTTCCCTTGCCACTTTTGGTCATTCCTTCTTTTCAGATAATTCAGCACCTGCATTGGGCGGATAACCTTGCTGCGTTGATAATTCCCAGATGCTGGTCGGCCTTCGGGATCCTTCTTCTGCGTCAATTCATTCATTCGATTCCGCGCGACTTTGATGACGCTGCAAAAATGGATGGAGCCAACACCCTACGAGTTATTTGGACTGTCATCCTGCCACTTGCGCGTCCAGCGGTTGCAACGCTTGCCTTATTTGCGTTCTTGTTTGCCTGGAATGATTTCCTTTGGCCTCTCATCGTTCTTAATACTCCAGAACACTTCACGGTGCCGCTGGGCATCGCCAACTTCTCTGGGAAATACGGCACCAGATGGACGTTATTGATGGCGGCCACGGTTTCGGCGACGATTCCGGCGGTTGTTGCTTTCTTGGCGATGCAGAAATCGTTGATAAGAGGCTTAGCATCTGGTGGGATAAACGAATGAGCCAAGAAATTGTGCAATCGACAAATTCCGATCACTTGGATTGGTTCCGCAAGGGCACTTTGTATCAAATCTTTCCCGACCGATTTGCCCAGGTCGGGCAGTCAGCCGGTTCATCACTAAGTCCCTGGGGAAGCGCCCCATCGCGGGAGAATTTCTTTGGTGGAAACCTTGCGGGCATTTCGTCAAGGCTTGCCTACCTAGAACGTATCAGCGTTGCAAACATCTACCTCAATCCCATCTTCTCCTCTCCTTCAAATCATCGCTATGACACGCAGAATTACTTTCACATTGATCCGCTACTTGGCGATGAAAATCACCTAGCGAATCTAGTCAGTTCAGCAGGTGCTTCCGGAGTTGGCGTCTTGCTCGATGGTGTCTTCAATCATGTGGGGGATAAATTCCACAGTTTTGTTCGAGCATTAGCTGGCGACACATCCGAGCGCGAGTTATTCGATTTTGTGGGAGATTCCTCTGTCTATCAGACCTGTGGAGGAGCAGACTTTCTTCCCAAGTTGAATCACGGAAGTCCACACGTCCTCAAGATGATTACCGAGGTTATGTCCTACTGGGATTCCTTTGGAATCAAGGGCTGGCGCCTGGATGTACCTTGGAAAGTACCTTCTGGATTCTGGGAACAACTTCGAATATCGACCGAAAATCTTGCATCCTCGGATATGTGGATTGCCGAAGCATGGCAGCAATGGGGCTTTGCCGGCGACTTTCAATCGGTGACCAACTACTTCGCGCGTAATCGACTCGTTGATTTCGCGTCACGGCATGACGCTGATGCAGAGGATTTGGCAATCGATATTGAGCAATGGTGTGGGCTTCGCCATGACCCTTCTTTGATATCGAATTTTGTGGGAAGCCACGACACCGCCAGATTGGTAACCGAATGCCGGGGTTCGCGTCGTGATGCCTTGATGGTCCTTGTACTGAACCAATTCTTACCGGGGGTTCCCGTCCTTTATTACGGCGATGAAATTGGCCTGGCCGGAGACAATGATCCAGGTTGTCGCGGCACTTTTCCGTTGGCCTTTTCACAAGAGCAGAAGCAATTTCTGGCGACATTAGAGCCGATTCTGGCCCTTCGAAGAGTTCACCAGTCCCTGAGTCATGGGAATTTCTCGGTCATCGAGTGCAGAAATCGGACACTCATTATTGAACGTCGATTTGAAGATTGTGCGTTCACTATTGTCGTCAACTCTGGTGAGCGGGACCAACTTGTTTCGACAAAAGTACCTATGAATATGCAGTCAATCGTCGGTGAACAGGTGAGCGGGAATATCGTCCCAAGCCATTCACTTCTTATCAGCGGAGGAACCGAATGCGCTTGTCCCCAGCGATGACTAATACCGACTCAGAAAT
Source organism: uncultured Bifidobacterium sp. (assembly GCA_964387855.1). Taxonomy (GTDB): domain Bacteria; phylum Actinomycetota; class Actinomycetes; order Nanopelagicales; family Nanopelagicaceae; genus QYPT01. Next base: position 152,496 of record CAYLYA010000001.1, read on the forward strand.
CTCGATGGGAAAACTTTGGTGGAGGGATGCTGTCACCTACCAAATCTATATTCGCTCTTTTGCCGATGCCAACGGAGATGGCATCGGTGATATTAAGGGAATCATCAGCCGACTTGGCTATCTGAAGGATCTTGGCGTCGATGCTATTTGGATCACACCTTGGTATCCATCGCCGCAACATGACAATGGCTACGACGTATCAGACTTTATGGATATTGATCCGGAGTACGGGACACTCGAGATTGCCCAAGAATTGATTGATGAAGCTCATCGAATGGGACTTCGAATCATCATTGACATTGTTCCTAATCATTCGAGTAATGAGCACCGATGGTTTCAAGATGCTATTGCAGCGGAACCAGGTTCGGAGGAGCGAAATCGCTATCTTTTCAGAGATGGCAAGGGAGTAAACGGGGAGGAGCCACCTAACAATTGGGATTCTGTGTTTGGAGGCCCTGCCTGGACTCGCATCACGGAGAAAAACGGCGAACCAGGTCAGTGGTACTGCCACATTTTCGCCCCGGAACAGCCAGACTTCAATTGGGAAAATCCAGAGGTCAGAGATCACTTCATTCAAGTACTTCGTTTTTGGCTTGATCGAAACGTAGACGGTTTCCGCGTAGATGTTGCCCATGGTCTTGTGAAGGCAGATGGATTACCCGACGCGCCATTTCAGGAGCACTTCGGTCTCCTTGACTCGCGAGATTTCCCCTATTGGGATCAGGATGGTGTGCACGAGATTTATCGTGAATGGCGGAAGTTATTGGACTCCTATCCAGGACAACGAATGGCTGTCTCTGAGGCATGGGTGAACCCACCATCTCGTTCTGCCCTGTACGTGAGACCCGATGAGTTGGCAAATACTTTTAATTTCGACTTCCTCACTGTGAAATGGGGGTGCGATCCACTGAAGAAAAGCATTGATGCATCTATTGCAGGGATGGCCGAAGTGGGCGCGCCTGTCACATGGGTCTTGAGCAATCACGATGTAGTCCGCGTGGTAAACCGTCTCGAGTCGGACTACGTGACAGCGAGTCAAGGGACAGAGTCTGAGGATTCCATCACCGACACCAAGTCTTTTGATCAGGAGAGGGCCAATAACAGGGCGCGTGCCGCTGCCCTCCTTATGCTGGCACTGCCTGGAGCTGTCTTTCTCTATCAGGGTGAAGAACTGGGGTTACCTGAAGTACTAGACATTCCGATCGAGAGGCTTCAGGACCCAATATGGAAGATGAGCGGCAATAAGGAACGTGGTCGAGACGGATGTCGAGTTCCGCTACCTTGGAAGAAGACCGAGGATGGAGCTTTCGGTTTCTCCTCCAATTCTGAACTCACGCGGGATGCATCTTGGCTGCCTCAACCGGAGCGTTGGGGCGATTTTTCGGCAGAATGGCAGGAAGTGGCCGAAGGCTCAATGCTCCAGCTATATCGAAAGGCCTTGGGCATCCGAAGGACGCACCCTTCGCTCATTGATGAGTACTTTCGTTGGGTCGATTCTCATAACGATTCGTTCGCATTTACACGGTCTCAAGATGAATCATTCCTCTGCATCGTGACATTTGAAGACGGGGATAACATCCCGCCAGGTTACGAAGTCTTGATAAGTAGTCAGAAAATCGACTCCCGGCGTATTCCTCCTAATTCAACTGTGTGGCTTCAGCGAATTGTTTAGAGTTCCACGATAACTAACTCCTGATTTCATTGCTTCGAGACTACGATGAATTTCGTGGAAGTTTCTGATTCCGCTGGATTCCTCAGGCGCGCAATGGTCGTGGGCGCGTATGCCTTTTCGATGGCCTACCTTGAGTCTGCAGTTGTCGTCTATCTTCAACGAGCACTGTCGATGACCCCTGCAAACCTTTTCCCGCTGCGCGATCAGACGACACTGGGAGGACTCGGCTCCATCGAAGTGGGAAGGGAAGTCGCAACCCTTGTCATGCTCGCCACCCTTGGCTGGCTGGCCGGTCGCACATCCCTAGAACGTCTCGCATGGACTTCAGTCGCATTTGGCATTTGGGATATCGGCTATTACTTCTGGCTCTGGATATTCATCGGCTGGCCAACCAGTCTAGGAACAATGGATCTTCTATTCCTTCTTCCAGTTCCATGGGTGGCTCCAGTGTGGGCGCCGATAATGGTCAGTGTCGCATTGATCTTCTTCGGCCTCATCGTTGCTCATCGAATCAGGGGAGGCCTACCCATGATTGTGAGGCTGAATCACTGGCTTCTTCTCATCGTGGGAGGTCTCGTAGTAATCCTGAGTTTCACTTTGGATGCCGCGCATATTCTCCATGGACGGATGCCATCTGCATTTGCCTGGCCAGTCTTCGCAATCGGAATAGCACTTGCAGGACTAGGAGTCTGCTTGCCGCTGCGCTCTTCTCCGAATTCACGCTAGTCGTCTAGAAGTTCGGCTATCTGTCCTCGGATTATTCCGGC
>CAYLYA010000002.1:0-146229 GCA_964387855.1 uncultured Bifidobacterium sp.
GCGCCCTGCTTGCCGAAATGCTCATCACCGTCAGCCAGTCGCTACTTGAGGGAGCAACAGAAGTCATCGAGAAGGATCTTGATCCCAAGGAGACATTGTCCGCCTTGATCAACCGGCACGTTGAATTCGCTATCACTTACCCAGACCTCATCAGAGTGCACGAGCGCGACTTTGGCAATCTTGAAGAGGATGACGCTCGACAGGTTCGGCGTCTTCAACGAAGGTATGTCGAACTTTGGGTGGATCAAATCCAGAGGGTGAGTCGAGGTGAATCCCCAGAATCTGCGCGCACGATGGCGCATGCGGTATTCGGAATGCTCAACTCAACACCTCGTCTAAGTTCTAGCCAGCGCCGCAATGAAGTGGCTGAACTCATGGAAGGTTTGGCGAAAAGAGCCTTATTACCCTGATCGGGAATTTCTAGTAGTGATCCCGGAGCTGAACAACAACAACAGTCTCATCATGAATCTCATAGACAAGTCGGTGAACGTGGTTGATGCGCCTGGACCACGCTCCAGAAAGTTCGTACTTTAGCTTTTCTGGTTTGCCGATTCCATTCGCTGGATCGGCAAGGATTGATTCAAGGATGACATTTATTCTCTTGACGATCTTCGGATTTGTTTCTTCCCAAAAAGCAAGGTCTTCATGTGCTGTCGCGGTCAAGTAGATTCTTTTGACATGCTTTTTCGGGGGCATTAGGCAGTGATCTTCTTCTTAACTCTCTTCACAGTCTTTGACGCACTCGCCTTCTTTTTGGGACGAGAGACCTTCTTCCCTTGAGATGCCTTCGTGATGGGAAGTTCGTACTCGTATATATCACCCGACAGGATTTCCGCTCGACTTTTTGTCAGGCGCTCTCGATTGGCAGGAGTCCGAAGAAGGTACATAGTCTCGATCATTGCTTCCCACTCGCTCTCGGAGACCAGTACTGCGTTTCCTTTTTTCGACGTAATAATCACTGGCGTGCTGTCGTTGTTGACCTGTTCGATCAAGGGAAAAAGTTGAGATCGGGCTTCCGAGGCGGTAATGACCATGAGTAACTCCTTTTTTGTTCAGAATGGGAGACTACCATCTTGTACAAGATTCCGTACCACTCGCGGAAGGCAGGCAGTTGTCATGATGGTTCTAACTCCACTCCCATCCAAGCTCCAGGGGCTTATCAGGTGCACCGGTCAAAATTAAATCCTTCAGTAGTGATGCAAGTTGGCGAGGGGTCATTGTTTCAGTGGTGACATCCAGCTCATCCTGCGTCCACCATCGATAATTCACAAATGACATTTGTTCCAGACCATGGAGCGCCGATGTATCTACTTCGAATGTAGGCACGCGAGAAAAGAACCACGTCTCGCTAACGCGATAATCTCTTCCGTTGAAAGAATATTCGTCTTGACGATTCCATACATGATGCCCAAGATCAAAATCAGACAATCCAGTCTCTTCGCGCACCTCTCGCCTGGCGGCATCTTCGGGCGATTCGCCTTTCTCAATGCCTCCACCCACTGGACACCAATAGGCATTTGTTGGATCAGATGGATCTTGTCCTTGAAAAAGGAGTACCCGATCGAATTCGTCTACCAAGAGAACCCGCGCGGTGTGGCGGATTATTGGTTCTCCTTTCATGTGTCGGTCGACTCTTCGACCGCTTCCGTGGCAATCACAAGAGGTTTGCGTTCTAGTAGCGCAGCAGCGATTAAGGGTCCAACGATGTCGGCCTGCCATTGACGCGCTCCAAGTACGACAAGGTTTGCGATGACCGCATCAGTATCTAGTTTCATAGTCGAACCTTCGGGCGGACTCCAACAAAGCCTTCGAACCAATTCGGGTGAGATGAGATTCTCAGGCGGGATCGAGAGTTTCTCTGCCTCCGTTTCGATCGCTGCTCTCGCGTGCGAGAGCGGGGCGAACTTGGCTGGGAATTTGTCGCGCCAGATTTTGACCGGCGGCATTGCATCCGAATCCGCGCGCATTTGAGGCCAATGGCTTTCTGGGACTGCCTTGCCGGTGTTGATGGCGCTTAACCACTGCGCACTGTGCTCGAACCATCGCGCGCGTGCACCGATTGGTCTAAGCACCTTCTCCATTTCAGCTTTCGTTTTGGGAACGTGGAGTGCGAGTTCCAAGAGCGCGGCGTCTGAAAGGAACTTTCCTGGTGCCACATCTGCCTCGCGAGCCAAGTCATCTCGTTCGTGCCATAAGGATTTGATGATGGCCAATTGGTCTCGACGTTTCACCTTGTGAATCCCGGAGGATCGTCGCCAGGGTTCCTTACGCGGTGGCGATGGTGGTGCTTGAAGGATGGCGTTGAATTCTTGCGCCGCCCATACAGATTTTCCTTGAGCGTCAAGAAGTTCACTTATCTTTTCGCGAAGTTCGACAAGGAGTTCGACATCAAGAGCTGCGTAGGTCAGCCATTCCTCTGGAAGAGGACGATGCGACCAGTCGACGGCACTGTGCTCCTTGGCAAGGGAGATGCCAAGGAGGCTTTCGACCAACGCACCCAAGCCAACGCGGGGTAGACCTGCGATTCGCCCCCCCAATTCTGTGTCGAATAATCGTGAAGGATGTAGTCCGACTTCGCGAAGACAGGGCAAGTCTTGTGTGCTTGCGTGAAGAATGACTTCATCGGTACGGATCAGATCGTTGAGTTCGTGAAAGAGCGGATGTATTTCGAATGGATCCTGTTGGTGAAAAGGAATGGGGTCGATGAGATGAAGACCGCCATTGTTGCGTTTGATTTGAATCAGGTAGGCACGAGAACTGTATTTGTAGCCGGATGCGCGTTCGGCGTCGATGGCAAACGCTCCGCTTCCGCTTTCCAGCAGGTTTAAGGTGTCACTGAGTTCCTCTTCGGTGGTTATTACTGTAGGTGTGCCACCCGTCGGTTTGAGAAGTGGAGTGGCGCCTTCGCCTTCTTGGATTTGCTCGGTCATTGATTAACGTCGGCCGCGATTATTCGAGTTCGTCTGCGGATTGATTGCGGTGACACCGTCGGGAATCGGAGCGAGACCTGATAACTCGGCAAGAAGCGTGCACCAACCTGCAATGTGCGAGCAGATGTCTTCAGCCGATGTGATCAGCGGCGTCCACGATGCTCTAATCTCGATTTCTGCTTCGTCACTTCGTGGTGAGAGTTTTCCGAAAGAGGCGCTCGCAACCCGAGTCACTGTTCCGCTAGCGGCGACGTACTTGCATCCTGCAAGCGAGAGTGATTCCAAAAGCCAGTTCCAGCCCACCTCAGGAAGAAGAGGGTCTTCTTGCATCACGACATCGACATCGGCGCGAATGTAGGTGACGCACCTGAATTCGCCTTCCCACGTTTCCTGGCCGCCTGGTTCGTGGAGTAAGACAAAGCGACCAGAGGCGATTTCGTCCTCCGCATCTCCTAGAAGACCATTGCTTACATCGGCAGAGAATGCATAGGAGAAAGCCGCCAACTTTTGCGGCGGAGGGACTTCTTCAAGAAGAATTTCTGTGCGGGGAGTAAAGGCACGCAAGGCGTCGACAACTTTTGCAAAGCCCTTTGCGTCCACTGCCTCAATCTATGGATATCTCCTGGTCAAATGTGGGAGGCGGGGCGGTAGCCTTCCGCACATGGCAATTTTCCTCTCTCTCTTTTCATCATTGCTCTGGGGAAGCGCCGATTTCGAGGGCGGCCGGTTGGCCAAACGGCTCCCAGTAATCGCAGTGACAGGGATGTCTCAAGCCATCGGTTTGATTTTCGGATTGCTCATTGTTGTCGCGACAGGGCAGTGGGAAGCACCTGCCTTCGGTCATGGCGGATATTTTTTCCCTGGAGTAATCGCAGGAATTACTGGATATCTTGGACTTGTCTGTTTGTACGCAGGATTGGCCAGCGGCCGAATGGGAGTTGTTTCTCCCATCAGCTCGCTCTGCGCGATTGTCCCAGTGACTGTTGCCCTTCTTACTGGTGAGCATGTTCCCTACCTTCAAGGGATTGGAATCACGGTTGCACTTGTTGGCGCTTTCTGTGCAAGTGGGCCAGAAATTTCACAAGGTCTTCCACTTCGTCCAGTGCTGTTTGCTGTTGGTGCCGCTGCGGGGTTTGGAACCGCGCTGGTATTCATGGCAAAAGGATCCGCAACGAGTGCTTTGATGACGATGGTGACCATGCGTGCCACAACTTTTGTACTCTCATCTTCTATCGCCATTAAGTTTCGAAGCGTCGGGGGAGTCGGGAGATCAGATCTCCCAAGATTGATCTTCATCGGAGTTGCGGATTTTTCAGCGAATCTGCTTCTGGGGATTGCCTCAACTCGGGGACTTGTCTCGATCGTGATGGTTCTGGGATCGCTATTTCCCATCATGACCGCCGTACTGGCATTCAAGATTCTCCACGAGCGCTTGCATCGGGTTCAATACGCGGGAATCGTCCTTGCTGTTGTCGGGGTCGCGATTATTTCCGGGTCGTAATCGGGAAAGTGCAGGTGTGAAAAATCGTTCCCTCTAACTCTTCCGTTTCGATCTTCTCAAAATGGGCCAGTAGGTCGAGATAGTCCACTTTGTTTTCCCCTCCAATATGCGAGGTGATGCTCAACTCCATTTGGGAGATTAGCTTTGCGTCGAGTAGTTCTGAGACGAAGGCGATGCCGCCTTCGATGGAGAGGGTGTTGCCGAATTCCCAACGGGCCCGAGCCACGGCCTCCACGGGGGAGAGCGACCACCAGTGGGCTTTCGGGTTCTTGTCGAGAAGGGTGGGTCGCGTATGCGAAAGGATGACGAGTGGTACCGGAGTCTTTTCGTAGCGCTCGTTGCGGGCCGTATTGCCCCCGATGAGAATTGCATCGCTAAGTCGTCGGCGGGCAAGAAAACGTTGGCGGTCGATCGGCGTGGTGACTGTGTCGGAGGTTCCGGCAAGGGTGCTGGATCCGTCGGCTGCGAGCACGAGGGATGCAATCACGGCCATGGGCGAACTCTAACCGCCGCCCTTGTCAGTGGCCCTTGCTAGCGTGCCTTCATGATCATCGACTGCGATACCTGCATTATGCGTGATATTGCCTGCCAAGACTGCGTCGTCACCTCTTTCTTGGCGCCACGGGAAGAGGTCAGCGAGAAGACAGTCGAAGCCATCGAATTGCTCTCTTCACGCGGGATTGTGCCCCCAATCCGCTTCCAGAGGGCAGTTCAGGGCTAATTCCAAGGTTTGCCACCTGCTGTTCGGGTTGAGTCGACACGGATGCCCCGTTAGCCTGACCAGATGAAATCCGCCAAGGTCGCCCGGGTAGGTCTTGCCCTCGCAACCTTGATGATCACCACCATGGCCCCAGCCCAGGCGGCACCGTCTCTTCGTGATGTCCAGCGCCAGATCGTCGCCCTCCAAGAACAGGCTGCGGCTTCGGCAGAGGGAGCCCAGGCGGCCAAGGTTCAGCTCATGCAGCTCACCCGTACCCTCAGCGGCATTCGTCAGCAGGCAGCGGTGCAAGGGGCAAGCGTGGCTCAACTTCGAAAATCCCTGGGTGCGCTCGCCATCTCTCAGTACCAATCCGGCGGGTTGAGTCAGGGTTTGGAACTCCTATTCTCCTCAGATCCCACGTTGTACCTCTCTTCTGCTGGGTCTCTGGAGGCCATCACACGACGCAAATCCCTGCAACTCCATCGATATGCCGCCGCCCGCCAAAGGCTTGATGCGACGACGCTAACGGTGAACGACAAGTTGACGCTGGTGCGTGCCACCCAGGCACGGTTGGCTGCCCAGACTGCACTGGCCAATTCCAAACTCAAAGACGTCGAGAAACTTCTTTCCAAACTCAAGAAGGCTGATCGGATTCGTCTTGCCAAACTCAATGCCCAAGCCAACGCCGCAGACCAGAAGTCATCACTCGCATTTGCAAAGGGAGTAGGCGGAATTTCAGGACGTGCCGGAATCGCCATTCGGTTTGCACTCAAGCAAATAGGTGATCGTTATGTCTTTGGTGCGGCAGGCATGGTCTATTGGGATTGTTCAGGTCTTACTATGCGCGCTTACCAGGCCGCTGGAGTGTCGTTGCCGCACTCAGCGGCAGCACAGGCGAATTACGGCAAGAGGGTGCCACTAAACCAACTTCGCCCAGGAGATCTCGTCTTCTTCGGGTCTCCGATTTCGCACAATGGAATGTATCTTGGCGGGGGGAAGATGGTGGACGCGCCGCATACTGGTGCCCGCGTGCGCGTGGAATCTTTTGGAAGGTATTTTGGAAATCTGCGATTAGTCTCAGCGCGTCGTTTCTAAATGAAGAAAATACTGTTCGTCACAAATGACTTCGGTCCTCGCAGTGGAGGAATTGAATCCTTCGTTATGGGTTTGGTCGAGCGCCTCCCAAAGGATTCGGTGACGGTATTTACTTCATCGCAGGGAGACACGTCTGATTACGACGCAAAGTGGCGGCAGGATTACGGCGTTGAGGTTATCCGCGACCGCTCCACAATGTTGCTTCCGACCCCGCGTGTTGCACGCACCCTCAAGAAGATCGCTAAACAGGGCAGTTTCTCTGCCGCCTGTTTTGGTGCGGCAGCTCCTCTCGGACTTCTCGCCTCCGCCCTTCGCAAAGCAGGAATTTCGCGGATCGTTTCTCTCACGCATGGCCATGAGGTGTGGTGGGCCAAAGTTTTCCCATTCTCATGGGCAATTCGCCATATAGGCGACAACCTTGACGCACTCACTTATCTCGGGGAATTCACCAAGAGCAATATCTCTAAGGCGCTATCGCCTACAGCGCGCAATGCGATGGTTCGAATCGCTCCCGGCATAGATATCTCGCATTTTTCACCTGACACTGCGCCGAGTAGTTTGCGCGAGAGGTTGGGACTTAAGGAGAAGGCAGTCATCGTTAGTGTGGGTCGTTTGGTGCCCCGCAAGGGACAGGACCGACTCATTCAAGCATTGCCTTTAATTCGAAAGACCATCCCCAATGCTCATGTGTTGTTCGTGGGTGAGGGAACCTACAGAAAGAATTTAGAGAAGTTGGTCCAGGACAATGATGTCAAGGATCACGTCACATTCGTTGGCAGGGTTCCTTATTCGCAACTTCCCTCCTACTTCCGTTGCGGAGACATTTTCGCAATGCCCTCAAGGTCACGGATGGGCGGCCTTGAAGTTGAAGGCTTGGGAATCGTCTATTTAGAAGCAAGCGGGTGTGGACTGCCGGTGATTGCGGGCAACTCAGGTGGCGCACCAGACGCCGTAGTCGATGGGGTAACTGGAATTGTCGTCGATGGCACAAACATCAACGAGATCGCTGGAGCCATCGTTCGAGTGCTCTCTGATCCGACGAAAATGAAAGCCATGGGGGCGGTGGGTAGTGAATGGGTTGCATCCGGTTGGTCGTGGGAAATCTGGTCGTCGAAATTCGCGGAGCTTCTAGGAATCTAACCCACTAGTCCATGCTTGATGGCCTGGGCTACAGCTTCGCTTCGGTTGGCCACCGATAGTTTGCGGTATACGGAAGACAAGTGGGTTTTGACCGTTGCTTCGCTAATAAATAGTTCTGAGGCAATTTGAGCTGACGTCAGTCCATTGGGTAGCAGTGCCAAGATCTCCAGTTCGCGTGGAGTCAAGCCGAACCCATTTTCTTTTCGGGATATCGCCGAGCTCAATCCTTTCCCTGAGAAACTTAGGGGGGACGCATAAGCGTGCGAAACGGCTGCAATAACTTCTTTCACCGGTTCGCTCTTGAGGACATATGCGCTTGCACCTGCATCAAGACAGGCAAGCAAGTGCGCGTCATCGTCATTGAGTGTAAGAACCACGATCCCGATCGTCGGGGATACCTGCCTTGCCCACGCGATCAATTCGAGCCCGCTGCCATCTGGAAGATTCAAATCGACAACGATGACGTGGGGATCCTTATGGGCTATCTGGGCAAATGCTTCATTCTTGGTGGCCGCTTCGCCAATGACATTGAAGCCCTCGTTCTGCAGCGCCACCCGAAGGCCATCGCGTACAACCTGGTGGTCGTCTATCAACAAGATTGAAATTAGATGATGCTCAGTTTGCATGATTTTCAAGTGGTATTCGGAGAGAAACCTTCGTTCCGTCTGTGTCGGATTGGATTTCGAGCTTTCCATTAATTGCCAGTGCGCGATCTCGGATGCTCTGCATCCCATATTGGATATTGGACTCGATCGCGCCACCCACGCCATCATCGGTGATACAGAGTTTGATCGCATCTTCATTTCCGTGGAGTGAGATCGTGATGTTGTGCGCCTGGGCGTGTGCAGCGATGTTGCGGAGGATTTCTTGTGTAATTCGATGTATCTCGTATGAGAGCTCGGAGTCCGAAGCTAGCGGGATCTCGTCAATATCTAGAGTGAGTCCAAGTCCAGGCAGTAGTTCTTGAGCAGCTACCCTGATGCCTTGAGAAAGCGTGACCGAGGAGATTTGACGTAGAAAGTAGATCTCTCTTCGTACCTTGTCGATTAATTCGGTAATGGTGAAACGCAGAGCCCGCAACTGAGACCGAGCCTCTACCGTGGCCTCAGGATTGGCTAGCAGGAGATCAAGCGAGTAGCCGACTCCAACGAGGTCCTGCGCGATTCCGTCGTGCAATTCACGCGCCAAACGCGCGCGATCAGCCAATCGCTTTTGATCATGAGACATCATCTAGTCGCTCTATGCGTAGAGCGCTTCGATCTCGTCGGCGAATTCCTTTGCCACTACGTGTCGTTTTATGGACAGTTTCGCCGTTAGTTGCCCACCTGCAATGGTGAAATCGGTTGGGAGGATGGTGAACTTTCGAACAGATTCGGCGCGACTTACCGCCTTATTAGCTTCATCAACGCCCGTTTGAACCACCGCAATCAAGTCAGGATCTTTTGCCAATTCGGCAACGGAAGTCCACTCTTTCTTGTGAATCGCCACCCAGGGCTTTAGTGCATCTAGATCAAGGGTGATAAGCGCGGCGATAAATGGTTTGTTGTCTCCGACCACGACACATTGGCTTACGAGCGGATGCGCGCGAATGCGATCTTCCAACACGGCGGGGGCGACGTTCTTGCCTCCAGATGTCACAATCAATTCCTTTTTTCTGCCGACGATGTACAAGAACCCTTCGTCATCAAGGCGTCCAAGGTCTCCGGTTTTGAACCATCCATCCTCTGTGAATACCTCAGAATTCGCCGCGTCGTTCTGCCAATAACCTCGCATGACAATCGGACCCTTGATGAGAACTTCGCCATCGTCGTCAATGCGAACCGATGTTCCGGGAATGGGCCGGCCGACGGATCCGATTCTTAGGTGATCGCTGACGTTAAGGGTGGCGCCAGCGGTTGTTTCCGTTAATCCATATCCCTCAAGGACACGAATGCCCGCACCTCGATAGAAGTGTCCGAGTCGTTCGCCTAGTGGTGCGCCACCAGAAATTGCCGCATCTACCCGTCCACCCATGCCTGCTCGAATCTTCGAAAACACCAACTTGTCGAAGAGGCGGTGTTTGATCATGAGAGGTAGAGAGATCTTCCCTTTATCCATTGCTTGACTATAGGAAATTGCAGTGGCTGCTGCTTTTCGGAAAATGGCGCCTTTGCCGCCAGCTTCGGCGTGCGCTTCGGACCCGTTGTAGATCTTTTCGAAGATTCGCGGCACGGCAAGGACGAATGTTGGTTTGAAGGAGCCAAGATCGATAGCAAGTCGGGTAGCTGGATCTCCGCAATGTGCCATGTGAAGTCCCGCGCTTACGGCTCCAATTTCAACCATGCGACCAAATACATGCGCGACGGGCAGAAATAACAGGGTTGAACCCCCTGGTTTAAGGAAAAGATCTGGCGCGCTTTGCACGACGTTGCCGCATTCAGAAAGGAAATTGCCATGAGTGAGTTGCACGCCCTTTGGCTTACCAGTCGTACCCGATGTGTAGATCAATGTCGCGAGGGTGTCCGGCACCAAGGCATTTCGTCTACGGTCGATTTCTTCGTCAGAAACGCTCTCGCCACTCGTGGCAAGAATGTGCATCGCCTCTTCGGTGATCGTCCACACTTTTTTGGTGTGTGCGGGAAGTACACCCGAGACCAATTCTCGATGCGTTGGCGTCTCAACAATTATTGCCACCGCGCCTGAATCACTGAGAATCCATTCGACTTGCTCTGCTGAGGAGGTTTCAAAAATCGGAACGACACAACCGCCTGCAAACCAAATCGCAAAATCCAAGATCGTCCATTCGTACCGTGTGCGAGCCATGATCGCGACTCGATCGCCAATCTGTACTCCCGCAGCAATAAGGCCCTTTGCTGCCGCCCGAACCTCGAATTCGAATTCTCTGGCGCTGACTTCCTGCCAGCCTTGGCCCAATGGCCGCGACAGCATGACGCGTTCTGGTTCAAACCAGGCCCGCTCGGCAACTAGGTTTGTAAGATTTCCAGCCGTGGCTGCAGGAACAAGGGCGGGCACTGTCATTTCATTCATGCCTCCAACGCTAGCGCGACTGGAAGCGTAAAGGGAGGGGGTAACCTATGGTTATGACCGATACGTCCACTGGAAAGATTTCTATCGAGGCCCCACTTTCGAAAGTTGAGGGCATTCTTTTTGACCTTGCGTTGTATCCCACATGGTCCAGTGCAATTAAGTCGGTCGCGATCCTGAAAAAGGACGAGAAAGGACGTGCGACATCGGCAACTCTGACCATTGATGCCGGAATGATGAAGGATCGGGTCACACTTGATTACGACTGGAGCCAGGCCCCCCAGCGGTTGAACTTTTCCATGTCAGAGGCCGACCTTTTGACGGCCATGGACGGCGCATACATAATTACTGCTCAAGATGAGGACACGACTGAAGTCACCTATGAACTCCACGTCGAGATTTCAATGCCTATCCCAGCCATGATGCTTCACAAAGCAGAGAAGGCAACCATAGATATGGCGTTGGAACAGCTCAAAACACACGCGGAGAAATAAATGGCATTTTCAATCGGTGTCGATGTCGGCGGCACCAAGGTTCTTGGTGGCGTCGTAGATGAAAACGGGATCGTTCTAGCCCATGCTCGTCGGGACACGCCTCGTCAGGGTGGCTCAGCATTAACTCAAGCCATTGCCGACGTAGCACTCGAACTCATGCGGGATTTTGAAGTCTCAAGCGTGGGTATCTCCGCTGCTGGATTTGTCTCCTCCGACCGAAAGACCATGCTGGCCACGCCGAACATCGCGGGCTGGAACGGAGTCAATCTCGATAAGGAACTCGGCGCGCTCATTGGGCTGCCTCTCGTCATTGAAAACGATGCAAACGCGGCGGCATGGGGGGAGGCGCGCTTTGGAGCCGGAGTCAATGAGCATCACCTGATGATGCTGACTATTGGGACTGGTATTGGTGGGGGCGTTGTCGTAAACGGACAGCTCTACCGCGGCGCTTTCGGAATCGCGGCAGAGTTTGGTCACATGAGAGTTGTACCTGATGGCCACCTTTGCGGATGCGGGGCACGAGGGTGCTTTGAACAGTACGCATCAGGTAATGCCTTGTTAAGACATGCGCGGGAGGCAATCAGTGCTTCACCTGAGGTTGCTCGAAATTTGCTCGCCCTTGGCGATGGCACGGTTGCGGGGTTGACTGGAAAGCACATTACCGATGCCGCTCGTCAAGGCGATGCGGTGGCGCTTGCGGCATTCAATACGACTGCGCAATGGCTCGGTGCAGGTATTGCGTCACTGTCGGTGGTCTTGGATCCTGCGTGTGTCGTTATCGGCGGCGGAGTCATTGACGCAGGTGAAATCTTGCTTGCACCAACAAGAGCAGCACTTGAGCGGAACATGCCCTTTGCTGGCAAGCATCCCTCACCTCGGATCATTGCAGCAGAACTTGGCAACGAGGCCGGTCTTGTTGGGGCTGCGGATCTGGCGCGCGCTTAGGTCATTCGATAGGGAAAGAGAGTTTTATCAATTCACGGATCTTGTCCATAGACCGCATAATCTGAAGAGTTTCATCCAAGGTCAATAGCGAGGATTCCTTTTCGCCGCGACGAACTAGGTTTGCAAATTCAATCGCCTGTTCGCGAAGGCCATGTCCCTCATAATCATTTGGATACTCCGTGACGGATTCGTCGTTCGACACCACGCGCATTGGAGCGGGACTATAGAAAGTTTGATTAATCTCGATTCGACCAAGACTTCCGTTGATGACCGCCCTGCATGGACTTTTTGCAATCATGTTCGCCGTAAGAATTGCCTGCGCGCCGGAATCGTAGTCAAAGATGATGCTTGTCTGACTATCAACCCCTTCGGCCGTGAATGCCGCCGATGCCGTGATCTTGTCCGGGACGCCAAGTACCATGTGGGCAAATGAGATGGGGTAAATCCCCAAATCAAGCAGAGCCCCGCCGGCAAATTCAGGAAGCATCAAACGTGGGATTTGAAGGGCCGCAAGGCGCTGCCCATGGTCTGCCTCGACGTTGATGATTTCGCCAATGACTCCACTGTTCACAATCTGGCGGACCTTCTTGATGTGCGGTAGGAAGCGGGTCCACATCGCCTCCATCAATGCCAGGTTCATCTCCCGCGCTGTGTCGATCATGAGCTTGGCCTCATTTGAATTCACAGCGAATGGTTTCTCGCACAGGACTGGTTTACCTGCACGCAATGCCAGCAAGGTGCTGGATACATGCGTCGGGTGAGGAGTCGCAACGTAGATACCGTCGATGTTCGGGTCCGCAACTAGTTCTTGGTAGCTTCCATAGGCAAGGCAACCTGCAAACTCAGAAGCAAACGCATGGCCCTTGTGAGAGGACCTTGATCCAACCGCTGCCACTTTGTGGTCAGAGAGTCTCTGTAGATCAATCGCAAACGCCCTGGCGATTCCACCTGTGCCTATGATTCCCCAACGAAATTGCTTGTTCATATCCGAAAGCCTAAAGGTGGTTAGAGGATTGCGCCATCATCGTCGTTGTTGCCATCACGTAAGTGGTAGAAAAAAGAGGCGAGCCCTCCAATAAACAGAAGTACTCCAGGCCAAGGTTCGATGCCGAAAGGATTGAAGCCAGCGACAGCGGCCCCGATTGCGTATATCGGACCAATGAACATTGCTAACAGTGCATTGCGTTTGGAGCGATCGTGAATGGGTTCAAGCGCAGGATCGGGTTCTTGAAAATGCTCCTCAGGATCTGGTCTATCTAGATCATCGAGGAAACTGGTTGGAACCGATTCATCCAGCGAGAGCCCGGCGATGATGGATTCAAATTCGGCATCAATGAGATCATTGTCGTCTGCCCCGACATCAGTAAGCCAGAATCCGTTTGCAACTTCATTGATAAACGAAGATGCTTCTTCGAGGATGATCGGCAGGTCCGCGAATGAGTTCGCTAGAACGATTTCTCGCACAAAGGGCGAAGTAACGCTATTTGAAATCACCATGGCGTTCTCAGAGAATTCGCCGTTGGCAAGATTCGAGTAGAGCATGATCAACGGCTGTTCTACTAAATAAAGTTCTTCATCGATAGTTCTCCATACTTTCCGGAGTGCGAATCGATTTTTTGGCAAAGACGGTTCTAGTAAAATGACACCGTCAATTTCCTCACCGAGAAGTTCTGCAAGTCGCAGAACGATGGTGCTGGCCATTGAGATACCGATCAGGAAAACCGCACTGCACCGACTTTTCAAGAATGCGAGTGATTCTTCTGAGACCGTTAGCCAATCTTGCAGATTGTCGGAATTAATCTCCTGCCAGGTGACGGGTTTCTCTGCAAGCACCGGGAGAGTGACGCTCATTCCGGCATCATGGAGAGTGTGAGCCCATGTAGAGGCCAAATTGGTCGTGGTTGCGGCCTCATGGAGGATGAGAACCCCGACGTCGCCCGCGATTAACTCCAAACCTTGCAAGTTTGGGTTCTCCGTCACATTCCCATAGTGTCACAGAGGGGCAAGACCCACTAAATTGGTCCTCTGGGAAAGTGGGCCTTGAAAGAGCTTCAAGAACCCGGTGTCGATGACTAGATTGAGGAGCGCACGGTGAATCTGCCTTATGGCCTTCTTCGCGCCTTCTTGACCCCTTTCCTGATGGTGCTCTTTAGACCCAAAGTGATTGGTCTTCGAAATGTCCCAGTCACCGGCCCAGTCATTCTGGCCTCCAACCATCTTTCTTTTAGCGATTCGATCTTTATGCCTTTAGTGGTCCCTCGGAAGGTCACCTTCTTGGCGAAGAGCGAATACTTCACCGCTCCAGGACCGAAGGGCTTGCTCAAAAAACTCACCTTCATTGCACTGGGACAAGTTCCCGTGGATCGCTCAGGAGGTCGTCGTAGCGAAGCGGCCTTAATCACGGGATTGAAGGTCTTGTCCGATGGCAACTGCCTCGGCATATACCCAGAGGGCACCCGATCCCCGGACGGGCGTCTCTACAAGGGTCGCACTGGCCTTGTTCGCCTTGCTCTTGAATCAGGGGCTCCGATCATCCCCGTTGCGATGTTTGATACGGACAAGATTCAGCCAACAGGCAAAGTGATCCCAAAGATCATGAGGGTCAAGATGGTTTTTGGCGAGCCCATCTATCTCGAAGGCGACTCGACCAATCTTCAACTTCTGCGCGATCACACCGACGATCTGATGAGAAAGATTCAAGCGCTCTCGGGCCAGGAGTACGTAGACATATTTGCCACCAGACGCAAAGCCGAGATCGACGAAGCCGATTAGGTTTGGTTAGTTCTCCAACGCGGAACGTTCAACCAGATAATTACATGTGGTGCACGTTGGCCCCGGCAAGGGAAGCGGGCCCTCTAAGACGTTAATGAAGTCACCAATCACGGACTGGAATTTCTCGTGGTCACGGGGAACAGGTACGTATTTCTGGCTAACGCCAAAAGCGTACTCTTGCGAATTGGTTCCAATGACTTTGTTCGGGTTCCAGACGAGAAGACCCATGGTTGCCACATCGAGCGCTTTTCCCGCAGCTGGATTCTCCATCGCAAAGGCATACGCCTCAAGTTGAGGAGAGTAGAAATCGCCGGAATCGCGCGCGCTATCTGAGACTTTGCAATCGATGAGGGCGACGGTGCCGTCTTCGTTTTCGGCAACCAGGTCATACTTGCCGAGGATTCGCCACCGTGACTCCTCGCCATTGACCACCAGGGGCTTGCTCTTCACCCATTCTGCAAGTTTGGTCACCCGCCCTGGTCGAAGAGAGGGATCAATATCTTGCGTTGCCACGCCGCGAAAGGCCTTCTCCTGAAGGGCAGAGAATGTGCCAACCAATGGGAAGGCACCTGGCATGGTCACCTTGTGCCAGTACTTGATCCATAGACATCTCTTGCAGGTGGAAAGACCGAAGGTCAGGTCGGAAGGAGAGATGTTTTCGCGCGCAGGAGTGGCAGGTTTTCTCATAACTCTATTGTGCCCACCTTCAGTCGCAGTGACCACACGGCAAGGAATACCACTGGTATAGCCGCAATTGCACACAGCCATCCGTAGCTCAATATCGCGATGATTACTCCTGCCAATGCGCCTCCAATAGCGCCGACGAGGTTCATCGTGAGATCCGAAGCCCCTTGGGCAGAGGGGAGTAGTGCCTCGTTGACTGATTCGGATAGCAATGCTGATCCGGCGATCAAGGTGCATGACCAGCCAAGGCCCAAAAGAAACAACCCAACTCCCAGCGAAATAGCGCTTGCACCTGGAGAGCGTCCGGCGATTAAGCAAGCGAGAAGGAGAATGAGTGTGCCGATTTGGATCACCCTTTTGCGGCCCAGCCAATCGCTTAGGTAACCAACAATCGGGGATAGGGCGTACATCCCTGCAACATGAACGCTTATGACTAGGCCGATCACAGTAAGGGTGACATCAACATGCGCCATGTGGACGGGTGTCATCACCATGACGGAGACCATCACGATGTGACCAACGGCAATCGAAGCGATTGCAAAGAGTGCTGAAGGGTTTTTCGAGATGGTCTTCAATGTCGAACGAGTCGATCTTCTACTCTCGTGTTGGGAAGCCTCGGGCAAATAACTCATGGCTGTGAGGAAAGGATCTGGCTTCAGGAACAAAGTGATGACAATTGATGCAAGCGTCAGGGATACTGCCGCGATCAAATAGGGACCCACAAGTCGTGGAAGGCCAATTGAATTGGCCAGATTACCTGCGGGCTCCATGAGGTTGGGTCCTGCAACGGCGCCGACCGTTGAGCCCCATACGACCATCGAGAGGTGGCGTGACCGGGTTTCATCCGTTGCAAGGTCCACGGCTGCAAAACGAGCTTGGTACCCGGCAGCGGATGCGGCGCCCACAAGGAATGTGCCGAGGAGCATCAAGATAAGCACTTGAGTAGATCCTCCAACAATTGCGAGAATTGCTCCGGCAACACCAACCAAATATCCAGTCGACAATGCCATCCTTCGGCCACCGCGAATGGTGAGACGGGATAATGGCAGTGCCATGGCAGCAGCGCCAAGCACTGCACTGGTCTGGGCAAGGCCGGCCAATGACTCCGATTTCGATATTGAGGAAACGAGAAGTGAGCCCGCGGCAACGGTTCCGGCAGTGCCAACTCCGTTAAGGACTTGTGCGGAGGTAAGAACCTTGACGATGTGTTTTTCGATCGCGGGTTTCATTGCGTCCTTGGTTTATTTGAAGGCATGTTCGATGGCAGAGGCGATCACGAGCACGCCAAGGACAATCATGACGACTCCCCCCGTAGTGCGCAGTTTGAGTAAACGCGAGGGATCGGTTGCTAGCCATTCGCGTGCAGTGCCCGCAAGGAGTCCCCAACTACCATCTGAGATCATTGCCATGATTGCAAAGAGCGTGCCCAATAGAAGAAGCTGGAAGGTGACGTGCCCTCGTTCTCGATCAATGAACTGCGGAAGTACCGCAGCAAAAAAGACAAGTGTCTTTGGGTTAAGCACCCCGACCCAGAATCCATCTCGCACTGATTGAAGAGCACTCGGTGCGATGCCGCCCTTCATCTTCATGTCTGCGGCATGAATCCGACGGTGGCGAAGTGCATCAACACCTAAGTAGATGAGGTAGGTACCTCCACCCCATTGCACCGCCGAGTAGGCAAGGCTCGAATGCTGAAGAATTGGGCCTAAGCCAAGTGCGACGAGGACCGAAAGAAGGAATGCACCAGTCACATTTCCGACAACGGAATACACGGCCGTCTTCCGTCCCCAGGCAATCGCGCGAGCAATTATGAAAAGGACACTGGGGCCAGGGGCGATAATGATGATGATCGACGCAATCGCGTACTGCCACAATCGCGTCGGAATGATCACCACGCGATCCTACCTTCGCGAGTCACACGCCTACCTACAAATTAAATGGGGATGAGCCAAGGCCGGCGAGCTGAAAATCGAACGCTCGCCTAACCTTGCCCATCCCCATTTAAGACAAACAGGTAGTCAGGCTAACTCGCGACGTTGCCTCGCGCGTTGGCGATCATGTGGAGCACTTGGTATCCGATCACCGCGACCAAGGTTGCGTTGACGATTCCGGTGAAGGTGTACTGGCCGCTGGTCCATGACATGTCTGCAATGCCGATGACTAATGCCGAGGCAGCGATGACAAGGTTGGTCGAATCCGCGAAGTTGACTTTGCCTTCGATCCAAATGCGAGCGCCAAGTACGCCGATCATGCCGAAGAGCGCGGTCTCCACGCCGCCCAATGCGCCGACGGGAGTTGCTAGTAATACTGCACCAAACTTGGGCGATAGGGAGAGGATTATCGCGCCAAGACCGGCGATCCAGTACGCCGCAGTGGAGTACACACGTGTTGCCGCCATGACGCCGATGTTCTCGGCATACGTTGTCGTACCTGATCCGCCACCAACTCCAGCGAGAGTCGTTGCAACACCGTCTGCGAAGAGCGCCATTCCCATTTGGTCGTCAAGGTTTTTGCCAGTCATCGCTGCAACGGCCTTTACGTGACCGACGTTTTCAGCAATGAGGACGAGAACCACTGGTAGGAAGAGGACTATTGCGCTGATTTTGAAAGATGGACTGGTGAAGTGAGGGGCGGCAAGCCACTTGGCCGCTGAAATGCCTTTGGTGTCCACATCTCCGCGAACCATCGCGAAGAGATATCCGATGACTAATCCAGCAAAGATGCTGATGCGCCCTAGGAAGCCGCGTGAAAACGCCGCGATGATCGCAACTGCGGCAAGTGTGACAATGGCATCGAGAGGTCCCTTAGAGAAATTATTCTTGGCCGCTCCCGACAAGTTCAAACCAATCACCATCACGATGGTTCCAGTTACTACGGGAGGAAGTAGGTAGTTGATCCATCCGATTCCGGCGGCCCGCACAATCAAACCAATGAGCGCCAGAATGATTCCAGTTACAACCACGCCGCCGAGTGCCTGAGACATTCCCCCTTTGGACACTGCCGCAGCGATAGGTGCTAGGAACGCGAAGGAGGACCCCAGGTAGCTAGGGACCCGGTTCTTTGTGATGATCAGGAAGAGCATGGTGCCTAACCCTGAGAAGAAAAGGGTTGTCGTGGGTGGAAGCCCGGTGATGAGTGGGACAAGGAAGGTGGCTCCGAACATTGCCGCGATGTGCTGGAGACCAAAACCGATGGTGCGAGGCCAGCTCAATCGCTCATCCGTGGAGACGACCTCACCGGGGGAGATAGTTTTTCCGGTGCCATGGAGTTTCCAAGATAATAAGGACATTAATGATTCCTTCCTCAGTAGTAATGAGCCGTGTCGGCTCGTAAACCTGCGGGGAAGGCGCTTCAAGGGTAGGGCGCTCCACGCTCAAATCGGCCTTTAGGGGATACGCGCCACGCCGAGACGGCAGATTTGCCAACATCGGATATATCCGCTTGACTATGCATTCGATATATCGAATAGATATATCCATTCGATATCCGGAAGGATCCATGCGCTCTCGAACCGAATCTTTGGAGTTCGCCCTTCTTGGGCTCCTCTCCAAGGATGAGTTACATGGCTACGAGCTCCGCAAGCGCATGAGCGCCATCTATGGTCCCTTCCGAGCACTCTCTTTCTCGGTTCTCTACCCGCAATTGCGTCGGATGCTTGATGCGGGGCTTATTGAGGAGTCATTTGCCGAAGACGGCGGTCTTTCACGTCGCTCCCGCATTGTGTATCGGCTTTCAGAGAAGGGCAAGGCGCGCTTTGCCACATTGACCGAGACCGTCAGCCCCGACACGTGGGAGGACGAGGGCTTTGAGATTCGTTTTGCCTTCTTTGGCCCAACATCTCGGACCAATCGAGTTCGAATCCTCGAGGGTCGGCATCGCAGGCTCAAGGAGCGTGCAGAAATTCTTCGTGGTGAATTGGAAAAGTCACCCGTAGGCATTGATAAGTATCTCGAAGAGTGGCGACGTCACTCTTTGGAATCCGCCGAGCGAGAAATTGCCTGGTTGGAAGACATGATTAAAACCGAAAGGAAATAGCGTGACCATCACAACTGGCAAAGGCGACATTCGTGTTGCAATTATCGGCGTAGGCAACTGCGCCAACTCGCTCGTTCAAGGAGTTGTCTACTACAAGGACGCTCCTGTGGATCAGGAGATCCCGGGCCTTATGCATGCCGTTGTTGGTGGTTACCACATCAGCAATGTGAAGTTTGTAGCGGCCTTCGACGTAGATCAGAAGAAGGTCGGGCTCGACCTCGCGGACGCGATTTGGGCTAGCGAGAACAACACCATCAAGTTTGCTGATGTTCCGAAGTCCGGTGTCGTCGTGCAACGTGGCGTCACTCTTGACGGGCTCGGTCGCTACTACCGAGAGACGATCACTGAATCTGAAGCCCCACCGGTTGATATCGTGAAGGCGCTTAAGGACAATGCCGTTGATGTTCTGATTTGCTATCTGCCAGTGGGGTCAGAAGAGGCCGCAAAGTTCTATGCGCAATGTGCAATCGACGCGGGATGCGCATTTGTCAACGCCCTTCCAGTCTTTATCGCCTCAGATCCAGTATGGGCTGACAAGTTCACCAAGGCCGGCCTGCCGATCATTGGCGATGACATCAAGAGCCAGGTCGGAGCCACCATCACCCACCGCATCATGGCCAAGCTTTTCCAGGATCGTGGCGTGCATTTGGATCGCACTTACCAACTTAACGTTGGTGGAAACATGGACTTCAAAAATATGCTCGAGCGTGACCGTCTTGAATCAAAGAAGATTTCGAAGACAAATTCGGTGACCTCGCAGCTAGAGCACGACCTAGGTGCACGCAATGTTCACATCGGGCCTTCGGATTACATTCCTTGGCTCGATGACCGCAAGTGGGCCTACGTGCGTCTTGAAGGGCGTGCGTTCGGCGACGTTCCACTAACTCTCGAATACAAGTTGGAAGTCTGGGATTCACCGAACTCTGCAGGAGTGATCATTGACGCCCTTCGCTGCGCCAAACTTGGTCTTGATCGAGGCATTGGTGGACCGCTTCTTTCGCCTGCGAGTTACTTCATGAAGACCCCGCCCGTGCAGTACACAGATGATCAGGCGCAAGCGCGTACTGAAGAGTTTATTTCTGGGAAAACTGAGCGCTAAATTCAACTAGCAATCTTTAAGAGGGATTAAGAAATGAAAAACACCCCCCGATAAATCGGGGGGTGTTTTCTTCACCCTCACGGAGAGTAGAGGGCTAGATCGTCGCGTCTTCTGGAGTGCGACGAAGGTGTACCCATCCAGCTACTGAGAGAATCAGTAGAAGAATTCCTCCGACCAGCGAAGCCAATGCGCCGATCTTTGCAATCTGACCGATCTGCCAGAAAGCGAATGCGTTAAGCAACATCCCGCGCAAACTTTCACCCTTAAAGACTGTGTCAACAGTATTAGCGGCTGAATCAGCTTTTGCCTGCAAATCAGCGTTTGTGGGATCCGCTGCAAGAGCGGCCGTAGCCGATCGGTTAGTGGTAGATGCGGCTGCGTAGGTCGGCATACTCGATAGATGGAATGCGATGAAGTGATCTGCGTACATCTGCGCTTGCTTTCCATTGGTCATCAACTTGCCACCGTTGTCCTTGAAGAATGCCGTTGTGCTTGCATCCTCTTTGGCATTTCCAGTTGATCCGGGCATCGTGATTTTCTGAGCTGATAGTTGCGTCTTTACGGTGTTGTTGGTGAATGAGTAGCCCCAGTTCATTAAAGCGGCTGCCACGAATAGAAAAACGCTAAGACCGACACCGACTATGGTAACCATCTTGTCGAAAGTGCGACGTTTCATGATTTTCTCTCCTTTTATGTCCTTTTGTTAGGAACGGTCTTATTACACACGGTTATGGATGAGATTGGAAGCAAATGGCGAGAGATAGCCCTTGGAAAAGTGTGATAAATGTTAAGGAGTTACGTGTATCACCCGAAGTTAACTGGATCACAATGGTTTGTTAATGGAGAGTTTCTCATTCATTATGAATATAGATATAGATAGTGAAAAAGGGAAGTGTGCAACCCTTTAGAGGTGACGAGTGCAAATAGTCTTTCCGTCGGTCGCCACTTCCAAGTGTTGGCATGCAACTCCGAGGCGATCGAATGCCTTATCGCCGTAGTGAGTCCGATAAGCCAATGCAAGAAGGACTCGGAGGTTGGTGTCGCCATCTGCTTTGATGCCGAAAGTTTTTGCGGTTCGACTGACCGTGTTTTCGACGACCTTCTCAGTGTGTGAGGTTTCGTGGGCTATGGCCGCATTTGACTTGCCTTCGCAGAGCAGGTCCATAACTAGGCGTTCAAAAGGCGTTAATTCCCTTGCCAGTATGGTGATATCTGCGCTCATCATTTACCTTGCCTCTCCGAGGGCTCGATAGAGATTGTCCTACATTACTTTCTCCAACGCCACCCATAAGATTGCCAAATGAATGAAATCCTGGCAACAAGGGACGGCAGTGTTTTGACTCTCACTCTGAACCGGCCCGCAAAGATGAACGCGCTCACACGGGGCATGTATTCCAGCCTTGCAGAGCACCTTAGGGATGCCGTGGGGGATTTCGGGATCCGTTGTGTTCTTATCCGGGCGGAAGGCGCGAACTTCACGGCGGGCAACGATATTAACGATTTTATTGAATCTTCTGGCAAGGTAGCTGAGTCGGAAGGCTTTGATTTTCTAACCGAGCTCCGCGATTTCCCAAAACCGATAGTTACCGTGGTGCAGGGACAGGCAATAGGCATTGGCACAACAATGTTGCTGCACTGTGACGTGGTTGTTGCGGAACCAGCCGCATCTTTTTCGATGCCTTTTGTCACTCTTGGGCTAGTGCCCGAGGCAGGGTCTAGTTTCCTATTCCCACAGTTGGTTGGATACCAGCGCGCTTCACACATCTTCCTGACCGGTGAGAGTTTCGGCGCAACGGAGGCGTTGGGCATGGGACTGGTCACCGTGGTTGCGGGTGATGCTTATGAACGGGGGCAGTCAATCGCACAGAAGATTTCCAAACAACCGCCGACAGCGGTACTGCACACCAAAGCGTTGCTAAAGAGCAGATCCTACGATGCTGTGAAAGCAGTGATGAATGCGGAGGCTGAACTTTTCACTTTGGCCCTTCAATCCCACGAAGCGAGAGAGGCATTGATGAACTTTGTGACGAAGCGGGAGAAGCAATGAGCCTTGAAGGAAAGAGAATCTTCATTACCGGCGGGTCTCGAGGAATTGGACTAGCAATCGCACTGCGGGCCTCGCGTGATGGTGCATCGGTGGCGATAGCCGCAAAGACCGCAGAAGTGAATCCGAAATTGCCGGGGACAATCTTCACAGCGGCCGACGAAATTCGTGCTGCAGGGGGAGTTGCCTTCCCGATTCAGTGCGATATTAGAGATGAAGAGCAGATCGCTCATGCCATTGCGGAAACGGCCACTGAGTTTGGAGGTATCGACATTCTTATTAACAACGCCAGTGCGATCAATCTCACGCGCACCGAACAGACGCCCGCCAAACGTTTTGACTTGATGTTCGATGTCAATGTTCGAGGAACCTTCTTGACCTCGCAGGCCGCGGTCCCGTACCTTCGCAAATCGGCCGAGGAGGGCCGAAATCCGCACATCTTGAATTTGTCGCCCCCTCTGTCGATGAAGTCAAAGTGGTTCAAGAACAATTTGGCTTACACAATGGCTAAATACGGCATGAGCATGTGTGTCTTGGGTATGTCAGAGGAATTTCGGCGAGAGGGTATCGCCGTAAACGCCCTATGGCCTCGTACGGCAATCGACACTGCGGCGCTGGCCATGATTCCAGGAGTCGATCTTGGCGCATGCCGCAAGCCCGAAATACTTGCAGATGCTGCATATGCAATTCTTAATCGACCTTCAAGGGAGTGCACCGGGAATTTCTTTATTGATGATGAGGTGCTGGCATCTGAGGGGGTCACGGATCTAGACAAATACTCAGTGGTACCTGGCACAAAAGACTTCCTTACCGACTTCTTCCTAGATTGAGAAGTCAGCGACGTATAATGCGGGTACGTCATCACTCTTGTGGTGCTGGAACCAAATTATGAACGCATCGTGGTGAGGACTCGTTAGGACGCAATGCTGAATATGCCGGCAATAGATCTGGTGCTTTGGGTAATAGGTGCCTGGATTGCCCTGGGTCTGCTGGGTATCGTGGCGCTTCACCGATTTGCATTGGTCGCAAGAGTGTTCTTCCCACTTGGGGCCGTTGCCGGACTCATTCTTGCCTTCGCCTCTATCCGCTCCCTTGGGAGTGGTCTGGTTGATAGCAAGCAACTCTCATTGGGGTTGCCTCAACTTCCTTTTCATCTACGTCTTGACGCCCTGTCATCTTTCTTTCTTCTGGTAATTGGCATCGCGAGTTTTGGTGTTTCCCTTTTTGCTGCGGGATATTTTCGTGCAGGGGAGGGTACGGCACCCGGATTGCTCTGTCTTGAATTTCATTTCTTTCTAGCGAGTATGACTCTGGTGCTTATCGCAGATGACGCCTACGCCTTCATGGTCGCGTGGGAGAGCATGGCTTTAACTTCATATTTCCTTGTGACCGCCAATCACAGGTTGCCAAAGATTCGTGCTGCTGGATTTCTATACCTTGTCATCGCCCACGTCGGCGCCATTGCAATCCTCCTGTGCTTCGGCGTCTTGCAGGCAAACACGGGTGACTACACCTTCGCCAACATGAGGGTTCAAAACCTTTCGACCTTCTGGGCCTCAGCAGCATTCCTGTTGGCAGTATTTGGTTTCGGCGCAAAGGCGGGGATTCTTCCTCTGCACGTGTGGCTACCAGAAGCTCACCCCGCTGCGCCTTCGCCAGTATCAGCCCTCATGAGTGGGGTAATGCTCAAAATGGCCGTTTACGGGTTGCTGCGGGTCACCTTCGACCTCCTACATCTTCACATCTGGTGGTGGGGTGTCGTCCTTTTGACCCTTGGCTTAACAACTGCGATTTTTGGAGTGATCTTTGCCTCGGTTCAGGTCGAAATGAAACGATTACTCGCCTATTCCTCTATCGAGAACATTGGACTGCTCTTTGCAGCCATGGGCCTTGCCTTGCTTTTCCGTTCCTATGGGATGAACGCTCTCGCAGCTCTCGCGTTAACCGCATGTCTCTACCATGTTCTGGGTCACGCTCTTTTTAAGAGTCTCCTGTTCTTAACAACCGGGTCGGTACTACATGCAACAGGGGAGAGAAATCTTGGACGCCTGGGCGGACTAATTCGATTCATGCCGTGGGTTGCCTGGCTTGCACTCGTTGGCGTCTTGGCTAGTTCAGGCTTGCCCCCGTTCTCGGGTTTCGTCTCGGAGTGGCTGTTACTTCAAAGTTTCCTTTTCACGCCCGGGCTTCCGCAACCATTTCTCAACATGCTCATCCCTATAGCCACGGCGTCTATCGCATTAACGGCAGCACTTGCTGGTTACGCGATGGTCAAATTTTTTGGCGTCATTTTTCTTGGCCAGCCACGAGAGGAGAAATTGAGCCAAGCCCATGATGCGGGGAAGTTCGAAAAAATCGGCATGGGCTGGCTCGCGCTTTTAACTATAGGGCTTGGAATAGCGCCAAATACCGTGCTCCATCTCATTGATCCTGTTACGAAAGGCCTAGTAGGAATTGGCTTGGCTCATAAGGCAAGTATCAATGGGTGGTGGTTGCTGACTCCAACTTCGATCGTTCGGGCAAGCTATGGTCCTTTGTATTTCTTATTGGGGGTTATTGCAGCATGTGCCGTCGCATTTGTATTGGTGCGTCTTCTCTATCACGCCCGACTCCGACGCTCTGCGCCTTGGGGTGGCGGAAGCCCTTGGAGAGATTCGCGAATGCAGGATACGGCCGAAGGCTATGGCCAGCCGATTCGCCAGATATTTGAGCCTTTCTTTCATATGGATCGCCATCTTCCAAAGCCTGAGGACACCGAACCTGAGTATCACGTGGTTGTGACCGATAAATTTTGGGATCGCATCTACATGCCTATCGCTCGGGCGACGGAGTACGTCTCGACCAAAGTTGGCAAACTTCAGCAGGGAAGAATCTCGATCTACCTGCTGTATAGCTTCATCACACTTCTTGTCATCCTTCTACTAGTCCCGGCGGCCAGGCGATGACCAGAGCACTTTCCCAGTTGATCTCGGTGATCACTCCTATTCTCCTTGCGCCCCTACTGCTCGGGTGGGTGAATCAGGTCCGTTCATGGCTCTCAAACCGCAAAGGGGCTGGCATCCTCCAGCCGTACCGGATGCTTCATAAACTTTTTAATAAAGATTCCGTAATGGCTGACACTGCCTCGCCGTTGTTCCGCTTCGCACCATATGTAGTCTTTGGATGCATGTTGTTGGCAAATGCAATCATTCCTACTCTCTCCACGGATCTGCCAATCGCCGCCGCCGCTGATGCAATCGCTCTTGTGGGTCTCTTCGCTCTTGCACGTGTTTTCATCTCCCTTGCCGCTATGGATATCGGGACTGCTTTTGGGACGCTGGGTGCGAGACGAGAGATGCTCGTGGGGTTTCTCGCTGAGCCGGCACTCCTTACCGTGCTCTTTTCGGCTTCGTTGATTGGCCAGTCCACTGCTTTGACGACAATTGTGGAAGCGGTGGTTCGCAAGCATTTCGCGATCTACCCCAGTCTCGTATTCGCAAGCATGGCATTCATTCTCGTCTTCCTGGCAGAGAATGCGCGCGTACCAATCGATAACCCAGCCACCCATTTGGAATTGACGATGATCCATGAGGCCATGATTCTCGAATACTCGGGGCGCCACCTTGCTCTTATGGAATGGGCTGCGTCGCTGAAATTGTTCGCATATTCGACCCTTGGTATTGCACTCTTCTTGCCGTGGGGGATTGGTCAAAAGGCCACCCCTTCGAGTCTTCTCCTGGCCCTTCCGTCCCTGGCGTTGAAGTTGACATTAATCGGTCTCGTCCTCGCCCTTGTCGAGACTTTCTCGGCCAAATTGCGAATATTCCGAGTGCCAGAGTTCTTGGCGACTGCATTCCTTCTTGGGGTCATCGGAATGCTCACTCACATTTTGTTGGGGGCATAAAGATATGACAACGTTAAGCATCCAATTAGTCAATCTCTTTGCGGCGTTCCTGCTCATGTTGGCGTTTGCGATGCTAGCTCAACGACGTGTACTCACACTTGTAAATCTTTATGCGTTGCAGGGGCTTACTGTGGTTGCGGCCACCACGGTGGTTGCTCAAATGACGCACCAGGAGCATCTCTACTATTCTGCAATCCTCACCCTTCTTCTCAAAGTTTTCTTGATCCCTTGGGTTCTCCATCGCTTGATTAGGCGACTCAACGTGAGGTGGGATGTTGAGACTCTGATCAACATCCCCAGCACGATGTTGGTTGGAATCATTCTGGTTGTTTTCGCCTTCAACTTGGCATTGCCCATCTCGAAACTTTCATCTTCTGTGGTTCCTGGAATTCTCGGGATAGCCCTTGCGTGCGTTCTCCTTTCCTTCATGATGATGATTACACGGTCCAAGGCGTTACCTCAGGTCATTGGCTTTCTTGCGATGGAGAATGCACTCTTCTTCGCGGCGACTTCGGCAACTTACGGAATGCCCATGGTTGTCGAACTGGGTATCGCACTTGACGTTCTAGTCGGCGTCTTCATTCTCGGTGTCTTCTTATTTCAAATAAGCGAGCAGTTTGAGAGTCTGGATATTCATAATCTTGAGAATTTGAAGGATGACTAGATGAGTCCGCTGGTGCTTGTATTTATCTCACCTCTGGTGGGAGCTATAACGCTTGCCTTCGTAGGTCATCGACCGAATGGGCGTGACATCAACGTCATCTTCAGCTTCCTGACATTCCTGGCGTCGGCATTTCTCACGGCGAGAATCGTCGCTCATGGCCCTGTTTTTGCCTTGGACAGGCAATTCTTTATCGACTCGCTTAATGTCTTCCTGGTAACCCTGACGGCCTTGATCGGGTTCACCACTTCAATCTTTTCTCGGCCGTATATGAGAATTGAGGAAGATCGCGGAAAGATGACGCCCAATCGCATGCGTCTCTATTTCAGCATGTACCAACTCTTCAATTTCTGTATGTTGCTTGCTCTTACCACAAACAACATGGGCATTCTCTGGGTGGCCATGGAGGCGGCTACGCTGACAACCGTCCTTCTGGTTTCGGTTTACAGGACGCCTGCGAGTTTGGAAGCGGCTTGGAAGTACTTCATTCTCTGTGGGGTCGGCATTGCCCAGGCTCTCTTTGGCACGATTCTTCTTTACATGGCCGCACAACGGGCGATCGGTCCCGGCCTGAACCCGCTGCTCTGGACCAACCTGAACGCGGTGAAGTTTCATTTGAACCCAGTGATCATGTCCCTTGCATTTGTCTTCTTGCTAGTTGGCTACGGTACAAAGGTTGGTCTTGCACCCTTGCACAACTGGTTGCCTGATGCGCATGCAGAAGGCCCGACGCCGATTTCAGCCGTCCTTTCTGGGTTGCTTCTTAATGTCGCCTTGTACGCAGTCATAAGGTGCAAGGTCCTTACCGATGGTGCGCTCGGAAATCACTTTGCAGGACATCTCATGATCGGTTTCGGACTGCTTTCGGTGTTAGTCGCAGCATTCTCTCTGCTTCGCCAGAAAGACATTAAGCGAATGTTCTCCTATTCATCTATCGAACACATGGGACTGATGACCTTTGCATTCGGCATCGGGGGTCCTATTGCGAACTTCGCGGGGTTGCTTCATATGACCGTGCATGCTCTTACGAAGTCAGCG
This sequence comes from uncultured Bifidobacterium sp., assembly GCA_964387855.1. Lineage (GTDB taxonomy): Bacteria > Actinomycetota > Actinomycetes > Nanopelagicales > Nanopelagicaceae > QYPT01. The sequence continues at coordinate 28,046 of CAYLYA010000002.1, forward strand.
ATCTTCTACGCAGTGGGGCATGCCGCACAGAAGGCCGGTTCGCAGATCATGGAACAGATTCGTGGTTTGATAAAGATCAGCCCGACTGTTGGCTGGGGCCTGATGATGGGAACACTTGCCATCCTTGGCATGCCTCCTTTCGGAGTCTTTGCCAGTGAATTTCTGATCTTGACCAGCGCGATGCGTCAATTGCCGTGGGCTACGCCCATTCTTCTCCTCGGGCTTGGGGTCGCTTTTGCTGCCATATTCAGCAGGGTGCAGCCGATGGTTTTCGGTGAGACCAACGTGAAGCGCTTGCCACATCCACCTGCATTGCTTCCTGTTTTCATTCACCTCGGCCTTGCGTTGATGCTTGGTCTTTACATCCCGACGTATCTCAATACATGGTTCCTTCAAGCAGCGAAAATCATTGGAGGGTAGCGTCGTGGACATCAAGGACTTGGAATTGAATTTCACAGATATGCCGACGACATTTCCTCTTGTGCGCGCGGAGGTAAGCGCGGAGGAATGGACATCCACCGCTCTTGCAGTTGCTGAGGATCACGGATTTCTCGTCACCATCTGGGGCACTGAAAAGCGAAAAGGGCAATTCGTCGTATCGTCGGTTTTCGACATCAACAACGGAGAACTTCTCTGGTTAGATCTGCCTCTGTCCAAGGGCAGGCACACCTACCCTGACATTTCTTCTCTCTTTCCTGCGGCTACGCGGATGCAGAGGGCGATCAAGGATCTACTGGGAATTGATGCCGATGGCGCAAGTGATACTCGACCCTGGCTTCGACACGGTGCTTGGTCAGAGGACTATTTTCCTCTTCGTAAGACAAACATCGGCAATGAGGCCTCATGGCAGGAACATCGCGACGACTACGAGTTTGTCTCTGTCGCCGGCGAGGGAGTACATGAGATTGCAGTTGGACCAGTGCACGCGGGAATCATCGAACCTGGCCACTTCAGATTCTCTGTCGTTGGCGAGAAGACGCTCCGCCTGGAAGAGCGTCTTGGCTACGCGCACAAAGGAGTGGACAAGGCCTTTGAGAACTTCTCTGCAGTTGAGGGATATCGACTTGCTGGGCGCATGTCCGGAGATTCTACTGTCGCTTATTCGTGGAGTTACTGCATGGCCCTTGAAAATATTTGGAAGTGGCCTGTGCCTCAACGCGCGCAATGGATGCGTGCGATATCCCTTGAGCGCGAACGAGTGGCCAATCACCTAGGTGACCTCGGCGCGATTGCAAACGACGCTGGATTCGCATTTGGTCTTTCGCAGTTCATGCGTCTGAGGGAAGACTGGCTGCGCATGAACAAGTCGATCTACGCCCATCGATTGATGATGGATTACATCTGCCCTGGCGGCGTTGAACGTGATGTGAATAGCGAGGAACTCGCGAAGATCCTCTTCCGATGCCACGAAGTTGAAAAAGAGGTGCGCACACTTCAAGGGATATATGACGACCACTCTGGATTGCAAGATCGCTTCCTCACGACGGGTACCGTTTCGCATGATTTGGCTACGAGGCTGGGTCTGACCGGACTGGCAGGGCGTGCGAGCGGGATCGTTCGAGACGTTCGGGTAGATGCTCCGTCAGAGCCGTTCACTGAAATTTCCGTGAACGTATCAAGCCGGAACACCGGTGATGTTTCAGCCCGAGTCGACGTCCGCTTCGATGAGGTATTTGAATCGTTGCGATTGATTCGCTACCTAGTCGACAACATGCCAGAGGGTTCTATTCGGACAGAGTACGTGCGCCGAGGTTCGCCAGGTTCTGGAGTCGGATGGATAGAAGGTTGGCGAGGTGGAATCTTCACGGCCCTTGACGTTGATTCCTCCGGACAGGTCGCACGCTGTCACGTACATGATCCATCTTGGCAGAATTGGCCCGTGCTCGAGTACGCGGTCATCGGCGACATAGTTCCTGATTTTCCATTGATAAATAAGTCCTTCAATTTGAGTTACTCGGGACACGACCGATGATGTGGCCACTAATTCGTCAGATTTCTAAGGTGGGAATCGGAACTGAGAAGCCACCTGTGGCACAAGACATTGTCGACGCGGGGCGTATTCACGATGAGATCCGACGGATTCTTGGTCGGGCGTTGACCATACGCGAAGTTGATTCTGGCAGTTGCAATGGATGTGAACTAGAGATTAATGCTCTCGGTAATCTCTACTACAACTTGGAGGGGTTGGGGATCAAATTCGTCGCGAGTCCTCGCCATGCTGACATGCTCTTGGTGACTGGTCCTGTGTCAAGGAACATGTCGCAGGCCCTCGCGATTACCGATGAGGCAATGCCTGATCCAAAGATCGTTGTCGCGGTGGGGGATTGCGCAATCAACGGCGGAATATTCGGAGAAAGTTATGCCTCCCTTGGGGGCGTGGCAAAGGTCTTGACAGTGGACTTGGCGATTCCTGGATGTCCTCCGGAGCCGATTGTGATCTTAGAAGGTATATTGACCGCCGTTCGATATCGCCTAAAGCCACGTTCGGAGAAATAGTGCCAATAATCAATGTGAACCTCGAGATGAATTCGATCAACTTCATCAAAGAGGATGAGCGAGGAGGTAAGCCCAGTTCCCTCTTCTGGCCATGGTGCGGAGCCAATGTCTCTCTATTGGCTCTTTCCTACGGGGCCTTTTTTCTGGGCTTTGGGATCTCCTTTTCACAAGTAGCCATCGCTGCGTTTTTGAGCGTTGTGCTCTCATTTGTTCTTGTTGGAGTGAGCTCGCTTGCCGGCAAGCGATCTAATGCGCCGACGATGACCCTTTCCCGGGCGGCCTTTGGAGTCCGAGGCAACGTCGTTCCGGGTCTGCTCTCATATTTGATTTTCGTCGGATGGGAGACCGTTCTCGTTTCACTGGCAACCTTGGCAACCCAAACCATATTTGCTCGTCTTGGGCATATGGACCACAACCTCGCGCGAATTATTGGGTTTGTAATCGCGGTTAGCTTGACTGTCTTCGGTGGTGTCCTTGGATTCCATGTCATCATGAAGTTGCAGAAATGGCTGACTCTTGCAACGGCTGCCATGACTGTCGGATATATTGCTCTGACCGTTAGTCACGTTGATTGGAGCAAAGTCTCCTCCATCCATGCAGGAAACCTTCAAGCCCTTGTCGGTGCCATTATCTTCGGAATCACGGGCGTTGGACTTGGTTGGGTGAACTCGGCCGCTGACTACTCGCGCTATCTTCCAAGAAACTCATCAAGCAAGGCTGTCGTGGGATGGACCGTCTTTGGTTCTTCGTTGGTGCCCGTAATACTCATTATTTACGGATCCTTGCTGGCTGGCAGTAGCAAAGATCTCAACGACAAGATTATGGGTGATCCGGTTGGTGCTCTAACTATGTTGTTGCCTACGTGGTACTTAATTCCGTTTGCAGTTGTCGCAGTACTCGGACTCATAGGTGGTGCGATCCTCGATCTGTATTCATCCGGCCTTGCTTTAGTCTCGATTGGTCTTCCTGTGCGACGCCACGTTGCTGCATCCATAGATGCAACAATTATGTTGCTTGGGACTATCTACATTGTCTGGCATGCCTCCAATTTCATCGGACCCTTCCAAGGATTCTTGATCACTTTAGGCGTCCCGATCGCGGTCTGGTCTGCGATATTCGTTGCAGATGTAACGATGAGAAAACGCGACTATGCAGAAGCCGAATTGTTCGATGAGACTGGTCGCTACGGCGCATGGAACTTCCGGTCGATTGGCCTGACCGCCGTCGGTTCGATTATTGGATGGGGTTTTGTCACCAATCCGATGGCGTCCTGGCTTTCGTGGCAGGGCTACTTTATGGGGGCCATTGGCGGCAAGAGCGGGACGTGGGCTTACGCAAATGTTGGCGTAATTTTTGCGCTCGTTGTCGGCTTTTTCGGCCACATTCTGCTTTCTCGTACGGCGATTAAGGCTCAAGAAGTGCAGTCCTAACCCTTGAAAACCTTGGTGAGTGGTGGCACTCTCTTTACATGCCAGTAGTCACCGAGCACGCACAAGGAATGCCTTGTTGGATAGATGCCAGCGTAAGCACATCTGAACAGCGAAAAGGCCTTATAGATTTTTACAGTTCGTTATTCGGGTGGACCTTTGACGTCAATACACCTGAGACGGGTTTCTATTCGATTGCCCGCCATAACGGCAAGGCAGTCCTTGGCATCGGTGAGCAACCAGATGGACAGGGACATTGGGTTACATATTTCTCAACTGCCGACATTGAGCGAGCGGTTGAGCGTGCAAAGGAGAATGGAGCACAAGTCTTCTTTCCACCCATGCAGGTTATGGATGTTGGGTGGATGGCCCTTGTTCTGGATCCGACTGGTGCCGTGCATGGACTTTGGCAACCAATCACTTTTGCCGGCTTTGAAGTGGTGTATGAACCCAATACGCCTGGATGGTTCGACCACGTTTCTGAAGACACCGAGCGGGCCGCGAAATATTATGAGAATGTCCTCTCTCATGGAATCGAGGCAGATTCGCAAGAGAGTATGACAATTCTGCGCAGGGGAGAGCAGTGGTTCGCAAGCCTTAGTCGTGAAGAGCGTTCCAATCAGCCACCACAATGGACTCCCGTCTTCGTGGTTGATTCTCTGGATCGAGTTAAGAATCGCGTGAGGGAGTTGGGCGGAACGATTGTCGTAGAAGAGATGCCAGTTCCTGGGAGTTCGATCTCGATATTCCAAGATCCGATTGTCGGAACGTATGTCACGGTTATGGGGGCTGGGGATAACTCAGCTTCTTGAGAATCGCCGAATCAAGTAGAGGCCCAAGATTCCTGATACGAATGCCGCCACTATCAAGCCGATTCTTATCTGCGCCAGTTGAGTCGTATCGGTGGTTGCCAGTTCCGCAATGAAGAGCGAGACCGTCAGTCCCATGCCGGCCAATGCTCCAGCACCTGCGATGTGTTTGAAGGAAAGTGATTCAGGCAATTTAGCAATACCGATTTTTACTGCCAGCCATGCAAAGAGCGTGATGCCTATTAATTTTCCAGCCACCCGGCCAATGATGATTCCCGATGCAATGGGGGAGGTGACAATCTTTCCGAAGTGTTGGAAATCCACGGAAATACCGATATTTGCCAATGCAAAAATTGGAATTACTAGAAAGCTGCTCCACGGATGAATGAGGGAAATGAGGCGATCTGTTGAGAGTTTTTTGTTGGAAGGGATAACCCAGGCAAGGAAGACGGCGCCAAAAGTTGAGAGCACTTTGTAGGGACTTATTCCCGACGAATAGAAAAGGCCCATGACCACTAGCGATCCAAGATCGTCGGCGATGGCAAGAGTAAGCAGGAACATTTTGATTGCTGGATCAATTCTCGATCCGAGAAGGGCGAGTGCTCCGATGGATAATGCTATGTCGGTCGGCATGGGTACTGCCCATGCGTGCATTCCGACACCTCCATGGTTGATTCCCGCATAGATCAGCGCCGGCGTCAGCATTCCGCCTAGCGCAGCAATAATCGGAAGGGCTGCCGACTTCGGATTTCGAAGTTCGCCTTGGCTGAACTCACGCTTTATCTCAAGGCCGATAAGGAAGAAGAAGATGCTCATCAGTCCTTCACTGATGAAGGCCTGACCTGGCTTCCAAAAATTCGCATACCCTGCGCGCACTGGTGAATTGGCGAATCCAAGCGCAATCGTCGCAGCGAGCAACAAAGCGAGGCCACCCGCGCTTTCGGTGGAAAAAAATGTTCGCATTGTTTGAGGAATTCGGCGAGCCATGCGGCAAGAGTAGCGACGGGGAGAATATTCGTGGCGCCATCGCAGAGGAAGGCGTTATCGTGTCCAAATGTCATTAGCGCCGAAGAAGTCACTAACAAGACTCAAGAATGCCGCGCTTCCGAAAGAGAGCGCCATCCGGATTCTAAGTCTTGCCACCCTTATCAATACCTTCGGCAACGGTCTTTTCATGACCATCGAGGTCATTTACTTCACCTTGTATGTGGGTCTGACACCTGCACAAGTCGGCCTTGGCCTCTCTATGGGCGGCGCTGTTTCATTACTTTTCAACATTCCTGCGGGCCACCTCGCAGATAGATTCGGGCCGCGAGACATCACCGCGGTTGCCTACGCCGGCGAAGGTCTGGCCCTTGCGAGCTTCGTCTTTATCCATTCATTCATGCCTTTTCTCGTGATGTCCGTACTCATGGGAGCCGTTGGTGCCACTGGTCAGACTCTGCGCATGGCAACGATCGCCAAGTTCGGCGTCGGTGAAGAGCGAGTGCGTATTCGCGCGTACACGCGTGCGGTTACGAACTTGGGGATCGGACTAGGCGCGGTCTTCGCAGGCTTCGCACTTGCGATCAATACGAGATCTGCATACGTCACAATGCTGCTTCTAGACGCTGCGACCTTCTTTGCTGCAGCCCTTGTCTGGAGGCGACTGCCTTATGTTGCGCCAACAGTCAGCAAAGGCGAGCCCTTCTCATTCGTCGCCTTGAAGGATAGGAAATTCGTGACCGCAACTCTGTTGAACGGCATCATGAGCCTCCACTTCATTATCCAGAACGTGGCAATACCGTTGTGGATCGTGCACGAGACCAAAGCACCCAGGTGGTGGGTGGCGGTTTTGATGCTAATAAACACGATTTCTGTGGTTCTTTTTCAGGTACGTGCCAGCAAGGGATCTGGTGACGTCAATACGGGTGCTCGTATGTATGCACGTGCGGGGTTACTCGTTGCTGCTGCCTGTCTTCTCTATGCTCTCTCAGCGGGTGCTTCCAGAATCGTCGCCTGTGCCATTTTGGTGGTTGCCGCTCTCGTTCATGTGGCGGGGGAGCTCATTGGCTCTGCGGGGTCGTGGAGCATTGGCTTCGGGTTGGCCAACCAAGCCCATCAGGGACAGTACCAAGGGGTCTATTCGATGGGATTTGGCCTTGGAGGGGCGGTCGGGCCAAGCGTTGTGACTGCTCTTGCTATCGGTATGGGAAAGATCGGCTGGGTGATACTCGCTGCGATTTTCCTTACGACTGGTGTATTAATGCGTCGTCTCGTGACTGGAGCGTGGTTAGTGAACCAGTCACGAGACTAGGCAATTTCCTACAGGTTATGTTCTCGGTAGTACCGACGCCAGATTAACCGATGGATAGGGATCAACCGCGGTAGGCGATTGATGAACGGAATCTTGGGCATGAAGATGAAGCCCAATGTGAGAAGCATCAAGAGTGCGAATATCTGGATATCTGCATTCTCGGATGATTTGAATGGCTCCACCTGATACCAGAGAGAGAAGAGCCACAACCAGGACTGTCCTGGGTAGGAACCGGTCTCGTTCATCATTCCCCATTGATCACCGTGAAGATGTTGCGCGGCACCGAGTTCATCAAAGTAACCACCATCGGCCAAGAAGAGCATCGGCTTTGTGAAATCGCTTGGGTAAGGGGTGACCGTGGTGGTCAACAGGCCGTCAAGGACATTGGATTGAGCAAGTCCTAGTAGACCAACTCCCATGGCGGGAACTGGCCCATATGCATCGCTGGCGGCAACTTTGGTGTAGTCGCCACTAGCTTTCTCGATTGCTGAGGCGTAATCTGACGCCCACTTTGTTTGTTGATCCGCGCTAGCGCCGTTCCACTGTCCGAGTGCCGCGGGAATAGCGGGATCGGTACTGAATTTGAGTGGATCGACAACGAAGTCAACAGCCGGATTAACAGGAATTGTCACACCGGCCCACTTTTGAATCTTTAGTGGACCAAGGGCTAAACCTTCACCCGCGTTGTTGTACGGGGGACCGTATGCGGCACTGATAGTGGTCCCAGCAAGTTCGCCTGTAGTGGTTGCGACAAAGTCAGCAGGGGCTTGTTTGGCCCACTGCTGGAGGGTGACAGCCGGTTCATCTGGTGAACTAAATATCGCCGACACGGCGCCGACGAGTAAAGCAACTACAACAAATGCGATAACAAATTCTTTCACCAAGTCGTATGGTCGCTTTGGTCCGCTCCACTTTGCTAGATCCACATTGCGTTCTCTACTCACATCGCACCCCCAGCAATTTCTTGAGCATCAAGTGGAGGCACAACGCCTCGGCGTCTTACAAGAATCACATGCCATATGGCAATGATTCCCACGACTAAAGGCAGTAGAGCCACGTGTAGCAGCATTGCTTGCCCAGTGTTCAACACGTTGAAGAAGGAACCGATTCCAGCCGAGTTCAAGCCATCTTTGGCTTGAGTGGCGATCCATTGTGAATCGAAGTCAAACTGAATGAGGTATCCCGTGAATCCAGTGGCTACAGAAGCAAGGAATGCTAGCGCGCCTGTCGCCCATGTTGCGAAACGACGTCCTCGCCAAGACGCCATCCAGAATTTGCCCCAAAGGTGCACGACCATGAAGACGAAGAAGAGTTCGACCGACCAGAGATGCACGGAGTTGAAGAAGTGACCGACACTTGAACTGTGCCACCAGATTGCCCCTTTTGAAGTAATGACTAGACCGGAGCCGATAATGATCGCCAGCGAGGCGAGGGTGAGAACTCCGAATACATAGATCCAAGAATCCACATATGAGGGTTGGTCATCAGGAAGAATGTCCTGCGGCTCGAATTTTTCTACGGTTGCTTTGCGAAGTTTTGTTGTCCACATTGTTGACATTGTCTACTTTCCCTTCGTCTTGTCATGCGAGGGGAAGGGCACGACGAGGGCAAGTGCAAAGAGGACAAAGATGATTCCGATCATGATGAGATTCGGAATTGAGATAGAAATGAATCCCCAGTTGAAAAACTTGGCTGGATGATCAAGCGAAATTGCCAAAAAAACCATATCCCTCTCCTTTTTTGGATCCATGGTTGTGGACCACAATGAGGTTACTCTCCTGCAGAAGGGAGCAATAGAGAAGGAACGACAGACACAAGTTTTTGTGGGCTGTGCCATTGTGAGGGTCACCGCTCACGGTGTCGTCCCCAAGGTAGATGACGTTCTTTGCAGCCCTCGAAGTCTGCGCCAAACAGCGGCGACTAAATAGAAGTCGCGGCTATTTCCCAGCGTCCGTGAGAGGAATATTCAGTATCGTCCATGCGCCGCGAACCTCAATCGAGGTCTCGAGCCTGCTCCCTTGTGCAGTCATCTCTTTCTGCTCAAAGAGTGAGCCTTCAGAACTCCGGCCGATTGATGCAAAGCTTGAAAAGCCAGCTGCATCTATCGATATGTTCAAGGAGGCCGTCCTTGTAATTGGATTTTTGAATTCGTTCCAGATCGCGTCACTTTGATCCAGCAGATTTATTACGTGAATGGTGATGCCTGTCCGACCTCTGAACACCCTGATCCAAAGACCGCCAGGTGTGGCTTCTGGACTGCAGGCAACGTCCGACGTCAATCGGACCTCGGTATTGACTCCGAATGCGTCGATGCGTGAAACGTCCACTCTTGTCGGGTCATAAAGCAAATCTCCGGCGGCGACAATGAAATCGTAGTAATTTCGGAATTTCCTGAGAGAGGATCCCGAGGCTAAATAGTTCGTCACGTAGTATGCGTGGTACAAAATCCTGCCATCGCCTCCGAAGATGAGGTGAGAAGCACCACCCGAAGTGATGCTGGCACATGTCAATTCAAATGAGGCGATTGCCTTGGCGAGTTCCTCCTCCGATGAAATTTCTCCAAATCGCTGCAGATAGGCCGAAAGAATTATCGGTTTCGATGAATTGAGTTCTCGTGTCTTGGTGACCAGGTTTGCTAGGGTGCCATAGCTGGAATGAGGGTCCCACACCTCGATATACGTGGCGTCCTGATTAGTTGTTGTGGTTTTCCATGTCGGATAATCATTTACATTGTTGAAAATATGCTTGCATTCTGGGACGGATTCTACGATTTTATTTAGCATTCTTGGAAATTGCTCCGCAAGATCGACACGACTGCCATCCAACTTCATCGCGATTCTCGGATATCCGTACTGGTCTAGGTGAAAGGCGGGGAATCCGAACTCATTCGCTTTGCGAAGTTGCCCAATGAGGTGTTCGAGCCATACAGGATCGGCGGGATCCAGTATGCGGAGGAAGTCGTCGCCCAACTGATAGGGCGTACCGGAGGAATCGTAAAGTCCTGCACCCTTCCATCGAGTCCAACCATCCAAATCGACCGCATACACAGCGACATATCCGCAAGAGGTAGCGCCGATCTCCTTGTACGAGGAAATTAGCTCCTTGATTTTCGACGTAGAGATTTCTTGCCCTAGGGGGTCGTCGTAGTGTGTCTTTTCAGTTGTGACAAACTCATGTTTCCAGGCCCAATCATAAAATTGGATGGCAGTCAGGTGCAGTTTCTTTGCCCAGTCTTGATAGTTTTCCGTGATGACGGCGTCGCTGAATTCTGCGACGAATCCGTACCGGAGCCTTTCCCATGGATCGGACAAGACGTCAAAAGAGGAGGAAATTGCTTGAGTTCCGTCACTCCAAGAAATGGTGTATCCACCTTGGGGGTAGGTCCCCAAATTAAATCTTCCATGGCTTGCGATAGTAGAAAGCAGGGTTCCGAGATGGGAAATGGTCAGTGAACCGGAATCTGGCGCCACGCCCGTTACATCTTCATGTGGCTGGTAAGAGACTTTGTCGAAGACTAGATCCATTTTTGTTTCGCTCCTTCGTGAAGCATCAGTAGGTACATGGCATGTGACCAGAGCAATGGGTGAGCCGATGTTCCCCATCTTTCTTCCCACGGGGTGACCATCATTGGCTCCTGCACATTTTTGAGAATTTGTTCCGGCAGTTGGTAGTTCTCGTCAGCGATGGAGGTGAACCAGCTTCGGGATTTCTCCCAGAATTCTCGGTTCCCGCACCTGGCTTCATTCCAAGCTAGAAGACCCTCCAGAAGAACCCAATCGCCACCGCCGTAGTAGGTGTCTCCGATATATCGTTTAATCCCGCCATCTGCATTGCGCAGGTCATTCTTTATGGATTCAACCGTGCCCAACACGATTGGATGGGACGATTCGTAAACATTGTGGGGGAGGGACGCCCACGCCAAACTGGCATCGACTCTCGCGTCGCCGATATGTTTGACGAAGTGCCCATCGACAACAAAATCTCGCTCGAGGATATCGAGGATTTTTCCAAATTCAGTCAGATAGGACTGGTCTCCCGTTATTCCTGCCGCGGCTTTCAAACCACCAGCGACCGCAAGCAACGTGGAGCCGTGCAAAAGATCCCCGCCTTCTTCCCAACAGTCATAACTTGGACTTGACCAAGCCAATGTCAAGAAGTCCGCGACTGTTCGAACGGCCGCCAGGAGTGATTCGGAGTAATCGGTCTGGGTTTGAGGTAGCACCGCCAACCAGGTTCCGTAGCCGTCCAATTGGTAATTGGGCCAGACTTCGTGATGATCTATTTCCACAGAACCATCTAAATGAAATCGAGTGGGTGGAGCATTTTCGGCAAGAATGCGCTTGCCATCCTTGAGTCTTAATCTCGCTTCGGTGAAGAGATTCTCGTACGTGAGAACCACCGCACCAACCCATTCGTGGAAATTTCTTGCACTTTGTGGGTAGCCGGAGACATGCATCGCAAGCGCACAGAAAGCACCATCACGTAACCATGCATATCCGTACTGCGAGAAGGTTGGGCTGGCGATGTACGAGCCACTTTTATCTTGCCATTTGAGTATGAGATCGATACTTTCACGGGCAAGCGGGTCTTGGGTCAGATACGAATAGCTCATCCTTTAACAGCTCCTAAACTCAATCCTTGGACAAAGTGCTTTTGTGCAATTAGAAAAACGATGATTATCGGAATAAGTGCGATAAGAGAGGCAGCAAAGACCAGGCCCCAACTTGTTGCGTGTTCGCCGTGGAAAAGTGCAATAGCAATCGGCAAGGTTCTCTTGTCTTGGGAGTTGATAAGAGTTATTGCCCAAGCAAATTCATCCCAGGAGGCGAGGAATGAGAAGAGAGTGACAGTGGCTAGAGCCGGGCGTGAAAGGGGAACATAGAGTCTGACAAAGCGAATCCAAGCGCTGGCACCATCAACCTTCATTGCATCATCCAGTTCCTTAGGAATGTCTTCCATGAAGCCACGAAGTAGAAAAGTATTCAGCGAAAAATTCATACCGACGTAAAAGAGTATTAGTCCCCCGAATGAGTCGACTAAATGCAGATGCTTTGCAATGACAAATTGGGGAATGAGAAGAACGATTCCAGGCACAACTAGACCCGTGAGAAGAAGAGTGAACAGCACTTTTTTTCCGGGAAACACGAACTTGGCAAACGCGAATGCCGCCATCGAAGCAAAAGCCACTGTGAAAATGGTGCTGAACGTGGTGACGAATAGGCTGTTGAAGAAATATCGCGAAAAGTTACTGGTAGTCCACGCTTGCACGTAATTCTGAAGCGTAGGCTCCTTGGGGATAAACCGAGGCGGAGATTCAAAGAGATATGTGTGCTTCTTGAAACTGGTCGAAACCATATACATAAACGGCAAGATCATCACGAGAGAAAAAAGACACAGGGTTATAAACCGAGAGGTTGTCATAAGCCTCATACGCTTCTTGCTACCTACTATCACGAGTCGTCACCTGGGCGAAAGAATCTCCATTGCACTCCCGAGAGGACAAGGATGATTGCTGTTAGAAGGAATGCGATCGCCGATCCATAGCCAAAGTCGAGGTAAGAGAATGCTTGCTTATACATATAAGTAAGGAGGACTTCAGTGGCGCCCATCGGGCCCCCTTGGGTCATGAGATAGACCTGGATGAATACGTTAAAACCACCGATGACGAGCATCATGCTTATAAATGTCGTCGTTCTTCTTACTGCTGGGATCGTTACCGTGAAGAACCGACGTGTGGGCCCAGCGCCATCGATCGCGGCTGCCTCAATCAGTTCGGGATTCACCGATTGAAGAGCGGCAAGGAAAATGATCATCGACCAGCCAATGCCTTTCCAGATTCCGAGAGCTGCCATGGCGATCATCGCGGGCCATCGACTTCCAAACCATTGAACATCTTGGTTTACGAGGTGGAGTACATCCTTAAGGATCCAATTGAAAAAGCCTCCGTCGCCCGAAAAGAGGTAGAGGAATAGCAGCGTAACGACAACCCAACTGGTGACTACCGGGAGGTATATCAGAACGCGAAAGGTGCTGCGACCGCGGATCTTATTGTTCAACAACATCGCGGCCAATAAGCCCAAAATAATCTGAGGGGGTACGGTGACGAGCATATAGAACCCAGAGTTCACGAGTGCGCGCCAAAAGACAGGGTCGTGAAGAGCGCGTGAATAGTTTCCAAAACCAAGAAATGGACTTGGAATGCCTGGAAGGACTTTCCAGTTGTAAAAGGAAATCTGTATCGACTTCGCAATGGGATAAATGACCGTTAGTAGAAAAACTGAGATTCCGGGGAGTAAGAATAAGTAAGCAGTAGCGTGATTTCCCAACGACTTTCGTCGACGGGAAATCACGCTACTTGTCGGACGATTGGATGAGGAGGAGACAGAAGCCCGGGGGTTAGTCTCCCGTTTCCTCACTTCACCCATATTTCTCCTCCGTTTACCTTGTTAACTAATTGATTGCCGTGTTAGCAGAGGTGCCTCAGCCTGCCAGTAGCGGATCGATGGCTGTTGCGGCTGAATCCAGCGCAGCTTTTACAGTCATCTTGCCGGTCAAGGCTTTCTGCATCTGATCGTCAAGAATTTGATCGATCTTCTGCCAATTGGGAGAGGGAATTCGCGGCTTTGCAGTCTTGAGTTGTTCAGCGAATGTTGCATAGTAAGGCGCGATTGAAGGAAGAATTGCGCTTACATCCTTTCGAACGGGCATTTGTCCGACTTTTGCCATGGATATTTGCCAGTCAGAACTCAACATGTAGCGAATGAATTCAAGCGATGCCGCTTTCTGCTGTGTTGTTGCCATCATTACGACATCTTCGCCACCCACAACGCTCACGCTTCCACCGGGACCGGCAGGTACTAAAGCCGTCGTCGGCTTAAAGTTTGGATATTGCCCAGCCATGATCGGGAACATCCAAGGGCCATCGAGAATGGTGCCGTACTTGGCTTTTGCCAATCCATCACCAGTGCCTATAGCACTCTTGTTCTTGGTGATCAGATTAGGAATGTATCCAGCCTTGTACATATTGACGAGCATTTGCACCGTTGCGATATTTTTCTTGCTGTTGATGTATCCGCTGGATTTGGTGAATTTGGAATCGGTGATGTCACCGCCGCCAGACCAGATCCATGGCAAGATGCTCCATCCGCCTGTGCCGCTCTCTGCAAAGGCGCTAACTCCAATTTTCTTCAGTTTTGGTGCGTCCTTGAGAAGGTCGGCAAAAGTGGCAGGCGCCTTCGAAATTCCAGCCTTTGCGAATGCAGCCTTGTTCCAGAACATGACCCGTGTATTGGTGTCCAATGGGAGACCGTAGTAACTGCCTTTGAAGTAGTTCGTCGCGAGCGGTCCAGGAAATACCAGATTTGAGTAAGTCTTGAAATCGCTCATTTGACTGCTTAGAGGTGCAAGAACCCCTAAATTTGCCAGTTCCGGCACCCAGGCAAGGTCGGCTCTCACCACATCTGGGAGGTCGCCTCCGGCGGCCGCCACAAGCAGTTTCTGGTGCAGACTGTCATAGGGAATGGCGACCTGCTTGACGATTATCCCGGGGTGCTCAGCCTCAAAACGAGGAATGAGCAATTTTGTGATGGTTTTTACTTCATCGCCGTCGGCGCTGTAGGCATGCCAGAAATTGATGGTTACTGGATCGGCCGCCGAGGCCGCTGTTAGTCCTGAGGAGAGACCCGAGACCAACAGTCCGAGGGATAGCGCGGTGGCCGCCGCCGAACCCCATTTAGTGGAAATTTTCAATGCTTTTCTCCAATCGTTACTGGGACAGCCAGGGAACTGCATGTCGAGAGATGGTGTTGCTGAATTAATTTTATGACGGAAGTAATTCCGTGTCAAGAGTCACTCTTTGACCAAAAATTGGGGGTGTTTTGTTCATTGAAGAAAGTAATTGAATATGACAGGGTTAGGGCAGTAGGTTCATGAGAGGGTGCACACGTGCGAATTGCGACTCCACCCTGGACACCAGAATCTGGAGTGACCCAGTCTGTTGCCCTCGAGGTACTCCTTAATGGACCCATTTCCCGTTCCGAGATAGCTAGACGACTAGATCTTTCTCCAGGCTCGCTCACGCGCCTGAGCACTCCGCTTATCGATAGCGGTCTGTTGATTGAAGTTGAGGAACGCACCGATGGTCGAGCGGGAAGGCCCTCTCGTCCGTTGGATGTTGTCGTGGATTCCCAGCATTTCATCGGCATGAAACTCACCGGCGACCAGGTCGTTGGTGTCACGACGGATCTTCGGGCCAATGTGCTTGCTTCAGCATCGGTCTCGCTTTCTTCGCGCGAACCCGACGCAGTAGCCAAAGTCATCAGTAAATTGGCCAAAGAACTGGCGGAGCATGTTCCTTCGGTTACGGCACTGGGTGTTGGAATCGGTGGATTGGTTGATGACCATACAGTAGTGACTAGCGCGCCTTTTCTTGGATGGTCCAGCGTCCCGCTCGGCTCGATGCTGGAAAATTTAACAGGAATTCCGACGGTGATTGAAAACGACGTCATAGCGTTCACAGAATTAGAGCATTGGTTTGGCGCCGGTCGGGGGTTGGATCGCTTCGCAGTTCTCACTCTCGGAGTCGGTGTGGGTTATGGGTTGGTCATTCACGATGACATCGTTGTGGATTCGGATTCAGGAATAGGACTTGTCGGCCATTGGCCGCTTGATCCCTTCGGCCCGCTCTGTCCATCAGGCCATCGCGGCTGCGCAAGGAGTGTCCTTACTCAGGAAGCTATCAGCGGGGCAGTCTCCACGGTATTGAATCGTCAAGTCACGTACGAAGAAGCGCTGGATTTGGCCGAGCAAGGTGAACCGGCTGCCAGGCGTGTGGTTGATGACGCCGGACGGGGCCTTGGACGAATGCTCGCAGCAATCGCGAATTTAACCGCGCCTGAACGAATCATTCTTGGCGGCGAAGGAGTGCACTTAGTGGATGTCGCAGCAGATGCAATTCAAGAGGGTATTCATGCCGATAGAGATCCTCGCGCTCGCAAATTGGATCTTGTTACCACTCCAGGGGATAACACTGAATGGTGTCGCGGGGCTGCAGTTATTGCTATCCAGCGCTACGTTCTTGGACGTCGTCTTTAACACATTCTTATTCTCTTAATCTCGGAGTAGCCTGACAATTACAGGATCGTAGAGATGCTGCGGTTCTCGAAAATGAGGCTAACTATGACTGCCGTTGAAGGATTCAAAAACAAAAGCGTGATTGTGACCGGAGCTGGTTCAGGGATCGGCCGAGCCGCAGCAATTCAGTTCGCCAAACAAGGAGCCAAGGTTCTCGTCGCCGAACTGAACGAGAAGACTGCCAGTGCAGTTGTAGATGAGATCCACGCCATGGGTGGCATTGCCACAGCGGTGACCGGGGATATGAGCGATCAAGTCGTTGTCGATAAAGTTGTGAATGCAGCTATCACCCTCCACGGCGGGCTGGATGTGTTGGTAAACAACGCGGGCATTATGGACAGCATGAGTGCCAACGATGAAGTCGGCGTGGAGGAGTGGGATCGGGTCATACGGGTGAATCTCACCGCCCCCTTTCTACTGTCCCGTGCGGCACTTCCGCACATGCTCTTGCAAGGAAAAGGGGCAATAGTGAATACGGCTTCCGAAGCAGGATTTCGAGGAAGTTGTGCTGGAACTCCATACACGGTCTCCAAACACGGTGTTATCGGACTGACCAAGTCGGACGCAGTTATGTATCGCAATCGAGGCATCCGAGTAAACGCAGTTGCACCCGGTGGAACCAAGACCAATATTTCCGTCGTACCTATTCCTGGCAAGAAGGGCCCCGAAGTCCTTGGGGCGTATATGTCCAATGTCGGAAGGATTGCCAATGCTGAAGAAGTGGCGGCTGCAATTGTCTTTCTCGCCTCGGATGCAGCAAGTGACATAACGGGGGTTGTTCTGCCCGTTGACGGCGGCTGGTCTGCTGTTTGATTGGTCTATGGCTGCACTTGCACTCTAGAGGGTTCGAAAGCGGCGTAAACCTAAGTCTTTTTTCGCCCCTTGATTAAAGGCATCTCGGAAATGGACGAGGGATTCTCAAGTATCTTGTAGATCGGTAGTTCGGCGGCTCCGACCATCAATAGATTCGCATTCAATTTGCCGGGCGTGACGACCACTTCCTCCTGAGAGGCGATCAGTGTGTGCTGTCTGAATTCTTCCAGCAAGCGGTCATGATCGAATTTGAAAAGAGATGCCAGGAATCCCGAGAGTATGACTATTTGTGGGTTGAAGATATTGACGAGATTTGCAACGCCAATTGCAAGGGCATCGATTTGTTCTTGGAACTCAGCAATTGCTTCCAGGGAATCCGTCCCCAAAACTGCGGTTTCTAATTCGTCTTCAGTCGCAGTTTTAAGTCCAAGCACCTTCAGCAATCGATCACGGCGTACCGCGGCCTCAAGAGTGCCAACTAGGCCAGAGTAATCTTCTCGACTCGAGTCAGAAATGCGAACATGGCCTAATTCGCTTGCGTATCCAGAAGCACCACGGAGTTGTTGCCCGTCAATTACGACACCTCCACCTACTCCGTTTGTGCCGCCAAATAGATAGACGATATTGGAGAACTTGCGCGCACTTCCCATTGTTCGCTCGGCTAGACATCCCAGGCTTGCATCATTGTCGATAAAGACGGGAAGGCCAGAGAGCTTGTTAAGCATCGGTCCAAACGGCGCATTGATCCAGTTGAATGCCGGAGCAAAGCGGACGAGTCCTTCGGCCACTCTCACCTGACCTGGGATTGCCACGCCGATTCCGATAATTCGAGTACCCGGCGAAAGCTTTGCGCGCATATGAATGATCAAGTCATTGGCAATCTGCACAGCCATCGCGGGGGTGAGGTTGGCTGGATTTGGCCTACGTGCTTTCATGAGCACTTGCCCAAGAAGATTTACTACACCTACTGTGGTGGCATCCAGGGCGGTGTTGACGGCAAAGGCAACGACATCGGTACTCAGTGAGACCATCACACTCGGTCGACCTACCCCTGTCGGACCGGCTGACTGAGATTCGTAAACTAAGCCGAGGTCTTTGAGTTCTGAGACCAGATTCGAAATCGTAGTTCTGTTGAGGCCCGTACTTGAGGTGAGTTGTGCGCGTGAGAGCGTGCCGAACTTATGAAGAAGCCCGACGAGCGCGGACAAATTGTGCTCGCGAAGATCCTCACGGTTTCGCCCACGATCTGATGCCGTTGAGGGCAACGAATTTGCCACCGACTACCTACCTTTCATGAGACTGCCATTGACAGTTACGTCATAATAGAGTAAATTGTCAATTCAAACAACAAACTCACCCCAAGGAAAATACATGTCACTTACGCCAACCCGCGAAGATAAATTTACATTCGGATTATGGACAGTTGGCTGGCAGGCCAGAGATCCCTTCGGTGATGCAACTCGCGCGCCACTTGATCCTGTACGCACGGTCGAAGAATTGTCTGCTCGCGGCGCCTATGGCGTGACCTTCCATGATGATGACTTGATTCCGTTTGGCTCTAATGATGTCGACCGTGAGGCGCATATCGCGCGCTTCAAGAAAGCGCTTTCAACAACGGGCATGAAGATTCCTATGGCCACAACGAACCTTTTCTCTCATCCCATCTTCAAAGACGGCGCCCTTACCTCTAATGACCGCGACATCCGCCGCTATGCAATAAAGAAGGTGATGCGCAATATCGACCTTGCCGTCGATCTTGGAGCAGAGATCTACGTCTGCTGGGGCGGACGAGAGGGCGCAGAATCCGATGGTGCAAAGGATGCTTATGTCGCACTCGAACGCTACCGCGAGGGATTCAACATCCTTTCTCAATTCGTGATTGATCGCGGATACTCGATCAAATTCGCCATTGAGCCCAAGCCAAATGAGCCACGCGGCGATATCTTCCTTCCGACTATTGGTCATGCAATCGCCTTCATCAACTCCCTGGATCATCCAGAGTTGGTGGGAGTGAATCCAGAGGTGGGTCACGAGCAGATGGCCGGCCTCAATTTCGTTCATGGGATTGCCCAAGCCCTATTCCACAAGAAGTTGTTCCATATCGATCTCAATGGCCAGCACGGGCCCAAGTACGATCAGGATCTTGTCTTTGGGCATGGTGATCTTAAATCCGCCTTCTTCCTCGTTGACCTTCTTGAGCGCTATAACTACCAGGGGCCGAAGCACTTTGACTACAAGCCTGCACGCACCGAAGATGACAGGGGCGTGTGGGAGTCCGCCACCGCAAACATGCGCACCTACCTCCTCTTGAAAGAGCGCGCCTTGGCATTCCGCAACGACCCTAGAGTTAAGGCGGCTATGGCCGAATCCCATATTGACCAGCTAGCGGTCCCAACACTTTCAGCGGGTGAGAGTTGGAAGGACATCGAATCGGACTCAATTGATGTAGATTCGGCCGGTGCGAGGGGTTACGGGTACGAGAAAATCGACCAACTCGCTATCGAGCATTTGATGGGAGTTCACGAGTAGGACATGACGTCGCCTAATGAGCCCGTTCTAGTCGCCGGCGTCGATTCCTCGACTCAATCAGTAAAGGTTGTCATTCGCGATGCAGCGACCGGTGAACTCATTCGTACGGGGCGAGCAAGTCATCCTGCCGGTACGGAGGTGGATCCTCAGTTGTGGTGGGTGGCACTTCAGGAGGCCATCACTGCTGCCGGGGGATTGGATGACGTCGCAGCTATTTCCATTGGCGGTCAACAACATGGAATGGTCGCGCTAGACATCGACGGAAATGTCATTCGTCCGGCACTTTTGTGGAATGACACTAGATCTGCTCATGCGGCATCCGATCTCAACAACGAATACGAGAAGCTCCATGACGACGAACCGATCTCCGTTGCAGTGGGCTCTCGATTAGTAGCAGCTTTTACTGCCAGCAAAGTGCGGTGGTTGGCCGACCACGAACCAGAGAATGCCGACCGCGTAGCTGCAATAGCCCTTCCGCATGACTGGCTTTCATGGAAACTCTCGGGGTCGACAAGTCTTTCTGAACTATTTACGGATCGTTCGGATGCGTCGGGGACCGGTTACTACGATCCAGTGGCGGGGGAGTACCGGCGAGACATCTTGGCACTTGCATTGAAGAGTGATCGAGAAATTATTCTGCCTCGAGTCCTCGGTCCCTTTGAGATCGCCGCTGTGACATCTACTGGAACCGTGATCGGAGTCGGTTGTGGCGACAATGCTGGCGCGGCATTGGGCGTAGGTGCGCAGGCGGGGGACGTGGTTATCTCCCTGGGAACATCGGGCACTGCATTCTCGGTATCGACAACACCAACTCGTGACCAGCGTGGCTATGTTGCGGGCTTTGATGATGCCACCGGCAAATTCCTGCCATTGGTTTGCACTCTTAACGCGGCACGGATTATGGACGCAGGGGCGAGAATTCTGGGCCTTACTCTCAACGAATTCGGTGAACGGGCCCTTGTTGCCAAGCCCGGGGCAAACGGGCTCACATTGCTT
Source organism: uncultured Bifidobacterium sp. (assembly GCA_964387855.1). Classification (GTDB taxonomy): domain Bacteria; phylum Actinomycetota; class Actinomycetes; order Nanopelagicales; family Nanopelagicaceae; genus QYPT01. The sequence continues at coordinate 48,544 of CAYLYA010000002.1, forward strand.
CCATATTTTGAAGGTGAGCGGACGCCAGATCGACCTGATGCAACCGGCACATTGACGGGGTTGACGCTTTCGAATTCAACTCCTGAGAACTTTGCACGCGCGATGATTGAAGGAATGCTCTGCGGCTTGGTTGATGCCGTGTCTCAATTGGAGACTCAGGGTGTGGCGGTTAAAAGGATTCTCATAATTGGGGGAGCCGCAAAGAATCCTGCGATCGCACAGATTGCATCCTCCCTTTTTGGCAAGCCGGTTTATCTGCCACAGGAAGGAGAATATGTTGCAGATGGTGCGGCAAAACAGGCCGCTTGGGCTCTTCTTGGTTTTGAGCCACAATGGGCGAAGTCATCGATGGAAGTTGTCGAGAGTGAGAGCGCCCCATTTGTGATGGAGCGCTATATGACCGTGGTGGATCGCACGAAGTCTTGGTAATGACAGTCGGTCATTTGCCTTGCTTTAAAAGGTGGCGTAGTCCTATTCTCTAAGCATGGTCTACGCAACGATATTCGTAGCTTTAATTTTGATCTCCTGCATCGTGCGAATCTACTTCCTTAACTCGGAAATCAAGGAACTGGATGCGGGCGCGAGGAATTTCCAAAGTGTAGTTGAGCACTGGGTATCGACCTCGGCAAAGGGTGGGGTTGCGGTCACTCATGAGATGCCCAAGGAAATTCAAGAGGCGCAGACGGAATACGAGTGGGCGATAAATGCCCGAGACTCAAAGAAAGAGAGCCGTACTATTTGGTTGGGAGCATCGGCGATGGCGTTGGTCGCACTCGTCGCGGCAATCGTGGAGCTATCTGAGAATTCGTATTAGGAGTGCTTTGCCACCCGTGCAATATTTCTTTGCATTCCACCGAAGACAAGGCCGTGGAAAGGCTTGATCATCGTCCAATACAGACCACCAGCCGGACCTAGAGGATGAAAGAGCGCCCTTTGCCGAAAGAGCGTTTTGCCTTCGCTGTCTTTATCAACGATCAGTTCGAGCCAGGCAAGTCCCGGAAGTCTCATCTCGGCCCTCAAGCGGAGAAGGTGACCTTCTTCAAGTTCCTCAACGCGCCACCAATCTAGCGCGTCACCAACAATTAGGCTGAATGGATCTCTTCGTCCGCGGCGCAATCCTGGGCCTCCTACAAATCGATCGAGCAAGCCGCGCGACCACCAACCAAAGCGCCACGAATACCATCCGTGCTCACCGCCGATCCCCTCTATGACATGCCATAGTTGCTCGGGAGTGCTCTCAACTACCCGTTGACGTTCATCGACATAAAGAGAGCCGCCGGCCCAGTCGGGGTCACTTGGTAATGGATCACTTGGCGCGCCAACGTGTGCAGCAGAAGCCCAACGAGTTGTCACGCGGCCATCTTGAATTCTTTGAAGTGCCAGTTCGACTGCTTGACGAAAATCTGTAAGACCGTCCTCGGGGTCAGGAATGAAGCGTGAAATTTCGCGATCCTTACAAATGACTTCGTTGACCAAACTTTCCATCAGTGGTCTCGCTATTTTTTTCGGCACAGGAGTGATCAAGCCGACCCAGTGACTCGATAAAGATGGGGTCATAAAAGGTAGTGAGACTATTCTCCTTGACTTAAGTCCAGCGATCTTTGCGTACTCGACCATCATTTCACGGTACGTGAGAACGTTGGGACCTCCTATATCAAAACCCTGGTTGATGTCTGGACTCATAGACGCAGACATCACGAGATAGCGGAGAACGTCTCTCACTGCGATTGGTTGAATCTTGCTATCAACCCAATGGGGGGTGACCATTATTGGTAGGCGTTCGGTGAGATACCGGAGCATTTCAAAGGAGAGGGATCCAGATCCAATTATTACGGCCGCGCGCAATACCGTCGTAGGGACTCCGCTGGCCAGCAGGATTTCGCCGACCTCCTTCCGCGACTTCAGATGAGGACTCAAATTTTCTTCTTGCGGATAAAGTCCTCCGAGATAGATGATCCGACCCACACGGTTTATGCGTGCAGCTTCAGCAAAATTTTCTGCGTTCACTCGGTCAAGGGATGCAAACGCGGCTCCCGCGCCCATGGAATGAATCAGATAGTAGGCGACACCAACTCCCGAAAGTGCTGAAGCAAGACTTTCCTTGAAGGCGGCATCGCCGTAGACGATTTCTACTTGATCAAACCATTCACGATCGGCAAGATGCCTTGGTTGTCGCGCCATGACTCTCACTCTGAAACCAGCGGCGAGTAATTCAGGGATAAGGCGACCGCCTATGTACCCAGTTGCTCCAGTGACGAGAACGAGATCGGCAATCGGTGGTGAACTTGCGTTCTTCATAGATCGCCTCAAAAGTCTATTGGTACTTTTGCCTAATCTTCCTCGCGAAGGGTGTGAAAAGGAAGCAACCTCGGCAGCTTACTGACTCCTGGGATTTTGGGAAAATACAGTGTCAGCAGGCAGATTATGAGAAGAATTGCAAAGACTTCGATGTCGGCATTATTGGAAGTAGAGAATGGCTTCACGGAATACCAGAATGCATAGGGTGTCAACCAGAATTGTCCTGGAAATGATTTCGTGCCGCTTGCGACGGCCATCCTGTCTCCGTCAAGGAAGGCTGCCTGTGCTTCGTGAGCCAGGTAAGTACCGTCGCCGAGAAACAAGGCAGGCTTTGTGAAGTCGCTTGGGTAGGGACTGTATTGCGTTGTTAATAGTGCATCGAGTGACCCTGATTGTGCCAAGAAGAGCAGGGTATCCGTCAGCGTTTTTACGGGACCGAAGGATGGATCGTCGACAAGGGACTCTCGATTATTGGTTCTCTGCAATACATTTATGTAACTCGCCGTCCACTTTTTCTGCTGGCGTAAAGTTGCCGAAGTCCATTTTCCGAGAGCCGTGTCAATTGCTTTGCCCTGTTCCTGCACGAATCCTTCAATAAAACGAGCTTGGGCCTCTGCGCTGAGTCCCCTGAACTTGCCGATGGCCGCATATACGCCTTCTGATGCACTCGCTTGAAGCGGATAGATTACAAAGTCATTTGCGGGATCAATTGGGACGCCGAGACCGGTGTGATTCTGTGGATCGATCGGACCCAGTGAATGGCCCTCTTCCAGCATGTTGTATGGAGGGCCATTGCTGCCTTTGCCTTTCACATTAGCAAGTTCTTTTGCGGCCGTGAGAACAAAATCGGAGGGAGTGGCATTGGCCCAGTCTTGAAGTGAGCGCTCTCGAGATTGGGGCGCCTTAAAGAAACCCGCACAAAGGATTGTCAGTGCGAGAACGGGAATCAGCGCTACAGCAGTTCCCCAATACAATTTTGCTGGGCCATGGAGGTTGCCGCCCTTCAGAATTTTCACCATGTTGCCTAGGGGGGCGATCATTCTTCAATCTCCAGAATAATGGGACGAGTCCATGGGAGATGGAAGAAACGCTGTTGTGCTATTGCTATATGCCAGACAGTCAGCGTGGCAACCGCGACCGGAAATATGGCGATATGTAAGGTCAGCATTTGGCCAACGTTCAAAGGGTTAAAAAGGGAGCCGATGCCTATCGCGTTGAAGACGCTTTTGGATTGAAGGGCAATCCATTGGGAATTCAGGCTGCTTGCCACTAGGCCTCCGGTGTAGGCAGTGAACATGCACGTGAAGAATGCGATGACACCGCTTGCCCACATGGTGAATCTCCGACCCCTCCAAGCAGATCGCCAAAAAATGAACATGAAGTGCAAGATGATGGAAACAAAAAGAATCTGCACGGACCAGAAATGCAAGCCATGGGTAAAATGGCTCACATTCGAGGCATACAACCAGGAAAGGCCTCTTGATGCCATCAATATTCCAGAGGCGAAAACAACGATCAATGCTGCAAGTGTTACTGAATTGTTGACTTGCCGCCATGTGGAGATGAAATGTGGATCGGTCTTCCCGGATGGGGTATCCGAATTTTCATTTCCTGTGCGCAGTTTTCGAACTTTTGCCGAACCGATAATCATGGGTGTGAAGAAGAGCAGGAGAATTAGGCCGAACATGAAGAGATTGGGGATCGAGATGGTCAAAGGCCCCAGATCGACATACCGAGCGGGATTGTTGAGTGTTACTGATAATTCATCCAACTTGAATCAGCTCCCCGTGGTTGTGCATACGCGTCAAGTTTCGTGAAATCGAATCGACAAAAATACCATTCTTTATAGGACACATGTGATTTATCACTCCCAGATTTCAAAGAATCGGTCTGAACATCAGCAATTCAAGTTACCAGGTGTTCTCACTAAGTGAGAACACCTATCTTCTTCCATTAGGCATCCTGAACTTCCTTACTTAAAATCTCCATGCACGACAAGAACGGGACACGTCGCATGTTCGGCGCAAGAAGAACTCACCGAACCGAGCAGGAGGCCAGCAAAACCGCCAAGCCCACGAGAGCCGATGATCAACATTTCTGCCCCCTTGCTTGCATCCAGTAATACGAATGTCGGATGACCCTGGCTGATGCTTCCTTTCAACCCTGCGGGTCGTTCTTTGCCAAACACTGAATCTAAAGAATTGTTGAGTATCTCTTTGGCGGTCTCGTCCGGTTTCCAGATTCCAGGAATTCCTCCCTCTAGACCGAAAACCATCGGATACTCCCAAGCCACGATTGCGTGAATCGTCGCGTCCAACGAAGGCGCAAGCCAAGCAGCCCATCGAAGAGCATTTTTCGAAGATTCAGATCCGTCTACTCCGACGACAATCTGGTGATTAGTTTTGTTTCCTTTTGAGTCCATAATTCCGACCTTCCGGAGAGTTGCATGATCTCTACCTTTACTTTAGACCTGAAATCTCGCGTTGAATAGAACACATCGAGCGCGAGGGTTGGCGTGGTGAGAACTGCCTCTCGTACTCGTTTTCCACCTAGGTATTATCTTTGATTGCGGAGGAATTCACCTCTAGTAAAGGAAAACGACAATGGCTACAAAGGAAATACAAATTCAAAAGCCCACTCATTTACGGCCTCTTATGGACCTTCCGATTCTGATGGACTGGTTTGACGACTTTGTGCCTTTCAGTTTCTCGCTACGCAACGAGGAAACACACCCGATCAAAATCGAAGAGTTCATGAAAGACAATGAGTTAACAGTTCGGGCCGAGCTCCCAGGTGTCGATCCTGACAAGGATATAGAAGTCACCGTTGGCGAGGGGATGCTCACCATCAAGGGAGAGCGTCGCGAGGAGCACAAAGGGGCCGAGAGGTCAGACTTCCATTATGGAAGTTTCATCCGGTCGATCGCCCTTCCAGTTGGCACCGATGAAAAGGGCGTCCATGCAACGTATAAGGATGGCATTCTCGAGGTCAAGGTCATGCTCAAGCCCGTTGAAAGCAAGATGACGAAGGTCAAGGTAGATCGCGCAAAGTAGTCTGCCAGCCAGTTATTTTAGGTGCGTGTTAGCGTACTCAACTCCAACGACGGTAATGCTGTAAATACCTTCGGAAAGTTCCTCGATGAACTCATTTGCTAAGAGTTGGTTCTTCGCATCTTCCCAATCTGTCGTCGAGCGATTAGAAGACGGGTCGTTGAGAGTGTGGCCGTTTGCTTCGAACTTGATAATGCGATCGTGCACTGTTCTCGAGAATTCGCCTGTCGGAGAATTGGAAAGCTCTTGTAACAACGTCAGCGCTTCTCTTGATAGGTCTAAGTTCATGAGTGACATCCAATTTAGAGTGTGACCTCTTCAGTGTAATCCTGGGGAGGGAACTGTGCTACGTGCTATTGTCTCACTTAGCAAGAAAGCCGTAGAGATGATTCATGCCGTTGCATCCAATACTCTGGAAGTCATTCGTCGTGAGGCGATAGTGCTTCGTCGCGATGAGATCTCTGATTATGATCCGCTTCTCACTTATGTTGGAGAGGCGCGCTTTGTTCTCATTGGCGAGGCATCACATGGGACGCATGAGTTCTATCGCGAGCGTGCGCAAATTACGAAAAGACTTATCACTGAGAAGGGTTTCTCCGCTGTAGCTGTCGAGGCGGATTTTCCAGACGCCAACCGGGTTAATCGTTATGTCAGTGGAAGCGATGAAGATACGGATGCTGTTAGCGCATTAGGAGGATTCCAGCGTTTCCCTGCATGGATGTGGCGCAATGCCGACGTCTTGGACTTCATCGGCTGGTTGCGTACTCACAACGATGACTTGCCCGTTGGCGCTCAGAAAGTAGGTTTTCACGGGCTGGATCTATACAGCCTTCACTCTTCAATTGAGGCGGTTCTAACGTATTTGAAGAAGGTGGATCCAGATGGTGCCGATCGTGCGCGGGAGCGCTACTCATGTTTTGATCATTTCGGTACCGATACCCAGCAGTATGGCTATGCAACTGCTAAGGGTCTGGCTGATTCGTGCGAAGGCGAGGTCGCAAGGCAGTTAGCTGAACTCCACGAACGCTCGTCCGAACTCGCTCGTCGCGATGGCCGGGTCGCAGCAGATGACTTCTTCTTTGCAGAACAGAATGCCCGCCTGGTGAAGAATGCCGAGGAGTACTACAGGATGATGTATCGAAGCGATGTCTCCTCGTGGAATCTTCGCGACATGCACATGATGGAAACCCTCGTCGCACTGGACAAGCATCTTTCGGAGGCCAACAAGAAGGCCAAGATTGTTGTCTGGGAACATAACTCGCATCTAGGCGATGCCAGCGCAACGGAAATGGGATCGCGCGGGGAGTGGAATGTCGGCCAACTGACGAGGCATCGCTTCAGAAATGAATCGGTTTTGATCGGATTCACTACTTATAACGGGACGGTCACTGCAGCATCGGATTGGGGAGGCGAGGCCGAGCGTAAGCACGTCCGCCCTGGCCTTGCCGGCAGTTACGAGAAACTATTTCACGACACTGGACTGGAGCGCTTCTTTCTTCTTATGAGGGAGGGAAGCCAAATAAGAGAATCCCTTAGCAGGCCGCTATTGGAACGGGCCATCGGTGTGATCTATCGCCCCGAGACTGAGCGCCATAGCCATTACTTCCAAGCGAGTTTATCCCGTCAGTTTGACGCGGTGATTCATATCGATGAGACCCGTGCGGTGGAGCCGCTTGAACGTACTGTGAAATGGGAAGCAGGCGAGGTAATGGAAACGTTCCCGTCGGGAATTTAATTTTGAGGCATCGATGGGAGTAGATCGGCGAATAGTGCTTCGACCCTAGCTGGATCAACTTCGCCCGATCGTCCTTTTTCACAGGCTGCTGCAGCTGTGGCCACGCCGTATTTGAGCGAGAGTTCCCAATCGATGGCATCAAAGCCCCGACATGGACGATGGCAATCTTCGTTCCCATTTCGCACAGTCTCAGCGCTGCCTTCTCCGCGCGCTCCTTGCTCCTTTGGGTGTCGCCCTTGAAGAAGTCCACGGTCGTGGAATTGATGACCGCTTCGGCTTCATCGAGGTTCGGCGAGACGACATCAACACCGATGGCAAGACGATAGGCAAGGAAATGCGGGGCAGAGTCCATGAGTAACAAACTCCCATTGTGATGAACCATCTCCGCCAATTCTGCGATGGATTCTCGCCCGACCTCGTGCGGAAAACTCCCCACGCAGGCGACTATCTCGTCAGATTCCATCTCTACCGCCCATCAAGACGACAAGCCGAGCCCTTCAACTCAAACTGTGAGCGACACTTGCGGCATCTATCCCTTTGCCGCCAGCTCTTACTTCGGCGGGCTCCGTGCGCATGACAGTGCCGCGTGCGAATTGATTTAAGTACAGCGTGCGTGAATAACACAGGTTCGTGTTGAGGATCAACATCACATAAATCTATATGAGGGTGTTGACTACAGAGCACTCCCCGTAACAGTCGCGCGACCACCGACATAGCCCTTTCTTACAGTCCTCACCGTGATCGTGGAGCTCGATTTCGAGGGCACACCAGTGACGGTCAGGGGCAACGTCGATCCGCTAGCAACTCCGATCACCACACGTCCGACCGACGCCTTAGCGGTGAAGTCGAAGGCAGGATCATAATTGGTGACATTGACGGTGAAACCGTTGGCTGTTGAAACGGGTGCGCTGAAGATTGGAACAAGTGCCGCGAAGAGGGCAGCTCCAGTCACGGTCGACGTGCCAATACCGAAGTTTGCCCTCGCGGTTGTCACCGTAAGTGTGGCTGCTACGCCAGGGGCAAGGCCTGTGACCGCCAGCGTAAGAGTGTGCTCGTGTTTCTTTACTGCCGCCGCGCTTCCAGCTGAAGTTGTCGGAGTGAAGGTAAATGCGGAACTGAAATTAGTCACATTTACTGTAAATCCTGTCGCGGTTGATACCGGAGCACTGAAAGTTGGAACGAGTGCGGCTTGAGGTCCCTTAATTCCCGTCACGGTGGCACGTCCAACGGCATAACCAGTTCTCGTAGTTATCACAGTGATCGTGACTTGAGAATGTGAAGTGAGCACGACACTCAGAGGCAAAATGGCGCCGTTGACGACTCCTTTCGTCACATGTCCTTGAGAACTCTTAGCGGTGTAGGTGAATGCTGGATCGTAGTTCGTTACATTGACCGTGAATCCACTAGCTATTGAAACCGGAGTGCTGAAGGTTGGCACGAGAGCGGCGAGCAGAGCAGTGCCTGTGATCGACGCAGATCCCGCGCCATAGTTGTTCCTTGCTGTGGTGACCGTGAGGGTGGCTGTGCCACCAGGCGCCAGGCCAGCGACAGAAAGGGCGAGAGAATGTTCGTGTTTCTTTCCCACCACCACACTTCCTGCCGACGTGATTGGAGTAAATGTGTAAGCGGGATTGAAATTGGTGATGTTGACGGTGAAACCAGTTGCGGTTGGTACTGGAGTGCTAAAGGTTGGGACGAGAGCCGCTGTTGGAAGTTGGGTGCCTGTCACACTCGCGCGGCCAACGGCATAACCAGTTCTAGTAGTTGTGACAGTAACTGTCGCACTCGAACGTGACTTCAACTCAGTGACTGTTAAAGGCAGCGTCGCTCCAGTGGCAAGTGCTGCGACCACATGCCCCGCGGACGTCTTGGAAGTGAACCTGTACGCAGCGTCGTAGTTGGTGACATTAACGGTAAAGCCATTCGCGGTAGGTACAGGGGTGCTAAAGGTGGGAACGAGCGCTGCAAGAAGTGCACTCCCCGTCACAGCCGCACTCCCATTGGCGTAACCCGCCCTTGCAGTCGTCACGGTTACAGTTGCACTCGCTCCAGGCGTCAAGCCGGTAACCGTCAACCGAAGTGAATGTTCGTGTTTCTCTCCCACTACGTTTCCTGCTGAAACGGACGGAGTAAATGTGAATGTCGAGCTGTAGTTGGTGACATTGACTTTGAAACCGCTTGATGTTGAAACGGGTGCACTGAATGTTGGGGTCAGGGCCGGAGCCAGTGTGGCTGCGGTCGTTACAGCAATCGGTAGAAAAACGGAGGAAACGAGGAGGACCCCAAGTGCAGACGCGATTGATTTACGCACCCAAAAAGAGGAACGGGATTTGAGGTTCATGGATTCACCTTCAACAGACTTCGGATTCTGGAGAAGCGTTTCAGAGGTGAGTTCGCCTTTACGTTCGCTCAACGCATTCCAGGCTTTAAATCATGCTACTCGCGATCAACCTTCCTCATTTACTCCGTCTGGAGAGCCACCTCTCTATCGGTCCTTCGATCCAGAGCTAGCGCGCACAAAAAAGCACCCCTCGATTTCTCGAGGGGTGCTTTCAATTGATCTTAGAGGTCGAAGTACAACTCGAACTCTGCTGGATGTGGTCGCAATTGAACGTAATCAACTTCTTGAGTTCGTTTGAAATGGATCCAAGTGTCGATTAGATCTTGTGTGAAGACTCCGCCACGGGTCAGGAAGTCATTGTCGCGCTCGAGGTTGTCGAGCACGGCACCCAGGGAACCTGGAACCTGCGGGATTGAAGCGGCTTCTTCGCCGGTAAGTTCGTAAAGATCCTTATCAACTGGAAGTGGTGGCTCGATCTTGTTGATGATTCCATCAAGGCCGGCCATCAACATCGCTGCGAAGGCGAGGTATGGGTTCGATGATGGATCTGGGCAACGGAATTCGATGCGCTTTGCCTTGGGGTTGGATCCGGTGATCGGAATTCGGATACAGGCCGAGCGGTTACGAGCTGAGTAAACAAGATTTACAGGTGCTTCATAACCAGGGACGAGGCGTCGGTAAGAGTTGACGGTTGGGTTGGTGAATGCGAGAAGTGACGGTGCGTGCTTCAAAAGTCCGCCGACATACCAACGGGCCATGTCTGAAAGGTCGCCGTAGCCCTCACCGAAGAAGAGCGGCTTGCCGTCTTTCCAGAGTGACTGGTGGACGTGCATACCTGAACCGTTATCTCCGAAGAGTGGCTTTGGCATGAATGTTGCGGTCTTCCCACCCTGCCATGCGGTGTTCTTGATGACGTACTTGAACTTCATCAAGTCATCGCCGGCGTGCAAGATGTCGCTGAAGCGATAGTTGATCTCCATCTGGCCAGCAGTTCCGACTTCGTGGTGTGCGCGCTCGACACTCAAGCCAACTTGCTCGAGCTTCATCACCATTTCATCGCGAAGATCGGCGTACTGATCTGTCGGGGAAACGGGGAAGTAGCCGCCCTTTACGCGAGTGCGGTAGCCGCGGTTTGGAGTGCCGTCTGCGTCCTTCTCGATGCCGGTGTTCCATGCGCCTTCGTATGAATCGATGTGGTGGAAAGCTTCGTTGATTCCCGTTGAGAAGCGAACTGCATCAAAGACGTAGAACTCTGCTTCAGGTGCGAAGAATGCGGTGTCGGCGATGCCGGTTCCACGCATGAACTCGACGGCCTTAGCAACGATGCCGCGTGGGTCGCGGCTGTATGGCGAATTGTCTACTGGGTTATGAACAGAGAAGTTGATGATCAGTGTCTTCTCTTTGCGGTAAGGATCAATGAATGCTGATTCAGGTACAGGAAGAAGCTTCATGTCTGATTCGTGAATCGCTTGGAAACCGCGAATCGATGAACCGTCGAACATCAAACCGTCCGTGAAGACCGCTTCATCGAAGGATCCAACTGGAACGTTGAAGTGATGTTGAATTCCAGGTAGATCGATGAAGCGAACGTCAACGAGTTTGACGTCTTCCTTCTTGATGAAAGCAAAAATTTCTGCCGAGTTCTTAAACATTTTTCTCCCATGCACCGATATCCGCTTTCTGCGGAAATACTCGATTGGCTCGCCATTGAGCTCTTTACTTCTTGGGCGTAAGAGTAAGACGGGGGAGTGAAAAGGTCATAACCCGCGTGTTACAGCCATGTTACGTAAATGTGAGACCCGATTGAGGGTTAGGCTTCGCGGGTGCAATTCATCCGAGTGGGGCTATGGAGGCGGGTTTTCGCCCTCATGATCGACTGGCTGATGTCTCTCGCCGTGGCGAGCGCCTTCTTCAATTCGGCAAGCAGTCTCGACCACTTTGCGCCCTTGGTGGTCTTCTTTATCGAGGTCTGGGTCTTGACCTCGCTCCAGGGAGCCTCGGCCGGCCAGCGGATTCTGAGAATGAAGGTCGTGCGCTTTGCAGATGGAGGACGCCCCACCGTTACTCAGGCGCTGATACGCACCGTTCTGCTCTGCCTGGTCGTTACCGCTGTGACCTTTGACGAGAACGGTCGTGGACTCCACGAGCGGTGGAGCGGAACCGTCCTTAGCGCTTAGGAACCTTGACGTTCTTGGGCATTGGACCTTTGGGAATTGGCATTGCCAGGCCGCCGACGGCCTTGAGGCGGGCTCGAACTTCGTTCATCTGGGACGGACTCAATTTCTTCGGCATCTTCTGAAGATGCTTCTGCAGTTTGCGTAGCGCAACCTGCCCCTCCAGGTCGCCGACGATTACCTCGGCGATAGGGACGCCAGGTGCAAAGCGCTCGGTCTTCTTTCGCTCCTCGCTCAGAAGGGTCCGCACTGCGGGACCGCCTTCTCCGACTAGGACGATGCCAGCTCGCCCGACGCTGCGGTGGACCATGTCTTGATTGCGATTGACCGCTACCGCAGGGGTTGTCGTCCAACCCTTACGGATCGCCATGAGGACGCTTGCTCCTGCCCCGGCCTGACCCTCAATAGATTGGTAGGCAGCAGCGCCGGCAACGCGAGTGAAGAAGAAGAGCGCACCCAGCACCGCAAGAGGTAGGGAGATGAAGCCCATATAAACCGGATGACCCCAGATCAGTCCAAGGCCGATACCTATTACCCATATGACCAGGAAGATCGCGATCAGGGAGACGCCGATCCACGGCTTTACTTCCTTGGTGATCTTGTAAGCATCGCGGACGGCCTTAAGGCGTGGCTCTTTGGCTTCTTTAGGGACTTGCGCTGATTTCTTCCGATTGAACATGTCAGGAGTTTAGTGGGGCAGGTGCGGTACCACCAAGGCGAACCGGTGCCCACCACTGTCCTGAATGCCCATCGGGGTAACTTTCTTGGACCTCATGGAGCATGGCGATCATCGTGGAGCGAAGGGCAATTTCGGACTCCTCGACATCGTCTTCCTTGTTGAACCAAATCGGCTTGCCGATGGCGATGCTGATGGGGACTCTCTGTCTCTTCAGGTTTCTTGGCACGCCCTTGGTCCAAATACGTTGGCTTCCCCAGACGATGACGGGGATTACCGGAACGCCGGCACCCATCGCAAGACGAACTGCGCCAGATTTGATTTCTTTGATTTCGAAACTCGTGGAGATCGTACCTTCGGGAAATATTCCAATAAATTCACCCGAACGAAGGGCGCGCATTGCTGCAACGAACGAGGATGAACCGGCGCTGCGATCAACACTGATGTGGTGCATTCCGCGCATGAGTGGTCCAGCAAATTTGTTGTCGAAGATTTCTTTCTTCGCCATGAACCGCACGTACCGTTTGGAAGAAAGGAGAGCGGTGCCAGCCAGAGCGAAATCTAAATAGCCCACATGGTTGATGGCGATAATGGCGCCACCTTCTTTGGGAATGTTCTCCTGGCCTGTGACCGTCAATTTCAACCCGAGATAGCGCCAAAAGATTTTGGCGAATCCGATTACCGGTGGATAGACCAGTTCAGCCATTCGTTACTCGTGCCTCCATTGCCTGCTTATACAAGCGGCCTGCTCGGTAACTAGAGCGTACAAGGGGTCCGCTCATGACACCAAGGAAGCCGATGGATTTTGCTTCATCGGCAAAGTTGACGAACTCCTCTGGCTTCACCCAGCGCTCGACTGGGTGGTGCTTGTTTGTGGGCCTCAGATACTGCGTGATGGTGATGAGGTCGCAACCAGCGTCGTGCAAATCCCGCAGCGCTTGGCTGACTTCCTCAGGAGTCTCGCCGAGTCCGAGGATGAGGTTTGATTTCGTGATCAATCCGAACTCGCGCGCCATCGTGATAACGCTCAACGATTTCTCGTATGTGAACGCCGGTCGTACCCGTTTGAATATTCGAGGGACTGTCTCGACGTTGTGTGCGAATACTTCAGGGCGGGTCTCGAAGACTTGAGTAAGCAAGTGCTTGTGCCCGCTGAAATCAGGAGCCAACATCTCAACGCCAGTATTCGGATTGACCTCGTGCACCTGTCGGATTGTTTCTGCGTAAAGCCAGGCACCTTCATCTTCGAGGTCATCGCGAGTAACACCGGTGATCGTTGCATAAGCAAGGTCCATCGCTTTAACGGATTCGGCAACACGGCGTGGTTCATCCCGATCAAGGGGACCGGGCTTTCCAGTATCGATGTTGCAGAAATCGCACCGCCTGGTGCACTGTTCTCCGCCGATAAGGAAGGTTGCTTCGCGATCCTCCCAGCACTCAAAGATGTTCGGACATGCAGCTTCTTGGCAGACGGTGTGCAGTCCCTCGCTCTTCACCAACGACCGAAGGCGTGTGTACTCGGGCCCCATGTTGGCGCGGGTCTTGATCCACTCCGGCTTTCGCTCGATCGGCGTCTCGGCATTGCGTGCTTCGATGCGAAGTAATTTGCGGCCTTCAGGTGCAAGTGTCATGCGCTTACCCTCGCTAGTGCTTCGTATATGTGGCGTTCGACCACGGGGACGACTTCTTCAACGGTGATGTTTCGTCCGAGTTCGGCGCTCATCGATGTCGCAGTTGCATCGGGAAGGCCGCACGGAACAATGCGATCGAACCAGGAAAGGTCAGGGTTTACGTTGAGAGCGAATCCATGCATCGTGACACCCTTGGCATATCGGATTCCGATTGCTGCGACCTTGCGATCACCCTTCTCATCACGGAGCCAGACACCAGATCGCTCGCAGTAGCGTTCGGCGTCGATTCCGAACTCATTGCAAACGGCAATGAGTGCCGTCTCGATTTCGCGCACGAACCCCACAACATCAAGGCGGTTGGCCAGTCGAACAATCGGATATCCAACGATCTGTCCGGGACCGTGCCAGGTGATCTTGCCGCCGCGGTCCACATCAATAACGGGGGTTCCGTCATTGGGTCGTTCGGAATCCAGGGTGCGTCGGCCTGCAGTGAACACCGGTGGGTGCTCTAGCAGCATCAAGGTATTGGGGCGTAAACCCTCGGCAACTTCTGAGTGAACGGTTCGCTGAATTTGCCAGGCTTTCTCGTAGTCGATGATTCCGCTACGGGCGAAGGCAATGGGGGAGTCTGCGTGGGCTACTGGCACCCGTATAGCCTAAAGGTAGGCTGGCGGTCTTATCGCCTCGGCCATCGTTGGATGGCGATTGCCTTGGCAAACTCTAAGAAAGGCTCGGTAAATCGTGTCCCAGACCACCTCAGAAGACACCCCAGAGAAGTCCAAAAAAGGTTTCCGTCGCCCGTTTTGGGCCGCTCTCCTGGTGATTTTCCTCTGGTTCGGGGCTAGTGGGGTTCTAGGTCCTTTATTCGGCAAGCTCACCTCGGTTCAAACAAACGACAACTCCGCATTTTTGCCTGACAGCGCGGAATCCACCAAGGTAGCTCACATTGTTGAGAAGTTCTCAAGTTCGGCCAATGCATCCTTGCCTGCTCTTGTCCTCTTAGAGGGAAACGTGGATGCGGCGACGCTGGCGCAGATCAACGCATACGCGCAGACTTTGCCGCCAACACATATTCACTATGTCGCCAAGTTCAAAGGCTCATTCGATACGGGCATTGCATTATCAAAATACCTGGCTCCCAACGTGCCATTGGTTGCCTTCCCGTCAAAGGATGGAAAGGCAATTCTTCTCAATATTCCAATTTCGAATACAGGGATCGGAGTGACGCTGCCTGATGGCAAGCCGGTTCTGACTGCGATGATTACAACGATTCGCAGTGAGATGAATGCATGGGCAAAATCTCATGGGTTTGTCAGCCACGTAACCGGTATTGCAGCTCTTTACAGTGATCTCTTCGGGGCATTCAGCGGAATTGATTCAACTTTACTTTATGCAACATTGGGTGTCGTTTCCCTCATCTTGATCCTCGTTTACCGCTCTCCGATTCTGTGGATCTTGCCTTTGCTCTCCGCCGTGTTCGCGCTCTCCACCGCAGGGGGAGTCATCTATCTTCTGGCAAAGCATCACGTCATAACACTGGACGGGCAATCCCAGGCCATTCTTTCAGTTCTCGTACTTGGCGCAGCCACAGACTATGCATTACTTCTCATTGCGCGCTATCGGGAGGAATTGCATTTACATGAATCTCGATTTGATGCGATGCGTGCTGCATACCGCGGTATTTTTGCACCCATCCTTGCCTCAGGATCTACTGTTGCGATCAGTTTGATGGTTCTTCTTGTTAGCGACTTATCGAGCAACCGAGGCTTGGGACCAGTTGGTGCCATAGGCATTGTTTCAGCAATGATCACAGTGCTGACTCTTCTGCCGGCCATGTTGGTGATTTTTGGTCGATGGATTTTCTGGCCGCGAATCCCTCATTTTGACCGAGTCGATTCGCAATTACATGGCATCTGGTCAAAAGTGGGGGCAACAGTTGCCCGTCGTCCGCGCCGATTGTGGATTTCAACGGCACTCCTCCTGCTTGTATTGGCTGGATTTTCAACCACATTGCAGGCGAGAGGTCTATCGACTTCGCAATCTTTCACAGCTCGCCCTGAATCGGTTGTAGGGCAAGACTTGTTACTGAAACATTTTCCCGGCGGGGAAGGCCAGCCCACCCAAGTCGTTGTGAAGGTTTCTCAGATTAAAGAAGTTTCAACGGCTCTTCTCGGAATCAAGGGGATCACTGGCGTTCTTCCCTTCCAAGACCCTGGAGTAGTAACGAGTGGTCTGGGAGTTTCCGCCAAGATAGTAGACGGACAGGTGATTCTTGATGCGACCTTGAACCAAGCACCTGATTCGGTCGGGGCTAGAGAATCCATCCCGATGATTCGCGATGTGGTACATAGGATCGATCCGTCAATCCTTGTTGGCGGCACTTCGGCTATTTACTATGACGTGGATCAAGCATCTCGTCGCGACAACCGCCTGATCATTCCCATTGTCCTTCTGGTAATCGGGATAATCCTCTCCCTGCTGTTGCGAAGTTTGTTGGCCGCAGGATTACTTCTGGTTACGATCGTCTTGTCCTACGCGGCCACACTAGGAGTATGTCAACTGGTCTTTCACAATATCTTCCATTTTCCGGGGGCAGATACTGCATTTCCGCTCTTCGCTTTCATTTTCTTGGTCGCCCTTGGAATTGACTACAACATATTCCTCATGACGCGAGTGAGAGAAGAGAGCAAGAAAATTGGAACTCGCAAGGGAGTAATCAAGGGGTTAACCGTGACCGGAGGCGTCATTACTTCTGCTGGAGTTGTTTTGGCAGCAACTTTCGCCGTTCTGGGTATCTTGCCTCTGGTTTTCGTAGCTGAGTTGGGATTCGCAGTTGGATTTGGTGTCTTGCTCGACACAATCGTTGTCCGTTCTCTATTGCTTCCATCTCTCGTCCACGACATTGGATCGAAAATTTGGTGGCCTTCGAAGTTGCGTAACGAATAATGATGAACCCGCCGCGGGTGGGGATCGCCGGTTATGGACTAGCTGGGCGTTACTTCCACGCCCCTTTGCTTAAGGGGTGCGGCTTTGAAGTGGTCGGTGTGCTTACGAACAATGCAGCACGAGCACAGCATGCTGTTGAAGATTTTCCAATTGTAAAGATCACTTCGACCATGGATGAATTGCTTGCGCTTGGACTCGACCTTCTCGTTGTTGCTTCGGCAAATATCGTTCATGCCGAACAGGCCCTCGCAGGCATCAAGGCAGGAATCCCTGTCGTAGTAGATAAACCCATGGGGCTTTCGTTTGCCGAGACGGAGAAGATTGTGGAGACCTCGAAAAAGGAGGGAGTTCCGGTTACCGTCTTCTTCAATCGACGATGGGACAGCGATGCACTGACAGTTAAGAGGGTAATGAGCGAGGGCTTGCTAGGCGATGTTTTCCGGGTTGATTCTCGATTTGAAAGATATCGTCCTTCTGTTGTCGCTTCCTCTTGGCGTGAGAAGTATTCGCCCGAGGAAGGCGGAGGCCTTCTCCTTGACCTGCAACCCCACTTGATCTCGACAAGTTTGGACTGGTTCGGTCCGGCAAAACTTGCCTATTCGTCCGTGCGATCAATTCGTGGTGGTGGCGACGATGACGTCCTGTTGGTTCTCCAACATGAATCCGGTGTGGATTCGTACCTGTCGGCCAGCGCCATCATCGGTGCACCAGGTCCGAGACTTCGCGTCAACGGGAGCAAGGGAACATTGATCATTAATGATTTGGATCCCCAGGAAGCTTTGCTTCGTTCTGGTAAATACCCAGAAGGTGGTCGATGGAGCGAAGCGACCTCTTCAAAAGCAACTCTCCACCGTGGCGATGAGATCATTGACGTTGAGAGCGAGAATGGAAACTACGCGCTCTTTTACGAATTGGTTAAGGGTGCACTCGCGGGTAAGAATGCATGGCCAGTAAGTACCGATGATGCTTTAGCGGTTGCCTCGCTGATTGATGAGGCGCGCGCTAATTCAATTCGTTAGATCTCCTCTACAAGGGCTGCAAGCGCGGCGCCGATGTGAGGATAATTAAAAGTAAATCCTGCCTCGGTGAGCGCCTCCGGAATGACCTTCTTCGAACCGAGCATCTCGCTGGAGAATCCCCCGAAAGCCAGTTTCAACGCAATAGAAGGAACGGGGAAGACTGCCGGGCGGTGTAATGCGCGCGCCAAGGCCGAAGTGAACTCCTGATTTGTTACTGGGTTGGGTGCGGTGACGTTTATGGGGCCAGATATGGGATTCTCAAGGGCGAAGTTAATTGCTCGAATTACATCATGGAGCGTGATCCAAGACCACCATTGTTTACCTGAACCCAAGCGGCCGCCGAAGCCGAATCGAAACGGTGGAAGCATTTTCCCTAGTGCACCACCGGTTGGATCAAGGATCAAGCCCATACGCAATTTCACGGTACGAACATTTCCTGCAAGGTCTGCCGCGTTCTCCCACTCATGACAGACGGCCGCGAGGAAGTCGTCTCCAGCGCGATCCTTTTCCGTAACTGCGCGATTTCCCGTTTCGCCATACCAACCCATAGCGCTGGCAGAAATAAAAACCTTGGGCTTGACTTGTGCAACGGCATTAGCGATGGCAGTTGTGCCAAGAAGCCTCGAATTGAGAATTTCGCTCTTATATTTCTTGGTCCATCGCTTGTCACCAACACCAGCTCCGGCGAGATGGATAACAGCATCCACGCCCGCAAGTGCGTCAAGATCCACTGTCCCGTTCTTGGGATCCCAACTTATTTCATCAGGGGAGTGTGCACTGCGACGAACGAGTCGTTGAACTGTGTAGCCTTCAGATTTGAGGTGACCTACCAGCGTTGTGCCGATCAGACCCGAAGATCCGGTTACGGCAATACGTTGGATGCTCTGCATCAGAGACCGAGGTCGGCTTCGAAAGCGCCACCTTCTAGGCGTTCTTTCAAGGTGACCAAGAATCGAGCGGCGTCTGCGCCATCGACAACTCGGTGGTCGTAGGAGAGTGCCAGGTAAACCATCGAACGAATTGCGATGGTCTCGCCACCATCTTCGCCTCTGACGACCATCGGACGTTTAACGATTGCGCCAAGGCCCAGGATTCCAACTTGTGGCTGATTGATAATGGGAGTGTCAAAGAGCGCGCCTCGACTTCCGGTATTCGTAATGGTGAATGTGCCGCCACCGAGTTCGTCTGGAGTGATCTTGTTATCCCGTGTTCTTGCGGCAAGGTCTGCGATCTTGCGTGCAACCCCTCCCATATTGAGATTGCCTGCATCATGGAGAACTGGCACTAATAGACCACGTTCGGTGTCGACTGCAATGCCGAGGTGCTCTGCAGCGTGATAGGTAATCTGGTCGCCTTCAACAGAGGAATTCACTACTGGATGTTGCTTTAATGCTTCGCAGACAGCGACCGCGAAGAACGGCAGGAAGGTGAGTTTCACACCTTCGCGCTCTTCGAACTTCGCCTTGGCTCGCTCGCGCAAGCGGGCAATCTTGGTGACGTCAACTTCAATCACTGTTGTTAACTGTGCGCTGATGTGTAGGGATTCGACCATGCGCGAAGCAATTACTTTGCGAAGACGTGACATGGTCACGGTCTGTCCACGAAGAGGTGAGCCAACAGGCGCAACAGGTTTGGGCGCACTTGGGGGTGCGCTCACGACCGGTGCCGTGACAATCGGAGCGACAGGAACAGCGGCAGATTGAACATCTTCCTTGCGGATTCTTCCGCCGATTCCGGTACCTGCGACTTTGGCGAGATTCACACCAAGCTCTGCCGCGAGTTTCCTTACCAACGGGGTGACATATGCATCGGGTTGTGAAACAACTGGTGCTGCTGTCGCGACCGGCGCTGCAACAATCGGAGCCGGAACAACTGGCGCCGCTACTACGGGAACAACTGGAACAACAACTGGTGCTGCAGCCACTGGAGCAGGTGCAACCGGTTGAGTTCCAGCCCCACCGATTAACGCAAGTCGCGCGCCGACTGGAACCGTTGTGTCGACCGGTACGTCAATTGAAAGAAGAATTCCTGCAACGGGTGATGGAATTTCTGTATCGACTTTGTCGGTTGAAACTTCTAGTAAGGGCTCATCAACTGCCACTGAGTCTCCGACGTTCTTAAGCCAACGAGTGACCGTGCCTTCAGAAACGGATTCTCCTAAGGCGGGCATCGAGATCACAGTTCCCGATGCAGCTTGTACCGGTGCCGTCGGGGCGGGAGGAACAACGACGGGAGGTGCGGGCACCACGGGCGTCGGAGGTTCAACAGGTGCAGCTGGTGTTATTGGCTCAACTGGCGTAATGGGTGCAACCGGTTCGACGGGGGGCGTGTTCTGAGAAACGTCAGTTGCGATGACCGCGAGTTCTGCGCCCACGGCAACAGTCTCATCAATGCCGACAACTATCTTCTGGACAATTCCCGCAACCGGGGATGGGATCTCGGTATCAACCTTGTCAGTTGATACCTCGAGGAGTGGTTCATCAACAGCGACATAATCGCCCTCTGCCTTGAGCCAGCGAGTTACCGTCCCTTCGCTGACGCTCTCACCGAGAGCTGGCATTGTTACTGAAAATGTCATTGATGCTTCTCCTCTTTAAGTAACTTCCCTTGCGATTATGAATTTGCTTCTAACCGTGCGCGTGAAGTGGTTTCCCTGCAAGTGCCATGTGTGCCTCGCCCATTGCCTCTGACAAGGTGGGGTGCGCATGGATGAGCGACGCGACGTCGTTGGCGTTCGCCTCCCAATTGAAGATCAATTGCGCCTCAGCGAGCAACTCGCCGACGCGAGCGCCGACCATGTGCACGCCAAGGATCTGGCCGCCCTTATCGGACACGAGTTTTACAGAACCTGCGGTGCCGAGAATCTGCGCCTTTCCATTTCCTGCAAGGTCGTAACTCAATTCAACGACGTCGTAGCCTTTTTCCTTTGCCTGAGCCGTGGTCAAACCAACTGATGCAACCTCAGGGTCTGAGTAGGTTACGCGTGGGACGCCCGGGTAGTTGATGGGGCGGGGGTTCAATCCAGCGATCTCCTCGGCTACAAGGATTCCCTCTGCAAAACCGACGTGCGCCAACTGAAGGGTTGGGATGAGATCTCCGACAGCCCAGATGCCTGGAACGTTTGTCCGGCACTTCTCGTCAACCGTGATGTAGCCCCGCTCCATGGCTATGCCCTGCTCTTCGTAGCCGAGGTTTGCAGAAACCGGGCCGCGACCGACGGCAACGAGCAAGAGGTCGGCGGTGAATTCTTTTCCGTTCTCGAGGGTGACGCTCACGTTATCGGCGGAAACCTTTGCCGACTGGAATCGTGTGCCGAGCTCGAAGTTGATTCCTCGCTTGCGGAAAGCACGTTCCAACTGCTTGCTTGAACTCTCGTCTTCGAGGGCGACAAGGTGAGGAAGTGCCTCGATGATTCGAACGTCAGCGCCGAAGGACTTCCAGACCGATGCAAACTCGCATCCGATGACTCCGCCTCCAAGGACGATGACGGATGCCGGCACGTAATCCAGAGTCAGTGCGTGGTCGCTGGTGATGACGCGCTTGCCGTCAATTTCCAGACCAGGAAGAGATCGGGCATAGGAGCCCGTGGCAAGCAAGACGTTCTTTCCGGTGTATTTCTCGCCGTTTACTTCGACGGTGTTTTTCGAAACCAAGCGGCCATGCCCTTGCACGAAGGTGATATTTCGAGACTTGACCAGTCCTTGCAGTCCTTTGTGGAGTCGACTCACGACGTTGTCTTTGTAGGTGTTGACCGCGGGCATGTCCATCGAAAGGAACTGGGCGTTGACGCCAAAGTGGCTTGCTTCGCGCGAATTGTCGGCGATTTCTCCGGCATGCAGAAGTGCCTTTGTCGGAATACAGCCGCGATGAAGACAGGTGCCCCCGAGTTTGTCTGCCTCGATAAGAACTACTGATAATCCCAATTGCGCGCTTCGCAATGCGCACGCATATCCACCGCTGCCGCCACCAAGGACGACGAGATCAAAATCAGCCACTTTTCACCCTTCCAGATTGAGACCCTTATTCTGCCAGCGTTTTGGAACTGTAATAACCTCGAGATGCTTACGCGGAGGCGTTCTCCATGAAACGGATGAGACTTCTCATGGCCACGCCTGTCCCGCCCGTAGGCGTATATCCGAATGCTCCAGTCTCGTTGTAAGCGGGGGAGGCAATGTCCAAGTGAACCCATGGGAGATCGCTGGGAACGAACTCCTTGAGGAAGAGCCCAGCTACCAGCATCTTTCCCATCTTCTCTCCCATATTGGCAAGATCGGCAACGGGGGATTCAAGCGAGGGTCGCATCTCCTCGGGCAGGGGCATGGGCCAGAAGGACTCGCCACTTTCTTGCGCCGCCACTAGGAAACGTTGAGAGATTTCCTCATCGTTGGTCATGACTGCACTCGTCCGCGTCCCTAGGGCGATTGTCTGAGCCCCTGTCAGGGTTGCGACATCAATCATCCCGTCCAACCCTTTTTCTTCAGCGGCTCTAACTAGGGCATCGGCAAGGACCAGTCGCCCTTCGGCATCTGGATTGAGAACCTCGACTGTCTTGCCCCCGTAGGTGGTGAGAATGTCCCCTGGCCGAGTCGCGGTATCACTGACCATGTTCTCGGCCAGCGGGGCCCATGCATGAATGGTGACGGGCAATTTCAGTGCCGCTATAGCCAAAGTGGCTGCGCAGACCGCAGCCGCACCCGCCATGTCGGACTTCATTGCCTCCATGCCCAGACCCGCTTTTAGATTGAGGCCTCCGGTGTCAAAGGTGATGCCTTTGCCGACAAGGGCATATTTCTTTTTTGCTTTTTTTGGAGTGTAGGAAATATGAAGAAGGCGTGGCGGATTCACAGACCCCTGTCCGACGCCGACGATTCCGCCGAATCCTTGGGCTTTCAATTGTTTCTCGTTGAGGACTGAAATCTTCAGGCCAGACTTTTCGCCACCTGCGCTCGCCACGGCTTTCTTGAATGCTTCGACAAAGGAGACCGGGTGGAGATGGCTTGGAGGAGTGTTAACTAAATTCCGGACCAGGCTTGTGTACTCGCCAACGACGGTGGCGCGATGTGAAATTGATTTGGCTTCCGGAGATTTCGCAAACGAGGTGTGGACTGTGATGGAGGTAACAGGAGATTTTGCCTCGCCCTTTGTCTTGCCTTTGAACTCTTCGAAAGCGTAAGCGCCGAGCACTGCACCTTCTGCAACGGCGTTCACCGATTGCAGATCGGGGGATGGAAGGGAATATGCGACAGCATCATTTCCGGCCAATGAACGGGTTGCAGCCCCTGCTGCACGTCGCAATGCCTCATGCGGATACTTTCGCGCGACTTTGCCTAAACCCGAAAAGACCAGAAGTTGGAATCCTGCAGCGGGCAACTTAACTACTTCGTCGGCCTTGCCAGATGCACCCATTGTTTTGAGTGCTTCCAAGAGTGGCTTGGTGTCAAGTACGAGTTCACCGGATTCGATAACCAGTGATGGTTTCTTCCCATCGTCAAAGGCCAGACCGACCACGAGAATCCCTTTGCCTGCGATGCCATCTGCCAGAGTTACCTTCACCACGACTCCTTCGGTTCTTCCTTCATTACAAAACAACAGCCTAGGCGATAGGTTGGCGACATGAAACATTCACCTCTACATCAGCAACATGTCGATCGCTCAGCCAAGATGGCTGACTTCGGGGGATGGCTTATGCCCATCGACTATCCAGACACTGGCACAATCGTTGAACATACCGCAGTGCGCGAACGCGTTGGCATCTTTGACGTCTCTCATCTAGGCAAGGCCTCGGTCAAAGGTCCTGGCGCCCTCAATTTCCTGAATAGTGCGCTAACCAATGACCTCAACCGAATTTCTGATGGTCAGGCGCAGTACACGATGATCTGCAACTCGGAAGGTGGCGTGATTGACGATCTGATCGTCTACAGAAACAGTCCCGAGGACTTTTTCTTGGTTCCTAATGCCGCGAATACGACTGATGTCGTCGCCGCACTCCGAGCCCTTGCGGACCCCACCATTGAAATCGTGAACTTGCACGAGGATTTCGGCGTTATCGCCGTGCAGGGACCCAAGTCAGGCGAGGTTCTCCGCTCACTCGGAGCGGATACAGATTTGGACTACATGAGCTTCTCGCACGTGAACATCGCAGATGTATCCGTGATTCTCTGCCGCACCGGGTACACCGGCGAATTGGGCTTTGAGATCCTTCCTTCATGGAGGGGAGCATTGCCTGTTTGGAATGCGATCGTTGAAGCCATGAAGCCGTTTGATGGTGCTGTGTGCGGGTTAGGTGCGCGTGACACGTTGAGAACTGAAATGGGCTATCCGCTGCACGGGCACGAGCTTTCCCTCGACATCACCCCAGTCGAGGCGAGTGCCAACTGGGCTGTCGGTTGGAACAAAGAGCACTTCACTGGTTCAGATGTATTGCGAATCCAGAGAAGCGAGGGCGCCGCTCGTAAACTCCAAGGTCTCAAATGCATCGGTCGGGGCATTCCGAGAGCGCACATGGTTGTTAAGGCAAAGGACGGCACGACCGTCGGCGAAGTCACCAGCGGGACTTTTTCCCCAACGTTGAAAGAAGGAATTGCATTGGCGTTGATCGCGCCCAATTTCGTTGTTGGGGATCATCTCGTTATTGATGTGAGAGGGAAGGACTGCGAAGTTGAAGTAGTCAAACTTCCGTTTGTTCCTTCGCACGTCCGATAAGGGCTTTCTCGCTCAACCTAAATTCAATTGGAGTTTGGAAAGAGGCGCGTCGCTTGGTTCGCCGCATTGCAAAGAGGACTGCAGGCGCCGTGATGACCGTGAGCATTGAAGTTACGAATGCTCGCGGGATGTCCCAGGCCATGGATGATGCAAAGTGGTAGATGATAAATCTGTGCGCGTTAGTTGTGATACTGGCACCCGGAATATAGGAAAGCTGCGTATGCGAACCCAGTGCCCACGGCCAAAATTGCAGATCCATCAAGAGTCCAAATAGCAAAGCCGCAAATATCCCGTAGAGGGCGAGGGTTGCTACTTCGATGCGACCCCTGATTTCCCTCTTTCCGATGCGCTGAGGCAGGAGTCCTGCTCCCAATCCAACCCAGCCTGCGGCAAACATCTGGTAGGCAAGCCATGGGCCAAAGCCTCCCGTGATGAATGCTGAGACGAACATCGCAAGGACGCCAAGGATGAAACCGAAGGCCGGGCCGAACACCCGCGCACTGAGGATAAGGACAAACCACATGGGTTCGATTCCAACGGCTCCGGCTCCCATCGGACGAAGCGCGGCCGTGAGGGCCGCAAGAACCCCAAGGAGGGCAACAGATTTGGCATCTAGGCGTTCATTGCTGATCTCGACGATCAAGACAGCAAGTGCGATGGGAACTCCCACTATCGAGAATATTTGGTTATTCAGATGATGGGCCGATGAGTGAGCGTCAATAAAGAAGGGCCAGACAAAGCAGTATGCGCTAATGATTGATGCGATGACGAGGACTACGAGCGAACGGGCTCGGAAGGAGTAGATGCCTGCTGTTGTCTTCATCGCGTCGTGAAAATCGCTTCGACAACATCCTTGACAGTGAGCCAAGGGGCGGGTGACATGATTTTGGCAACTTGGGGGGCAAAAGCTGGTGAGGAGAGGAGTACATCAACTGTCGGCCCGTCCGCTACGACGTCACCGTCCGCGATAAATATCGTCCGCGATGCAAGTTCGGCAACTAGTTCGACATCGTGGGTTGCTACCAGGATTGTGCAGCCACTCGCCGCATATTCGCGAAGTGAGGATGCAAGGGAATTTTTGGCTGCGTAATCGAGTCCGCGGGTTGGCTCATCAAGGATCAAGACTTTCGGTTTTGCGGACAGGACAACGCTGAGTGCCAGTGCAAGACGTTGCCCTTCTGATAAATCTCTCGGATGCGTCTCACCTGAAATGCCCGGTACGAATTTCTGCAGCAAGGTGAATGTTTCGCCTTCTTCGATTCGATTGTCTTTATCGGCGGCTTTGCATTCCGCCGCAACACTTTGACCGTAAAGAAGATCGCTTGGTTCTTGCGGAATGAAACCAACCATCTTGGTTCTTTCATTTCCGTGTAGTTCGAGGGGATTGACTCCACAGACCGAAATGACCCCATGGTTTACTTTCAGGATTCCTGCAATGGCGCGCAGTAGGGAACTCTTTCCAGCACCATTTCGTCCCATAATCGCCACGATTTCGCCCGAGCAAATCCCAATTGAAATCTCTCTGAGTGCCGGAGACGTCCCATACGACAATGAAACCTTGTGAACACTCACGACCTCCGTAGTGGCAGGCACTGGGTCTGGAGGGGCAGGAACGTCAATTTGCTGAAGTTCTTTGCGTAGGCGCTCGGTTGACCTTCTCATATCCCGAACGCTCAAACTGATATCGGCAAGGTTCAACGCTCGCGATAACTCAACGATGGGTGGTGCGATATCGGAAGATTTAAGCACTTCTTGAGGCGTGCCGATGAGAGTCTGACCTTCGCCCTTGATGTGGATGATTCGATCTGCAAATTGAATGACTCTCTCGAGTTTGTGTTCAGAAATAATCACGGTGAGGCCAAGATCATGGACTAGACGTTGGATTATCGAGAGAACCTCCTCAGCGGCTATTGGGTCTAGCGCGCTAGTAGGTTCATCGAGTACAAGAATCTTGGGATGCATGACGAGGGCGCTTCCAATTGCGACTCTTTGTTGCTCACCACCACTTAGGGTCGCAATGGATCTGTTCCGAAGATGAGCCAGACTCAGAAGATCGAGAACTTCTTCAACTCTTTTGCGCATGACTTCGGGAGCTAGGTTGAGTGTTTCCATTCCGAATGCGAGTTCTTCTTCAACGATGTCGGTGACGAAGCCGTTCAGTGGGTTTTGTCCGACGATTCCAACAAGGTGGGCAAGCCCTCCGGGTTTGACCTCGCGCGTTGAAATGCCGTTGACGCTGATATTGCCGGCAAGTATTCCGCCGGTGTGGTGGGGAACCAGTCCATTTATCAATCGGAGTAATGAGGACTTTCCACTCCCGGTAGAGCCCATAACCAAGACCAGTTCACCTTCTGAGACAGTGAAAGAAAGATCTTCGAGAATTGTCTTGGTCGATGTCGGATAGATAAGCGACACTCCAGAGAAGGCGATCATGCCCGAACCAACGAATCTTGCGGAGCGATTTTCTGCGAGGGGACGGCCACAAGAGCGATGATCGCAGCAGGCAGTGCGGCAACGGGAGCCACAATTGTTATCACCGCGGTGATGCAGAGTGAGTACTCAGATATACGCCATGAGTTCGGTCGATATTTGGAGCGTCTACGGCTGAAACCGTAGCCACGTGAATCCATGGCTGCAGCAAGATCCAGTGAACGCGAGAGGGCATCTTCAAGCAGAGGGAGAGCTAACCGTTTCCATCCTCGCAGGCCGCGAACATCCTGGCCGCGCAACCTCTGCGCTTGTCGGATTCGGGCAGAACTTGAGACCAATTGTGGGAGAACTGAAGTCGCGATGACCACGGCAACACCAAATTCGTACACCATCACTGGAAGAGATCGGAGGAGCCGATGAGGACTTGCGAGGGATGCTGCGGCTCCTAGGAGGGCGATGATGGACGCGATGATTATTCCGTCATGAGCGGTTGCCATGAGCCGCTCGGCGGTGACTGCTCCGCCGATTCTGATTCCGGGCATCCATGTCGGCAGGGGAACTTGGGGAATCGTAAAAAGCCTGCGTCCTGCTGTGGGTACGCCGATGAGAATGCCAGTGAGAGTCCTTATCGCAATGATCCAGATTCCAAGTTTGAGAGACCACTGGAAGCTTTTCGACCAAGGCGCATTCTCGGATTTTTTCCAGACGACAATCGCGACTGCACCCACGGTACCTAGTGCAAGAGGAACGGAACTGGCTTTCGCAATTGCAATTGCGAAAGAACCAGCCCAAATCCACCAGGCGAGTGGGTGCAGAACACGATTCACGTCGAATTTACTTCTTTGGAATTAGTGCCAAAGGCGTTGGAATTTCAGCGCCGCATTCTTTGGCGGGGTAGTTACTGAAGGCGCAAATGAAACCGGAGGATTGCGTGCGAACCTTCACAACTTGCGCCAATACGTCTATGCCGACCGCGTTCTTATCGACTACGACGCACTTGGTGAAGTTGCGGGGCATGGCCTCGCCTTTAGGGCGAAGGAATGCGCTGCCATAATCGACAACGAGACCGATTCGCTTCTTGCCAGCAGGAACATTCTTCACTAGTCCGCAAATACGCGCGAAATTAGGTGCCATACGTGGGGTGGCAGCATTGGGGATGCTGTCGCTGCTGAATGTGAATGACCATCCTTCGACGGATCCATCGGCGATGGGAACTGTTGGACCAGTCATGGCCATCGTCCATGTTTTGGCACCTGGTGCGGCCTGGAAATAGCCCCAGTAGCGGTATCCCTTTTCAACGGCGTTGGCCGAAGGGGCAATCATTGAGGAGAAGATCGCAGCAACCGCTACGATCAAAATAGAGCGTTTGTAGATATTTATCACTGATGAGTCTCTCTTTAGGGAGTCTCACAGGGCGAACCATGAAAAATGCCTCCACAATAAAAAAGTCGTTCGATTTATGTCTCGAACGACTTGGCTATCGGAGCAAACATTTCTGTCTGGGCTTATCGCCCCGCAAACCTCGGCGGGTGGTGTCGATTTCGAGCTCTTGGTCAGGTAATCCGACTTAGCAGTAGTTCACTGCTTTACGGTTGCGGGTCAGCGCCGGAATTTCACCGGACTTCCCCTGGGCGCAAGAACATATTAAGTTGTAGGGACACCAAACCATATGTGCCTTTACTTGGCAACACGGCACGCTTTGAGGAGTAAATCCATGGAATACCGCAGACTTGGAAGTTCAGGCATGTACGTTTCTGAGATTTCCTATGGGAATTGGATCACGCACGGATCTCAAGTTGAACAGGCGAGTGCTATTGCTTGCGTTAAAACTGCCCTAGACCAGGGGATAACCACATTTGATACCGCCGATGTCTACGCCCAGACGAAGGCCGAAACGGTTCTGGGCAAGGCCCTCAAAGGTGTCCGACGCGAATCCTATGAACTCTTTACCAAGGTTTACTGGCCGACCGGCCCCGGCAAGAATGATCGTGGACTTTCTCGCAAGCACATTATGGAGTCTTGCCATGCTTCGTTGAAGCGACTCGGAACCGACCGAATTGATCTATACCAAGCTCATCGTTTCGACTACGAGACTCCGCTTGAAGAGACATTAAGTGCCTTCGACGATCTGATTCGACAAGGCAAAGTGCACTACATCGGTACATCTGAATGGCGAGCTAGTGAGATAGAGGAAGCACTGAAGATTCAAGACTCCCGCGGATACAACAGGTTCGTCTCGAATCAGCCGCAATACTCGATGTTGTGGCGGGTGATCGAACAAGAAGTAATGCCGCTTTGTTTGCGTGAAGGAATCGGACAGATTGTCTGGTCGCCTATTGCACAAGGTGTTCTTACTGGAAAGTACAAAGCGGGAAAGAAGCCACCTGCGGGATCGCGTGCCACCGACAAGAAGAACGGGGCAGAAATGATTTCACGTTGGATGCGAGACGACGTTCTCAATGCAGTCGCTGACTTGAAACCAATCGCAAACGAGGTTGGTCTTAGTCTTGCTCAGTTGGCTGTTGCCTGGGTGTTGCAGAATAAGAACGTGTCCTCGGCCATCATCGGCGCCACCAAGCCCTCGCAGGTGAAGGAGAACGTCAAAGCCTCTGGCGTCAAGCTTGCACCCGAAACGATGAGGTCAATCGATCGGGTTTTAGGAATGCTTCCGGAGACTGACCCGTCTCTCAACGAGAGCCCAAACCCAAGACCTTAGTCTTTAGTCTTTCTTCTTTCCGGGAGATGTCTGTGGCTTTGGAGCGCGCAGTCGACGAAGTTGGGTTGATCGAGTCCATGCGTACATACCCAAGCCCTTTGTCGGGGCTTGGGGGAATCGAGTAGCAACTTCGCCCTTGATGCGGCGGGTTAGGAGGAACCAGTCAACGATTGCGCTGAGCATGATGAAGTACATGAGTAGCACTGCGATCACTTGCAACTTCGGAGCGCGTGAAACCACAAGAACAACGAAGAGCATAGGAAGGAAATACTCGCCCACGGAACGGCGCGCATCCACGGTGTCGCGAACGAAGCGACGTACGGGTCCGCGGTCACGAGCTGGCAGTGCGCTCTCTTCACCGCGCATATAGGCAGCACGCGTCTGGGCGCGTTGTTCTCTTACTTGAGCTTTTTGTTGTGACCGTTCTGCCTTGTTCTTGGCCGGGGCTAAAGAGTTGACGACTCGTTTTGCTTCAGCGTCTTTGCGCTTGGGTGTCGGGCGTCCCTTGTTTTCTGGTGTTGATTCGCTCATGTGGGCGACTATAGAGCCCGTCTCTCAATTAAGGTAATGCGAGCATCCGCTCGCGGGCTATTTAGGGTAATGCGAGCATGCGCTCAAGGGCGATTCTGGAGTACTTGGCCACCTCGGGGTGGACCTGGATCTGGTTGACAAGATGGCCATCGACGAGGGATTCCATGATCCAAACAAGGTGGGGAAGGTCGATCCGATTCATCGTCGAGCAGTAGCAGACTGTCTTGTCGAGAAAGACGATGGTTTTGTCGGCGTGTTTTTTCGCAAGCCTTTTTACAAGGTTTAACTCTGTTCCAATGGCCCATGCTGAACCAGACGGGGCAGCTTCGATCGTCTTGATAATCATCTCGGTCGAACCGACTACGTCAGCCGCGGCTACAACTTCATGCTGGCATTCTGGGTGAACAAGGACTTTCACCTCGTCTATTCGCGAACGAACTTCGTTTACGCTGTCGAGGGAAAAACGGCCGTGTACCGAACAATGACCGCGCCAGAGGATGATCTTCGCGTTCCTGATTTCCTCTTCGGTGAGTCCCCCCATCGGCTTCCACGGATTCCAGAGAACGCAGTCCTCTAGTGAGAGACCAAGGCTAAGGACTGCAGTATTTCGACCCAGATGCTGGTCTGGAAGAAAAAGAATTTTCTCGCCCTGCTCCAATGCCCACGACATCGCGCGCTTTGCGTTTGAAGACGTGCACACCGTACCGCCGTTCTTACCAGTGAAAGATTTGATCGCTGCAGATGAATTCATGTAGGTAACAGGGGTTGTCTTATCGGCAACCCCGAGTTTCTCCAGTACTCGCCAACATTCATCGACTTGGTTTGCCGATGCCATATCCGCCATCGAACATCCCGCGGCTAGATCAGGCAGGATCACCTTCTGTGCAGCAGAGGTGAGAATGTCGGCGCTTTCGGCCATGAAGTGAACTCCGCAGAAGATGATGAACTCCGCACCCGGCGAAGCCGCTGCGGCTTGGGCCAATTTGAACGAGTCGCCTGTGATATCGGCAAAGGCTATGACCTCGTCGCGTTGATAGTGATGGCCAAGAAGCAGGGCTCGATCTCCGAGGGTGGCGCGCGCTTTGTGAGCCCTCTCGACCAGCGAAGGATCGCTCGCCGCCGGGAGTTCGCCTGTGCAGGAGACTCCCCGTTCGCTCTCAAGGTCGGATTCGCGTCCGAGGAGAAGGAGGTCTGTGAGTGCCATGGTCATATTCTGTCCGCTTCTGGGCTTTCGTGCGAGTAGGCTTTGCCCTGCAAGTAACTAAGGAGAGAATACATGAGCACAGATACCACGACTTCGGTAAAGACGATTCTTCTCACAGATGCCGCTGCAGGCAAAGTAGCTGCACTGTTGGCGCAAGAAGGACGCGACGATTTGGCCCTGCGCGTCGCCGTTCAGCCTGGCGGGTGCTCTGGACTTCGTTACCAACTCTATTTTGACGATCGGAACATGGACGGGGATACAACCCACACCTTCGGTTCAGTCAAGGTTGTAGTCGACAAGATGAGCGATCCCTACCTTGCCGGTGCTACCGTCGATTTTGTTGATACTATCGAGAAGCAGGGTTTCACGATCGATAATCCCAATGCCGGAGGTTCTTGCGCCTGTGGAGATTCATTCCATTAATTCGCTCAACATAAGACTTTTGCGAACTGTAGAACACGAATGAAAATTGGTGTTGCTGGATCTGTAGGTCGAGATCACTTGATGACTTTTCCTGGAAAATTCACTGACTCCCTTGTTGCTGACTCACTTGAAAAAGTCTCGCTTTCCTTTCTTGTCGACGGTCTAGATATTCGACGAGGCGGATGTGCTGCAAACATCGCTTTCGGAATGGGCATTTTGGGGCTCAACCCGATCCTGATCGCAGCCGTTGGCAAGGACTGGGAAGACTATGAAGCCTGGCTAACCCGCCACGGCGTGGATACATCTCACGTTCTCGTTTCAGAGACACTGCATACCGCGTTGTACATGGTCACAACGGACACCGAACTCAACCAGATCGCCTCCTTCTTTCCAGGTGCGATGAGCGAGGCTCGGGACATCGAGCTCCAACCCATCATGGACAAGACCGGGAAGTTAGACCTGCTCGTTATCTCACCCGATGACCCCGAGGCGATGCTCCGGCACTCAGAGATCGCTCGAGAGCAAGGGATTCGCTACGCAGCCGATCCTTCTCAGCAGATGGCTCGTATGGACGGCGATGACATCAAGAAGTTGATCGAGGGCGCCGCCTACCTCTTCATGAACGAATATGAATTGGCACTTGCCTGTCAGAAGACAGGATGGAGTGATGCGGACATTCTCGATCGCGTCGAAGTTCGAATCGTGACGTTGGGTTCAAATGGGGCAAAGGTGGAGCAGAAGGGCCAGCCGACGGTCACCGTTGGCATCGCCAAGGAAAAAGGCAAGGTCGATCCGACCGGTGTTGGAGATTCATTCAGAGCAGGCTTCATCGCAGGCCTTGCTTGGGGGTTGGACCACGAACGATGCGCGCAACTTGGTTCAATGCTTGCCACCTACGTCATTGAGACAAAAGGCACCCAGGAGTACAGATTTACGCGAGATGAGTTTCTTGGCCGATTCAAAGAGGCCTTCGGTGATGCGGCTGCCAACGACGTAAGTGAGCATCTAGTCCACTTTGGATTTAGTAACTAGAAATTCGTTAGGACCGCTCACCTCAACCTGGTTTCCAGTCATGCGGGCCCACGCCCGTAGATCTATTTCGGTTGCAGGATCATCGGCGAGAAGGCGTATCGAATCACCGGCATATAGAGACCTGATTTCCTTACCAACAGCGATGATCGGCAGAGGGCACCTCATCCCGAGGCAGTTCAATTCCTTCATGGCGCGCGCAGATCTGCCACTGCGATTTTTACCGCTTCGGCCAATTCCTTGACTTGCAATGGCGTGGAATCGCGATGAAGAGTGATGCGGATATTTCCGTGAGTCAACACTCCCATTGCTGCAAGAACGTGACTGGGCTGAAGATCCTCGGCGGTGCATGCCGATCCAGAGTCGACGGCGAAACCTGCTAGTTCCAACCGTCGCAGGAGTTCTTCTCCCTCGACATAGAGAAAAGAGAAAGATGCAATGTGGGGAAGGGATTGATCGAGTTGGCCAGCGACATCGCAGTTCTTGATTGATGCGTTAATTCGCTCGCGCAGGTCATGGTTGAGGGTTCGCAGCCGATCTCTTTCGAATTCCTCGTTCTCCTGCCATTCTTCGAGAGCGACCGCAGCAGCGATGATGAGGGGCAGAGACGTCGATTGCGGGGTCCGTGTGTTTCCAATATGAGGCAGAGGATTCCTCCAGTTTGCGCCGTTCTTGATGGCGAGAACTCCCACGCCTTGTGGGCCCTGCCATGAGCGTGCGTCAAAGAAGGCGCTATCCCATCTGGAGGCAAGAGGGACGCGCGTGCCGGCAGCTGAGTAATCAACGGCTATTCGCAGATTATCCAGATCGGCGATGAGGCCTTCAACATTTTGGATGACCCCAGTTTCCCCGTTGGCAACCTGCAGAGCAAAAATGCCTTCCCTTGTCGTGTTCTTCCCAAGTTCGTGCTTATTGATCTGTCCAGAGGAATCGACGCCGATTTCAACACTTCGTTGATGCTCCCTCGCGATGGCGAAGACCTCTTTGCGATCCACGCTGGAGTGGACGAAGGAGTCCTCGGGGCGAAGGAGTCCTGCAATTGAGTAGAAGTGTCCCAATGATGGCTCGCCCAGAATCTCGATTTCCTCCGTTCGAAGTCCCAGATTCTGAGCTAGGGAGGAGAGGGCCCCTTCGTGCAGGATCCGTGCCTTGGCCGAAGAATGGGCCAGTTTTCCAGGGTCGGCCCAGCCTTGATCAATGGCATCGCCTAGGGCCTCGCGCGCTTTGGGCGAGAGGGGCGATTCGGCCAAGAAATTGGCTGTGAGATGAGCCACCTGAGGAAGGCTACCCCTCCTGACCTACGAGCATGAAATGCCCCACTATCCTTTGCCCATGCCTTTGGAGCCCCGCCTTCGTCGATCCCGTAAGGGACTCAAACTCGCCCTCCTTGCCCCCCTGCTTCTGGTCTTGACCTCATGTGCCAAAGTTTCGGGATTGGGTTACAAGGAAGGCCTTTCAAGCGTCAATGACACATCCTTGCCACTGTGGCAGGGAGCGTGGATCACAGCTGGGATAGTCGGTGTTTTTACCGCTGGCCTGATCTTGTGGGCATCCATCTTTCATCGAAAGAAGAATGAAGAATTTCCAAAGCAAACGCAGTATCACATCCCAATCGAAGTTGCTTATACGATCATTCCCTTCATCATCGTTGCCGTTCTCTTCGCATACACAGCCCGGGATGAGTCGCGAATAACTAATAAGTCTCCGATTGGTGTGATGCACAACATCAGCGTCAATGCGATGCAATGGTCATGGCAGTTCACCTATCCCGAGGCTGGAACAGGTGCAAGCGCCACGATTACAGGAACTCCACAACAACGTCCGATTCTTTACATTCCGCAAGGAGAGCGTGTTCGTTTCGACCTAACCTCTAGTGACGTCGTGCACGGCTTCTGGATCCCGGCCTTCATGATTCAACTTCAAAATCTTCCAGGAGTCACGAATCATCTTGAATTCACGGCTAACAAACTTGGCGATTTTCCAGGCCGATGCAACATTCTCTGCGGACGTGATCACTCACTTATGCAATTCACCGCGAGGGTCGTTACACCTGCGCAATATCAGGATTACATCAATTCGTTGAAGGCGAGCCAGTCATGACAACAGTTGCACACCCACCCCTTACCTCAGTGACTAAGACTCAAACGCAACCAACTCGCAAGGGAAGTCAGTTCGTCAAATGGGTGACGTCCACTGATCACAAGACGATCGGTTACATGTATCTGATCACCTCGTTCTCATGGTTCTTGATCGGCGGTTTGCTTGCGCTCATGCTTCGTGCCGAGCTCACACGTCCTGGTCTTCAGTTCTTCAGTAACGAGCAGTACAACCAGATCTTCACAATGCACGGCACGATCATGCTCTTGATGTTTGCAACGCCCCTCTTTGTTGGTTTTGCCAACGTCATCATGCCTTTGCAGATTGGTGCGGCCGACGTTGCATTCCCTCGTTTGAACATGATGTCCTATTGGCTCTACCTCTTTGGCGGAACGATGGCGTTTGCTGGGTTCCTAAGTCCGGGGGGAGCAGCCTCCTTCGGCTGGACGGCGTACGCGCCCCTCGCGAACTCGCAGTACTCACCAGGAATTGGTGGGGACCTCTGGGTCATGGGTCTTGCAATTGGTGGCCTTGGCACGATTCTCAGCGGCGTCAATTTCATCACCACAATTTTCACGATGCGCGCACCAGGCATGACGATGTTTCGAATGTCGATCTTTAGCTGGAACGTCTTGCTCACATCGATTCTTGTTCTGCTTGCCTTTCCCCCATTGGCTGCCGCTTTCTTGGGCTTGGAGTCGGATCGACTATTCGGCTCTCATATCTTTGATCCTGCAAACGGCGGAGCCATGTTGTGGCAGCATCTTTTCTGGTTCTTTGGGCATCCAGAGGTTTACATTCTGGCCCTGCCATTCTTTGGAATCGCAACCGAGATTCTTCCGGTGTTCAGCCGCAAGCCGATCTTCGGCTACAAGGGCTTGATCGCTGCAACTATCGCAATCTCGGCACTTTCCGTCTCCGTTTGGGCTCACCACCTCTTTGCAACTGGCCAGGTCCTCTTGCCGTTCTTCTCGTTCATGACATTCCTTATCGGCGTGCCAACAGGTGTGAAGTTCTTCAACTGGATCGGAACAATGTGGCGGGGCTCGATCACTTTTGAGACACCGATGCTCTGGATTATCGGCTTCCTCATTACATTCCTCTTCGGTGGGTTGACTGGAATCATCCTGGCATCACCACCACTGGACTTTGCCGTGTCGGCTTCGTACTTCGTTGTTGCACACTTCCATTACGTTCTCTTTGGCACCGTGGTCTTTGCGATGTTCGGTGGCTTCTACTTCTGGTGGCCGAAGATGACGGGCAAGATGCTCAACGAGCGGCTGGGGAAGATCCACTTCTGGATGACTTTCTTCGGCTTCCACCTGACATTCCTTATCCAGCACTGGTTGGGTATCAAAGGCTTCCCGCGTCGCTATGCGGACTATCTGCCGACTGACGGATTCACATTCATGAACCAAGTATCGACAATTGGTGCAGCATTGCTTGCTGCATCGATGATTCCGTTCATGATCAATATCTGGATTACCCGGAAGTCACCCATGGTCAACGTCGATGATCCATGGGGCTATGGAGCCTCCCTTGAATGGGCAACATCCTGCCCGCCGCCGCGCCACAACTTCACATCGATGCCACGTATTCGTAGCGAGCGTCCAGCCTTTGATCTTCACCACCCGCACATAAAGACAGAGGGGCACTAAACCCATGAAAGCGTCATTTCGCCTTTTTCTTGGATTAGCAGTTTTTTATTTCATCATTGCCGCCGTCTACTACTTTGTTGGCGGAGAGGCAGTTGGCATCACTGCCATCACCCTGAGCGGAGGACTTGCTGGCCTCGTTGGTTTCTACATGTGGTATTCGAACCGACGAATTCCTAATGTGCTTCCCGAGGACAATGAGGTCGGCGAAATTGCAGATGGTGCCGGGGAACTTGGGTTCTATAGCCCGCATTCTTGGTGGCCGCTGCCGGTTGCGATATTCGCGACTGTCTCTGGTCTGGGTCTCATTATTGGCTGGTGGCTAACATTGATCGGTGTCAGTGGATTGCTCGTTAGCATCATCGGTTTCGTCACCGAATATGAGCACCCGGTAAATACCTCATCTGGTCACTGATTCTTTGCTTTGCTAAGACTGCTGGTTCATAGACCAGAGAGTCCAGATGTGCGTTCGTACCGAGCGCGGCTGGCGCAAAATGGTGACAATCTGGAACGCAACATCCTCTGGCCGCAAGTAATCCGACAGTGATGGATCGCCCGTAGTGCGACCTGCACCGATGGCAAATTCCGTCTCAGTACCTGCTGGGCAAACAAGTGCCACCCGCACGCCTTTCTCCCGGAGTTCGCGATCCAAGCCTCCAGCAAGGCCTACCTGGGCGTGCTTTGTGCCTGAGTAGATGGCTTCATTGGCTCCGCTTCGAAAGCCTGCGACCGAGGAGACAATGATGACGTCTCCTTCGGATTTATCAAGCATCGTCGGCAACGTCGCTCGGATGATGTGAACGGTACCCTCGTAGTTGGTGCGCATCATGCGGTTCACTTCATCGTCGCTGTAATCCAATATCGAGCCATACATGCCGATACCCGCATTCGCTACGACTGCGTCAATAGTGCCAAAGCGATCTTTCGCGACTTCGGCGATGAGTCGACAGATGTCGGGGTCAGAGCAGTCTCCCGGAACGAAGATGGCATTGTCGCTACCAAGATCGCTGACCATCTCCTCAAGACG
The DNA here is from genome assembly GCA_964387855.1 of uncultured Bifidobacterium sp. Lineage (GTDB taxonomy): Bacteria > Actinomycetota > Actinomycetes > Nanopelagicales > Nanopelagicaceae > QYPT01. The sequence goes on from CAYLYA010000002.1 coordinate 86,228, forward strand.
AACTTCATTGCGGGCATTGAGCACCACTTTCGCGCCGAGCTCCACCAATTCTCGAGCCGTTGATGCGCCCATTCCTGCTGTTGCCCCGGTGATCACGACGACCGAGCCTCTTAGATCTCTTAGTTCATATGTCATGTGGCGATCCTATCCGCCTCACGCTGACCTACTTGAGCGAAGAGAGGTACTTCAAGTAGTCGTCGGCGCTTACAACCTTTACGGTGAAGGCCATGCCGGCATGTCCGCGGCCGCAACTTGAGACGTTGCATCGTCCCGGAAATGTTCCGGTCTTACTTGCCGTGAAATCCAGATGCCCTGCAACTCCAGGATCCATGCTTGAGTCGATCGATAGACCTGGAATCCAGAAGCCATGTGTTGTGTCCGCTGACGTCAGCGTGAAGCGAACAAGCTTGCCTTCGGGAATGTAGAGAACCGAAGAATCCCCTGGAGCGCTGTGTCGGGCGGACTTGCTGCCATCCACAAAGTAGGTGAAGTCGAAATTCCACTGGCTCGACGCAACGGTGATGTCGTATGCAGATTGCGCGGGAACCAACGCGACAGAAGATGTTGGAGTGGCCGACGCACTAGGCACGCTTGCTGACTTAGATGGACTCGGCTTGGCGGCCTTCACAACCTGCCAGATCAGCTTCTTTCCACTCTTTACGCACTTAAGGGAGACAGCACCGGATTTGGCTGTTGTGCCGACCTTCGGGCAGGCACTTCCCGGCGACTTTGCCGCCGCCTTTGAGACAGAGTAGGCAAGGGGCGTGGAGAGAACCACCAGAGCGAATACTGCGCAGGAGAAAACGAGGACTGGTTTCTTGAGGGAAGCGTTCATGTGAAAAACGGTACCGTCAAGTGAGTGCCAGCACTAGTACAGACTGATATCTCTATCGTTATGAAATCGAGTGAACTTTCATCGCTGCTGCATCGTTGCGATCTAGTGGTGCTCAATCTCCTTGAGATCATCGGTATCTGGCTTGGCAATGGCCTCGGCATGTGCGCGGCTGGCCTTTGCTCGGAGTTTATTTCGGAATCCGCCAGGGCGACGAACCCCGTGAGCGTCGGTTGTTTCGAGCTCAAGAGGTGGAAGTTGCTCATGCTGAGTCAGCGTCCAGGCTTCGGCGTCGGTGAGTGGCTCGTGAACTTCCACGAATTCACCGTGAGGCAGAAGGACTAGTCGGCCGGTCTCTTTTCCGTGCAGAACCAATTCGCGGTCTGCTCTTTGAAGGGAGAGGCAGAGACGCTTGGTAACGATGAAGGCGAGAGGCGGCAAAACGAGCACGCCGATGCGACACATCCATGTGATCTGATTGATCGAGAGCGCAAAGTGCGTTGCGATCAAGTCGTTACCGCCGTTGGCCAACGTCACCAACATGAAGGTGATTCCGAATGCGCCGACGGCGGTTCGGTTTGGTGCATTGCGTACACGATCGAGAAGATGATGCTCGCGCTTGTCGCCCGTCATCCAACTCTCAATAAACGGCCAGAGAGCAAGTGTTGTAAAGAAGATTCCAGGAACGATTACGCCTGGAATAAGAATGTTCCAAGAGATCGTGTGGTTGAAGGCATGAGTTTCAATCGGGGGAGCCATACGTACAAGACCATCAAGCCAACCCATGTACCAGTCAGGCTGGGATCCAGCCGAAATCTGTCCAGGAGTGTATGGACCGTAGAGCCAGATCGGGTTGATGGAGGCCACCGCGCCAAGGAAGGCAGTGATACCGAAGACGATGAAGAAGAATCCGCCAGCTTTGGCCATGTAGACCGGCATGAATGGATAGCCGACTACGTTCTTCTCGGTTCGACCGGGTCCTGGATATTGCGTGTGCTTCTGGTACCAGACCAACATGAGGTGTGCTGTGATCAACGCTAAGAAGATTCCGGGAAGCAGGAGAACGTGCACAGTGAAAATTCGAGGAATGAAAACGGTACCAGGGAAGGGTCCTCCGAAGGCAAAGAATGCAAGGTAGGAACCGACGATGGGCAAAGCTTGAATGATCGCTTCAGCGATGCGAATTCCGGTACCTGAAAGCAGATCATCGGGCAATGAATAACCAAGGAAGCCCTCGACGATTCCCAAGGTCAGCAGTCCGATGCCGATGATCCAATTGAACTCACGTGGCTTTCGGAATGCACCAGTGAAGAAGACGCGGAGCATGTGTGCGACGATGGCAGCCATGAACAGCAACGCCGCCCAGTGGTGAATCTGGCGCATCAGCAATCCACCACGTATGTCAAAGGAGATGTGTAAGGTCGAGTCGTACGCTGCCGACATCTGTATTCCGTTGAGAGGCAGATAAGAGCCGTGATAAATCACGTCGCGTTGAGACGGATCAAACCAGAATGTAAGGAAGACGCCCGTCAGCAGAAGAATGATGAAGGAGTAGAGGGCGATCTCTCCAAGCATGAATGACCAGTGATCGGGAAAGACCTTTGTGAGATTTTTCTTGAGCCACTTTGCCGCACCTGTGCGCTCGTCTACATAGTTAGCGACCGACCCCGCGGCTTTCTCTCCAATACTCATGACGAGCGCTCCCAAAAGCTAGGTCCGACGGCTTCAGTGAATGGTTTCTGTGCAACGAGGTAGCCTTCGCTGTCGACGGTGATGGCAAGTTGTGGAAGTGGACGTGCCGCCGGTCCGAAAATAACTTTGGCAGCCCGCGGAACATCGAATGTCGACTGGTGGCATGGACAAAGCAAATGCTTTGTCTGCTGTTCGTAGAGTGCAACAGCGCAACCCATGTGCGTGCAGATCTTTGAAAATGCAATGATGCCTTGGTAGGTCCAAGACAATCTTTCAGGGGAGAGTTCGAATTCTTCCGGACGGATGCGGATCAACAGCACTGCGTCTTTACCGATGTTATCGAGAGTGCGCTCTTCGTCTGGGAGAAGTTCAGGAAGTACCTGGGCAACGGCTCCAACTTCTAGGTCCGATGGCTTGATGGGGCGGTTACCCGGGTCGGTGACGAGGCGGGTGCCGGTCTTCCAACTGGTCTCTTCCAACGATTTCTTGGGTAGAGGCCCAAGGTCGCGAAGTGCAATCAGCGGTGCAAGGCCGATTAGTCCAAGCGACAAACCAAGACTGCGCTTGATGAGCGAGCGTCGACCAAGTCCTGAGGCGGCACCTTGCTCCTTTACTGTTGCGACAAAATCAGCGCGGTCAGCATCTTCTGATCGGAACTCATGGCGCTCGGCAATTACTTCGGTATCTGTCATCAAGGTTTTCGCCCAGTGAACTGCGCCAAGCCCGATGAAGAGCAGCGATGCTGTAAGACCCAGCCCCATGTAGAGCTGTTGTTCGTTTTGTGAACCCATGACCGGGATAAATACAAAGCGATCAGAGTGGATCCAGATGTATGAATAGATGAAAAGTGCGGTGCCAAGAGCTGATATCGAAAAGAGAATGGCAACCTGGCGTTCTGCTTTTTTGGCTGCGACAGGATCGATATCTGCTTTCCGATGAACATGCTCGGGCAAACCCGGATCTGATAGGCGCGGGGTTTTATCTGACATTATTTTTCTATCTCGCTTTCGTCGCCAACCAGACTGCAATACCAATCAGCAGTCCGAGTCCTAGTGTCCATACCAAAAGTCCTTCTGTTACTGGCCCAACGCGGCCCATTGAGGCACCGCCCAAACTTGGCTCGTTCTGTGCTGCTTTGATCCATTTGATGATTGAAAGCTTCTCGTTTGGGGTGACAATCTTGTCTGAGAAGACCGGCATCGACTGAGGTCCAGTGATCATCGCTTCGTAAATCTGCTCGGGAGTTGAATTCATCAACGTCGGTGCGAACTTTCCGCGAGTTAGAGCTCCACCTTGCCCTGCGAAGTTATGGCACATAGCGCAGTTGGTACGGAAGAGTTCGCCACCCTGTGCGGTGCTTCCGTCGCGCTCGTAGTACATGACTTCTTGGTTTGGAATCGCAGGCCCTGGCGACAAAGAGGCGACATATGCCGCAAGGGCTGCCACTTCGTCTGCGTTGTAGGCGGGCTTTTTGCGAACTGCTTGCACACCAAGATCAGCCATGGGCATGCGACCTGTTCCAACTTGGAAATCTACGGCGGCGGCGCCGACTCCGATGAGCGACGGTGCGACTTTGCCGCCTTCGGCGCTAAGGCCGTGGCAGGAAGAGCAACCCTTGAGAAATAACTGTTTGCCTTCTTCAATTGCGGCAGTGCGTGACATCGTGTTGCTGGCCAAGCGCGTCGTCGCGCTTGCAACAGAGAAGGTCGTTCCGATCATGAAGAGCGCAAATACCAAAAGGATCGGCCCGGCAAGACGATGTCGTCGGTAACGCGAAAGGCGCTTCACGATTTGAGCTCCATTGATTAATTCCATTTCTTAAATAGTTACTTGATCAGATAAATAGCGGAGAAGAGTGCAATCCATACAACGTCGACGAAGTGCCAGTAGTAAGAAACCACGATGGCCGTGGTTGCCTGCTGGTGCGTGAAACCACGCGCTTTGTTGACACGGATCATGACGATCAAGAAGGCAATCAAGCCGCCAGTTACGTGCAGACCGTGGAAGCCTGTTGTGATGAAGAAGACTGAACCGTACGCGCGCGAGGAAAGGCTGAGTCCTTCTTGTACTAGGGATGCGTACTCAAAGACCTGGCCGCCGATGAAGAAGGCACCCATAAAGAATGTCAGTACGAACCACTCGCGCATACCCCATGCAGAGACTTTCCACAGTGGTCCCTTGCGTTTGGGTTGAAAACGTTCCGCTGCGAACACTCCAAACTGACACGTGACAGATGAGAGAACGAGCACAGTAGTGTTGATCGCCGCAAAGGGCACGTTAAGAATCTTTGTTGACTCCAACCAGAGCGCAGGCCCCTGGACGGCGCGCGTTGTGAAGTACATCGCAAAGAGCGCGGCAAAGAACATGAGTTCGCTTGAGAGCCAGACAATCGTTCCTACAGCAACGAGGTTAGGGCGATTAAGTTTTGGGGTAACGGCGGTGGCGCTAGACATGGGGGTGATTATTCCTGAATTGTCGGGATTTGCTTAACCAAGGCCGTTGAAGGCAGGGCGATTCGCTCCCGTCTGGAGGGTGAGACAGGTCACTCGCCCCTATTTTGCCCACGTTGGGAGGCCCAGGATCCCCTTTGGGCGGATTAGACTTCCCGACATGGCACACACGCTGACACGCAAATCCATTGTTATTTACTCAGACGATTCGACCGTCCGGGCCGCCATGAGGGCCGCCCTGGGCAAACGAGCCGGCGATGACCTGCCCGAGCATGACATTCACGAGTTCGCCACCGGCGATGCCCTTCGGGCCTACATGGACGAGAAATCGGCCGATCTGGTCATTTTGGACGCTGAAGCAACGCCTGAAGGCGGGATGGGTATTTCGCGTCAACTCAAGGATGAAGTATTTGAGTGCCCGCCTGTCCTTCTCGTCACCGCACGAGCCGATGACGCCTGGCTCGCGACGTGGTCACGGGCGGATGGTTTTGTTCTTCACCCCATCGACCCATTCCTTTTCGCCGACAAGGCAGCGCAACTTTTGCGTCAGAGTGCTTTGGTGCGATGACCCAGGACCTGTCATGGCCTGCAAATCTCGAAAAACTTGAAAACGGTCTGGACCTAACGGCCGACCAAGCGCATTGGGCGATGCGGGAGATACTCGAAAACCGCGCCGACACCGAGCAGATCAAGTCTTTCCTCCTTGCCCTCAAGGCCAAAGGGGAGACTGCCCACGAAGTGAGTGCGCTGGTAGATGAGATGTACCGCCATAGTGCGCCGATCTCGATTTCTGAACGAGCCGTAGACACTGTCGGCACTGGTGGCGATGTCGCCCACACGATCAATATTTCCACAACATCGGCGATCATTGCTGCTGCCGCGGGGGCGCGAGTGGTCAAGCATGGCAACCGTGCAGCAACTTCACTTTCTGGCGCGGCTGATCTACTTGAAGCTCTGGGCGTGGCTATAAACCTCGATGGACCGAAGGTTGAAGAAAGCGTGCGCCAACTAGGAATCGGATTCTGTTTCGCGCCGATGTTCCACCCGGCGATGCGATTTGCAGGACCTGCGCGTAAGGAATTGGGAGTACCGACCGTTTTTAATATTTTGGGACCTCTTGCGAATCCCGCAAAACCTAAAGCAGCAGCAATCGGAGTTGCCAGTGACCGCATGCATGTGGTCACGGCTGAAGTGTTGTCAGAACGAGGCGTTGATGGCTTCGTCTTCAGAGGTGATGACGGGCTTGATGAAATCACGCTGACGACATCGACGACGATCATCACGATCGGTTCGGGCAAGCTCCAGAAATCCACTATTGATCCAAGGGATTTTGGCATCGCTCATTCGCCTCTATCCGCAATCAGGGGTGGAGATGCGCAGGAGAACGCGCGAATTACGACAGCGATATTTGCTGGAGAACATGGCCCTTATCGCGACGCAGTTGTACTAAATGCCGGGGCCGCGATTGCGGCCTTCCGCGGGGAGCAAGAGAGAACTCCCGTTGAACGCATTACCGATGGAGTGAGTGCGGCAATTTTGGCAATTGATAGTGGAGCAGCGACTCACCTGTTGGCGCGTTGGGTTGAACTCACCCAAAAATTAGCCGCTTCCTGATCGCGGCGGCGAATCCTCTCTAATTCGTATCTGGCAGCACCGGCGCCGAATACGGGTGATGACCATTCTCCCTCAAGGGAGACGAGTCGGATCCCATCGCTCTCCAAGTACGAGAGTAGTCTCTCTACTTCCTCGTACGTTGAAGCCGGCAGAATCGAACCGTTGCCTTCGACGACTTCTGCACTGGCGACGAGTGAGGCAACTGTGTGCGAAATATCAATGCCAGGCGTCGACAATGCGCTTCCGGCCAATCTTCCGTAGCGGATGCACACGAATTCCCACCTGGTGATTTCGTTGTGGGTCAGGCGTTGCGCCGCAATCAACTCGGGGATGCGCGTCAATGCTCGAATGCGGGCACCGCGAGAGACGCCCCTGACAAATGAACCAAGTTGATTTCGTACCGCCGCCGCCTCTTCGAACTTCTCATCCAAAGCAAGAGCGCCCATTCTCTCGTTGAGTTTTGCGACAACCTCTCGCACATCGTCCTTGTCGAATTCATTGGGATCTTCAATTGAGTGATTGATCGCTTGGAGGGCAAGGCTTGCGTCCTCACTCCCCGAGAAGGGTCCGATCCACGTCAATGAATCGTTGAGTGACTCGCTTCCGCGCACCGTGGAAAATTTTGGGTGAGGATTCTTGACGATCTTTACCCACATTGCTTTCTCCTGCGATTTTGAACGACGGTTGTATTGCGGTCTTTGCTCGCTGATCAAACGAAGTTCTCGTACCTGCGCTTCGAGCACTGTGGCGCAGACGATGGTGTCTACGTGGTCTGCTATGGCGATCATTTCCTGAATGCGTTTCCGAGTCTCACTGGATGTGAAATATGTCCTGACTCGACTTCGTAGATTCCTCGATGTGCCGACGTAGAGTGGTTCGTCTTTGGGACCTCGAAAGATATAGACGCCAGGGGTCTCGGGGATGCTGTTGACAAAGTGCTTCTTCTCGCGCTGGGCGGAAGTGATTCTCGTACTGAAACCTTTTAGCTCATCGAAAGTTGTCACCCCGAAGGATCCGACTCGCTCTAGCAGCCCATGGAGCACATCAACAGTCGCCTTTGCATCGTCCAACGCTCTGTGATTCGGTGAGGTTTCAGTGCGAAAGAACTGGGCAAGAGTGCCAAGTTTGCAGTTGATGACTTCATCCCTCAAGAGGACCTGTCTTGCCAAACGTGCGGTGTCGAGTACTTGATATTTCGGCCAGAGATAATCTTGATTCGCCGCCGATGCTTTGAGGAAGCCGATATCAAAGGGGGCGTTATGTGCCACCAAGACATTTTCTTGGTGGGGTCCAAGAAACTCGAGGAATGCAGGGAGCACCTCTTCGATTCTCGGGGCAGGGGTAACCATGGATTGAGTAATTCCCGTTAGTACTGTGATGAACGCCGGGATTGGTCCGCCGGGATTCACCAAGGTTTGAAACTCACCAATGACTTGACCACCTCGCACTTTTACGGCGCCGATTTCGGTGATTCCTGCGCCCGTTGCAGGGGACGAGCCAGTTGTTTCCAAATCAAGCACAACGAAAGTGGTCTGAGAAAGCGGCCTGCCGATATCGTCGAAAGTGGCTTGCCAATGGTGACTTTCACTATCGGCTGCCATGAGGCGAACTGTAAATCATTGAAGTGACATCCGCGGAAGGTCTACCCTCTCAACCATGACAATGAACAACGCGCCTGAAGGACTTCTGGAAGATTTTGCAATCCGCGGAAGCGGGACGGAAGGGAAGGTTGGAATCCTCTTAGTGCACGGATTCACAGGTTCGCCGGCGGCGATGCGCCCATGGGCTGAATTCTTCGGTGCTCGCGGATACACGGTGCGAGTACCGCGCCTGCCCGGGCACGGGCGTCAATGGCAAGACCTCAACAAGGTCTCCTGGACGGAGTGGACGGATCTTGTAACAGATGAATTGCAACAACTGGAGAAGCTTTGCGACAAAGTATTCATTTTCGCGTTATCCATGGGGGGTGGCACCTCCCTTTATGTTGCCGCCCACCACGGAGAACGAATCGCCGGATTGGTGTTGGTCAACCCCATGATTCACATTCCGGGTCTCTCAGCAAAGTTCGCCCCGCTTATTGCGAAGTTCCGGACGCATCTGCCTTCGGTGGGAGGCGACATCAAGCGTCCTGGAGTCACGGAATGGGCATACGACGCGCTGCCTACCAAGGGCGTTGTTCAATTGGCCAAACTCCTTAAGAGTTCTCGATCCACTCTTGGATTGGTGAAGGCACCTCTTCTCCTTTTTCACAGCGTGGAGGATCACATTCTGCCAGTCACTAATACCGAGATTATTATGAATGAAATAGGTTCGCCTCGAAAGCAGCGGATCGAATTGATGAACAGCTACCACGTCGCCACAATCGATTACGACTCGGACTTTATCTTTGAGAACTCGCTCGTTTTCGTGCAGGAGCTTTCTTGAATTGAGCGTGTTTTCTGCTCGATCTCACAGTTCTGGGCCGGGAATCAGAATAAGCAAGAGGCTAGACTTCCTACCCTGTCATATTGTTCATTTCGCAATCGAAGGGCGCCGCTGAATGTCCGTTGACCTGAGTATTAAAGAGCCCATCAGTTACCGTAAGACCTACATCACGATGTTGGTCTCTTCGTTGCTCAGCCTCATAGCGTCGCTGGTCCTATCGGTTGATGCAATCTCGTTGGCGAAAAATGCGAACTCCAAGTTGTTCTGCGATATCAATGCCGTGGTCTCCTGCGGCAAAGTCGCTCTGTCTTGGCAGTCGAACCTCCTTGGTTTCCCCAATGCTTTCATCGGACTCATCTGCGAACCAGTTGTCATCACCCTTGCCATGGCAGGTCTGGGTCGCACCAAGTTTCCTAAGTGGTTCTTGAAGACTGCGCTTGCTGTCTATTTCATCGGACTCAGTTTTGCCCTGTGGCTGCTTTCTCAATCATTCTTCGTCATCAAGGCGTTCTGCCCTTGGTGCCTGGTTGTCACGATCTCGACCGTGACAGTCTTCTCGACAATGCTGCGCGTGAATCTGTACGAAAACACCTTCAACATGTCTCCGGCTCGGTATGAGAGGGTCGCGAATTTCCTGCACAGGGGATGGGATTATGTCGTGGTCTCGGCAGTCTATTCGGTGCTTGTTTTGGCTATTCTCTTCAAGTACGGCAAGTACTTTCTACCTAATGGCTAGGTTACGGGATGAAAAAGCGAAGCATCTGAAACATAGATCCGAAGCATCGTGGAACGTTGAGCGCCGCGTTATCTGGGGCCAATGAACTCTTTTACCCTCAAGCCAAAAGTTCTACCCTTTGAAGATGAAAAATGACACGGAGTTGCGAACATTCCTCTGGTTTGGTGGACACCTTGACGAGGCCCTTGATTTCTACAAGGAAGTATTTGGCGACGTGGTGATTCACGGCGTTAATCGCCCTGAAGCCGATGGTCCATTGTTTACCGCAGATTTTTCGATTTATGGTCATGCATTCATTGGCATGAATTGGCCGGGCGGTCCAGAATTCAACGATTCTATTTCAATGTCACTGTCTTGTGACGGGCAGGAGGAAACCGACCGACTTTGGGATGCAATCACCAATGAGGGAACAGCAGGTCAATGCGGATGGTGCAAGGACAAGTGGGGATTGAGTTGGCAAGTTTCGCCAAAGCAGATGAGAGACCATCTCGAGAACCCAGATCCGGTTAAAGCCGAATACGCGATAACCGCTTTAAGGAATATGAGCAAGATTGTTTTATCTGATTTGTATGTTCATTAATCTTCGAGGTGAGATCAGTTTTTAAGTTCGCGTCCACTCATATCAAAAGCGCTCAGTTATGTTTGTTGTTCCTCCTGGAACACAATTGATACGAATCGTGGTGACGCCGCTATTACCGGTGGTTGCGTACTGAGTACTTCCTGACAGCTGGCAACTCTGCTTCGTTTTGCTGGGTCCTGTTGCTTTCCACCCACCACTCATAGTGCCTCTCATCGAGGTCTTGCCGGCGAAGACCGATCCCGAAAGGGTGTGACTGATGTAGGGATCTCCATTGACTATCCAGCCGGTAACGCATCGCCAATTCGAAAGTGTTTGATGTCCGGATCCCGTCATCGTCACGTTCCCGGTGTTCTTCATGGTGATTGAGCGCATTGTGTAGGTCGTATTTATATAGCCACCCTTAGAGCATGTGAACCTGCCATTCGCGGTGAGCGTGACGCTTGCGCTGAGATTGGAAACGTTGGTGGAGGTTTTAGCAGCGGCCATTGCTTTCGTGAACGCCTGGTTAATGTCGTCACCGATCTTCGTGATTTGGGCTTTGGACATTCCCGTGGCCATGGAAAATGATTCGGGCATTTGGGCACTTGAAGGAATTTGAATACTTGACATAACCAATGCCGCGATGAAGGCGGAGGTCAGTCGATACCTATATTTCATTTTGAGTACCTCAACTCGTGTTGGGCTACTTTCAAAATACTCAGAGGACTGGAATTGGCAACAAGATACTGAGTGGAAGCCCTAATTGATGTAGAAAAACAATTCGGGGTCGCCCGGATCCAACTCTTCAATGTGTTCGGACTCACACCACTGAAGTTTTCGAAGCAGGGCAATCATTGGAATGTTGCTCTTGTTGGTTGATGTCCAACATTCTGCGGTTTTGGACACGCTTCGGAAATGAGTGACTAGAGAACTGGCGATGCCTTGTCTGCGATTGTGGGGGCTCACAACGACGAGATCCAGAAAATCCATCCCGCGAAAAGCGTGAAGGTTTCCGATTGCAAATCCCTGAATCTCCAAACCTGATGCCATCACGTAACAGCGTGTTTCTGCGATTGCTTTTGCGATTTGAATGGAACGGTCAAGCCGTGCATCCGTTGCTTCTTTGTCTAAGATTGAAATTGCATTGAAATCGGTCTGGCTCGCGATTCGTATCTTGCCCTGCATCTCTCAACCAACCGTTCGAGTGGTGGACCGTACTGGGATCGAACCAGTGACCTCTTCGATGTCAACGAAGCGCTCTACCGCTGAGCCAACGGTCCTAATTTGCCGAAGCATACCCCACGGCTTATGACGTGGGGAAAATGGTCATCTTCCGAAATCATCCTCAATTCGTTCGATGTCATCTTCGCCGAAGTAGGTGCCCGTTTGAACTTCGATGAAGACCACTTCGGAATCGCTGATGTTGCTGACGCGATGAAGGTCGCCCGCCTTTATTTCCAACGTATCGCCGGCAAGGTGATGGGAGAGGACTCCGTTGAGGGTGACTTCCGCCTCGCCCTGGACGAAGTACCAATGTTCGGCGCGACGTTCATGGCGTTGGTATGAAAGGCGTTTGCCGGGATCTACCCATATGCACTTCACTTTGAAGAAGGGAGTCTCTTGGAGGACTTCATACCGGCCCCATGGACGGATGGACTTCTCTAGCTCCATTGCCAGTTCCATATCCTTCCGTTTCGTGATCTTGGTTGGAGGTGGAGACGGGATTTGAACCCGTGTAGCAGGATTTGCAGTCCTGAGCCTCGCCTCTCGGCCACTCCACCGTATAAAAAATCGGCGGTCAATATATAAATATAGAGAACGCCGACCATTAGAGCGGACGACGGGACTCGAACCCGCGACATCCACCTTGGCAAGGTGGTGCGCTACCAACTGCGCTACGTCCGCACACACGCACGATCACACGTAAGTGACCGTTTGTGCTTGGCGAAATCTACCGTAGCGCGGCGTCTTGCGCCAAAGCGAGGCAAGGAGGCCCGCCTAGTCGTACGGTTGCGACGTGGGATTGACGAGTATTTCAGCCGAGGAGCCCCTTTTCTGGATGGGTGGGCGACTTGCTTACGACTTGCAGGAGATATCCCACGATCCTGCCAGACTTGCTGCTCCCGGATTTTGGGCGGTTACGGCCACCTTCGAAGGCGAGTGGACCTGTGCTCGTTTTGGCCGCGTTGTCGATTCAGAGTTGCCGGTGGTGGATCAAAACTGGACGCCTGTTGGAAATCTGTGGCGAAGTTCCATCGATGAAGACGAATACATCGACTACGTTCAAACAATAAGAGAGCAGATAGCGCAGGGGTGGGTGTATCAAGTGAACGCCTGTCGCGAACTTTCTGCTGAATTCTCCGGAGAGTCGTTGCTGCCGTTGATGCATCGGATACTGGCTCATAATCCCGCGCCCTTTGCGAGTTACTTGAATCTTCCGGGAATTGAAATTGCTTCGGCATCTCCTGAGTTGTTTTTGAAACGCCAAGATGGTCTCGTTACGTCGGCGCCGATCAAGGGCACCAAGCCACCTGAGATGGATGAGTTCGAATTTGGAAACAAGGACAAGGCCGAAAACGTGATGATCGTTGACTTGATACGAAACGATCTCGGTCGTATATGTGAAACCGGCACTGTCCACGTTCCGCGCTTGCTGGAAACGCAATCACATCCGGGACTGAGCCATCTGGTGTCATACGTCGAAGGATCCCTTCGTGATGGGATCGGGTGGCCCGAAATTTCAGATGCACTCCTTCCTCCAGGTTCGGTTAGCGGTGCGCCTAAATCATCGGCAATCAAGACGATCAACAACCTCGAAGGCCAAAAGCGCGGTCCGTATTGCGGCCCGCTGGGCTGGGTGGAAAATGGGCAAGCGCTGCTTTCCCTGGCAATTCGAATTTTCTGGACGACGCGGGACAGAACGTTGCGATTTGGAACAGGTGCAGGGATTACGTGGAGCAGCTCGCCTGAAGGGGAGTGGGAAGAAACGCAATTGAAGGCGCGACGGCTTATTTCCATTGCAAACGGGGAAATCTCATGACGGTGCAATTCCCCGAAGGTGACGGAATATTCGAAACCATCAAGACAACACGAGGAATTCCTTTTGCGTTGTCGCGTCACATCGCGCGGGCGACGAGGAGTGCATCGATTCTCGGAATGCGAATCCCAAGCGAGAGACAAATTCGTGAAGCGGTCTCTGGTGTTCTATCCAAGACTCCCGAGTCGCTGGAATTCGGAAGACTTCGCGTAACTTTTCAACGAAATGGCGAACTCGAACTGGTTCATGAGACTTACCATCCGTGGAGCAACCCGGCCAGGCTTACGATAGGCGAGCTTCCCATCGATGAGACATCGCCGTCGATCGGCATGAAGACCCTTCCATTCACCGAGAACATCGAGTGTTTAAAAATGGCTCATGAGCAAGGCTTTGATGACGCGGTTCGATTCAATACGAGTGGGAAAGTTGCCGAGAGTGCAGTCTCGAACCTCCTTTTCAAGATCGATGGCCAATGGGTGACACCCAACCTCGCATCTGGGTGCCTGCCTGGGATTACTCGGGAACTGGTTCTTGAGTGGTTCGATATTGAGGAGGATGTCTTGATTCGCAAGAATCTCGACGATGTGCAATCCATCTACCTGCTCTCTAGTTTGAAAGACGCGCAGCCGGTTTCAGTTCTTGGGGAGCGAACCCTTGAGATCGACACTCAGTTAGGGCGAGAATTGGCCGATCGCATGGCCCAAGACATTGATCCGTGATGGGGTTATTAGCTCATCGGTAGAGCGCTCGCTTCACACGCGAGAGGTAGCAGGTTCGACACCTGCATAGCCCACCTTTAGGTAGACTCGCGGACATGTCGCAGATTGAGATCATCGTAAACGGTCAAAACACGTCTATTTCAGATGATCAGCGACCCACAAATATTTTTGCCGAGCAGAAAGACGTCGTTGTTTGCCGGATCAATGGCGAACTCAGAGACCTCTGGACTGATCTTCAAGCCGGCGACATTGTCGAAAGTGTCTCGATTTCATCACCAGACGGACTCAAGGTCCTACGCCATTCGACCGCGCACGTGCTTGCTCAAGCCGTTCAGCAGGTCTTCTCGGATACACGTCTGGGAATAGGTCCGCCGATCACCGACGGCTTCTATTACGATTTCGATCCTGCCAAACCGTTCACACCCGATGACTTGGCTGCTCTTGAGACGGCAATGCGCAAAATCGTGAAAGAAGGGCAACGTTTCCGACGTCGCGTTGTCACGGAAGACCAGGCCTTGTCAGAACTCTCAAATGAACCGTATAAATGCGAACTCGTTGGCTTGAAATCGCCTGCCGCTGATGAAACAAGCGTTGAGGTTGGTGGGGCCGAGCTCACTATCTATGACAACTTGGGTCGCGATGGTCAGCCAGTCTGGGGTGACCTTTGTCGCGGTCCGCACCTGCCATCGACAAAGCACATTCCTGCCTTCAAACTCATGCGAAGTGCTGGGGCGTACTGGCGAGGTTCGGAGAAGAATCCGATGCTCCAGCGGATCTACGGCACTGCTTGGGCGAGCCAAGATGATCTCAACAACTACTTGGATTTCCTTCTTGAGGCAGAGAAGCGCGATCATCGCCGACTTGGGGCTGAATTGGATCTTTTCTCATTCCCCGACGAGATCGGATCAGGGCTCGCGGTCTTTCACCCCAAAGGCGGAATCATCCGACAGGCGATGGAGGATTATTCGCGCCGTCGACACGTTGAAGAGGATTACGAGTTCGTCTATTCGCCTCACCTAACTAAAGCTGGACTGTTTGAGAAGTCGGGTCACCTGGATTGGTATGCCGACGGCATGTACCCTCCGATGATCCTTGATGAAGAACTCCATGCCGACGGCACGGTCAAGCGTGCGGGGCAGCAGTACTACATGAAGCCGATGAACTGTCCGTTCCACTGTCTTATTTACAGTGCGCGTCAACGCTCGTATCGAGAATTACCGCTTCGACTTTTCGAATTCGGCTCCGTTTATCGGTATGAGAAATCCGGAGTGCTCCATGGCATCACTCGTGCGCGCGGATTCACACAGGACGACGCGCACATTTACTGCACCAGAGAGCAGATGGCGGGAGAACTCGACAGTCTGCTGACTTTCGTCCTCAACTTGCTCCGTGATTATGGTCTGAGCGATTTCTATCTTGAGTTGTCGACTCGCGATCCAGAAAAATCCATTGGCGAAGACTCCGAATGGGAAGAGGCCACCGACGCTCTACGACAGGCTGCAATCAAGCAGAACCTCGAACTCGTCCTTGACGAAGGAGGCGCAGCGTTTTATGGCCCAAAGATTTCGGTTCAGGCAAAGGATGCAATTGGCCGTACATGGCAGTTGTCGACCATCCAAGTCGACTTCCAGGAACCTGGACGCTTCGATCTGGAGTACGTGGCAAGTGACGGGTCGCGACAGCAACCGGTCATGATCCACCGTGCCCTCTTTGGATCAATCGAACGATTCTTCGGCGTGCTCACCGAGCACTACGCCGGTGCATTCCCGCCGTGGTTGGCTCCAGTACAAGTGATGGGTATTCCCGTTGCAGATTCTTTTGAACCATACCTTCGTGATGTGATCGGCCAGATGAAGAAGCGCGGAATTCGTGCATCGATTGACGCATCTGATGACCGCATGCAGAAGAAGGTTCGCAATGCCCAGTTGGAGAAAATTCCATTCATGGTGATCGCGGGCGATGAAGATCAGAAGGCTGGTGCAGTCTCCTTTAGATATCGCGACGGCCAGCAGCGCAACGGAATCTCCATTGCTGATGCGATCGATGAGATCGAAAGCGCGATCCGAGAGCGTCGACAGGTATAGGTGGTTGCGATGATCGATGGGGTAGGCATGCCCGATGCATGGGCGCGGATGTGGGCACCCCATCGCCTGGAATATTTGCGCGGGGAGAACCGTCCCTTGGCAACCAACGACGTCCCTTGTCCGTTCTGCCGAATCCCCTCGCTTACTGATGAAGAAGGATTGATCGTCCACCGCGGTAAGACTGCCTACGTTGTAATGAATTTGTATCCGTATAACGCAGGTCATCTGCTCGTTTGTGCCTATCGGCATGTGGCCGACCTAACCGATCTAACCGGTGAAGAGCGAAACGAGATTTCAGAACTCACTGCACATGCCATGAAGACGATTCGTAAAGTTGCCAATGCGGCTGGTTTCAATATCGGACTGAACCAAGGCGAAGCATCAGGAGCCGGAGTCGCGGACCACATACATCAGCACGTCGTTCCACGATGGGGAGGAGATGCGAACTTCATGCCCATCATCGGGGGAGTGAAAGTGCTTCCTCAACTCCTCTCGCAGACTCGATCGGATCTCGCCGCTGCTTGGTAACTAGTTAGACAACTGCGCGATGTAGTTCTTCACGATGTCCACGCCGATTCCTTTTTCAACCCAGACGGGAATTGCCGGGAAGACCAACCCCGCGGCAAAACCGTCTTTGCCCATGACGTCCATGGCGGCCATGTACTCGCTTCGAAATTCCTCAACAAGTGTTTGATGCTCGGGTTCACTTGGCAGAATCTTCGGAGGCAAAGTCGAGTAGTCAAGGATTTTCATATCTTCAAGTGAGATGAGAGCGCAGGCAATTCCCGCGTCGTCATGGAGCACCAAATAGGGAGTCACTGTCAGATCAAAAACTCGGTTCGCGAGCAGGACTGCATCGTCGAAATCGGCCTCCTGATTATCAAGGCCAGTGACAATTATGAGCCGGGGGACCATGGACTCGTTTAGAGCCTCCCACTGGGCAATGGATTCGGGGTCGATTCCGGTGGTGGGATTGACAACGAAAATTGCCAGATCGCATTCGCTGGGATCGGCAGGATTGGTAATCCCGCCGAATTCGAGGGCGATTTTCTCAGGATTGGCGCTGGAATGGCCAAAGACGTGAATGCTGACGGCAGATTTGCCCGTGGATTCCGGGTTTGGAAGGTTTGAACTAGGTATCGCCACGAGGTCAGCCTACGATGGTGGCGATGATTAGCGACCTAATAAAGCCGGCGGTGACACGCGTCATTACTCCCACGGCTAAGGGACTCTTACGGATGGGCCTTACGCCCAATTCCATGACGATGGTTGGTGGACTTGGCGTGGTCGTTTCCTCCTTCGCCCTCTATCCGAGCCGACATTTTTTCGCCGGAACCCTCATCGTCGCCTTCTTTATCCTGAGCGACCTTTTCGATGGCACGATGGCACGGATCTCGCAGAAAGGATCCAGTCCATGGGGTTCATTTCTGGACTCAACAGTGGACAGGATTACCGACTCATCGATACTGATTGCCTTGATCCTCGGCCTGGACTCCCACGGGGATCGTTTGATCCCTGTCATCTTGCTAGCGATTCTTACTGGCCTCCTCGTTCCCTATATTCGCGCGAAGGCAGAATCCATAGGAGTGCAATGCAGTGGTGGCTTAGCCGAAAGGACCGAACGCTTGATTATTGCCCTTCTGGCGATTGGTCTACACGGATTTGGCGTGCCCTTCGCTTTGGCAATCGGAATGTGGCTTCTTGCCGTGCTTGGAACGTTCACAGTGATTCAGCGAATTCTGATTGTTAAGAAGGCCGTCAAGAATTCATGAGCAAGATTGTCGATTCGTGCGTGGCTGCCCTGTATCTCTCCGCATGGAGAGTGGTTAGGTGGCTTCCTGAAAGATTCGCGTATGGCACTTTCTATTTCTTAGGAGGATTGCTTGCGAAGAAGAGGAGCAAGAGTGTTGATCGACTTCGCTCGAACTTGGCACGCGTAAAGCCCGAATACAGCGAGTCACAATTGGATTCATTGACGCGGGCGTCGATGAAGTCCTACATGCGCTACTGGTGTGACACTTTTCGTTTTCCGGATTGGTCCAAGGATCGAATTATGAACACCGTGGAAGTTCATGGTGAGCACCTTTTGATGAATGCGATTGCAGCAGGGACGGGTGTGATTGTTGCGCTGCCTCATGCAGGGAATTGGGATCATGCAGGCGCCTACTTTTGTGACAAAGGCGTGAAACTTTCTACTGTAGCCGAACGCCTCAAACCTGAATCGCTGTTTCAGAAATTCGTTGCCTTCCGTGAGGCGATAGGGATGGAAGTCCTTCCCCTTGATGCGCGTTCGATATCCACTCTTGCGAGGCGGCTTCGCGAAGGGGGATTGGTGGCGTTGGTTGCCGACAGAGATCTATCGAAAACAGGTGTCTCAGTGGATTTCTTTGGCGGAATCGCTCGAATGCCGGCCGGCCCCGCCGTCTTGGCAATCAGCACAGGTGCACCGTTGTTGACTGCCTATGTGTCGTATACACCAACGGGAATCCGGATTGATTTCTCTCCAATTGAGATAAGTGAATTGGGAACTCAACAAGAAAAAGTGCAGGAGATAGTTCAGCGTTGTGCCGACAACTTTGCCAAGGGCATCGCTGAATACCCGCAGGATTGGCACATGTTGCAACGCATTTGGATTGATGCCGATTTCAAGGAACGTGTAGATGCCTGAAAAGAGACTGCGCATCGGGATTGTCTGTCCGTACGGGTGGGATACCCCCGGCGGCGTCCAAGCCCACATTGGCGACCTTGCGGAATATTTGATCTTGCAAGGCCACTATGTATCCATACTTGCGCCGGCGATCGATGAAGATGCCCTCCCACCGTATGTGGTGAGCGCAGGCAAGCCCATTGCGATTCCATACAACGGTGCAGTTGCGCGAGTCCTCTTCGGTCCAATTGCCTTCTCTCGCGTCCGACAGTGGATAGCGCAAGGAAACTTCGACCTGCTCCATCTTCACGAGCCGGCGATTCCCTCCCTCTCCTTGTTGGCGTGCTGGGCTGCGGAGGGGCCGATGGTGGGAACCTTTCATGCTTCATCGAAACGGCAGCGTGCGATTTTTGCCGTCGGTCCAATCCTTGAACCTGTCATCGAGAAGCTCGCGGTGAGAATTGCCGTCAGCGAAGCTGCTCGTCACACCCTGACCCAACATTTAGAAACTGATGCGATTGTCATCCCGAATGGCATATTTACCGAGAGGTTTCGCGCTGGCGTTCAGCGTCCAGAATGGACGGGAAACACTCTCGGATTCATGGGACGTTTTGAAGAGCCTCGAAAGGGACTGAGTGTTCTATTGGATGCTCTTCCGATCGTGACCAGATTTGTACCTGATGTTCGTGTACTCGTTGCTGGACCAGGCGAGAGCGATGACTTGTTGAAGAAAGTTGACCCGCAACTTCGAGGAAGGATCACTTTCCTCGGGCGTTTAAACGACAAAGACAAAGCAGACTTCTTGAGTTCGGTCTCCCTATACGTGGCACCCAACACCGGAGGTGAATCTTTCGGAATCATTCTTGCTGAGGCCATGGCGGCAGGTGCGTCTATTGTTGCAAGTGACATTCCTGCTTTCGCGTCGCTACTGGGAGATGGCAAGTACGGAACACTTTTCAAGTCAGAGGATTCAACGGATTTGGCGCGGGTTTTGATTGACTTGCTGCGCGATACCCAGAAGCGCGAAGAGATCGCGGCGATTGGACGGGAGCGCTCCAACATATTTGATTGGAAGAACGTTGCGCAGCAGATTTTGTCGGTGTATGAAATGGCAATGGTCGGCGGTGGTGGAGTGCGGCTAGCTTCTGACACTCGCAGTTGGAGTAGATTGCTCAACCGCGAAGGAGAGATCCAGTGAAAACCGCAGTACTCATCATAGGAATTATCCTTATCGTCCTCTGGTACTTGAGTTTCTCGGCAACTCGCTTGGATCGACTTCATCACCGGGTGGAGACTAGCTGGGCAAATCTAGACGGGCTGTTGCAGCGAAGAGCCGCAATTGCTCTTGAGATCGCACGAAGCGAACGAGCAGATCCAGCCTCATCCCTGCTTCTCACTGCTGCCGCATATCAGGCGCGAGACGCCTCCATCGTCAACAGATCACACGCGGAGAGCGGACTCTCTGGAGCCTTGGGACTCCTACAAAACGACCTGACCCTTGAATCAAGTGCAGGGGAGCAGGCGTTGCTCCATGAACTTTCCGAACTCACAAATAAGATACGCGTTGCAATAGCAATCCACGTCGATGCAGTGAACAGGACCCGAGCAGTGCGCCAGAAATTGATCTTCAAGGTGTTTCGACTGGCTGGTCGTGCCCCTCTTCCGGTCACCTACGAATTTGAAGATGACGTTCTCTAGGCGTAGCAAGGCGATTGTGGTCGCCACCACCGTATCAATGGTTGTTCTCACTGCTTGTTCCTCGGTGAAAAAGACGCTGCATATTTCTTCCCCGCCAACGCCTTCGGTGACTACCTACAACTCGATAAGCGGTCGCGTCGGTACGGACGGCCCGGTCTTGGTTGTCAAAGTCGATGACACGACGCAGGCTCATCCTCAAATTGGACTGGACAAGGCAGACCTCGTCTATATCGAAGAAGTCGAAGGCGGACTTACTCGTTTGGCGGCCGTCTTTTCCTCGCGGATTCCTCCTCGGATTGGACCGGTGAGAAGCGCACGCATCAGCGACATAGATTTGCTTTCGCAATATGGTCACGTGGCCTTCGCTTATTCTGGTGCTCAAACAAAGATGCTTCCGGTCATCGCGTCTGCCGATCTTGAAAATCTTGGTGCCCAACGAGAATCCGCAACCTTGTATACGCGCGATGAAAGTCGGTTCGCACCAGTAAACTTGATTCTGCGGGCCGATTTATTGATGTCGAAGTTAGTGGCTCAGAACGTTTCAATAGTCACATCTAAGAACATGGGCTGGACTTTCGGACCGGCTCCCAAAGGCGGTCAACCCATTCTTTCTGTAAAGTTGAAATGGCCAGCCAATACGTACAGTGCGCTTTGGTCGCCAAGTGAATCCAGATGGCTCTTGATCCATGCCAACACTCCCGATTTGGCGGCTGATGGAAGTCAATTAGGACCTACGACTTTAGTCATTCAAATGGTCTCGATTTCACCCTCGCAGTATCACGATAAATTTGGAGGGGTGACTCCGTTCTCAGCAACTATCGGATCGGGCACTGGTTACATCCTTCGCAATGGGTTCGCATTTGAGGCCAAGTGGAATCGACCTGACGCGACATCCGGAACAACGTGGACTCTGGCCGATGGGACCCCGATTCCATTCGCTGGCGGTCAAATTTGGGTCGCATTGACTGATTCACCCCCGGTGTTCACGCTTCCCGCCTCGCCTTCGGCGTCAGCGAGCCCGACTCCGACAAAGTAGGATTGCTTCCTCAAGAGATTTTAAAGGGGAGTTTTCATGTCTGAGGTCACCGGTACAGGTCGAGTCAAGCGCGGTATGGCAGAGATGCTCAAGGGTGGCGTCATCATGGATGTCGTCAATGCCGAACAGGCCAAGATTGCCGAAGATGCCGGTGCCGTCGCAGTTATGGCACTTGAGCGTGTGCCAGCTGACATCCGCGCCCAAGGCGGCGTGTCGCGAATGTCTGATCCTGACATGATCGAGAAGATCAAAGCGGCTGTTTCGATCCCCGTGATGGCAAAGGCTCGGATCGGCCATTTTGTCGAAGCGCAGATTCTTGAAAGCCTCGGAGTCGATTACATTGACGAATCTGAAGTTCTGACTCCAGCTGACTACAAGAACCACATTGATAAATGGAACTTCACCGTGCCATTCGTCTGCGGTGCAACAAATCTAGGTGAGGCGCTTCGTCGTATCAACGAGGGTGCAGCGATGATCCGCTCAAAAGGCGAAGCAGGCACCGGTGATGTTTCCAACGCGGTGACGCACATGCGCGAGATTGGCGGCGAGATTCGACGTTTGACGTCGCTTCGTGATGACGAGCTCTATGTCGCAGCGAAGGAATATCAAGCGCCCTATGAATTGGTGAAAGAAGTTGCCCAAACTGGAAAACTTCCTGTCGTTCTATTCACCGCTGGCGGAATTGCAACACCTGCCGATGCAGCGATGATGATGCAACTTGGTGCCGACGGTGTCTTTATCGGGTCAGGAATCTTCAAATCAGGCGACCCATCTCGTCGCGCAGCGGCATGCGTCAAGGCGACAACGTTCTTTGATGACCCGAAGGTGATTGCAGACGCATCGCGTGGTCTCGGAGATGCAATGGTCGGAATCAATGTTGCAGACATCCCGGTTCCTCATCGACTCGCCGAGCGCGGCTGGTAATTAGGAAAGAGAATGAAAGTAGGCGTACTCGCGCTGCAAGGTGATGTGCGCGAGCATCTTCGAGCGCTTGAAGACTGCGGCGTGGAGGCCCTACCGGTTCGCCGTGCGCAAGAAATCGAGGCGATTGATGCGCTTGTAATCCCCGGGGGAGAGTCGACGACTATTTCGCATCTAGCGCAGACATTCGGGGTTTTTGATTTGATTTCCAGTCGAATCAAATCAGGTCTTCCCGTCTACGGATCTTGCGCAGGGATGATTCTTCTTGCTGATCGGGTGCTAGACGCCACTGCCGACCAGAGGACGTTTGGAGGCATGGATATTACGGTCCGAAGGAATGCATTCGGCCGCCAGATTGATTCCTTTGAAATCGATATCGCCATCGAGGGTCTCACCAACACGGCCATGCGTGCGGTGTTCATACGGGCTCCATGGGTAGAGCAAATCGGACCCGGGGTTCAGGTTCTCTCCTCGGTCACGCGGGAGGGGGTAAGCCATCCCGTCGCCGTGAGGCAGGGGCACATGCTTGCGACCTCCTTTCACCCTGAATTGACCGAAGACAACCGCATTCATCGCTACTTCATTCAGGAAGTGTGCAAGGCTGTTTGAATTAATCCGATAAAGTTTGCCAAGCGAGTTTTAGTTCTCAATACAAATTGATGGGGTGTATATGTCCGGCCATTCCAAATGGGCGACGACCAAGCACAAGAAGGCAATCATTGATTCACGCCGTGCAAAGTCATTTGCGAAATTCATCAAGGCAATCGAAGTTGCCGCGCGCACAGGTGGACCTGACTTGGTCGGTAACCCGACCCTTTTTGATGCGGTTACAAAAGCCAAGAAGAACTCGATGCCTGCCGATAACATCGATCGCGCGATCAAGAGAGGCGCGGGTCTCGAATCGGGCGGCGCGGACTGGCAGACGATCATGTACGAGGGCTACGGTCCTAGTGGCGTCGCATTCCTTATTGAGTGTCTGACAGACAACAGAAACCGCGCGGCCTCAGAGGTTCGAGTTGCAGTGACACGTAACGGTGGATCTATGGCAGATCCTGGTTCGGTTTCATATCTGTTTAGCCGCAAAGGCGTGGTCATCGTGAACAAGAGTGCCAATGTCACCGAAGATAAAATTCTCGAGGCGGTTCTCGAAGCGGGTGCGCAAGAGGTCAATGACATAGGCGAGTCATTCGAGATTGTTAGTGAGCCTTCAGATCTAGTCGCTGTCCGGAGTGCACTTCAAGCCGCCGGAATGGACTACGAGTCCGCAGAGACATCGCTACTCCCTTCGATGTCTATTCCACTTGACGCAGAGCAGGCCGAGAAGGTGTTCAAACTTGTCGATGCGATCGAGGAACTCGATGATGTGCAGAACGTGTACGGGAACTTCGATGTATCAGATGAAATCATGGCGAGCCTAGATTGATTCGCCCAACCGCCGATCTAGGCTGAGTGGGTGAATGCCCAGGCAGAGATAATGGAAGTCGGGCTGTGACGCGCATTCTAGGAATCGACCCGGGTCTCACGCGTTGCGGGGTAGGCGTCATTGAAGGTCAAGTGGGTTCCGCGATCTCCCTTGTGGGGGTGGGCGTCATCCTGACATCGCCCGACACGCCTCTTGAGCAACGTTTGCTCCAACTCGATGAGCAGTTGACTTCGTGGGTGCACGAATATCGCCCAGATGTGATTGCGGTGGAGCGGGTCTTCTCGCAACTCAATGTGCGCACCGTCATGGGAACCGGCCAGGCTTCAGGTATCGCGTTACTCGTGGCCGCACGAGCAGGAGTTCGAGTCGTCATGCATACCCCGAGCGAAGTTAAAGCTGCTGTCACCGGCACCGGGCGAGCCAACAAGGCTCAGGTCGCCGAGATGGTGCGCCGATTACTTGCGTTGGATGTCGTCCCAAAACCAGTCGACAGTACAGATGCACTGGCACTTGCCATCTGTCATTTATGGCGCGGCCATGGCAACGACCGACTTGCTGACGCGGTAGCCAGTGAGAAATTGAGATTGAAGAAGTTGGGTGCGATGTGATCGCCTCCCTGTACGGCCGTATCCGCTCCCTCCAGAATGATCGGGCGATCATTGATGTAGGGGGAGTCGGGTTGGCAGTGATCATCACCCCTACGACGAGTGCCCGTCTTAGCGTTGGCAACGATGCTCAACTGTTCACCTCCCTTGTTGTACGCGAGGATGCACTCACTTTGTATGGATTCTTCGATGAGGAATCGCGAGTTGCATTTGATCTTGTGCAAACCGTGACCGGTATCGGTCCAAAGGTAGCGATGTCGATACTTGGCAACATGTCCCCAGAGGATCTCGGATACGCGATAGCGCAAGAGAATGTTGCCGCGATTGAACGAGTTCCTGGCATCGGGCGCAAGGGCGCACAGAGACTGATACTCGAACTCAAGGGGAAGATCACGCATGTATCCGAAGGGTTACCTGTAGGTCACATGCCACTCTGGCGTGAACAACTCAGCAGCGCTCTGATTTCACTTGGATTCTCTGCCAAGGAAGCCGACACTTCAGTTGGGCAACTGCTCATGTCAATGCAAGCGGAGAAAGAGGATCCTTCAACTTTCGAATTGGGTGATCTCCTTAAGCGCGCACTCCAAAAAGGATTGCGGGGGAATTGACCAATGACCAATGAATCAGAGGATCGCCTGGTGGCACCCGCGGTACGTCGAGAGGAGTCGGCCGCCGAAAATGCTTTGCGGCCTCGATCTCTCTCGGAGTTCATAGGCCAACACCGTGTGCGTGAGCAGATCGATGTATTGCTGACCGCGGCTCGACATCGCAATTCTTCGGCAGATCACATCCTTCTCTCTGGCCCGCCAGGTCTTGGCAAGACGACGCTTGCCTTGATCTTGGCAAGCGAAATGGAAACACCCATTCGAATTACCAGCGGCCCCGCCATTACTCATGCCGGCGATCTCGCATCGATCTTGTCGTCTCTTATGGAAGGCGAAATTCTTTTTCTCGATGAGATCCATCGACTTCCGCGTCCGGCCGAGGAACTTCTCTACCTGGCCATGGAGGATTTCCGAGTGGACGTTGTTGTCGGTAAAGGCCCGGGCGCAACTGCCATTCCATTGCAACTTCCTCACTTCACGTTGGTAGGCGCGACGACAAGGGCCGGTTTACTTCCCAGCCCGTTGCGCGACCGCTTCGGCTTTACGGCCCACCTTGATTTCTACGATGAATCTGAGATCGCGCAAGTTCTTGTACGAAGCGCGGCTTTGTTGAACCTAGTAATACATCCGCAGGCAATTGATGAAATCGCTGGACGATCGCGGGGAACGCCTCGCATCGCCAATCGTCTGCTTCGACGAGTCCGCGACTATGCGCAAGTTCGTGGTTCCCAGGAATTGTCGTCCGTTGACGCCAAGGCGGCCCTTGAAATGTACGAAGTGGACGAATTGGGCCTAGACCGTCTCGATAGGGCCGTCCTGCTTGCCCTTGTCGAACGATTCAGCGGAGGCCCAGTGGGACTCTCGACATTGGCAATCGCCGTGGGCGAGGAAACGGAGACAGTCGAGTCCGTGGCAGAGCCGTTTCTGGTCAGAAACGGCTTCATGGCACGGACGCCTCGGGGAAGGATTGCGACTGCCCAAGGATGGCGTCACGTGGGTTACGAACCGCCGATATCGACGTTCACCCCGTCGATTTTCGACACACCCGCTTCTGATGCCTAGACTCTCTACCCATGTCCACTTCCGCACAATCTCGAACACCTAAGACGGCAGGAAAACCGGGTCGCACGCTTGCGATTTTGGGTGTTGTCCTGGTTGCCCTCCTAGCACTTGTATTTATTCAGGGGGCGACGTCAGTCAAACTTGGCCTTGATCTTCGTGGAGGAACCAGCGTCACGCTTCAACCGCGTATTGCCGCTGGCACCTCGGGCAAGGTGACGAGTGCCGCGATTGACCAGGCGGTTTCGATTATTCGCCAACGTGTTAACTCCCTTGGAGTTGCTGAGAGTGAAGTCACCGCGCAGGGAAGTGGCGTCAATCGTCAGATTGTTATCTCGGTACCTGGTGATACAGGTCGTCGAGTTGTTGAACTTGTTGGACAGACTGCAGAACTCCGCTTCCGCCAGGTATTGGTGGAAGGCGCGCCTGGGCCAACTGCTGTGACTGGAACTGCAGCGACCCCACCGACTGGTGTCAGTGCCGCATTGAACGCCGAGTACGCCAAATTGGATTGCAGCAAGGCGGCTAACCGCCAAGGCACTGGTACTGACAATCCCAATGATCCAATCGTTACTTGCCAAAAAGATGGCACGAGCAAATTCATCCTCGCGCCCGCCGAAGTTCTTGGCCAAGACATCTCCAAGGCTTCAGCATCGATCAACCAGACAACGGGTAGCGGTTGGTACGTTCTTCTCACGTTCAACGACGCAGGAACAAAGAAGTTCGGCACGCTAACTACCCGCGTTACCAAACTGGCCGCACCTCAGAACGAGGTTGCGATCGTTCTTGATGGATTGGTTCAATCGGCGCCAAGAATCAACGAAGCAATCACTGCGGGCAATGCTGAGATCACCGGAAATTTCACACAGACCGATGCAACAGATCTTGCGAACGTTTTGAAATACGGCGCACTCCCACTTGCCTTCGATCGTGGTGAAGTTCAGCAGATTTCACCGACACTGGGCTCTGATCAATTGCACGCAGGTTTGCTTGCCGGATTCATCGGTCTTGCTCTTGTGATCCTCTACTCGGTTCTTTACTACCGAGGACTTGGGATCGTATCGGTTGGTTCACTTCTGATCGCTGGGTCGATTACTTACCTGCTCTTCCTTCTCTTCGGAAAGTGGTTGGGATTCACTCTTACCTTGGCTGGCATCGCTGGTGCGATCGTCGCCATTGGTATTACGGCAGACTCCTTCATTGTGTACTTTGAGCGTATTCGTGATGAGGTTCGAGAGGGCCGGACGCTACGGTCTGCGGTTGAAACTGGATGGATTCGTGCTCGTCGCACGATCATCGTTGCTGACTTCGTGTCGATTATCGCCGCTGCACTCCTCTACATCTTCGCCGTCGGCGGAGTCCGCGGATTCGCGTTTACGCTTGGTTTGACCACACTCATCGATCTTTTTGTGGTCTTTGTCTTCACAAAGCCGATTGTCACCGTTTTTGCAAAGCTGAAGTTCTACAGCTCTGGCCATCCACTCTCCGGTCTGTCACCCAAAAACTTGGGCGTAGTTGTGGCCGCACCAACAACAGTCAAGGAGGCATAAAGCATGACCAAACTTTCTGGCATTGGTGGCCGTCTATATCGCGGGGAGACCTCGTTTGACTTCATTGGCAAGCGCCGTCGTTGGTATGCCTTCTCCGGCGTGCTGATCATCGCCTCAGCATTGGCACTGTCGATTCAGGGGCTGCACCTTGGAATTGAATTCAAAGGTGGCTCCGCTTTCACAATTACAAAGACTGGCATCTCATTACCTGATGCTCGCGCAGCAGTTGAAAGCACTCACGTACCCGGTGAGACGATTATTCAAAAGTTGGGCACGAACAAGATCCGCGTACAAACCGCTCCTTTGTCTACGGCTCAATCCAATCAAGTACAGGATGCATTGGCCGCCAAGTTCGGCATAAATGCCGAGTCAATTGACACGCAGATTGTTGGACCCTCCTGGGGCAAGGAAATTACCCGGAAAGCCCTTTATGGACTCTTCGGCTTCCTCATTGTGGTCATGTTGTACCTTGCAATGGCCTTTGAACCAAAGATGGCGATATCGGCCGTTATCGCGGTTATTCACGACGTCTTCATTACGGTGGGCATTTATGCTCTTGTCGGATTCGACGTCACTCCGGCGACGGTTATCGGTTTCCTCACGGTTCTTGGATATTCGTTGTATGACACGGTGGTCGTTTTCGACAAGGTTCGGGAGAACACCAGAACAATTACAAGCGGTTCTAGGATGACCTATTCGCAGGCAGCGAACCTGGCTGTCAATCAGACGCTGGTCCGTTCGTTCAACACTTCTTTGATCGCACTTCTTCCAGTTGCATCGATCCTCTTTGTAGGAGCTGGCTTACTCGGTGCGGGAACCTTGAAGGACCTTTCGCTAGCGCTCTTCATCGGCCTTGCGACTGGTACCTATTCATCCATCTTCATTGCTACGCCAATTCTCGCTCGATTGCGTGAGCAAGAGCCTGCGATGCAGGCATTGGCTAAGAGAGTCTCTGCTCGTACCTTGACTCCCGTTGAGGCGACGGTCAAGGTCGCAAACGGCGCCAGCCAATCCAGCCCGGTTGCGACCGCGGAGAAGCGTGGCCCCCGCAATCAGCCCAAGAAAAAGAAGAAGCGTCGCTAGATTTTCTGGCAAGAAGTCGCCTGCGCGACTGAAGTAGGCTTGCGCAGGTGGAAACGATGATCACGCCCGTAGTTATCGCATTACGCGATCATTACCCTGC
This sequence comes from uncultured Bifidobacterium sp., assembly GCA_964387855.1. GTDB lineage: Bacteria > Actinomycetota > Actinomycetes > Nanopelagicales > Nanopelagicaceae > QYPT01. The sequence continues at coordinate 115,102 of CAYLYA010000002.1, forward strand.
CGCAAAGATCGAGGACATCGAGCGCGCATTTGTGGCAGCCAGCCGTGCCCACGAAGGTCAGATGCGCAAGTCGGGGGATGCCTACATCACGCATCCCGTGGCAGTGGCACAGATATTGGCTGAGCTCGGACTTAACTCCGAGACAATCATCGCCGCCCTTCTCCACGACACGGTTGAGGACACGAACTATTCACTCAAGCAGATCAAGGCGGATTTCGGCGACCACGTTGCCTCCCTCGTTGACGGAGTAACCAAACTCGACAAATTGATCTATGGGCCGACTGCGGAAGCAGAGACGGTTCGCAAGATGGTGGTAGCCATGTCTCGCGATATTCGAGTATTGGTTATCAAGCTTGCAGACCGTCTCCACAATGCGCGAACCTGGAAGTACGTGTCAGCAGAGAATGCAGAACGCAAAGCACGGGAGACCCTTGATATCTACGCACCCTTGGCTCATCGTCTTGGAATGAACGCGATCAAGTGGGAGTTAGAAGACCTTGCTTTTGAGGTGTTGGAACCCAAGAAGTTCGATGAGATCACTCGCTTGGTGGCAGAGCGTTCACCGTCAAGGGAAGCGCTCAGCGATGACGTGGTCGCCCTCGTTGAGCAAGATCTCAAGCGCGATGGAATCGAAGCCACGGTCACTGGTCGACAGAAGCACTTCTATAGCGTCTATCAGAAGATGGTCGTGCGCGGTCGCGAGTTCAACGACATTTATGATCTGGTTGGAATTCGCGTGCTCGTGAAGGACGTACGTGATTGTTACGCGGTATTGGGATCTATCCACGCTAGATGGAGTCCTGTCCCCGGGCGATTCAAGGATTACATCGCGATGCCCAAGTTCAACCTTTACCAATCTCTTCACACCACAGTGATCGGACCTTCAGGCAAGGCAATCGAGATTCAGATTCGCACATTCGACATGCACGCCCGTGCTGAATACGGAATCGCGGCCCACTGGAAATACAAGCAGGGCGGAGACAATCAGAAATCACCTGAGATGCTCTGGCTGCGGCAATTGCATGATTGGCAGAAAGAAACTGAGGATCCAAGCGAATTCCTTGAAGCGCTTCGATTCGACCTTGGTAGCCCAGAGGTATTCGTATTCACCCCCAAGGGAAATGTGATCGCACTTCCTGGAGGATCTACCCCGGTGGATTTCGCTTACGCGGTTCACACTGAAGTGGGCAATCGGTGCGTCGGCGCGAAGGTGAACGGGCGACTGGTCCCGTTGGAGTCCCAACTTACCAACGGCGACGTTGTAGATGTCCTGACCAACAAGAGTGAGCACGCTGGTCCAAGCCGCGATTGGCTCAATTTTGTAAAGAGTCCACGTGCCAGGTCGAAGATCAAGGCGTGGTTTAGCAAGGAGCGCAGAGAAGAAGCCATTGATGCAGGGCGCGAATCCATTGCACGGCAGATGCGCAAAGCCGGTTTGCCGCTTCAGAAGATATTTGCCGGACACTCACTTCTAGAGTTGGCACATGAACTGAAATACCCTGACATATCTGCCCTTTATGCGGCCGTGGGCGATGGCCACGTATCGGCCGCATCGGTCGTGGAGAAACTTGTCTCGACCCTGGGTGTCGAAGATTCTCACCCAGAGCCATCAATCGATACAACCAACGTTGGGCTTTCTAGTTCGCGTCGATCTAGCAACGCGATTGAAGTTTCGGGAATTGACGATGTTCTTGTGAAGTTGGCTAGGTGCTGCACTCCGGTACCAGGGGATTCCATCATTGGATTCATTACGCGCGGAAGCGGTGTCTCAGTACACAGAAGTGATTGCATCAATGCGGCAGATCTACGGACCCATCAGGGAGATCGCATTGTTGAAGTCTCATGGCTTGCGGGTGCGGCAAGCATCTTCTTGGTCAACATTCAGGTGGAGGCTCTTGATCGCTCAAGACTTCTCTCCGATGTAACACGGACGCTTTCGGACCAGCACGTGAATATCTTGAGTGCGGCAGTCAGCACCAGCAAAGATCGCACTGCGATCTCACGCTTTACTTTTGAAATGGCCGATGCGACCCATTTGGATTCGGTCTTGTCGGCGGTACGGCAGATCGAAGGCGTCTATGATGTATATAGGACGACTAATAACTAATCTATTTGAATAAATGCCATTTAGTCCGGAAATCGCGATAAGCAATTTCCTAGTTAAATTCAGCCAGACTTTTTTCGGCTTCTTCCAACCAGAGTCGACGTGCGGCAGCGGCATCTTTTGCCTCAGTTGCCTTCTTCGTATTTCCGAGTGCAAGGGCTTTTTCGGATTGCTTCTCGTAATTGGCAACCGCCTCTGCCAACTGGCGGACGACTTCGGTTGCCCGTGCCTTGGCGACCGGATCAACCTTGCGCCAGCGTGCTTCCTCGGCCGCCTTGATCTCGCTTTCAACTTTCGCAAAGCGCGATTCAAAGGCTGCCTTCTTGTCCCGCTGGGTCATTCCGATGCGGTCCCACTGACGTGCTAATTCGCGGAAGGTCTTGCTCGCGCTCTCCACATTTGTAAGAGGGAGAAGGGCCTCGATCTCCTGGATGAGCGCTTCGCGCTTGGCTAGGTTTGCACCCATCTGCTCGTCGCGTTTTGCCAGATCAGCATTCTTGGCAGCAAAGAATTGATCCTGTGCGGCCTTGAAGCGATTCCACAATTTGGCGTCTTCGCCTTTCTTGCCCCGACCCGTTGCCTTCCATTGGTCCATAAGAACCTTGAAGCGCTTGGCTGTCGGAACCCACTGTGTGGAGGTTGCAAGTTGCTCGGCCTCTGTAACGAGGGCGACCTTGGCATCTGCAACTTTCTCTTGAATCGCGTCGAGGGCAGCAAAGTGAGTTCGACGGCGCTTATCGAATTTATTTCTTGAGGCCGAAAAACGCTTCCACAAATCCGCGTCGGTTTTCTTGTCTAACCGAGGTGCAGCCTTCCACTCGTCGAGAAGAACTTTGAGGCGATCGCCGGTGCTCTTCCAACTTTCAGAGATGGCCAAAGACTCTGCTTCGACAACAATCTTCTCTTTGCCTTCTAGGACTTCTTGACGGTGCGCGGCCTTTGCAGCATTCTCTGCCGCCTTTTTAGCTTCATACGCGCCACGGTTGCCTTCGATCAAGGGGGGGATCTGTTCTAGCGAGGCAGAGAGTGCGGCCAGATCACCAACTCCATTGAGCTCTTTTACTTGCTGGCGCAAGCGGTTGACCGCCAAATTCGCATCGGATGGGACCATGGCCCCGCTGGTGACGCGGGCGGCAAGGAGGGCGACCTCTGATGCCATCGCTTCGAATTTCCGAACAAAGTAGGCAAGGGCTTCTTCTGCACTTTTGCCTGGATAGGAGCCGACTGCTTTATCGCCTTCGGGAGTTATGACATACACCGTGCCGTCTTCACCGACTCTTCCAAATTGGGCTGGATCTCCAATGAGGGCTGATGCTGCGGTTGGGGTTGTAATCTCGGACATGTCATATTCCTTTCAGCGCGGTTGGCCACAAGTGGACCGTCGCTATCGGCGTGCATTGGCTGGGCATCGGGCCTAGCCGTGAAGGTGTATCGATCAATCGGTACGGGGTAAAAGGTACCCTGTATCTGGATAGCGCGGAAATGGAGGCATGTGGTGCTTATTGCCTCCTTCGCTGCCCCGGCCTTTGCCACCAATTGTTGGATCATCGCCCCAGGTGAGGGTCAGGAATGCATTGTGATTGACCCCGGCATGCCCGACGTCTCCTTCAATGTCATGAAGATCGCTCAGGAGCACCGGTTGAAGCCCGTGGCGACCTTGATAACCCATGGTCATCTCGACCACACCTTCTCCGTCTTACCTGTGTGCGAGGGTTACGGGATTCCAGCATATGTTCATACCGAGGACAGAGTTCTTTTGAAAAGTCCAGAGAAGGCCTTGAGTCAAGTCTTCGCCGCCTCCCTTGAAGGTATGGTCTTCGCAGAGCCAGCCGATGTTAGAGAATTGAGAAATGGCGATCTATTGGAGCTCCTTGACATGAAGATTCAAGCAGTCCATGCGCCTGGACACACTCGCGGCTCAATCATGTTCATGATTGAGGAGGAAGTTCTCATTAGCGGCGACGTTCTTTTCGCGGGATCTATCGGTCGAACTGATCAACCGACCGGCTCTGCCAAGGACATGGAGAACACCCTTCGCAAGAAGATTCTTCCTTTGCCAGATGAGGTGCGTGTTATGCCCGGCCACGGTGAAGAGACGACAATTGGATACGAACGCCGCGTCAACCCCTATTTAAAGAATCTAGGTAGATAGCTATGAAATATCAGGCACCTAAAGGCGTCAGCGAATATTTCCCTCCTCGATCTCGTTCCTTTGAATGGGTCCGCGAGACTCTACTGACCGCGATCAAGCGTTCGGGCTATCAACTGTTGGAACTTCCAGTGTTTGAAGAGACCGAACTATTCACCAGAGGGGTCGGAGCATCCACTGACGTCGTTACAAAGGAGATGTACACCTTTGAAGATCGTGGCGGGCGTTCAATAACCCTGCGCCCCGAAGGCACGGTAGGTGCGTTGCGTGCAGTGATTGAACATGGCTTGGATCGGGGCGCCCTGCCCGCAAAGGTCTTCTACAGCGGTGCCTTTTTTCGCGCGGAACGACCTCAAGCAGGCCGGTACCGACAGTTCTATTCAGTAGGAATCGAGGCGATCGGATCGGATGATCCGGCACTGGACGCAGAGGTCATCGCAATCGCGGATGCAGGCTTTAGGGCGCTGGGACTGAAGCAATTCAGATTGGAGATCACTTCGCTGGGGGATGCGCAGACAAGGGCGCTGCATCGCGTGGATCTTCTTCGATTCATCGAGGGTCTAGATCTCGATGAAGCAACTCGTGCGCGTGCAGAAATAAATCCGCTGAGGCTCTTTGATGATAAACGCAAGGAAATCCGAGACCTCATGTCAAAGGCACCGCTACTTCTTGACTACCTATCCGATGACTCCAGAGTTCATTTTGAGGCTGTGCAAGACTACCTGCGCGATATGAAAATTGATTTCACGATTAATCCCCGAATGGTTCGTGGACTCGATTACTACACGGGGACCACCTTCGAATTTGTCCACGATCTCCTGGGCGCACAATCCGGAATCGGCGGAGGAGGTCGCTATGACGGGCTTATGGAGCAGATCGGCGGCCAGGCACTCACGGGGATCGGCTTTGGTCTTGGGATTGATCGAGCATTGCTTGCCGCAGAGGCCGAAGGCGTAGTTGACGAGGCTGCATTTTTGACCGACCTATACGTCATACCGTTAGGATCAAAGGCAAAATCCATCGCACTCTCAATCTCCCAAGATTTGCGTGCCCAAGACCTCACAGTCGAAATTGCCTTTGGAGACAGGGCACTCAAGACAGCCATGAAAAGCGCTGACAAGAGCGGGGCCCGATACGTTGTCGTTATTGGTGATACCGAGCTCACCACTGGACGCGTGGATCTCAAGCAGATGCGCACGGGCGAGAGCACCTCGGTTAGTCTGTCCTCCTTGGTCGCAATGCTGTCGACAGAATTATTAACTTGGTAAGGCGAATGAAAATTGGCCGGAATGTGTGGAGCATAAAATGTTGAGAACTCATGGCGCCGGAACACTCCGAAAGTCGGATGCCGGAACCACCGTCGAATTGGCTGGTTGGGTATCACGTCGCCGTGACCACGGTGGCGTTGCCTTTATTGACCTTCGCGATTCCACGGGATCGGTGCAGGTGGTTATTCGCGATGAGAAGATCGCGGGCGCCTTGCGAGCCGAATGGTGTGTGAAGATCATTGGCGAGGTGTTGGAGCGGCCTTCTGGAAATGAGAATTCCGCATTGGCAACCGGTGATGTAGAGGTCATGGGCGACCAGGTGATCATCCTCAGCGAGTCTGCTCCACTTCCATTTCCAATCGACAGTGGCGATGACACCGATATCAACGAAGAGGTACGCCTTCGATACCGCTATCTCGACTTGCGTCGTGAAGTTCCTGGAAAGAATCTTCGCCTGCGATCCAAGGTCACCTCTGTCATCCGCAATGTGATGGACGAGCAGGAGTTTCTGGACATCGAAACCCCCTACCTCACGCGTTCGACGCCAGAAGGTGCGCGAGATTTCCTCGTTCCGGTTCGCCTGCAACCGGGAAGTTGGTATGCCCTTCCACAGTCACCTCAACTCTTCAAGCAATTGTTGATGGTGGCGGGCATGGAGAAGTACTACCAAATCGCCCGCTGTTTCCGAGACGAAGATTTCCGAGCCGATCGTCAGCCAGAGTTCACGCAACTCGATATTGAAATGTCTTTCATCGACCAAGAAGACATACTCGCGGTAGCTGAGAAATTGCTTGTGCGTGTATGGAAGGACGTGGTCAATTACGACATTCCGCTTCCTATTCGTCGGATGACCTACGCCGATGCAATGACGAATTATGGATCTGATAAGCCCGACCTTCGATTCGGGCAGCAAATCCGTGAACTCACCCCATTTTTCAGCGCCACAGAATTCCGAGTCTTCCAGGCGGAGTATGTCGGCGCGGTGGTAATGCCGGGCGGGGCCAGTTCGCCGCGTCGAGAACTAGATGCGTGGCAGGAGTGGGCTAAGACGCGTGGAGCAAAGGGACTGGCCTACATCTTGGTCAACGCGGATGGGACTCTAGGCGGACCGGTAGCGAAGAACTTGTCGGAGAAAGAATTATCAGGCATCGCCGCCGCCGCAGGGGCAAGTGCAGGAGACGCGATTTTCTTCGCTGCAGGTGAGAAGACAGCCTCACAATCACTTCTCGGCGCCGTCCGCTTGGAAATCGGCAAGAGGTGCAACCTCATTGAAGAAGGTGCGTGGGAGTTCCTGTGGGTTGTTGATGCGCCAATGTTTGAGCCAACCGACAACGGGGGATGGACCGCCGTTCATCATCCATTTACCGGACCAAAACCCGAGTACGCCTCGACTTTCGCTGATAACCCTGGCGAGGCTCTGGCCTACGCCTACGACATCGTCCTCAACGGCACAGAGCTTGGTGGGGGATCTATCCGTATTCATGACCGCGAAATGCAGAAGCAAGTGTTCGAAGTCATCGGGCTGAGCGACGAGGAAGCCGCGAGCAAATTCGGATTCCTTCTGGAGGCGTTCAACTATGGACCGCCTCCTCATGGCGGAATTGCGCTGGGACTTGATCGAGTCTGCGCGCTGCTAACGGATTCTGATTCCATACGCGAAGTCATTGCATTCCCAAAGACTGCAAGCGGTGGAGACCCTCTAACGGGTGCGCCAACCCCGATCACGCCGGCTCAGAGACGAGAAAGCGGAATCGACGCACCCTCGGAAAAGCCAGGAAAATAGATCCATGCGCTTTCGTGGAATAGGTGCAATTGTCGTACTCGCACTTGTTCTGACTAGTTGCGGGCAACCAACGCAGAAGTACGGTGCTTCAAAATCTGAAGGCGTGTTCTTCACCGTCCCGGTTACATGGCATCAGATCACGATGACGGCGCTCAACGCCCTTGAAGCAAAATCAACGGCGACGGGGGCTTCCGAGAAACTCGCCTACGTTAGATGGCAAGAGGCGTATTCACCGGATAGGAAGATCGGAGCAAAGCAGGCTTTCAGCCTTACACCGACCAATTCGCCCCTGGCCTTTGTGCGTGTTCGTGATCTGTTTCCCGATGAGGTCAACGCCGTTTCATACAACACCCTTCGCGACATCGTTCAACCTGTGACTGAGTGGGTTAGTAATCCGACAGCGACGACTCCCATCTATAACATTATTGATGACCATGAAGTGATTCAAAAAGGTGGGCGGGGAGTCCGAACCATCTATAACTTCATCGATTCAGGAGTTTCGCAAACAATCGACCAGACCGCATTGATGTCTCCCGATCACACGAAAATTTATGTGTTTGTCGTACGCTGCACCACCGTCTGCTACAACAAAAACATCAAAGAGATTTCCAGGATTGCCGATTCTTATACCGTTAGGGGACCTAAGTGAGTTCGATGGAATCGCAAACTAGCCGACAGCGCGATAGCGATCGCAAAACACGCGTTCACTTGTCTTTCTATGACCGTATAAAGTTCATACTCCTCTTCGCCATCGTTTACCTGGTTCTCGTCTGGGCGTCCCTTGCGGACAACCCTTTGCTTTCGGTAGGAGATGCATTCAACGAGGTGACCCGTACTCGAACGTGGCTTATATATCTCGTCATCGTGGAGATATTGAGGCAGATGCATTTTCTTGTATCCGAGCTTGCCGCGCCTTATCACGGAATCTGGACTAAGTATTTCCAGGCCGTGGACTTTGCCCTGCATCGCTTAAGCGATTGGACGAGGTATCGTCTGTCACGAATAATCAAAGCGGTTCTATTCATATGTTTGCTCGCTGTGGTTCTTGGAGCAATTTACAAAGAGACTCCGGTGCGAGCGCTCTTTCTTGCACCAAGCGCACTGTGGAAGACGCTTCCGATGCTCGGCCAACTTCTTTTTGGAGTCTTCTTTGTCGTGATCCAGTTCGCAGCCATGTTCTGGTTCCTCAGTCGTGGCGGCGTTGACACATATTTTCCAGATGACATCAGGACACGATTTACCGACGTGTGGGGACAAGACCACGTTCTCAATCGCATTCGCGAGAATCTCCTTTTCCTGGAAAAGCCAGAAGAGATTGAAAAACACGGAGGGTATGTTCCAGGTGGAATTTTGCTGTGGGGACCACCGGGAACTGGCAAGACCCTTATGGCCGAGTCGATGGCAGGTGAGACCGGCAAGCCCTTTGTTTTCGTCGATCCGGGCGCCTTCACAAATATGTTCTTTGGTGTTGGAGTGCTCAAGGTCAAATCTCTCTTTAGAAAGTTGCGAAAACTTGCCCTTCGCTATGGTGGAGTCGTCGTCTTCTTCGATGAAGCTGATTCACTCGGGAATCGAGGCATGACTTCCAGCGGTGGACAGCAACGCATTGATGGACAGAACGTTCCCGCGATCTTCGGAACATCCTGTCATGGAGGTTCTTACCTTTCCCCATCGACTGCATCCTTGCTCATCCGCGAGAGCTTTGTAGTCGGAGGAGCCGCCGGCGGTGGCGGAGGAGGAATGGGTACTCTGCAAGCGCTCTTAACGGAACTCTCAGGTCTAAAGAAGCCACGTGGTTTCTTTAACAGGGTCTTACGCCGAACACTTGGCATGCGGCCCAAGAATCCGCCGAAGTATCGAATCCTTGTTGTCATGGCGACAAATATGCCGGAGGCATTGGACGAAGCACTGCTTCGTCCTGGTCGAATTGATCGCATGTACCGCGTTGGGTATCCGAGCAAAGCGGGTCGCGTTCGGACATATGAAGGTTACCTTGCGAAGGTTTCGCACTCTCTTTCCGCCGAGGAGATCGACAAGTTGGCCACAATTACGCCTTACGCCACCGGTGCAACTATCAAGGACACAATCAATGAAGCGTTGATTACAGCAATCCGAAATGGTCGAACATCGATCACGTGGCCAGATGTTGTCAAGGCCAAGCAACTCAAGGAGCTAGGACCGCCGGAGGACGTCGAGTACATCGAACGAGAAAGACATGCCGTCGCAGTGCACGAAGCTTGCCATGCGGTCATGGCCCATCGCGTACGCCAACATATGGCGATTGATCTTGCGACCATCGAGAAGGGCTCCGACTATCTCGGAATGGTTGCAAGCATTCCGCCAGATGATCAATTCACCAGATGGAGAACAGAGTACGAGTCCGACATTTTGGTCTCCCTTGCATCCCTTGCCGGCGAGCGAATGTTCTTTGATGGTGATAACTCCTCTGGTGTCTCAGGAGATCTCGAGAGCGCGACAACAATTGCATCACTCATGGAAGGTCACTGGGGGATGGGATCGACCATTTCTTCACATGCCAGCAATCGACGCTTCGAGATTAGCTCCCCAGGTGGAGCAAAGGGTGGATCTTCAAAGGAACTGCGCGGAGCATTAGGCAATCGCATCGAAGACCATTTGTCTGAACTGCTGAAGAAAGCGGAGAAGATTCTCAAAGAGAATCGAAGCGAGGTGCTCGCACTGGCTCACGCCTTGGAGACATTCAAGACCCTTTCGGGAGAGGATGTCGCCGCTGTAATCGAGGGAATTCAAGGCTCCATCGTGGACGGTCGTCCGTATCGGAACAAGGCTTTCCTGGCCAAAATTGATAAGTATCACAAGGCCGCGTTGGTGGCTCATCGCGAGCATCTTGCGCCAGAAATCAGCATTCCAACACTCGACTAGGTCCGAGTCGGTCCCGACCATTGTGATGACATTCGATGAGCATCTCCATTACTGCTTGGTCGGGTAGGCTTTACCTGTAAGAACCTAAGTGTGTGAAGGGATGGACTATGGGCCCCGGGGGTATTGCCACAATCATTGCTGCTTGTTCTCTCCTGGTGATTGCAATCGCGATCAGTTATGCCGTGGTCCGAATCGGTCGTTTAATCGATGAAGCCAAACTTTCTCTGAAGACCGTGACAGATGAGACCAAGCCTCTCATCGAAGAGGTGACAACAACGGTGAAATTGGTCAACGGCCCACTCGAGAGTCTGAACAAGATCACAAAAAGCGCAGAGAACGTCAGCAGTAAAGTCTCTGATGTCGCGTCCTCTTTTATGGACAAAGGTGGGCCGGCGGTCAAAATCCTCGGACTTCTGATGAGCGCTGCCAAACTCAAGCAATCACGTGATCAGAAGAAAAAAGGCTGAGTGGTCTTAGCTAGTGGAATCTGCTGAAATTCGCGCACGTTGGCTGCGCTTCTTCGAATCTGACAATCGCCAAGGGCTGACGCATACCGTCGTCCCTTCAGCCTCCCTCATTGCAGACGATCCGAATTTGCTTCTTGTTAACGCCGGTATGGTCCCCTTCAAGCCATACTTCTTGGGCGAAGTGAAGCCGCCATACAAGCGAGCGACGTCGGTGCAGAAATGTGTGCGTACCTTAGACATCGACGAAGTTGGAAAAACAACTCGCCACGCCTCCTTCTTTCAGATGTGCGGCAATTTCTCCTTTGGTGATTACTTCAAGGAGGGCGCGATTGCCCTTGCGTGGGAACTACTCACTCGATCAACCAATGACGGGGGATATGGCTTTCCAGAGGAGCGCTTGTGGGTCACTGTTTTTCAAAACGACGATGAAGCCGCTGATATCTGGCACAACAAGATAGGGATTCCCAAGGAGCGTATTCAACGACGGGGCATGGCCGATAATTTTTGGTCGATGGGCGTGCCGGGACCTTGTGGGCCGTGTTCGGAAATTTATTACGATCGAGGACCTGCCTACGGCAAGGAAGGCGGACCGATCGCAGATGAAGATCGCTACATGGAAGTTTGGAACTTGGTTTTCATGCAGAATGAGAGAGGCGCTGGATCGGGCAAGGACGACTTCCCGATTCTTGGCGAGTTGCCTGCGAAGAGCATTGACACAGGCCTTGGCCTAGAGCGCACGGCGGCCCTCTTACAGGGTGTTGAGAACATCTACGAGATTGATACAACGAGGCAGATTTTGGATCGAGCGACTGCTCTGACCAATGTTGTTTATGGCAAGGACCAGCACAACGATGTTCTTCTACGGGTCATCGCTGATCATGCGCGGACCTCAGCCATGCTTATTGGCGACGGCGTTACGCCAGGAAATGAAGGCAGAGGCTACGTTCTTCGTCGGATGATGCGGCGGACGATTCGAAACATGCGCCTGCTTGGTTCACACGAGCCCGTGATGGCAGAACTCATCACGGCTTCAATCGGCGCGATGAGCCCGCAATATCCGGAATTGGACCTTGAAAGCGGTCGGATTCTGAGCGTCTCCGTAGCCGAGGAAGAGACCTTCTTGCAAACGCTCAAGAGTGGCACGCAGATTTTCGACACAGCAAGTGCGGCGATCAAGAAATCTCACGGTACGACTCTTTCTGGTGATGCCGTTTTCAAACTTCATGACACATATGGCTTTCCTTACGATCTGACCCTTGAGATGGCGCAGGAGCAAGGCCTTGAAGTCGACGAAGATGGTTTCCGGCGTCTCATGAAAGAGCAGCGCGACCGAGCAAAGGCGGATGCTCGCGCAAAGAAGAGCGGTCATACCGATCTGACCGAATACAGGAATATTGCCGACACTGTTGGTCGCACAGAGTTCGTCGGGTACACGCAGCAAGAATCTGACGCCGAAATTGCGGCGATTCTCGTAGACGGCTCTGGCGTTTCATCGGCACCCGAGGGTGAAGAAGTCGAAATCGTGCTGACTCGAACCCCCTTCTATGCAGAGGGGGGCGGCCAGTTATCTGACGGCGGAATCATCATTTTGAATAACGGCGCAAAGATCGAAATCGACGATGTTCAATTTCCTGTTCCAGGAGTGTCGGTGCACCGTGGTCGAGTGATTGCAGGTTCGGTTGAAGTGGGCGTTGCTGCACATGCCCAGATCGATGTCGAGCGACGATATGCCATTTCGCGGGCCCACACTGCGACACACATGGTTCACAAAGCCTTTCGCGAGATTCTCGGTGAGACCGCGACGCAGGCCGGCTCCGAGAATTCGCCAGGCCGTTTCCGATTCGACTTTCCTGCAACAGGCGCCGTTCCCCAATCGGTTCTCAATGACGTTGAATCCCGCGTGAACACCTTGCTTCTGGAAAACTGGGAAGTGCATGCGCAATCTATGTCGCAAGCCGAGGCCAAGAAGATTGGCGCTATGGCACTTTTCGGCGAGAAGTATGGTGATGTAGTCAGAGTTGTGAGCGTGGGTGATTGGGCACGAGAGCTGTGCGGAGGCACGCACGTGGCTCGGGCTGGCGAACTCGGAGTCGTTAAACTGCTCAATGAATCTTCGATTGGTGCAGGCGTACGAAGGGTTGAAGCCCTCGTAGGTGCAGACGCATATAAGTTCCTTGCGCGCGAACACCTGCTCCTGAACTCCCTTACCGAAATCATCAAGGGTGCACGAGTTGAAGAACTACCCGAGCGAATTTCAGATCTTGTCGGAAAGCTGCGCGAGATCGAGAAGGAACTTGCAGGACTTCGCTCGGCCAAGGCGTTAAGCCAAGTATCGACTTTGGCAGCGCAAGCGGTAAAAGTGAAAGACTTCTCCGTTGTAGCTGCCGATTTAGGTGAGGGAGTGACTGGTGACGATCTTCGCAAGATTGCACTGGATTTGCGCAATAGGGTCTCGAATTCTGTTATCGCATTGATCAGCACCAACGAAGGCAAGCCAGTGCTCGTTGTGGCGGTAAGTGATGGCGCAAGGGCTGCGGGAATCAAAGCCGGGGCATTGGTGAAGGTCGGGTCAACGGCTCTTGGTGGCGGCGGCGGTGGCAAGGACGATTTCGCGCAAGGTGGAGGGGTCGATTCGACCAAGTCTACCGTCGCGCTCAAAGCCATCGTTTCATCAATTGCTGGTGAGTAGTAATGCAGAAGGGTCGGCGCCTGGCCTTCGATTACGGTGATGTGCGAATTGGCGTTGCTGTAAGTGATCGGGATTCGATATTGGCAACACCTGTTGAGACCCTTTTGACTAAGCGAGAAGATCTCTGGGACCGAATCTTCGACTTGCTTGCAGAGTACGAACCAGTTCACGTGTATGTGGGGCGGCCAGTGCATCTTTCAGGAAATGAAAGTGACTCAACCACTAAGGCTGAGTCATTCGCGACAGAGATTCGCGAGAGATTCGATGTCGAAGTAACCATGGTTGACGAAAGGCTCTCCACTGTGTCTGCGCAAAGATCGATGCGCGAGGCTGGTCGTACTGCTCGTGATTCAAAAGGCGCGATCGACCAGGCGGCCGCGGTTGCGATTTTGGAGCTGGCACTTGACTTGGAGAAATCCAAAGCGAAACGTGATTCCCATGAATAGAAGTGCGGTTCTGCGACTTGTCGCTGGATTCGCGGCGGTTCTGGCTATCACTGGCGGCATCTATTTCGTTCGAAGCCATTCCGTGACCAACCCTGATTACCCGAGTGGCCGACCGGGTATTGAGGTCGTGGTCGACATCCCTGAGGGTGCCACCGGTTCCGCGATAGCGACAGTGCTTGCATCGAAGGGGATAGTGAAATCCTCCGCAGCATTTTTCTCCATTGCCGTTTCGGATTCTCGCTCGTCACACATCGCCCCAGGATCCCATCGTCTTAACACTCATCTTTCAGCGAGGGAGGCTTTGAATCAACTTCTGGACACGAAGCGGATCACCAATCTCATCCGCGTAGCCGAAGGCGTATGGACCGACGAGATTATCGCTGCGATGGAGAAGGTCGGCTTCAGCAAGGGTGATGTGCAGGCTGCATTGGGCCGAATCCATCGCCCACCCGGCTATAGCGGCAACGAAGGAATCTTCTTTCCAGCGCAATATAGTTTCGGGTCAGACGCAACAGCTTTGGCGGCACTGCAAACCATGGTGGATAGATTCGCGCTTGAGGTCAAAGGCTCAGGGATCGACCAGGGTGGCGACGGATTCACTTCGATGGAACTTCTCACTATTGCCTCGATCGTCCAAGCCGAAGGCGATACTGCGGATTTTCCTAAGATTTCCCGTGTGATCCGTAATCGATTGAAAGTTGGAATGCCCCTCCAGATGGATAGCACCGTGAATTACGTGACAAGAACACGGGGGCAAATTTTTCTGAGCACTCAAGCAACTCACATAGCCTCCGCATACAACACCTACCTCCACTACGGGCTTCCGCCTGGGCCAATTGGCAATCCAGGCCGCGCTGCGTTGGATGCTGCGTTGAATCCCTCTTCGGGCGACTGGATCTACTTCATTACGGTCAAGCCTGGCGACACGCGATTTACTGATTCCAATGCACAATTCTTAACGTGGAAGAGCGAGTACGAAAAAAATCTTTCCGCCGGAGTGTTTGGGAAGAAGCCATGATCCGCGCTGCAGTACTGGGATCTCCGATCTCACACTCACTATCTCCCACCCTCCATAGAACTGCCTATGAGAAGTTGGGCGTCTTTGGCCAATATCAGGCGATAGAAGTGAGCGCTGAAGGTTTGAAGGATTTCGTTGCGGGATTGGATGAATCCTGGACTGGGTTGTCTCTGACCATGCCGTTGAAAGAGGAGATCCTGACAATTGCAGACGACGTTGATCCGTTGGCGCTAAAAATCCACTCGGCAAATACTCTGATCCGATCCGAAAAAGGTTGGAAGGCAATTTCCACGGACGTCAACGGATTCATTCAGGCATTGAATGCCGGTGGACCGGTCGACTTCACGCGGGTAACTATTCTCGGGTCTGGCGCGACCGCCCGTGCAGCGGCTGCAGCATTCGATGGTCCTGGTCGCCACATCACCGTCATTCACAGGACGCGAGGGCGCGAAGTGGCGATGCGGAGGGCAATTTCACTTGCCACAGTTGAATTCCTCGACTGGGGCTGCGAGCTAGCCGAGGCTGATCTGCTCATCAACGCGACCCCGGCAGGAGTGGCCGACAACTACTCCGAGCGTCTGGAACACAATATTCACGGGATCTTCTTCGAAGCCCTGTACAACCCCTGGCCGACGAAGTTGTTGGCTAGATGGAGGGCGCACAATGGCTTTGGAATTGATGGATTGGATCTCCTTGTTCATCAAGGCATTGACCAAGTTGAATTGATGACGGGTATGAGCGTTAATCGCTCCGTTCTTGCCCCAGCCCTTCGCACCGCTTGTTTGGCGGCGATGAAGCCGTAGCGTGCGACGGGGATGGGGAGTTCTCTGTCACAATACGCACATGCGTTGGTTAACAGCCGGAGAATCCCATGGTCAGGCACTCTCAGCAATACTTGAGGGCATTCCTGCCTCTGTCCAGATCACGACCGAAGACATCGATGCTCAGTTGCATCGAAGGCGTCTGGGATTTGGCAGAGGAGCAAGGCAGAATTTCGAAGCCGACAAGGTGACGATCCTCGGTGGAATACGTCTGGGCTTAACTCAGGGCGGGCCGATTGCCATTCAGATTGGCAACTCAGAATGGCCAAAATGGGAGAAGGTAATGTCGGCTGATCCTCTGCCTGATGAAGAAATTCAAGGCTTGGCGAGAAATGCACCACTCACCAGGCCAAGGCCCGGGCATGCCGACCTGTCAGGAATGCAGAAATATGATCTGTCCGATGCTCGTCCGGTTCTTGAAAGAGCCAGCGCGCGTGAAACCGCCGCACGAGTCGCCCTTGGAGCCGTGGCGCGAAACTTCCTACAGCAAAGCGTCGGGGTGACTCTTGTAAGCCACGTACTTTCCATTGGATCAGTGCGTCTTCCTGAGACGTTCCAGCTTCCGACATCGCAGGACCAGAATCGCATTGATCAAGATCCCGTGCGGTGCACCGACCCAGTTACAAGTACAGCCATGGTTGCGGAGATCGAGTCTGCACGCGTAGATGGTGACACTTTGGGCGGGGTCGTGGAGGTGCTTGCTTTCAACCTTCCACCCGGTTTGGGGTCATACGTACATTGGGATCGACGCTTGGATGCACGCCTTGCTGCCGCAATGATGGGCATACAGGCAATTAAGGGAGTTGAGATCGGCGATGGTTTCATTTCGGCAACGAGGCGAGGCTCTGTTGCCCATGATGAAATCGAGATTGGAACAGATGGACTCATTCACCGTCGTAGCGACCGAGCGGGCGGAACCGAGGGCGGAATGTCCAACGGAGAAGTTTTAAGAGTGCGCGCAGCGATGAAGCCGATTTCCACGGTGCCAAAAGCCCTCGACACGATTGATGTTGCGACGGGAGAAAGTGCCAAGGCGATCAACCAGCGCTCAGATGTTTGCGCGGTGCCCGCTGCAGGAATTGTCGCCGAAGCAATGGTCGCTCTGGTACTGGCTGAAGCGGTGTTGGAGAAATTCGCTGGAGACAGCCTCGGAGAAACACGGCGCAATTATGAGTCGTACATGAAGAATCTTCGATTTAAATAATTCCAATGACTCCACGAGTAGTTCTCATCGGACCACCAGGTGCAGGTAAGACGAGCGTTGGCCGTTCTTTGGCTAAAGCAATGGCAGTTGAATTTGCCGACACGGACACCTTGATCGAATCTGATCAAAATAAGAGCGTCTCGCAAATCTTTGTCGATGATGGAGAGTCGTTTTTCCGCGAAGTAGAAGAGCGGATTTGCTGCGCCGCCCTGAGGGATCTGCACGGCGTTCTCTCGCTGGGGGGAGGGGCGGTTTTGACTCCGTCTGTGGCAGAGGCAATCCGGCAAAGCGACTCGGAAGTGATTTTCTTGGATGTCTCCTTGGCAGTTGCTGCACCAAGGATTGGGTTCAACCGCGATCGACCGTTGCTTTTGAATAATCCGCGCCAACAATGGCAGCGGCTCATGGATGCGCGGCGGCCTATATATGAGTCACTGGCGACGAAGACGATCGAGATAGGCAGTAGATCCGTGAACCAAATCGTGAAAGAGATCCTCGAGAAGGGGGCCATTGATGCATAAGATTGAAGTTGATGCTGAACATGGCTATGAGGTGCTCATTGGATGCAAGTGGCAGGACGAACTTGCACGATTGATGGAGGATCGTTCACGGGTTGCGATCATCGTCTCATCGGCAATGCGATCGCGTATCGGTTCCATCGAATCAGCGGGCACAGATGTGAATGTCTTTGAGATTCCCGATGGCGAGTTCGGCAAGGATGCTGCCACTCTTGAGTCGCTCTGGGATGACCTTGGAAGATCCGGCTTCACTCGCAGCGATTTAGTGGTGGCTATTGGTGGGGGAGCGACCACTGACATTGCCGGCTTTGCTGCCGCAACATGGTTGCGAGGAATCGATTGGGTTGTAATTCCTACGACCTTGGCAGGAATGGTCGATGCTGCAATCGGTGGAAAGACAGGGATGAACAGTGCATTTGGAAAGAATCTCGTCGGCGCATTCCATTCGCCAGTTGCCGTTCTCGTGGACACGAAGTGGCTCGAGACGCTCTCCGACCGCGACTTCGCGGCCGGTTTAGCAGAGGTGGTGAAGTGCGGATTCATTGCCGACCGGGAGATATTGACACTACTTTCTGGCAAGACCCTTTCCGAGATTCGCAGTTCGAAGAAGCTCACCGAGGAGTTGATTCTCCGATCCGCAAAGATCAAAGCAGATGTGGTCGGCTCGGATTTCAAAGAGGGCTTCGCACGAGAAGTGTTGAATTATGGCCACACTATGGGCCACGCAATTGAAATTCACAGCAAATACGGTCTTCGCCATGGCGAGGCAGTCTCGATCGGCCTTGTCTTCGCCGCCGAGCTCGCACATCTCAAAGGGATTCTTTCTGAGGAGTTGGTAGCGTTGCATCGCTCGCTTCTTTCCAGGTTGGGCCTTCCGATCACGTATCCAGCCTCAGCCTCGGCGGAATTGATTCCATTGCTCTCTTTGGACAAGAAGGCCCGTGGCAAGTCAATAAGGTTTGTGGCGATTTCTAAGATCGGAGCAACCCTTCGTCTGGAAGGGGTTGCGCAGAGCGATTTGGTAAAGGCATATGAGAGGGTTGCATCATGAATATCTTGATTATCAACGGCCCAAATCTTTCGCGCTTGGATATTCGCGATTCGACGATCTACGGTGATCTGTCCTATCAAGAGTTGGTGACGTTAATTTCCTCCCACGCCTCCAAACTTGGGCTGTCCGTTGACGTTCGCCAGAGTGATGATGAGGCTCAGATCATCACATGGCTCCACGAAGCGGTCGATTCTAATTCTCCGGTCATCATCAACCCCGCTGCTTTTACTCACTATTCGTATGCGATTCGCGATGCGGCAGAATTGGTGAAGGCGCCATTGATTGAAGTTCACTTGTCCAATCCCCTTTCACGCGAAGAATTCCGTCATACGTCGGTGATTTCAGGTGTGGCAGACGGAACAATTGCCGGATTCGGGCCAAACTCATACCTTCTTGCCTTGGAGGCTATGCGGACTCTCCTGCAAAAGTAGAGGGTATTTAGCAGGTATCCTTCTCCTCTTGAGGTGAAATACGCGCTCAGGGATTGGATTGATTGTGGCATCAACTAACGACCTAAAAAACGGCATGACCCTTGATATCGATGGCCAACTCTGGAATGTCGTCGAGTTTCAGCACGTGAAGCCGGGCAAAGGTCCAGCTTTCGTGCGAACCAAGCTCAAGTCGGTCATGACGGGCAAAGTGGTCGACAGGACATTCAACGCGGGCGTCAAGATTGACATCGCCATCCTCGAGAAGCGCGAAATGCAGTATCTGTATCACGACGGATCTGATTACGTCTTCATGGATACGAAAACCTACGATCAGATCGCAATTCCTGCCACTGTTGTCGGAGATGCCTCGAAGTACATGCTTGAGAACACTGGGGCCATCGTGGCCGTACACGAGGGAACTCCGTTGTATATCGAGTTGGCTGCATCCGTTCCGTTGACAATTACCTACACTGAGCCGGGTTTGCAGGGCGATCGTTCCTCGGGCGGCACAAAGCCAGCAACCCTCGAGACTGGTATTGAAATTCAAGTACCGCTGTTCATCAAGCAAGACGAGAAGGTTCTTGTTGACACACGAGACGGTTCATACCTAGGTCGCGCCAACTAGTGTCAGCACGGAGCAAAGCTCGCAAACAGGCATTGGATATTCTTTTCGAGGCCGATATTCGCCAGTCGTCGGCGACTGATCTACTTGCCACGCGCTTGGTTGTCGAGGAAGGCCCAGATGCAAGACCTGTCCGTGAATACGCGCGGTCTTTGGTGACGGGCGTTGTGGATCACCGCAGAAAGATTGACGAACTCATCTCAACGTATGCGCAGGGTTGGGATATGGATCGACTTCCGATTGTCGACCGAAATATCTTGCGCATTGCAATCTATGAAATCCTGTGGGGCGAAGATGTCCCTGAGGCTGTAGCAATCGACGAAGCGTTGACAATGGCTGCCATGCTTTCGACTGATGAGTCGGCGGGATATATACATGGAGTCCTGGGTCGCATCTCTTCGATCAAGGGCGATTTGGCTCTGTAAGCAGGAGTTTCTTCGCCTTCAACCAATCAAGAAGATCGGCCTCGCTCATCAACGTCATGAGCGCAAGAGTTGCTCGGTCGCTTTCGCGAAGGCTCATGATTTCGCCGTTCCAATCGCAGCGCCGGTTGGCAATCCAGACTAAGAATGCATAAAGGGTTTGAAGAGATCGATCCTCCGATCTCGTTGAACTTTCGGCCAGTGTGCGCACTCGGCGTAAATCGATCAACAGCAGAGACTGTGTTGGGTTCGCCTTCTCGGGAGCGGCTAGCAAGTGAGCGAGGGGAACAGAGAATATTCGTGCGATCTCAATTGCTCGATTGAGGCTGATGGTTCGGTCGCCCCGCTCGTAAGAGCCAAGGACAACCGCCTTCAGTGAGCCCCTCGAAATTCTTTCCACATCTGCCAGGCTCCAACCTCGCTCTCGTCGAAGGGTTCGTATCCGAGAGGCAATGCTGCTGACAGTTGGTTGGACGGGGATCGAGGCGCACGACATCGCTCGTTTTTGTGATTTCATAAGCTGAGCCTAGAAAGGTCTGATTTGCCCAGACGAAAGTTATCCACCGCGGTCGAAACGAAAGGGCAGCGAGGGCTCGTGATAGACTCCGCCACGAAGATCCTTTAAGACCCGTCCTGCGAGGCGGGGAAGGAGCGTTTATGAGTCTTGCGCTGTCCGCGGTAGATATTTCCCGCGCTCTTACCCGTATTGCCCACGAAATCTTGGAGCGCAATGGCGGTCCTGAATCCATTGTTCTCATGGGTATCCCGACCCGAGGCGCATTTCTAGCCTCTCGCCTTGCTGCCTCAATTGCCAATATTGAAGGGCGCGAAATTCCGGTTGGCACTCTGGATATCACCCTCCACCGCGACGATCTGCGCCTTCGCCCGCTTCGGGCCCTTGTCCCGACCATGACGCCCCTCGGAGGCATTGAAGGGCGAAATGTCATCCTGGTCGATGATGTCCTTTTTTCGGGTAGAACTATTCGCGCAGCTCTTGATGCCCTTGGCGAGATCGGAAGACCCAAGTCCGTCCAACTTGCCGCATTGGTGGATCGGGGCCATCGCGAACTTCCGATTCGGGCCGACTACGTTGGAAAGAACTTACCTACCTCCAAGCAGCAGTCCGTGAAAGTTCACCTCAGCGAGATCGACGGTGTGGACGAAGTGCTAGTTGAACCGACGGAGGCCTAGCCATGCGCCATCTACTTTCGACTACCGACCTCACTTATTCACAAGCGATCAAGATTCTCGATACTGCCCAAGAGATGGCACGTGTCTCTGAGGGGCCGGTCAAGAAACTTCCGACGCTGCGTGGGCGAACGATCGTGAACCTGTTCTTCGAGGATTCAACACGTACGCGCATCTCCTTCGAGGCCGCGGCCAAACGACTCTCTGCCGATGTCATCAACTTTTCTGCAAAGGGCTCGAGTACGAGCAAGGGCGAGTCTTTGAAAGATACTGCGCAAACGTTGCAGGCAATGGGCGCAGACGCTGTCATCCTCCGTCATTCTGCATCAGGTGCAGCACAGCGACTTGCTTCTTCCCACTGGACAAGCGGCAGCGTTATAAACGCAGGGGATGGAACTCACGAGCATCCGACGCAGGCGCTTCTAGACGCGTTCACTATTCGCAAACATCTTCGAGTGAGTACCGGGGATTTACGCGGGCTTACCATCGCGATCGTTGGAGATATCCTCCACTCGCGCGTGGCGCGTTCCAACGTGCATCTTCTTTCTCTTCTTGGCGCGCAAGTCATCTTGGTTGCCCCGCCAACTCTTCTCCCGTTCGGTGTAGAAACGTGGCCCGCCCAAATTTCCTATGACTTTGACGCGGTTCTGCCTCTTGTGGATGCCGTAATGATGCTGCGAGTCCAGCAAGAACGGATGAACGATTTCTTCTTCCCAACTGCTCGAGAGTACTCGCACTACTACGGGCTCAACTCAGATCGTCTTAAGTTGATGAAACCCAACGCAATCATCATGCACCCAGGGCCGATGAACAGGGGCCTTGAAATAACCGCCGAGTGCGCAGACAGTGCCCGCTCGGTGATCCTTGAACAAGTTGCCAACGGGGTGAGCGTTCGGATGGCAGTCCTGTACTTGCTTCTTGCCGGGGCGCCCAACGAAGACGGAGATCTAGGCCTATGAGCGACTACTTGATCGATGGCGGACAACTCGCGGACGGCCGAAAGGCCCAGGTGTTCATCAGCGGAGGCCGCATCAGTGACATCGACACTGCAATCTCCAACCCGAACGCCGCAAACGCGGTGCGCGTTGATGCCACCGGTTGCATTGTCTTGCCAGGATTTGTCGATCTTCATACGCATCTGCGCGAACCGGGTCGAGAAGACTCAGAGACCGTTGCATCTGGCTCTCGTGCCGCTGCTAAAGGTGGATTTACTGCGGTTTCAGCGATGGCAAATACTTTTCCGGTTGCCGATACAGCGGGGGTCGTCGAACAGGTATACGCGCTCGGACAGGCCACGGGAATTTGTGATGTGTTTCCGATTGGGGCAGTGACTCAGGGATTAGCAGGAGAAGCCCTCGCGGAATTAGGCGCGATGGCAGATTCAAAAGCTCGAGTCCGAATCTTCAGCGATGACGGAAACTGTGTCTTCGATCCGATCGTCATGCGACGTGCGCTGGAATACGTAAAGAAATTCAACGGTGTAATCGCACAACACGCTCAGGATCCTCAACTGACCAAGGATGCGCAGATGAACGAGGGTGTCATCTCATCCCGATTAGGTTTGAAGGGGTGGCCATCCGTGGCGGAGGAGTCAATCATCGCTCGCGATGTCCTCCTTGCAGATCATGTTCAGTCGCGCGTGCATATTTGTCATGTGACAACGGCGGGCGGCGTTGAGATTATTCGATGGGCGAAGGCGCGAGGGATTCAGGTCAGCGCTGAGGTAACTCCGCACCACTTATTGCTCACCGATGAACTCGCTGCATCTTATGACCCGATCTACAAGGTGAATCCGCCACTTCGGACCGAGAAGGATGTGATGGCGTTGAGAGAGGGATTGGCTGATGGCACCATTGACATAGTTGCCACCGATCACGCTCCGCATTCGGCCGAAAGCAAAGAATGCGAATGGCAAGCGGCCGCTTTTGGAATGTTGGGATTAGAGACTGCTTTCTCGATTATTGCCTCAACCATGATAGATACGTCAATGATGTCATGGGCCGACCTTGTAGATCGAATGTCGACAGCGCCAGCACGAATTGGCGGCTACTCCGATCATGGTCAAATGTTGAAGGTCGGTTCAAGTGCGCATTTGGCTATCGTTAATCCGACCTTGTCTTGGAAAGTAGATCGGGATCTTGTGGCCTCTCGTAGTAAAAACACCCCGTATCACGGGATGGAGTTACGCGGTTCTGTAGTCGCAACGTTTTTCAAAGGATTACCGACAGTACTTGATTCACAGTTAGCGAGGCCAGCCAATGACATCTAAGGCCTATCTTGTGCTCGATGACGGACGTATTTTTGAGGGTAGAAGTTGGGGTGCGACGGGAAAGACTTTCGGGGAAGCTGTTTTTGCTACGAGTATGACGGGCTATCAGGAGACGTTGACTGATCCTTCGTATCACAAGCAAGTTGTTGCTATGACCGCACCCCATATTGGAAATACGGGAGTCAATTTTGAGGACAATGAATCCCACAAGATATGGGTTGCAGGGTTTGCTGTTCGCAATCCGTCAACGATTACCAGCAACTGGCGAAGTTCTGGGAGCCTCGAAGCGGAACTGACCACACAGGGAATTGTTTGTATTCAGGGCATCGACACTCGAGCATTGACACGTCACTTGCGTGATCGTGGCGCCATGCGAGTGGGCATCTTCTCTGATTTGAATATGACGCGCGAGGAGATGGTGATCGAAGTTCGCAAGAGCCCTTCAATGGTTGGCGCTCACCTTGTTGAGGAAGTTTCGACATCAAAGCCTTATGTGGTCCCTGCGATAGGCGAGAAGCGCTACACGGTCGCTGCGCTGGATTTAGGAATCAAACACTCGACTCCGAGACTGCTCTCCGAACGTGGCGTTGAAGTCCATGTCCTTCCTTACGACACTACTTTCGAGCAGATTCAGGAGATGGCTCCCGATGGAGTCTTTCTTTCTAACGGCCCCGGAGATCCTGCGACAATGAACGAAGTTGTAGACCTCGTCCGGTCCTTGCTCACTGCTGAGATTCCTATATTTGGCATCTGCTTCGGGCACCAGATACTTGGAAGAGCGCTCGGCTTCACGACGTATAAATTGCAATTCGGTCATCGTGGAATCAATCAACCCGTACTAGACAAGACCACGGGCAAGGTAGAAATAACTGCCCACAACCACGGCTTCGCCTTGCAGGCTCCTACCGAAGATACCTTTTCTACCGTCTATGGGTCTGGCGAAGTCAGCCACATTAGTCTGAACGACGGAGTGGTCGAAGGAATTCGCATGCTGGAAATACCTGCCTTTAGCGTCCAGTATCATCCTGAAGCAGCGGCAGGCCCTCATGATGCTGCATATCTCTTCGATCGTTTTGTCGAAATGATGTCTACGAAACGAGTCGATGCCTGATGCCACTAGATCCTTCCATTAAGAGTGTTTTGGTAATTGGCAGCGGGCCAATCGTTATTGGACAGGCTTGTGAGTTTGACTACTCGGGGACGCAAGCATGCCGAGTTTTGCAGGCCGAAGGCATTCGCGTTGTTCTCGTGAATTCCAATCCTGCCACAATCATGACCGATCCTGAATTTGCGGACGCTACCTACATCGAACCCATCACTCCTGAGTACCTCGAACGCATCATTGAGATCGAGAAGCCGGATGCAGTGTTGGCAACCCTTGGAGGACAGACCGCCCTCAATGCAGCAATTGCCCTTCACGAGCGTGGCACTCTTGACAGGCTCGGAGTGCGACTCATCGGTGCAGATGTCGCTGCAATTCAAAGAGGAGAGAATCGAGAACTCTTCCGCGGCATTGTTGAGAAAGTCGGGGGAGAGTCGGCGCAGTCGATCATCTGCCACACATTGGAGGATTGCTTTGCCGCCGCAGAATTGCTCAATTACCCAGTGGTTGTCCGACCCTCCTTTACGATGGGTGGACTTGGTTCGGGAATTGCCTTTGACGCTGAAGAGTTGCGTCAAATTGCCGGCGCGGGGTTGCGTCATAGTCCGACGTCTGAGGTTCTTCTTGAGGAATCAATCTTGGGTTGGAAAGAATTCGAGTTAGAAGTGATGCGAGACCATAGCGACAACGTTGTTATTGTCTGTGGAATTGAGAATGTGGATCCTATGGGAGTTCATACTGGAGATTCGATCACTGTTGCCCCTGCAATGACCCTTACAGATGTTGAGTACCAGAGACTTCGTGATCTTTCTTTGAGGATCATTCGAGAAGTTGGTGTAGACACAGGCGGATGCAATATCCAGTTTGCGGTTAATCCAGACTCCGGACGGATCATCGTCATCGAGATGAACCCTCGTGTCTCGCGATCAAGTGCGCTGGCATCGAAGGCGACGGGATTCCCAATCGCCAAGATCGCGACCAAATTGGCGATTGGCTACACCCTCAATGAAATTCAGAACGACATCACTAAAGTCACTCCCGCATCGTTTGAACCAACTTTGGATTATGTAGTCGTCAAAGTGCCGCGTTTTGCTTTTGAGAAGTTCCCGGACGCAGATCCACGCCTGACGACGACCATGAAGAGTGTCGGCGAGGCCATGGCAATTGGTCGATCCTTTCCAGAAGCCCTTCAGAAAGCCCTTCGGTCATTGGAACGGAAGGAAGCCCCTTTCGCATGGCCAGCCGAACGAGTTGAAAGTGTGAAGATGGCTTTGCTTTCTTCGATGCAGATCCCGACTGAATACCGCCTTAAGGAGGTGCAGCAGGCGCTCTGGTTCGGTGCCACCGTTGAGGAAGTTTATGCTGCCACCAAAATCGACCGCTGGTACTTGAATCAGATCTGCACTATCAATTCCCAGGCGCAGGAGATTGCGACGCCAGGAGAGTTGAGCGAGGATCTTCTCAAGGCTGCAAAGCAGATGGGATTTTCGGATGCGCAGATTGCCTCGCTCCGTGGTGTGAGCGAGGAAGAGGTTCGAAAGCAGCGTCATCACCTCAATATCCGCCCTGTTTACAAGACGGTGGATACTTGTGCCGCGGAGTTTGAGGCCTTTACTCCTTATCACTACTCGAGTTACGAGGAAGAGACTGAGGTGCGTCCGCGTACAAAACCTGCAGTGATCATTCTCGGCAGTGGCCCCAACCGGATCGGTCAAGGAATCGAATTTGATTATTCGTGCGTGCATGCATCCTTTGAATTGCACAAGCATGAGTACGAGACGATCATGATCAATTGCAACCCCGAGACGGTCTCTACCGACTATGACACGAGCGATCGACTCTATTTTGAACCGCTCACGCTTGAGGATGTTCTAGAAGTTGTACATGCGGAGATGCAAGCCGGACCACTTGTCGGCGTCATCACACAGTTAGGCGGACAGACTCCTCTTGGCTTGGCGGCAGCATTGAAAGCAGCTGGCGTCACTATCCTGGGAACAAGCCCCGAAGCCATCAACTTGGCCGAGGAACGAGGTGCCTTCGGTCTTGTTCTCAAAGAGCAGGGGCTGACCGCGCCCTCTTTCGGAATGGCATCCTCGCACCAAGAGGCCCTTGAAATCGCCCATCGCATCGGCTATCCGGTTCTTGTCCGCCCCTCCTTCGTTCTCGGTGGGCGCGGAATGGAAATCGTGTATGACGATGCGGCCTTGGGCGGCTTCATTACCCGTGCAACCGACATCACCCCAGATCATCCGGTTCTGGTTGACCGTTTTCTGGATTCGGCAATTGAAATAGATGTTGATGCTCTTTTCGACGGGCAAGAGTTATTTCTTGGCGGCGTGATGGAGCATATTGAGGAAGCAGGAGTTCACTCGGGCGATAGCGCATGCGTTATTCCATCCATGACATTGACTGCTGAACAACACGCCGAGATTCGAACGGCAACCGAAAAGATCGCGCGAGGAGTTGGGGTAAGCGGCCTCATCAATATCCAGTTCGCCATGGCGGAGAATGTCCTCTACGTTCTTGAGGCCAATCCGCGGGCGTCGCGCACCGTGCCTTTCGTCAGTAAAGCGACGGGGGTCCCATTGGCAAAAGCTGCTGCACGTATTGCTCTAGGTGCGACGATCGCCGACTTGCGGATTGAAGGTCTTCTGCCAAGCGATGGCGATGGAAAGGCAAATGGAATCTCCGTTAAGGAAGCTGTGCTGCCATGGAATCGTTTCCGTCGCACCGACGGAAGAGGAGTAGATGCAGTCCTTGGCCCAGAAATGCGTTCCACGGGCGAAGTCATGGGGATCGCACCCACTTTCGGTGAGAGCTACTCCAAGTCGCAGATAGCTGCTTTCGGGCCATTGCCAAAATCAGGACAAGTCTTCATATCTCTGGCCGATAAGGACAAACCATCGGGAGTTGAACCGGCTCGCGCTTTGGCGGCTATGGGGTTCGGTTTGATAGCGACAGCGGGCACCGCAAAATTCCTTGCAGATCGAGGTGTAAAGACGGCGACTGTCCGAAAGAACTCCGAAGGTCCGGGGTTGTTCGGGGAGAGAACTGCAGTCGATCTCATCGCATCTGGAGGCATTGATCTTGTTATCAATACGCCGGTCGGTCGTGGTACGCGACAAGACGGGTGGCTGATCCGCACGGCTGCTGTTCAACGATCGATTCCTTGCATAACGACGACCGCTGGGTTCAACGCGGCCGTTTCTGGGATTGAATTCCTTCAAAAAGATGAGTTCAGTGTCCGCCCGCTTCAGGATTGGCTGGCGCGAGGATGAGTCCGATCAATAGGCATGCTCAGCAGATCAACGCCACGTTGGTGAGCAACAAGAGAATAGGCCAGTACCACCAGATCCTTCTTAACATTGGTGAGGTAGTTCATGATTGTCGCCCCGGCAATTTCGTTGCCATCAGCGTGGGAGGCGAAAACTCGGGCTTGATCTTGCGTCGTGCCTTTGCGATATCGCGAGTCTCACATCGAAGTGATAAAGGCGATGGGACGATGGAACTCATCATCGCCCCGCATGGTGCCGGGAGTCGGTGGCTGTGTTCTCAACCGGAAGGGGTCGACCTTGATGTAGTTGCGCCACTTGGAACTGCATTCGGAATTCCGACCGAACCTGCCCAGGCTCTCTTAATTGGCGGGGGGTACGGTTCCGCGCCGCTCTTCGGCCTGGCTGAAGTCCTCAAATCACGCGGTTGCCGAGTGGACATGATCCTTGGCGCGAGCACTGCGGGCAAGATTTATGCGCCCATAGAAGGCAAACGATCAGTGAATTCGCTCAAGATCTACACTGAAGATGGAAGTGCCGGCACGTTGGGCAAGGTCACCGATCCCATTCCTTCGCTTATTCAAGAGGGTGCAGTCGATGTCATTTATTCGTGCGGGCCGATGCCGATGCTCGCCGCAATCTCGCAAATTGCGGACACCGCGGACATTGTGCACCAATGTGCCGTCGAAGAATCCATGGCGTGCGGAATCGGAGTCTGCATGACATGCGTGCTCCCCGTGGAAAATGCGACCGGCGAGGTTGCAATGCTCCGGTCCTGCATTGACGGTCCAGTGATGGACGGATCAAAGGTCCAGTGGAATCTTGTCGGAAAGGTGGCGAAGTAATCGATGACTGAATTCGACTTCTCCACGACTCTTGGTCCTGCATGGTTTCCGACGCCGCTGTTTACCGCCAGCGGATGCGCGAGTTCGGGGAGGGAGTTATCCCAATTCTTCCCGTTGCGTGACATCGGGGCAGTAGTAACCAAATCAATCATGCTTAAAGCACGCTCTGGACGCCCAACGCCACGAATGGCCGAAACTCCAAGTGGAATGCTCAATTCCATTGGATTGCAAGGCCCGGGCATTGATGTGTTTCTCGCCAACGATGTTCCGTGGCTCTTGCAGCAGAACGCGCGCGTGATCGTTTCGATCGCCGGCGAGAATGTAGATGAGTATGCGGTGCTTGCACGAAAGCTTCGATCCGCTGGTCCCATTTCCGCAGTTGAAGTGAATATCTCCTGTCCCAATGTTGAAAATCGGGGCCTTGTATTCGCATGCGATCCTCAGGCATCGCGCGCGGTCGTTGACGGAGTCCGTCGTGTCTTAGGCGGAGACATTCCTATAATCGTGAAGCTTTCACCCGATGTGACCGACATCGTTGATATCGCTCGTGGTGTAATCGATGCAGGTGCTGACGGACTTTCGCTGATCAATACCGTTCTCGGAATGGTCATCAACGTCGACACCATGCGCCCACATCTTGCGGGTAAGACCGGTGGATTGTCAGGCCCGGCAATTCGTCCCATTGCGGTGCGCGCTATCTATCAAGTCCACCAGGCATTTCCCAAGATTCCAATTTTGGGAATGGGCGGGGTTCGCTCGGGTCGCGACGCGCTTGAATTGGTTTTGGCTGGCGCCAGTGGAGTGAGCGTCGGAACCGCGACCTTCTCCAACCCGAAGGCTGTGATCGATGTTCAGAGTGAATTGCGCGAACTCCTCGTCAAAAAAGGCTTCAACTCTCTGACTGACGCTGTGGGATTCGCCCATCGCGATGAGTAGATAAGGACGGATCTCAATGAGCGTCAAGGCTCCCATTTTCCTGGCCATCGATACTCCTGATCTGGACGTGGCAAAGTCTTGGGTGATGGCGACACAGGACCATGTCGTCGGATTCAAATTGGGATTGGAGTTCTTCGCTGCATGTGGACTCGAAGGGATCAAGCACATCAAGGAGATCACTGACTCTGACATCTTTCTTGATGTGAAACTGCACGACATCCCAAACACAGTTGCTGGGGCGACTCGCCAGATCAGGGCGTCCAAACCTCGATTTCTTACTGTTCATGCATCCGGGGGTCGGGCTATGGTGGCGGCAGCTGTTAATGAAGCACCGGAAATCGAGATAGCGGCCGTCACAGTCCTTACGTCTCTCGGAAGCCAGGATTTAGGTGAAATTGGATTTGCCGCCGACCCTCTCAAGACCGCGGTCCAATTGGCACTATTGGCCACATCGGCAGGCGCCCGTGCGATCGTATGTTCGCCATTGGAGATCTCAGCAGTTCGAAAAGCCGTGGGTTCTGACATATCAATTATTGCCCCCGGAGTTAGGCCTTTGTCGGAAGCAGTTGCAGATGATCAGCAAAGAACCATGGACCCCAAAGGCGCACTGGATGCTGGGGCGTCGTACTTGGTGATCGGTAGGCCGATCACAGGTGCATGGGCTCAAGGCTTTGATGCACTTCATGATCGCGCAGCACTCATTGCCTCTCAACTTAAGTAATTGACCACAGAGAGGTAGATTGTCGCCATGCCCGTGCCTCCTGCGTTAACGCCAGAACAGCGTGCAGATGCTCTCATTAAGGCAGCCCATTCAAGACGGGCAAGGGCTGATATCAAGGCGAAAGTGAAAGGTGGAACGATGGGGATTTCCGACGTCCTCATTGCAGCCAAGTCTGACCCTGCGATCGCAAAGATGAGGGTGAGCGAACTGCTCGAAGCCCTTCCAGGCGTGGGCAAGATACGTGCGGCAGCAATCATGGAGCGCATGGCCATTTCGAAGCCTCGCCGGATACAGGGGTTGGGAATTCACCAGCGAGCAGAATTGATCTCAGAGTTCAAGCCAGTGGGACATCGCGGAAGACTTCTTGTCTTATCGGGTCCTGGGGGAGTCGGGAAAAGTACCGTTGCCACGCGCCTTCGAGAGGCCAACAACAACTTCTGGGTGAGTGTCTCGGCAACGACGCGTCATCCTCGCCATAACGAGAGAAATGGTGTCGATTACTACTTTCTCACCGAGGCAGAATTCGACGCCATGATCCACAAAGACGAGTTTCTTGAGTGGGCACAATTTGCAGGAGCGAAGTATGGGACGCCTCGCAAGGGTGTAGAGAAGGCAATAGCCGATGGCAAAAATGTCTTGCTCGAGATTGAAATTGACGGTGCAAGGCAGGTTCGCACCCACAGTCAAGAAGCAATTCTTGTTTTCCTGGAGCCGCCGAGTTGGGAAGAGCTTGTCTCGCGCCTGGAAGGACGAGGCTCAGATACCCCCGAAAGGCGCTCACATAGGCTGGAATTGGCGGCGAGCGAGCTGGCTGCCGCCAAGGAGTTCGATGTGGTGATAGTCAATGACCACGTCGAGAAGGTGGTCGAGGCACTGGTAGCCTTAGCCTCCTGATCCTGCC
>CAYLYA010000003.1:0-113700 GCA_964387855.1 uncultured Bifidobacterium sp.
GCGCGATCAAGCTAGACGGGGCAGACTACTTCTTGCTCAACTCGAACAATCAACCAGTTGAGACGCCACTTTCCGAGCCGTTCTCGTCAAGAAGTGCCCAGCAATTCACTGATGATGAACTACGTGCGCTTATTCTGGATCCCCCATCAGTGGACCTTCTCTAGTCCAAATGTTCGAAAACGGGGTCATCCTCGCAGCAGGTCGTGGTGTTCGAATGCTTCCACTGTCGGAGTCGATTCCTAAACCCCTGCTCCCACGTCTCGATGACTGCCTGTTATTGCAGCAAGTGAGATTCATGCGGGAACACGTGAAGAGACTTTCAGTAACAGTTGGATACATGGGTGAAGCTGTGAAGTCTGCAGCATTAAGTTTTGGTGCAGACGCCGTAGTTGACATTGGCGCCGGTGGAAACGCCAGTTGGATTCATTCCTCAGATCTGGGACTTATTGATTCGCAGACACTCATAATCACTTGCGACAACATTATGAGTGTTGATCTCGGAAAGCTAAAGCAAGAAGTTGGAGAGAGTCCGGGAAATGCCTTCATTGTCCCGATTGAGAGGGATCGTGTGTTCCCTGGTGATCGCATGGAAGTTATTGAAGACAAGATTGCTGCCATGGGGCCACAACATAACTCGTCACTGTTGGCTTCCGGTTTACAGGTAATGATCCCTAGCGTTGTGCGAACGCGGCGGGGGGTAGTGGAAGATTTCTCTGAAGTGTGGGCCGACCTCATCAGGCATAAAGAACTTAATTTGTCGCAGGTCAGACCAGATTCCTGGGCGGCGATAGACACCCCAACTGATTTGGCACTGTGGTCAGAGTCCCGGCCGGGAATGACACTCTAGCTATTTTCTTATCGAAATTCTAAATGAATCTCAGTACTTTAAAAGCCTGAAATTCCGGAACTATAGTTCGCCTGATTGCCGCCAGATTGATTTGAACCTGCGTCGCCAGAGCGGCCTGCAGGTCAATTTTCTTCAAATGAGTCGTTCTCTTCGGCGATCCTGATTCGCCTATCTCAAAGAAATCGAAATTGGGAGAAAGCGTGTCCCACAGATATTGCAGGTACGAAATGTCTCCAAACATTGGGCTCACCTCAAGAACAAGGACATCGGGAGGATTCTGCTCGAGGGTTCTTTCCGCTCCAGCAAGAACTTCCCCCTCAAAGCCTTCGGTGTCTATCTTGATCAGCGAGATCTTCCTACCCGCAAACTTTTCGGCCTCGAGTACCTTGTCCAGAGTAGAGACACTAACGGTTACCCGATCCGATTCATCAAATCCGTGTGGTGAGAAGGTTGCACCACCGGAGTTGGCCTCGTTTGCGGTCCCGTACATTTCAAGAACTGTCTCCTTTGCCCCCAGCGCAACTGGGAATGAGTCGCAGGTGATGTTGCGTTCGGAGACGAATTTGGTGAGTTGATTGAAACACTTCGGTGAGGGTTCAAAGGCCAAGAAATGAGAATCGACACCGGCAGATGCCGCACTCGACCAAAGAGTAATTCCGATATTCGCACCGATATCAATTACTAGACCATTAGGTCTGACAAGGCGAAGAAAGTGAAGCAGGGGTCTCTCGTACTGACCTTTGTATATGGAAATCTTGTTCCAGTCGCTCTTCTTTGTATGGACTGAAAAACCGTTTGGCAAATCAACCCAAACTGCCTCCGGCATATCCTTCAAGGCGAGGGCTATCTTCCAGACTAATTGCGATCCTCGAAACCCAGCTGCTGAGTAGTGGTAAGCGGCTCGATGAATTCGGGGTTGGAGTTTCATCTCGCCACCCTATGGGGCAGTTTCCATTCTGGATAGGGTCTTAAACCTGCATATCTGGTCATCTAAATCTGATTTCACGCCGATTTGGGAGGATGCTTCTTCTCAGCCTGTAGTAGATTTCCGTATTAATGCGCCAAACGAGAGAGAGTTAGCAAAACTGATATGCAGGTTGTGATTCTTGCGGGGGGACTTGGAACGCGGTTGTCTGAAGAGACAGTTGCGATACCCAAGCCCATGGTCACCATTGGTGAAGATCCCATCATCGTGCACCTGATGCGCTATTTCGCGTCGTTTGGTCACAATAAATTCCTAGTTGCGTTGGGCTACAAGGGGTACGTAATCAAGGAATTTTTCGCAAACTACGCTCTGCACAACTCTGACTTGCGGATAAATATTTCTGAGAAGAAGATCGAAGTGCTCGAGAGTCGTGCCGAGAATTGGACCGTGGAACTGATTGACACCGGCCAGGCGACTCTTACTGGCGGACGAATCTTGCGACTTAAGGACTATCTGGAGCCAGAATTCTTGATGACGTACGGCGATGGCCTTTCAAATGTAGATCTAGATGCTCTGATTCAGCATCACAAAGCGCAGAAGCGCCTGGCGACGGTGACGGCGGTTCGTCCTCCAGCGCGATTTGGTTCCCTCGACGTGCAAGATGGCGCTGTTAAGAAATTCGGCGAGAAGATCGCCCAAGATGCGGGTTGGATCAACGGGGGATTTTTCTGTTTCTCGAAGTCGATACTTAATTATCTAGAGAACGACCAGTCAGTTCTTGAGGGACCTCCACTTGAGAAGCTGGTCGAAGAGAATCAACTTTCCGCCTTTACTCATGATGGCTTTTGGCAACCAATGGACACAATGCGAGATAAATTGGTACTTGAATCAATTTGGCAAAAAGGTGAGGTTCCTTGGAAGCGGTAGGTTTTTAGGCGTATGCCAAAGATTGCAATACTCGGGGCAAATGGTTTTCTTGGGTTGCCGATGTCTGATGCCTTCATTAAGAGTGGATGGGATGTCGCTGCGTTTTCGAGACGTAAGCACCCCGATTTGAATGTGCAGGAGTTCGCGGTTGATCTCTTTGATGAAGAGAGTTTGAAGACGGCCCTTCAATCTTCCAGACCGGATGTTGTGGTCTCAACGGCTTGGGATACAGAGCACGGCAAGTTCTGGACGAGTGATCTGAACGTCAAATATCGAGATGCGACGCTGAGATTTGCAGAGATTTGTTTTGAATCAGGAGTCGAATCATTTGTCGGTATCGGGACAGTGAGCGAGTACGGACTTAAAGCTGGAGTCTGCAATGCCGAAACTTCGCCCTTAGTTCCTAACGATATTTATGCGATCTCCAAGATTGAGACTGGCCTGGGACTGAAAGAGATTGGGGAGAAGTTCGGTACTCGCACCAATTGGTTGCGGATATTTCAGGCTTTCGGCCCTAATGAGAAGCCAGAGCGGTTTATCCCTGGGTTGATTTCAAGTCTTACAAAGGGAGACAAGTTCTCGATTCGTACTCCTAACTTCGAGCTGGATTGGATTCACACCGCTGACATCGCTAGCGCGGCAGTGTTCATTGTCGAAAATGAACTCCGTCATTTTGTAGATGTCGGAACGGGGATTGCGACGAGCGTTCGGGATTTATCCGAGTTGATCTGCGATCAATTGAATTTGGATGCGGCGCTACTGGATTATTCGGATCAGGTCCCGGGTCATGAAAAGACAGTCGTTGTGGACCCGTCATCAGTGCTTTTTTCGGCTGGATGGAGTCCATCAGAGACACTTGAAAGCAGAATCCACTCCCTCAGATAGACTCCCCAAGTGGTGAAACTCAGGATCGGCTACGTCCCTAATAGTTCAGATATGGGTCATCCGGCTGACAGGCGCAGGCTCGTGTACTGGGCCAAGCAGCGCGGACATGAGATCACCCTGGATTTAGATCAGAAGGTGGATGTCCTTGTTCTATCTGGACGGGCGGATTTAACCGCTTGGTCTCGAAAGAAAGATCGCGCCCCGTTGATTCTGGATCTTGTAGATGGTTATTTGGGTAAAGAGCATCTATGGCGCGACTGGACACGAGGAGCGGGGAAGGTTCTCACAGGTCACATTTCTGGAGCCCCTCGGACCTATCGGAAAATTGTCGCCGAAGCGTGTTCGAAAGCGCAGGCGGTAATCTGCGAGACAGTTGAGCAGCGAGAAACAATTGTTCCGTACTGCCCAAATACCCACGCGATCCTTGATTTTCACGAGGAATTTCCGATGCTTGCCTACAGAGCGATTAGCGAGGGCGGAAAATTCCCATCATTGATGTGGGAAGGAATGCCCTTTACTGCGAAAGGCCTTCTGCTATTGCAGGAGACCTTTACTGAGATCAGCAAGACTCGTCCGATATCTCTCAACATGGTGACCGATCTGACCTACCCGCTCTTCCTCGGCAAGTATTTCTACAGTGGGACCGAGAAAATCCTCGGAGATATTCCAAAGATTCTCGGCGATCGATTTACTTTGTCAAAGTGGAGCCTTGACGCAGTTGTCGCCACAGCGAAGAGATCAGACCTTGCAGTACTGCCTCTTGATCCAGCTGGAACTCTCAACCCTTTAAAGGCCGAAAATCGGTTGTTGATGATGTGGCGGATAGGTCTTCCAGTTTTAACATCACCGTCGCTTGCTTACAACCGAGTGATGGCCCAAACCGAACTAGGTGGTATTTGTTCAAGTCCGAGTGAATGGCTCCAGAAAGTCAATGAAATGATTGAATCGCCCGAACTCCGGCAGCGATCTGTAGAGCGTGGTCAGCAGTACATTCGAGATACCCATTCAGAAAAGATCGTCCTTGAAGCATGGGACAAGCTCTTCGAAAGCGTCATATGAAAGACGCGAGATTCGACGTCGCCTATCTCTCGATCGATTCGATACAAGAGGGCGTCGGGTCGAGTCAGATAACTCCTCTTGTGACGGGCTTGGCTGCGCAAGGGAAGAAGGTTTGCCTCGTTACTTTCGAAAAAACAGTACCTAGTCAGGAACTGGTCGACCGCATGAAAAAGTCCGGTGTGGTGTGGCAGCCACGTTCATTTGGAAAAACCGGCTCGGCCGGCGGCATACTGCGACTGATAGATCTCAAGCGAAATGTTCCTGATGCCGATGTTCTGCACGGACGAAGCGATATCCCAAGTGCTGCGGCAATATGGTCCCGTGTTGACTCCCCTGTCTTGTGGGATGTCAGGAGCCTCTGGTCTGATCAGCGCCAATTGATCGGAACCGCTGGATGGAACCGTATTACTGCTCGCGGTGCGCGCTCCTTGGAAAACGTCTCTGCCAAGCACGCAAAAGCAATGACGACGTTGACCGCCGCGGTAGTACCTATCCTGCAGTCACGTCACCGACGGTTGCCGGAGATTCGCGAGGTGATTCCCACATGTGTTCAAACCTCAAAATTCGTTCCGTCTGCAATGCCTAAAGGTGAAATTGTCTGCTTGCTATCGGGAACCTTCAACAACTATTACGACATAGATCGCACTAGAGAGATCATCGCGGCGATTAGAAAAGATATTGATTTAAAGGTTATTTGGGCCCGAGCAGGTGAGTCACCGGATACGCATTTGGGAGTCGGCGAAGACTTGGTTGTAGGAGCAACTCATTCTGAGATGCCGGAGCTGGTCAGCAAGGCGCACTTCGGGATGGCCATATGCAAGGAAGACGACCTCGGAAGTCTGTCAGCGGCGGTACCTACCAAGATCGGTGAGTTTCTTGCTTCGGGCCGCCCCGTGATAGTGAGCAAAGGTATCGGCGATATGGACACCCTCTTCAAGGATTCGACTGCAGGGCTTGTCATCTCAAAGGATGCTCCCCTTGTGGGAATTGCTGCGCGAATTCAGGTTTTGATAGCCGATCCCAATGTGCCAGATCGCTGTCGCAACCTAGCGATGGAACACTTCGACATGGAAAAGGCTGTTTCGACCTACGCAAGCGTTTACAAGAGAATGTTGGAGGCATGATGAAAGGCCAGATGAGTTCTCCCGAGACTAAGTTGGGCATCATCGATGGTGTGCAACTCTGGAAGATGCCGGTCTTCACTGATCTTCGAGGAAGGCTGTTTAAGGCATATGTCGCAGGGGACGAAGGATCATTCTCCACGCCTTTTGCAACTTACGAACATTTCTTCACCGAATCGCATAAGAATGTATTTCGTGGAATGCACTTTCAGGGTGCTCCGCACGAAGTCGCAAAGATCGTGTCAATTGTTCGCGGGAGCGCTACTGCTTTCTTGTTGGATACGCGCATCGGCTCTCGAACTTTTGGTCACATACAGATTGAGAAGTTCCAAGAATCAGCACCAATATCGATCTATATCCCTGTTGGCGTAGCATTTGGATATTTGATCCTCGAAGAAGGCACGGTAATCTCTTACAGAATGAACGGTGCGTTCTGTGCCAATTGTGATGGTGGGATAAGCGCCGAGGTCGTTGCACCCTACTTGTCAGTTGCACTTGGGGAGACAATTCGCTCCGATCGAGATTTGGCGCTGGAGAAGCTCGAAAACTTCACCTATTCGTCGCGGTGTGCTTCCAAGTGACTTAGCATTGGCTCGATCCCAACGCTACTTTAATTACCCTTGGAGGGCTTCGAAATTTGCAAGATCACTCGTGACCATTATCTGGGCAAGTTTCTTCCAATTTGTTTCAGCCTTCCAACCGAGAATTCTGTTGGCTTTGGATGGATCTCCGATCAACGCATCAACTTCTGTTGGTCTCGCATACCGCTTCTCGGTTTCAACATAATCGCGATAATCTAAATCTAGAGCCGAGAAAGTCGCATCGCAGAATTGCCGAACTGTGGCACCTTCACCAGTAGCTATTACATAATCGTCTGGCTTATCTTGCTGCAGCATTAGCCACATGCTCTCGACATATTCAGGAGCATAACCCCAATCCCGAACTGCATCGAGATTGCCCAAATACAATTTCTCTTGAAGTCCAAGCTTTATGCGCGCTGCCGCCATTGATATTTTCCTCGTGACAAAAGTCTCGCCTCGGCGGGGAGATTCATGATTGAAAAGGATGCCGTTCGTTGCATGCAATCCATAGGCCTCGCGATAGTTGCACACTACCCAGTACGAGTAGAGCTTGGCAGCGGCGTATGGACTTCTTGGCGCAAATGGTGAGATCTCTGATTGTGGTGGAGGCGTGTTGCCAAATTGTTCGGAAGTGGACGCTTGGTAGAACCTAGTTTCAATCTTGGCCGCTCTAATAGCCTCGAGTATCCGAATCGTGCCCACAGCGTCCACTTGAGCCGTGAAATCAGGCATTTCGAAGGAGACTTTCACATGGCTTTGGGCGGCCAAGTTGTATATCTCGCTGGGCACTATCTCGCGAAGTAAATTGGAGATTCCAACGCCATCGGTGATATCTCCGTAATGGAGGAAGAGCCTATTGCCTTTTTCATGAGGATCTCTGTAGAGATGTTCAATCCGAGAAGTGTTGAATGTCGAACTTCTGCGGATTATTCCATGAACCTCATAGTCCTTCTCTAGAAGGAGTTCCGCCAGATAGGAACCGTCTTGGCCAGTGATTCCGGTTATCAACGCACGTTTCATCTCAGCCCTCCCATCTGGTTGTGAGCAAGGAACCAATCATATGTAGATGCAATGCCCTCTTCGAGACCAACTTGTGGGTGCCATCCCAATCGTGCGATTCGCGAGGAGTCAAGGAGTTTTCGCGGCGTTCCGTTTGGTCGATTCTTGTCAAAAGCGATCTCCCCACTGAAACCTACAACCTTCGAGACGAGAGTTGCCAGATCACGGATCGATATCTCCTGTCCGCTTCCAACGTTAATTGCGACGGGATCGTCATAGTTGGCGATGAGCATGAGGCACGCGTGCGCCAAGTCTTCGACATGGAGAAATTCGCGTAGTGGTGTGCCATCTCCCCAGACGGTCACAGCTCTCAAGTCTTCAACTTTTGCATTGTGAAACCGGTGGATCAATGCAGGAAGGACGTGAGCCGAATCCAAGTCGAAGTTGTCCCTGGGGCCGTAGAGATTCGTCGGCATAGCTGAAATCCATGGTCGGCCATACTGGACACGATAACCTTGAACGAGTTTCAGTCCCGCAATTTTAGCAATTGCATATGGTTCATTGGTGGGTTCAAGTTCTCCAGTTAGTAAAGATTCTTCTCGAATAGGCTGTTTTGCAAATTTTGGATAGATGCAGGACGAACCGAGGAATAGGACCCTTTCAGTATTCGCCGCATGCGCCGCATCAAGGAGGTTGGTCTGAATCTGTAGGTTGATGGAGAGGAAATCGACGGGACGGGCGGCGTTGGCACCGATGCCACCGACTTTTGCTGCTGCCATGATCAGAGCGTCAGGGTGAATTGCATCTAGTTCCCTGAATACAGCTGATCGGTCGGTGAGATCCAATTCACTGGATGATTTTCCTAGTACTTCAATCTGGCGTCTTTTGGCTTCCTCTGCGATTGCCCATCCAACCATGCCGCTGATTCCGGCGATATACAAGCGCATTGTTCAAGAGTAGTGGTTGCCCGAACTGAATGCCCGATTGGAAGGATTCCACTTTCTGGCTAATGTACGTTTCATGAGAACTTCAGTGATAGTGGCAGGGGCTCGGACTCCCATTGGACGATTGAGCGGAACACTAAGTGGCTTAAGTGGCACCGATCTGGGCGGCATTGCGATTAAAGCCGCTGTAGAGAGAGCTGGCATTGCTCCGGAGCAAGTTCAGTACGTGATCATGGGACAGGTATTGCAGGCAGGTGCCGGGCAAGGACCCGCACGACAGGCGGCAATAAAAGGCGGTTTACCACTCGACGTCCCATCTATCGTCGTCAACAAAGTATGCCTTTCAGGGTTGAACGCCATTGCACTTGCCGATCAACTGATTCGAGCAAATGAATACGACATCATCGTGGCTGGCGGCATGGAGTCGATGACGAATGCACCGCATGTGTTGATGAACTCTCGTGCCGGATTCAAATTGGGCGACGCCACACTAAAAGACTCAATGATGTTCGACGGCCTCTTCTGCGCAGTTGAACATATTGGCATGGGCGACGCCACGGAGAAATACAATCCACGATATTCCTTGACCCGAGAAGAACAGGATGAGTTCGCCTTTCAGTCGCACCAACGTGCGGCAAAAGCGCAATCTGACGGGGTTTTTGACGAGGAGATCGTTCCCGTTGAACTCAAGGACCGTAAAGGAAATGTGACTTTGTTTTCCATCGATGAAGGTGTCCGTGCTGACACGACTCTCGAAGGGTTGGCGAAACTTAAGCCAGTTTTCTCTCCAACAGGAACCATTACCGCCGGCTCTGCATCGCAGATCTCTGACGGAGGCGCAGCCGTCGTTGTGATGTCGAAGGAAAAAGCCATTGAATTAGGCCTTAATTGGCTCTGCGAGATTGGTGCCCAGGGCATGGTCGCAGGTCCCGATGCCTCGCTGCATGAGCAACCTGCCAATGCAATCAAGTTGGCCGCCAAGAAAGAGGGAATTGGCTTGGATAAGTTTGACTTCGTTGAGATCAACGAGGCCTTTGCTGCGGTGGGGATTGCATCATCGAAGGCATTGGGCTTCGACCTTGCAAAGGTGAACGTTCATGGCGGGGCGATTGCAGTCGGGCACCCACTGGGTATGTCGGGCGCACGAATTGCACTGCACATCGCCTATCAACTTAAGAACAAAGGCAGTGGCTACGGGGTAGCGGCCCTTTGCGGTGGCGGTGGGCAGGGAGATGCGCTGATCTTTAAGCGCTAAAGCAAGGGAGTTATAGCTCTTCGATCGAGAATTCTGGCTCAGTCTTCTCGCGAAGTTCTTCTACGGTCACACCGGGTGCTCGACGGCGAAGGACGAGACCGTTGTCGGTAATGTCAAAGACCGCGAGGTCGGAGATGATTCGATCGACAACCTTTACGCCAGTTAATGGCAGCGAGCATTTGTTGACGATTTTGGCTTTGCCGTCTTTGGAGACGTGCTCGGTTAAGACCACAACTCGCGGCGTGCCGGCTACTAGATCCATAGCACCGCCCATGCCTTTGACCATCTTGCCTGGGATGGTCCAGTTTGCAAGGTCTCCATTGCCGGATACTTCCATCGCGCCAAGGATTGCGACCTTTACATGCCCGCCCCGGATCATGCTGAAAGACATCGAAGAATCGAAGATTGCAGCCCCCGGCAAAAGCGTGACGGTCTGCTTTCCTGCGTTGATCAGATCAGCATCTTCTTCGCCTTCATAAGGAAATGGCCCCATGCCCAAAATGCCGTTCTCGCTCTGAAGCGTCACAGATACACCGGCGGGCAAGTTGTTGGCGACAAGGGTCGGAATGCCGATTCCCAGGTTCACATAGTCTCCGTCTTTCAATTCAGTTGCAGCAATGGCAGCCATCTCATCTCGTGTCCAAGCCATGTCTCTATCCTTGCTTTTCTGCGACGGGGCGCACGGTGCGCTGTTCGATGTCTTTTGTTCGGTTCGTGGTGTGAATCAGTCTTTGCACAAAGACACCCGGTGTGATGATGTGGTTGGGGTCGATTTCCCCTGGTTGCACAATGTGCTCAGCTTCGGCGACAGTCACGATTCCGGCAGTTGCCACCAATGGATTGAAATTACGCGCGGTGTATCTGTATACGAGGTTGCCCTCAGTGTCGGCTTGGTAGGCATGGACGAGCGCCACATCAGCGACAATCGCGCGCTCTTGCACGTACAATTCACCGTCAAATTCTGCGTGAGGCTTTCCTTCGGCGACGAGTGTGCCGACACCTGTCTTTGTGTAGAACGCGGGAATTCCTGCACCGCCACAACGTAGACGTTCAGCCAACGTGCCTTGAGGGCTGAATTCAACTTCAAGTTTGCCATCGAGAAACTGTTCGGCGAAAAGCTTGTTCTCACCAACGTAGGAAGCGATGACTTTTCGAACCTGGCCATTTTCAAGGAGGAGTCCGAGTCCTTTTCCGTCGACCCCCATGTTGTTGGAGACCACGATGAGATCCTTCACTCCGGATGCTTTAACGACGTCGATCAGATCTGAAGGTATTCCGCAGAGACCAAAGCCACCGACGGCTAGAACCATGCCGTCCCTCATTACTCCATCGAGTGATTCGGCAATGTTTTCATACACCTTAGACACGAAAGCCCCCTTACCAAGTTGAC
The DNA here is from genome assembly GCA_964387855.1 of uncultured Bifidobacterium sp. Lineage (GTDB taxonomy): Bacteria > Actinomycetota > Actinomycetes > Nanopelagicales > Nanopelagicaceae > QYPT01. The sequence goes on from CAYLYA010000003.1 coordinate 10,934, forward strand.
TAGTCCGTCCACATCATGGATAGGAGTCAGATTGAATGTTATGCGCGGTATCTAGACCTGTCCAATCTTCTCCGAGGGTACGAACACTTGAATAAAGGTTGGCGGAATTCCTAACCGTGATTTCGTATGTCAAGATGGTTCCACTTGTGAAAGGGGTCGTCAGTTGAAAACTACAGTGCTAATTGCCCCTGATAAGTTCAAAGGAACTCTCTCGGCTCAGGATGTCGCCAAGGCGCTGGGTTCGGGTCTTTCTTCCACAGCAAAGGTCATATCAATGCCGCTAGCAGACGGTGGGGATGGCAGCATTGAGGCGGTTGTCGCCGCGGGCTTTGAAGTCATCGAACTTGATCCTTCGATTACATCTTCAAATCCAGAGCCCGCACGTATGGCACGAAAAGGTGGTGTTTTCTTTATTGAAGCCGCTGAGTTCTGCGGGCTACGTCACGTGCAAGGACCAATGGAACCTTTGACAGCCAATTCACTCGGTGTTGGTTTCGCTGTTCGAGCCGCCTTGGATCTTGGCGCGCACACAATTGTTTTGGGCGTCGGCGGAACCGCAAGTACAGATGGTGGCGTCGGGCTCCTCACGGGATTGGGTGCGAAATTCACTACCGAGGCGGGGGAAGCAGTTCCTCTAGGTGGAGGCGGTCTTTTCATTATTTCCGCGGTAGATCTTGCTGAACTCGATCCGCGAATTGCCAATACCAAGTTTGTTCTAGCCTCAGACGTTGGTAGCCCCTTGCTCGGACCTTCTGGTGCTGCAAAATTGTTCTCACCCCAAAAAGGCGCGGATCCGTTGCAGGTGGAGGTCTTGGAACTCGGTCTAAATCGTCTCGTAAAGGTGCTAAAAAAAGGTTCGAAGCTGTGGGCTGAAAGAGCTCGCAAAGCGTTGGAGACTCCTGGCGCAGGCGCCGGCGGTGGTTTGGGATTCGCCGCTTTGCTCATTGGCGCGACCCGGGTTTCCGGTGCCGATTACATACTCGATTTGCTCGATATTGATGAGGCGCTTTTGCACTGTGACTTGGTTGTAACCGGGGAGGGCTCGCTCGACCACCAGTCGCTTGCAGGCAAATTGCCTATAGTGCTCGCCGCACGGGCGCGGGAGAAAAGCATCCCAGTTGTCGGCGTAGTCGGAACGTGTCAGTTGAGCAAAGAGGAACTAGCCGACGCAGGAATCTCGAAGGTTTTTGCTCTTGACCAATTTGATGCCGACTGCGCAAATGATCCTGAACTGAGCCGTCGATTACTAACTCAAATAGGCGAAACAATTGGTCATGACCTCTGAAAAGATTGCCGTGATAGGTGCCGGCATTATTGGTCTTGCAGTTGCTCGACGTTTGAGTGAGGTGCGACCAGGCATAAAAGTGACCGTCATCGACAAAGAAACCGCCGTCGGAGTTCATCAAACATCGCACAACAGCGGTGTTGTTCATGCTGGCGTCTATTACGCCCCCGACTCACTTAAGGCGATCCTGTGCCGACGTGGGTCAGCACTGCTTCGAGAATACTGCGCTGATAAAGGTATTACCTACGACGAATGTGGCAAACTCATTATCGCTTCGAATAAATCTGAGATTGAAGCGCTTGATCAGATACAAAATCGGGCGGAACGTAATCTTGTAGAGGGAATAAGGAGAGTTGGGCCTGAAGAGATACGCGAGATAGAACCACACGCGAAGGGAATTGCCGGGCTGTATTCGCCGTCGACTGCGATCACTGATTTTGCTGCAGTGGCGAGAGGTTTTGCCGAGGATGTAGTTGCAGCAGGTGGTCGTTTAATGCTGGGCAAACCGGCAGTATCAATTACTTCTCAACCCAACGGTATTGGAGTGAGAGTTGGCGAAGAAGAGTTGAAGTTTGACCGAGTTATAATCTGTGCCGGGCTGCAATCTGACGATGTTGCCAGGCTTGCCGGTGACGATGCTGAGCCGGCAATAGTTCCGTTCCGCGGTGAGTATTACCGACTAGTGCCCGCAAAGAATGAACTCGTTAAGGGTTTGATCTACCCCGTGCCAGATCGGAATTACCCCTTTCTGGGAGTGCACTTCACCCGACGAATCGACGGCTTCGTTGATGTCGGACCGAATGCTGTCCTGGCTTTTGCTAGGGAGGGTTATCTTCGACGTGATTTCTCACCGAAGGATCTGTGGGAGACATTGCGTTGGCCCGGTTTCCAGAAGTTGGTAAGAAGACATTGGAAGATGGGCCTATCCGAGATGGTTGGATCAATCAGCAAGCACCAATTCCTAGATCGCGCCCGCGTGTACGTCCCTGAACTTCAAGACGTTGATGTGGTCCGCGGAGGTTCCGGTGTACGTGCTCAAGCGGTGGATCGAGATGGAACCTTGGTCGAAGATTTTAGAATTCATCGATTGGGTAGAGTGTTGGCAGTTCGAAATGCACCGTCGCCTGGTGCAACGTCTAGTTTGGCCATCGCTGAATATGTTTGTGATGAACTATTTGGTTCTGACACTCAGATTTTCCACAAGGGCGGGTAGCGTTTCGCGAAGGCGACCTAGGAATGCATTTACCATTTCAGGTGTGGGCAAGCCAACGGTGATCGTTTATGTTGACGGATTCAACCTATATCGAAGGGTACTGAAAGGGACACCTTATAAGTGGCTTGATCTGTTTGCCTTGTCTTCGGAATTACTTTATGAGTATGAAGTCATTCTCGTGCGATATTTCACCGCACATATTTCTCCAATGCCGAATGATCCCTCTCAAGGTCAGCGGCAACAGGCTTATTTGCGGGCCTTGAAAGTAAATCACAAGATCAAAATCCATTTAGGAAAATTCAGGTCAGACGCTCGACTCATGCCCGTTCATCCTTGGGAATTCGATGCAGATGGACGGCCGAAGACTGTTAAGGTCAAAAAGACTGAAGAGAAAGGTTCCGATGTAAATATCGCTACATATTTTCTTTTCGATATTTTCATTAAGAAAGCAGATTTCTTCGTTATTTTAACAAACGATTCAGATCTAGCGGAGCCTCTCCGCTTGGCCAAAGATCAGCTAGGACAGAACATTGGTCTCATTTTTCCAACCGATACTCCTTCGTTGGAACTGCTGAAAGTTAGTCCACATGTCATTCGCCAGATTCGCGAAGGTGCGCTAGCCGCCGCACAATTACCCGATGTTGTTAATGACGGTCATGGAACCATTACAAAACCTAAGTCTTGGTGAAAGCAGAAATCCCGACCGAAGCCGGGATTTCGCAACCAGCCACCGAAGGGACTGGGGGTGTTGAGACGAATATAGCAGAATCTATCTAGGCCTGCGACGTCTCTGATCTGAGTTTGGACGTGGCCTGCGACCACCGAAGCTTGGCTTCTCAACGACCGGGGCAATGTATGGGATTCCACTTGGCTGCTTAGAGCCGGTGATCGAAACCAATTCATCGTGGTGCGGGCGAACATCTACGAACTTGGGGTAGACCCCAGCACGTGAAGTAAGTCCGCGAACCGCGCTTTGCTGCTTTGAAGTAGCAAGAGTTACAACAACTCCCGCCTCGCCAGCACGGGCGGTACGACCTGCGCGGTGGAGGTAATCCTTGTGATCTGTCGGAGCATCTACGTGGACAACAAGGGAAACATCGTCAACGTGGATTCCTCGAGCAGCAACATCTGTTGCAACAAGGGCTGAGTTTGGATTTCCCTTGAAGTGGGCAAGTGTGCGCGTTCGAACGGCCTGGGATTTTCCGCCGTGAAGAGCTCCAACTGGAACGCCAACACTTGCAAGCTTGTCAGCAAGACGGTCTGCACCGCGTTGGGTCTTAACAAAGAGAATCGTGCGGCCTTCGCGAGATGCGATTTGAGCCGTGATCTCATCTTTGTCGCCAGGAAGCATCACAAGTACGTGGTGCTCCATGGTGCTAACGGAGGCGCGATCATTTTGAAGTGAGTGGGTCTTTGGGTTGTTGAGGTACTTCTTGACGAGTGAATCAACACCGCGGTCAAGGGTTGCACTAAAGAGCAAGCGCTGACCGTTTGGCCGTGCCTGGTCAAGAATTTCCTTTACAACTGGCAAGAAGCCCATGTCTGCCATCTGGTCGGCTTCATCCAAGACAGTGATCTGTAGATCATCGAGTTGAACTTCCCCGCGATTGAGCAGGTCAATAAGACGGCCAGGAGTTGCTACAAGAATGGGGCAGGCCTTGCGCATTGCAGTGATCTGCTTTGCGTATGGCATGCCGCCTGCGATGACAACAGAATCAAGGCGAATGGCCTTGGCCAACGGTGTAAGAACATCGTGGATTTGCTGTGCGAGTTCGCGGGTTGGGGTGAGTACGAGGCCGAGTGGCTTGTGAGGAGCTGCCTGCTTGCCATGAAGATTGGTCAGCATTGCAAGACCGAAGGCAAGCGTCTTGCCAGAGCCGGTCTGTCCGCGACCGAGGATGTCGTGCCCCTTAAGCGCATCAGGCAGCGTCGCTACCTGGATTGGGAAAGGCGAGTTGATTCCTTGGCTCGTAAGAAGTTGCACCAGTTCAGGTGAGATTCCTAGTTCGGCGAAAGTCTTTGTGGTGGTCTCGTTCGGAGTGTGGTGCGATGCCTCGACAGCGCTCGCTTGTTCGACATCTACGATGTAATTGTCGTCAGCACCGAAATCTTCGCTGTACTGGCTGTTCGAGAAGTTGCGGCCACCCTTGTTTGAGTCAGGGCGTGATGCAAAGTTGTTCGTGGATCGCGAGGTGCTTGGGCGATTGGGTGTGCCCTTGTGAACAGAGGCAGTACCGCTGTGGGTGCTACGGGTTGCCGAAACAGCAGTGCGCTTTCCACCAGGTACGAACTTGATGCGCTCGCGGGGTACGAAGTTGGGGCGACCATCTCCGCGTGCGGCATCGGCGATGCGGGCATCACGACGGGTGGTCGGACGGGTGTCCGGACGAGCCGAGGTGCGATCATCTCGACGGTCTTCACGGCGGTCGACATGACTCGTCGTTACCAGGTTTTCACGGGTTGCAGCGAACCGCTTGGCGCGCTCTATTGAGCGAGGCTTGTTCTTCGCCCTCTTGGCAGGGGTATTTGACCCAGGCTTGGAAAAGGCGGGCTTGCCAGTTTTCGCGTAGGCGGGTTTGCCGGTGGGTTCAGCGGATGTGCGAGCTACGGCCTTTGCCGAGGTTCCCTTGCGGTGAACTTTTGGGCCTTTTGAGGGCGCAGCAGATTTAGAGCGCGGTTGTAATGACATGAGTTAGCTATACCAATCGAGACGACTAGCGCGTCTCGGTATAACAGGCCAATTTCTAACGGTATTTCGGTGTGGCCTGTCAGGTGGTGATAAGACTCGCAAGTAAGCGCAAATACTGCGCTTTAGGGGAAAGAAGCGTTGTTTCGGATGAATCAACGAGCCAATCTTACCGTGGATTCCTGGTGTGGATTACCAAGGTCGGTCTGTCGGCAGTGGGTAGTAGACATGGATCTGCCGGATTTTGGTGATGGGGGATAGATTTGATGTTTGGGACATATAACATGACATTACCAAGACATTTCCGATATCCTTTGGGTGGGATAAGAGGGAGGATCTTGAAGATGACGACACGGGTAAAGGCGTCGACGCGGAGCGTGTCGCATAAACGAAGCGCGCAAGCGACAACCTCAGAGATTGTCAGGTCCCTTCGAGAGAATCTGGGTGTAACCCTTACTGCGGGGCTAGCCGCGGTTGATTCGCGAACCGTCGCGCGTTGGGTTGCCGATCAGGTTACTCCACGTCAAGAAGCCGAAAAGAAATTGCGTTCTGCATACCAGATATTTCAATTGCTTGCCCAAGAGGAAGCGCCAGCTACCGTTCGTGCCTGGTTTATGGGAATGAATGAGCAACTAGAAGATCTTTCGCCAGTTGAGGCGATTGCTGCGGGTCGCGCACGCGAAGTTCTTGTTGCAGCCAGGTCCTTCATTTCTTATGGCTAGTTCTCCTTCCCCTATACCTGCAACGGTTGAGTTTCCAACAGAGCCTGTATATCGGATTGCAAGAACAAAGAGCATGTTGGTTGGTTCAAAAATTCGCGAGAGAGATTCAAGAACTCAAGCAGGGCATAGGTTTGACTTGCTAGATAGCGGTGTAATTTATTGTGCGACGCAACTTGAAGGCAGTTTTGCTGAAGTTCTCTCGCCATTCAGGAAAACTCCTTCGGTAAGGATTCAAATCGATCAAACTACGGATTCAGGATTTATGAACCATGGTGGAATTCCTGCTGCTTGGCGTGAAATGCGTTCAATCTTTCTTATCGACTGCGTGGAACCTTTACCGTTTCTTGATCTGGAGGATCCGGGTACTCTCTCGTTTCTTGATCGTGAACTCGCAACCGTGCTATGTGAAGTTGAGATTAATTCTCCATTAGATATCTCCCTAATTCGTGGAAACAATCGGCGATTAACAAGGGCTATATCAGCCTGGGCCGCCAATCAAATGGATGAAGATGGGGAATTTGTTTATAGCGGAATTCGCTATAAGTCTCGTTTGGGGGATTGGGAGTGCTGGGCAATTTTCGAGGAGACAGAAGTGAAGATAGTAAGGATCCAAGAAATTAGACGAACTAATCCGGATCTGCTTGCTGTAGCCAATCTTTATCACCTGACGATCCACTAGTTTCAATTTCTTCAGACAGGGCTACAAGAGTGGGTTTTTAATAAGGCTGTGGATTACCAAGGCTGGCTTGTCGGCTGGACACCCTAGAAATGGCTTATGCGAAAAGGTTTAGATTTATTACCCCATTTCAGGGGCGAGCATATATACCATCGACGGTATATACTTCCGATGGTATGTGGCGCGCATGCTCATTGACTGGACTGGAGAGTTCGACAGATGGTGGCACAACATCGAAGAGAGTCGGTCTCTGGACGATCGATCTCGCCAGATTGCTTACACTCTTGGAGCACAATTGGAGTTTCTGCAATCTTTGAAACAAACACCAAGCGAGGAATCACCAAAGTTTCAACGAGTGATGCAGTCCAGAAGATATCCCCTGTGGAGGGTGAGTCACCCCTTTATGGAAGGGATTGCTATTCGCGTGATCGTTTGGTTCCCATTCGCGGAAGAAAGCGACTTATTGGTTGCGGTGCTTGGAGCGGATAAGGCGAAAATGGGTAATGTCTTCTATGACAGCGCGAGTCTAAGAGCCGATATTGAGATTGAAAAATGGATACGAGAAAGGTCGAAATGACATGGCAAAGAACAAACTAAACTTGGACATCTCCAAAATTCGTGATCGGGGCGGAGAAGCGCTTAAGCGATTGAAAGCAGATCCGGAGATGGCAAAGGAAATTGCTGCTATGTCCAAACAATGGATTGAAGAAGATCGCAAGTATTTTGAAAATTTGGCCGCGATCAGGAAGGCGGCAGAGTTGACTCAGCAACGTGTTGCAGAGAAATTAGGAATGGCTCAGGCAGGCGTATCTCGCTTGGAATCACAGGGCGACATGCTGTTGTCAACTTTGGCGGGATATTTGCAGGCGATTGGCGAACGACCAAGGGTTACCGTCACAATCGACGGACAAGATTTTGAAATTGAACTCTCGAAATTGGCTGGCTAGGTCCCTTCAATTGCTAAGGTCCAAATTTAGGTCTAAATTTGGTGCCAAAGGAAGGGAAGAGAAAATGGACCGGATTATGACGGAATTAACGACAACTATCTCCGAGTTCAAGAAGAACCCGAATGCGGCAGTAAAGAAAGCCAAAAAGAAACCGTTTGCTGTGCTTACTAATAACAAGCCCACTTTCTATGTAATGTCGCCGGAACTCTTTGACGAAATCGAAGAGATACTGTGGGAAATTGAAATAACGCCCTTACTCAAGAAGCGACTGGCAAGTAAAGAGAAGTCGAAAACGTTCACCATTGAAGAGCTCCGGAATATGTAATTGGTAGGTCCACACTGAGATTTCATGAGAGAGCCCAGAACTGCCTCTGGATGTTGATCGATATGTAAGACGCCAATCGACTAATGGCGGCTAAAATCCAAGAGTGAAAACGCCAGCAGTTCCAGCCATCAACACCGTGGCCAAGCGAATTGTTGGAAGGCGAGATTCCGTTCTTGCCCGCAAGAACATCCGCGAATCCCTTGTGTCGGTGGCCGGGCTCATTGGTTGCCCGGTCCGCGACAATGACGGTCGCGATCTTGGAAAGCTCGTCGATGTTGTTGTGCGACATGGCGAGGAGACATACCCGGCCGTTTCCGGATTGATTGTGAAGATCGGCGGCCGCACATCTTTTATTGATGGCGCAAGAATCTCGAAATTAACTAGGGATGAGATCCGACTTTCCTCGACGAAGATCAACCTGAAGGAGTACACCAGGCGCCCTGGTGAGTCACTGCTCGATGCGGACGTTATCGATCACCAGATTGTTGATGTAAATGGATTACGCGTTGTGCGATCTGCCGATCTCTATCTTGCGCCGCTGGACAAGGAGATCCGCCTTGTAGGCGTGGATGTTTCTTTCACCTCATTCTTGCGTCGTGTGTTTCCCGGGACACTACGCCGTCGTGCAACACCAGATCGTGTCGTGGATTGGGCGACGGTTGCCTCCCTCACCGACAGTGGAGGACCGGTGCGCACAGCGGGACCACGCTCTGCGCTCGCGCAGTTGCGCCCGGCTGACTTGGCCGACTTGATTGAGGACCTGGTTGGCCGCGAGCAAGGTGCGCTGATTGAGTTGCTCGATCCGAACTTGGCTGCCGACGTGTTAGAGGAGATGGAAGACGACGATCTTCAAGGCTTGCTCCGTGGTTTGCCGGCAGAGCGCGCGGCCGAGTTGCTTGCGCTTATGGAGCCTGACGAAAGCGCGGAGGTCTTGCGTGATCTCGATGACGAGCACCGTGAGAGCATTCTTGATGCAATGGCACCCGAGGCTGCCAAGACGCTTCGATTGTTGGTGACTTTCGATGAGGCGCTCGCGGGCGGAGTCATGACGACGCACTCTGTGATTTGTAGAGAGACCGACACGGTTGCCTATGCGCTTTCGCTTCTGGTCAAACACAAGGAACGGGATATTTCCGATGGTGTTGTCGTGGTGGATTCAAAGGGGAAATTGCTCGATCACATTCAGATGATCGAACTAGTCTCGGCAAAACCAGCTGCTGCTCTTTCGGATTTGACTGGCCCACCTCTTCCCACTGCGGTGCACATCGACACACCACTGGATGAAGTAATCGAGGAGTTCTCAAACAACCGCGGGTCTTCGATCATTGTTATTGATTCGGCAAACAAGCCAGTCGGGCGCATCATGGCGGACGATTTGGTCGATGCGCTTGTAGCACGCTCTGAGAAGCGCGGTTTTGCGCAAGGAAGCGGCGCTCTCACATGACCGAGAAGAAAGTGGCCACCGTAAAGAAGTCGGCCAAAAGCGCCAAAGTGCCACCAATCTCCCATCGAAAGATTCGCCTTGCCGCACTTCTTGCCGTGATGGGACCTGGAGTTATCGCTGGCCTTTCCGATGATGATCCCGCAGGCATCACCACCTATTCGCAACTTGGCGCCAAATACGGTTACAGGTTGTTGTGGGTATTGGTTCTCTCAACTTTTGCCCTGATACTTTTCCAAGATCTTGGTTCACGTATCGGTGTCGTAACACGCCAAGGCCTCATCGGTCTTGTGCGACAGAAGTACGGCGCACGGTCCGGAGTGTTCAGCGCATCGTCCTTGATTCTCGCCAACATCGGAACGATGACCGCGGAGTTCGCAGGTATTGCAGCCGCAGGCCAACTCTTCGGTCTATCGAAGTTTATTTCAGTGCCAATTGCGGCGTTGCTCGTGACCTTCCTTGTCTTGCGTGGTTCATTTGGTCGAGTGGAAAAAGTCTTCTTCCTCCTTTCGGCGGTATTCCTCTCTTATGTGCTGGCGGGAATTCTTGCTCATCCCGATTGGAGTAAAGCTCTTCACGGTATGGTCGTCCCAACGATGCCGTTCACCAAGGATGCAATATTTATTGCGACTGCAACTCTTGGTACGACCCTTGCGCCATGGGGTCTTGCATTCATTCAGTCCTACGCGGTCGATAAGCGTTTGACGCGCGATGATCTCAAGCTTCTTCGAGTTGATGTATGGACTGGTTCGCTACTTACCGGGATCATCGGCTTCTTCGTCGTCGTCACTTGCGCGGCGACACTCAATCGCGAGGGTGTATTCAATATTACGGATGCGTCGCAGGCGGCGATTGCTTTGAAGCCTCTCGCGGGGACTTTGGCGAAAGATCTTTTTGCAATAGGACTCGTAGGTGCAGCTTTACTTGCGGCTTCAATCCTTCCGTTGTCAACTGCGTACTCGGTCAGCGACCTAACGGGACGGCCCGCCGCCCTTAACGATGGTTACGCCGAGGCTCCGCTGTTTTATGGAACGTTTGCGGCAATCACGGTTATTAGCGCCGTACTTGTTCTTCTTCCTGGCGCTCCGCTCATCACCATTCTGCTCTGGACCCAGGTGCTCAATGCGATCCTGCTTCTCCCGCTGCTTTGTTACATGTTTGGAATATCGCGAGATCGGCGATTGATGGGCGAGTATCGTGCAGGAAAACGGATGCAGAGCCTTTATGTCTTAATTATCGGAATGGTCGCCATCTGCATCGGCTCCATGATCTGGTTTACCTTCCACTAATGCCTCCGCCTCTCTAGCAAGAGCGGCAAAATCTGGCCTTGGAATCTTGGGCATGTCGCCCCTCATCAAACGTCGCCATAAATAAATGGCAAGACCGCCGAAGAACGGCCACTCGAATGTGTACACCCATGCTCGCCAGTTTCCATCTTCGGCTCGGCCGAATTCAAACCATCCGGCCCAGAGGCAGAATGGAACAGAAATGAGCATGAATACGGTGAACCATTTTTTCTGTTTGGGTGTCACGTGAGTCGATTGCTCCTCATGGATCCACGCCGGCTCATCTGTCTCGAAATCTTTCATTTTCGGTTTGCCATCTCGTTATCGGCGTTCTGGGAGGCGAGTTCCTCGCTCTTGATCCAGTGGTAGACCGCAAAGGACATCCACACCGTATCGATGATCATCCCGCCAGACCACATGATCGAGCCGCCGCGACGCTGATCAAGGAGCTCGAACATGCCGTCGTAGATAGATTTTGGGGCGATATAGATGAAAAATCCGGTCAAGGTCTCGGGAACCATCATCAGGAAAAGGGCAATCACCGACATTGCTGGCGAGATGACCCTCCCTGTCAGATTTCGATCCAGCAGGTTGAAATAGAAGAGGTATGCCACGGCAACATACAGGGGCACTTCCACATAGGAATGTATCCACGAGTTGTTCATAATGAACTGGTGGGGACCGGGCAGGTGGACTCCGATCATGACGCCTGCATAAAGAACCCAACTGATCACCGGAGTCGTGAGTGTCCGGAACACGTTGTTCTTAGGATGGAAGTTTGTTGGTGTGCCAAGGACTAGAAGCGGGCCGCTGATCATCATGAGCGTGACGTGTTGGACCATGTGGCACCAGAAAAGCGTGGACGAATACGCCCCAAATGGGGTGCAGACGGCAAAGGCGATTGTGGCAAGGCCAGATAGGAAAAATCGGCGCTGCCTGCGGGTGGAATCCGAGTCCATGGTGCGCAGTAGATAAAGGTATTCGATGGCCAAGAGGGCAAGGCAGATCTGTGGAGCCAATTGCCAGGTAGCCCAGAAGCTTCTCGTGCTCTCCATTGCCATGAGGGCAGAGAGTAACCCTGCCGCACGGATGAGGATAGGGCTGGATGTAGCCTGCGAGTTAGACATGAATTTGCCCAGAAAGTCCTTGGAAAGCGACCACTTACCCTTTACCCTCGTGCCACTGGATGTGTGACTGCTCTCACATTCTCTCGATGTGAGTGACGGGGAGGTAAGGATGAACAAACGTTTGCTGGGGGCATTGGGTACGGTGATCCTTGGGGCGGCAGTCATTGCCGGTATTGGGACCTACGTCGCCTCTGCCAAGAATGACTCTCGGGTGTTGGTGGCCACACCAGCGGGGACAATGGATACACCGCAGGGCAATTTGCCCCACTACACACTTGAGATGGATTCATATCCAGACAGCATGGCTGGTAGTCATGGCGCAAGTGGTGGCCCTCACCCCGATTGGGTGACATACGGTCCGGTCACGAATTTCCAAGTTCCCGCTCACTCGGTCATCACGGTGACGGTCAAGCAGTACGACGGTGGTGAACGAATCACAAATGATTTCTTTGCCAGCGTTCACGGAACAATAGATGGAACCGCGACCGTGAATGGCGCGCAGGTCAAGAAGATTGATGCCGATACGGTCGGCCATACCTTCACACTTCACGGCTTATCAGATGCGAAATCTCAACTTTTCGTCAGCATTCCCCTTCCTGCAGTGCCGGATGAAGAGGTTCCCGACTCGGGATACACAAAGACTCCAGTCACCGTCACTTTCTCCTTTATCACTGGAGAGGCTGGAAATTACGTGTGGAATTGTGAGTTCCCATGTGGTGATGGAACAACGGCTCGATTCGGTGGCGCAATGTCAACGCAAGGCTACATGTCCGGCAACTTCACCGTAGTGAATGCATAAAGGGGTGGAGAATCACATGTCCGATCTAGACACTCAGAAGCGCCCCTCGATCTTTGAGCGCAAAGATGTAAAACAGACAGTATTCCTATGGATTGTTTTCACGGCCATCATCGGATACGTCGTCTCTGAAATTCAAGCTCGATCCATGGGCGTATCCGCATCAGAGACCATGTCAACAACCATCCATATGATGCGAGTTTTCACTTGGGTTGCGGCACCCGTTGCCGCACTTGTGGCGGCAATGGCGACGACCACGTTGATCTCCAAACTTCATTTCGGTGATACTCCACCGGAGGAAGCAGATCATCAGATTCGCAACAGTCCAAGACTTGCCGCGACGTGGCTGGTCGTCTCATCACTGCTCTGTCTTTTTGCAGTTGTGTGGGGCACGATTGTCTTGCAGAAAGACAACGCAGCGCTCCTGGATGCAAAAGCAATGAACGTCAACGTCACTGGACAACAGTGGGCTTGGAACTTCGACTACGTTGACAATGGTCTCGCACGCAGTGATGAGCTCTACCTACCCGTGAACAAGCCAGTTGTATTCCATGTCACCAGCAAGGACGTGATACATGGTTTCTGGATAGTGCAGATGGGTGTCAAGGTTGATGCAAATCCCGGTTACACCACCGAGGCGTCGGTCACCCCGGACAAGATCGGGATGTACGACCTTCGTTGCGCAGAACTCTGCGGTCTGTACCACGCATTCATGCAGACGAAAGTCCATGTTGTAAGCCAGGCTGATTACGACGCTTGGATCAGTAGCAAGGGAGGTCAAGCCTGATGACAACGATTATGGACCATCCAGCTTCGGCCCAAGGGCACCCAGTCCCAAAGAAGGCTCTCATCGAGAGGCTTAACATCTTCACGGCATTTGCGCTAGGCATCATCGGAGCGATTCTCTTCTGGTACCTAGGAAAAGCGATTCTTCCTGCAAATACCGAGGGGTCTTACATCAAGACGAATCAAGATCAGTACGTGCTGTTATCGATGATCGGATGGTTCTTCGGTTTCATGATCGGTATTGGTGCGTTGATTGGACCTTTCAGATGGCTTCTAGGTAAAGACCTAAACCACGATGAGCACATGTTCTATGCCGGCAAGGACCAGGGCGTCAAGCGGTATTTCCGTTACACAACCGATCACAAGGTCGTAGGTATTCAGTACCTGGTACTCACGATGATCATCTTCTTTGTTGGTGGCGTCCTTGCAATGTTGATCCGCACCAACTTGGGTCATCCAGGTGGTGGTTGGTTGCAACCCCAGACATATAACGCAATTGTCGGAACTCACGGCATCATCATGATTGTTGGAACAATCATCATGGTGACGGGTCCTTTTGGTAATTTCATCATGCCGATCATGATCGGCGCGCGCGACATGGCCTTCCCCCGGCTTAATGCTTTGAGCTTCTGGCTTATCGTCGCCGCTGTTCCACCAATTCTTTCCAGCTTCTTCCTTGGTGGTATCTCGACTGGTTGGGTTGCCTACAACCCGCTTGCATCGCAAGCGCCTCCAGGGATGGATGGCTACATCATGTTCATCTGCATCTTTGCTCTATCGACAATGGTTGCTGGCGCGAACATCACCACCACGGCTATCAAGATGCGCGCAAAGGGCATGACCTGGAACCGCACACCTATTTTCATCTACGGTGTCGTGGCATCGGTTGCACTTGCGCTCCCAGCATTTCCGGTTTTCTTCCTCTCTCAAGTGATGTCGGCAATGGATCGAGCCACCGGTTCGACCTTCTACGACACACGTGGCGGCGGAAGTGGCTGGCTCTATGAGAACCTTTTCTGGATCATGGGACACCCTGAGGTGTACGTGATATTGATTCCTGCTGTTGCCGCCTTGATGGAGATGGCGCCGGTCTTCACGCGCCGACCACTGTTTAGCTTCAACTTGGCGATCATGGGAATTGCGGGAATTTCTGGCCTCAGTGTTCTGGTCTGGGCCCACCATATGTACACAACTGGCTGGGCACCTCTTCTCAACGGTCCGTTCATGTTGACCACTGAGTTGATCTCGATTCCGACAGGACTTCTCTTCCTCGTGCTCATCGGAACTCTCTGGCGCGGCAGGCTTTGGATGACGATGCCTACTGCCTCGATTTACGCGCTTCTCTGGAACTTCATGATTGGAGGCGTCACGGGCATCTATCTATCGGATGTACCAATTGACGGCGCCCTTCATGGGTCGATGTATGTGACCGCTCACTTCCACTACACCTTGATGGGTGCGGGCCTTACTGGCGCCATCGCCTCCCTTGTCTATTGGTTCCCGAAGATGACTGGACGAATGTTTGATAAGACTCTGAGTTGGATCGGCTTCTGGTTCGTCCAGATCGGCTTCAACATCGCATTCATCGGAATGTTCCTTGTGGGACTTGCTGGCCAGCCTCGCCGTGTAGATGCTTTCGCAGCGCTGTTCAACAATGGAAACATGGTTACAACAGCAGGTGCCTACCTGATCATGGCAGGTATGTTGGTTCTGCTTTACGGAGTTGTTGCTTCCTGGCGTAGCGGCGTGAAAGCGCCAATGAACCCTTGGTTTGCCAAGACTCTTGAATGGAGTGTTCCAAACCCGGTACCTCTTGAGAACTTCGATGTCTTGCCGGTTGTGACATCGGATGCTTACGGTTATGGAAAGGCGAAATCATGAGCATTGAAACGCAAGCACATTCCCACTACGAACATCCAGATGTAGTCGGCTCGCGCAACCGACTGGGTGTCATCTTGATTCTCGTTGCAGACATTTCGTTTGCTCTCGGCGTCCTTTTCGTTTACTTCTACCTCAAGGGTCAGAACGTCAATGACATGTGGCTTCCTAAGGCAAGTGATACTCAGGCCGCGACTGTGCCCGTATCAAGCATGGGCGCTTGGTATGTCACGATTATTGCCGCACTGGGATTGGTTTTCCATCAGTACGCACTTGCGGGGGCAAAGGCCAAAAATCAGACCCAGTTGGTATTGGGATCTGGTCTGGCATTCCTTGCAAGCCTGGTCGCACTGGTCTATCAAGTGATTGCGATGAACAGCGCAAGTTTCACCATCACAATGGGTGCATACGCTTCCTGCTATTACTTGATAGCTGGCCTCAACGTCGTCCACCTCTTCTTGACTGCCTTCATCTCCCTTGGAAACTGGAACCGGTCTCGATTGGGTATCTACGTTTCCGACCATTGGCATGTGGAGATCGTCAACATCTGGTGGATCTGGATGACGGTGTCTTCGTTGTTGGGAGCATTTGCACTTTCGTTTACGTAATTTACCGTCGACCTTGACTCGTATCTCGCTATCGTTGCGGGGTGAAAGATAGAACATGGCTCGTCCCATACATCGCCTTAGGCACTGTATGGGGTTGTTCATTTATCTTCATCAAATTGGGACTTGAGTTCCTAACGCCGGTCGGGGTTGCATTCGGGCGCACATTTCTTGGCGCCCTGGCTCTTCTGGCTATCTGCTTCATAAAGAAAATTGCACTGCCGAAAGACTGCACGATTTGGTTACACCTGTGGGTGGTTTCGATGCTCCTCAATGTTGTTCCTGGGGTTCTTTTTGCTTTAGCAGAAACAAAGGTCACATCGATTCTGGCGGGAATCATCAACGCGGTTACTCCACTGATGACCTTGCTAGTCATGATGACGCTCTTTCGCGAGGAGAAGCCGAAGCATTATCAGGTAATTGGCCTGCTCATTGGCTTCGCCGGTGTCTTGACTGTTCTGGGCGCGTGGCGAGGACTCGGAGCCAATCCGATTTCGGCGATTCTTGCACTTCTTGCAGCGGTCACCTGTTACGGATTCTCCTTCCCTTATTCTCGGAAATTCGTACTCCCATACAAGTTGAAACCCGAGGCGATGGCGACTACCCAAGTTTGCCTCGCCGCAATCACTCTCCTGCCTTTCTTTCTCTTCGACGGAATCGCAAAGGATCAGTATCGACTGGGTCCGCTTGCGGCCATGTTGGCGCTAGGAATTCTTGGTACTGGATATGCCTACATTTGGAATTTTCAGATTCTGGCAGCAGCTGGCAGCGCAATAGCAAGTTCAGTCACGTACGTGACACCCGTTGTCGCTGTGATTGTGGGTGTTCTCTTTCTTAGCGAGCCAGTGACGTGGAACGAGCCAATCGGAGGGGCAATTGTTCTGTTTGGTGCTGCAATAAGCCAAGGGCGAATCAAGATCAGTCGAGCTTGAAAGCCTCGCGTATCGGACCAAGTTCGATCCCTGCTTTGGTGTGGTCGGAATCTTCTCCACGCATGAGTTGTGCCTCATGTGCTTTGTCGTGCCAGCGCTCTTCAATTTTCCCGTAGCGCCACAACGCAAGGGCCACAATCCAAACAACTGCGAAGAGGCCGACGATTATGTAACCAGCTGAGTTCAGGTTGAACGTAGATGCATAACCCCAGAAGCCACCAGTGAGGTTGAGTTGCTTTGCAATCACTTGCGCGATTTCTAGGCCGCCGACAAACAATGCGACCGAAACTGAAAGGCCCGTGATGACGATGTTGTAGTAGACCTTACGGACGGGTTTGGAGAAAGCCCAACCGTAGGCGAAGTTCATGAATGATCCATCGATGGTGTCGAGCAAGCTCATTCCGCCTGCGAAGAAGAGTGGTAATGAGAGTATTGCCCACCAAGGGAGCCCTGCGATAACCGATGATCCTGCTAAAACAAGAAGCCCGATTTCAGTCGCGGTGTCGAAACCGAGTCCGAAAAGAATGCCGAGTGGATACATCTTCCAACTTGCATCGATTCGCCTGGCGATCGGGCCAAAGAAGCGCATTAAGAGTCCTCGTGAATTGAGATGCTTCTCGAGTTCCTCCTCGTTGTACATGCCCTTACGCATATCAATGAAGACGCGAACGATCGAAATAAGAATGATCAAGTTCAAGATCGCAATCAGCATTAGGAATGTTCCGCTTATGGTGGTGCCGATCAACCCCGTGTAGTGGTGCAGGGATGAGTTCGTATCCTTGAGTTGAGCACCAAGGGCTTTGATTCCAAAGTTGAGCAAGATTGCCAATGAGGCAACAACGGAGGAATGACCCAATGAGAAGAAGAAACCGACGGCAAGGGGTCGTTTGCCCTCGCTCATCAGTTTTCGAGTTGTGTTATCGATGGCAGAGATGTGGTCGGCATCAAATGCATGACGCATCCCGAGGGTGTATGCCAATGCCGCCGTTCCCCATCCGAAGAGGGAGCCATCTGAGAGCTTGTAGTGACCGTGGGTTGCAGCAAACATCAATAGCGCCCCGGCCACGTGGAGAAGCGCGATGAAGCCGAACATGGCGTAGAGCCGTCGCCACTCATCGGGGGAAAGGCGCTGGCGTAGTGGAGTGCCGGGTTTTTGACTGACGAGAATATTCATCGGCCCTCCCCAGCTAGATGCGAATCATTTGCAAGAAGAGCGTAGGGGTTAGCACTTAACGGTGTCCACTCGAATTCTCGGCTCTTGCGCAACCTGTCCTCAGCGCTGATTCAGGAATGCGCCTCTATCCTAGGCGCACGCTTGAGGCCCCCGAGAGACGATTATGTGAGGAGATGGATGTTCCGCACTGCCATACGATCACTCGGCGTTTTCGCGATGGCATCCACGCTCCTGGTTATCGGTTTGCCGCTGGTTTCTGCGGCGCCAAAAACTCCAACTTTGTGCGGTTGGGACAGTGCAAGTGGTTGGGTGCAACGGGAGAACGCAAAGGCCGGTGATGCCAGTTGGGATCGCGGCATCCCCATTCAGTATGCAGGAGATTTCGCGGGTAAGGAACTTAAAAGGAGGAAAGGCGGGCCTCTGTCCTCCTGGCTATCGCCTACAACAACTGGTCCTGAAGGCTGGTTCTCTTCTCCTAGTGCAGTGTGCAATCAGAGTATCGGACTGCACATTTCAGGAAACGGCTCTCCGGTCACCATCAAGGTTTTTCGTATGGGCTATTACGGGGGCGCGGGCGCACGGTTAATTCAGGAGACGACAACCAAGCCAATTCAGCACTATTCCGCGAGTGCGCCGTCGGGTGCGCCAGAGTCAACGATTACCGCCGATTGGCCGATTGCATGGGATTTCAAGGTCACCAACCAGACATTGCCAGGTCAATACCTCATCCGACTCGATGATAAGAATGGGGATTCCAACTTCGTTCCAATTATGGTGACGAATCCAGAGAGCAAGAGCTCTGTCACCTTTGTTTCCTCAGTTCTGACTTGGCAGGCCTACAACGAATGGGGCGGCTACTCACTTTACAAAGGACCTAACCGAACGCGCCGAACACGTGCCATGGTTGTTTCATTCAACCGCCCGTATGACGGTGATGGCTCTGGGCAATTCCGCTACATGGAATTTCCAATTGTCCGAATTGCTGAGAAATTGGGAATAGACTTGAACTACATAACGGATCTCGAATTGAACAAGAACATTTCCTCTTTGGAGAATACGAAATCCATCGTTTACGGTGGGCATGGCGAGTATTGGACTACTCAGATGCGTGTGGCCCTGGACTCTGCCGTGGCAAAGGGGGTAAATCTCATCTCCTTTGGCGGCAACGCGGGCTACAACAGGCCTCGGCTTCAAGCCAATGATCGCCAACTTGTGATGTGGCGAGGCACCTCCAAGGATCCAAATCGCAAGAATCCAACGCT
This sequence comes from uncultured Bifidobacterium sp., assembly GCA_964387855.1. Classification (GTDB taxonomy): domain Bacteria; phylum Actinomycetota; class Actinomycetes; order Nanopelagicales; family Nanopelagicaceae; genus QYPT01. Next base: position 30,075 of record CAYLYA010000003.1, read on the forward strand.
CGCAACAACCCGATGGCGCAGTTATCCAATTAACAATCCAGAGTCAGTGCTTCTAGGCGCGCAATATGTTGGTCTCGGAGTCGACGGCGACTACACGATTGCGCATCCGCTGCGCTGGCCCTTTTCCGTGATGAAGCATCCAGCAGTCTTGCGCGGTGTCGTTGGTCGCGAGGTTGATTCGCCTTTGTATGCAATGGGCCCGGCAGTCGAGGATCTCGCGTGGGCAGAGATCAAACTGCACGGCAGGCCTATTACAGCAATGGCCACCTATTACACGAACTCGAAAAACGCAGGGGTCCTCGATATCTCAACAAATGGTTGGACGTGTGCAATCGATGATGTCTGCCCATGGCATCCCGCACATTTCGAACAGACTCAAGTGGATGTGCAGTTGGTGACAGAAGAAATCCTCAAAGGACTTGCCAAGGGACCAATGGGTCTTTGGCGTCCTGCGATTGTAGACATTCCCAAGCGAGACAAAGTTCCTGGTCTGCAGAGGATGTGACGCCGTCATGACGCTAACTGGGCTTCCCCTCTTTGTCATATTGATCGTCATGTGCGTTCTGGTCAACGCAGCCCTTATTGCTCTCTGGCATAAATTTCCTGGAAGAACATCCGTCAAACACTCACAGAGGTTTGCGGTTTTGGTGGTTGCTCAGCTATTGGTTGTGACGACCTTCTTTGTCGGGATCAACAGGTCCATGGTGTTCTTCGCAAACTGGAACGATCTCTTTGGCAACTACGACGCATACAAATCACCCATCACACAGATTCAAGGCGAAGGCACGTCGCCACTGGATACATATGTCCGCAATACGCGTCTTTCACCCGGTTTTAGAAGTCAAGGCGGGCAATTCTCATTCGTGCTGAAGGGCGCTCAGAGCGGTGTCACGGCACCCGTCTATGTATATCTACCGCCGACGTACGGAGTGGATCCGGCAAAGAAATGGCCGGTGTTAGTTCTTCTTCCTGGATATCCCGGGGTGCCGACGACATGGTTTCACGCATTGAATTTGGTGAAGATCCTCAGGCATGAGATTTCAACTGGATACGCTCATGACTTCCTCATCGTTTTGCCGACGATGAGCATTCCGGCCACGCGCGATACAGAGTGCACTGATATTCCGGGTGGTCCCTTGGTCAATACATGGCTCGGCGTCGATGTCCCAGACGCTGTTATCGGCGGATTGTCTGCCAGTGTCGATCGTAAAGATTGGGCGATTGCGGGGTACTCAACAGGGGGATTCTGCGCCGCTAAGGTCATGCTTACCCACAGTTCGCGATTCAGTGTTGCGGTTCCTATTGCAGGTTATTTCTATCCAACCCAGACCAAGCTTTTTGGAGAATCGGTAGCCCTTCGTGAGAGAAATACTCCGCTGCTTCTTGCGAAAGCCGTGAAATTGCCCGCCCACATGTTGCTTGTGGGCACTAGTCAAGATCCAGGGGTTATTGGAGCAATCGCCTCGATGGAGAAGGTGAACAACCCCAACCTTGTGATGGATCAACTCATTGACCAGCACGGTGGCCATAGCACGAAGGTTTGGAAGAGTCAGTTGCCAAGGATCCTAGATTGGCTCTCTACACAGATCCCCAGGTAGGAATTTCTCCCCCGCAAGCAGCAACAACAGAGAAGAGAAAGTCACCCCTTGGGTCATCCAAGCGAGGTGGCTTTTCTCGTTTCTGTTGTACGTGATCCAATAAAGGCTTCGGCACGCATTGTTGCAAGTCCGATCTTTGGGAGATCCGAGTTCTTTCTGAACATGACATAGCGGGGAACCCACTCTGGGCGGAATTTTGAGTTGAAGCGGAAGAGTGTTTCCATCTGCAGCCAACGAGACAAGAAGAGCAGGATGCCTCGCCATGAGCGAATAATCGGTCCAGCTCCAAGTTGCGCGCCGCGTTCGAATACTGATCTAAACGCCGCAAAATTGAGTGAAATGCGAGTGATCCCCTGCTCGCGTGCATATCGAATAGTCGCATCAATCATCAATTCATTGACGCCAGAGTCTGCTTGCGGTGATCGACGCATGAGATCAAGGGAGAGTCCTTTTGGTCCCCAAGGAACATATTGCAGGAGCGCCATAACTTGGCCCTCCTTCTTCGCAGTCACGATGAGCAGGTCAGGTTCGTCATCATCTGCGATGCGGCCGAGTCCCATCATGAACCCACGTTCTGTCGCTGCCCCACGCCACCTTTTGGAGTCTTCAGTGAGTAGTAAGCGCATTTCTTTCGTCATTTCAGAGGTGCGAAAGATTTCAGTCGTATAGTTCTGTTTGAGAATACGTCGGACTGATTGGCGAACATTGCGGTATCGCGGATTGTCTGGATCGTACTCATCAACGTGCACCACTGCCTCGTCACCGATTTCCAGCGCGGTCATATCGGTTTCTCTTACCCAGATTTCACCGGCCTCTTCGCTGCATCCAATTGCTACGGGAGTCCAGCCGTTATTGGCGCAGAGTTCCATGAATGCAGACATGGCTTGAGGCCATGCATCTGGATTTCCAATTGGATCACCGCTTGCCAAGGCGCAGCCGGCGACGACTCGGTAGGTGATTGCCGCCTTGTGGGTGTTGGACCAGATGACGCTTTTGTCTTCACGCAAGGCGAAGTAGCCCACTGAATCCCGATCGCCGAATTCTGCGAGCAAGCCGCGCAATCCGTTCTCATCTGCCTGGGTCATTCGCGGCTTTGGGGGACTGGGTTGCAGCAAGGTAAGAATGGGAGCGATTACCGTGAGCAAACCAAGGCCTGCCATTGAATAATCGAATATGTCTTGTTCACGGTGGCTGATGAAGCGAACGGGCCCTGCGATTCCGACGAGCCCGTGAATTACCGTGAGAAGCATTTTAGGAAATGAGACTTCACCTCCAAAGAGCCGATCTGGTGCGATGATCAAGGCAATTCCAATTGCAAAACTAAGGAGCGCCAACTGTCCAAATACTAGAAGTGCGCGGGTGATGACCCGTCTGACTGGCTTTGCGTAGAACTCCTCGCGAATTAAGAAAAGTGATACAAACATGACTAGCGAGCCAAGGCCTTGGATGTAGTCCAGGCCTTTGAGGATGGAGAGAGCGAGGCTGACGAGTAGTAACAACTCAGTAAGGAGAAATGCTGCGTGATTGCGCCTTGCGAGGGCGAATGACAGAACAATAAGAAGGACTCCGACGATGATTCCTGCAGCCGTTGCCAGGTTGAGGACGCCCCTTGGCAGAGTCGACTCAAATAGTCGCATCTTTCTGTGAAAGGACCGAGAAGCCGTTGAGGCAAGCCCGACAGCGCCCAAGAGAAGCAAGATTCTGGCTGCCAGAAGAACTTTCCATGGCGAGTCTTCAAGCCTACTCATTGCCGATGTCGCCCTCCTTTAGGGTCTCGAGTATAGAGTTTAGTAATGAGGAGGCTGATATGAGCGACGACGATGAAGCAGGTCAGGACGAACTGATAACCGAAGAGATGCTCTGGGATCGCATTCCTGAAGTCGAGGGGGCTGAACGAGCGAGTACGTACTACGAACTCAGCGCTCGCATCTATGCCCGAGGCCAGTATGACGAGGCACTCGCCTTGGCCGAGACCGCCTGTGATATCTATTCGGATCTTGGCGCCAGCGCTTCAAGTGAGGGGCTTGCGCAGGCTTATTCTGCGATCGGCTACAACCTTAATCAATTGAAGCGCATGGATGAAGCTGCAACTGCCATGAGCAAGGCTGTTGATATTCTCCGAAAGAATAAATCTCCGATTGCATTGGAACTAGCCTGCACTTTGGGCGAGTGGTGGTACTCATCCAAGAATTTTCAGAATGTTATTGACACCATGCAAGAGTGCGCTCAAGAACATCTTCTAGACGGCAATGAAGTAGGCGCTGCCAACGATCTTCATCTTATTGGGTGCGCCTTTCGAGAACTTGGCGACTTCTCCTCAGCAATCGGGAGTTTTTCCGAGGCTCGCGTTCTGTTCAAGAAAAATCGCGAGGTGATTCACGTTGCGCGCTGCGATCAGAAGATTGCTGCAAGTTATGTAGAACTGGGTAATGGTGAAGTTGCCTTGGAGACTGCGCGTAAGGCTATTGACGTCTTTGAGACCGCTCATGATCACCGACGCGAGACGATTGCTCTTTTCGAATACGGGAAAGCACAGATTCTGCTCGGTCGCTTTGATGAGGGATTGAGCACTCTTGATCAGGTACTCCAAACAGCGACCGACGATGATCCAAAAGATTTTGAGCTCATCGTTGATGTTGAAACTCGTATGGCGAGTGTCATGAGAGCTCACGGAAGAATCGATGAGGCGGATGAAATTATGCGCCGACTAGCCGCGGTCTCTGACGTTCTCAATGACAAGGGCGACGGCGCCTAATAGAGCTCCAATGGCCGCGATCATGAGAGGCCATTGGTGTCCGCTGTTGGTCCAGAATGCTCCGCCCCAGAAACCCGCGCCCATTACTGCGAAATTCATTGAGGCTTGATATACGCCTTGCGCCTTTCCTCTATGGTTTTGCTCGCTCAAGCTTCCAATCCAGGCCTTGCCAACTCCGTCGGTGAGTGAGGGGAAGATTCCATAGAGCGCAAGAGCCAAGACTGCGACGGTGTGATTACCGGTGTAGCCAAGTGTGAAATAGGCGATCGCAAATGCGACCAGACCTATTGCGTAGATAGCATGTGGTGAGAAACGGTCAGCGAGGTATCCGGCAGGAAATGCGAATACCACGGTCACTGCGCTAAACAAGACGTATGCAAGTACCACGCCACTGGTACTGAAACCAATGTCGTGCAATCTCAAGAGCAGCAGTGCATCTGGAATGTTCGTTAGTTGGATGAGCACCAATATTGAGATGGCCCTTTTCAGTTTTGTCGGCAGTGGGCCCGCAGGAGGCTTTGGCTCCTCTTGTCTAATCTGTGCCCGTGTCTTGTCTTTGACGAAGAAGGTAAAGGCAGCCGAGATGACTGCTGGAATCAGAGCCCACATCGCAACCTTGCGAACGTCTCCGTTAAGTAGCGACAATCCGCCAAGTGCGAGGAGTGGTCCGATCACCGCACCTAAGTTGTCTCCGGCGCGGTGAAAGCCAAATGCCTTGCCTAGATGTTCAGGTGGTACTGAATCGTGAATGAGGGCATCGCGTGGAGTGCTCCGTAATCCTTTGCCAATTCGGTCGATCACTCGGCCGAAGAAAAAAAGTGGCCATGCGGTCGCGGTTACAACCAGGACTTTGCCCAGACCTGCCACCGAATAACCACCAACAACAAATGGCTTACGTCCGAGGCGATCGCTGGCTTTGCCTGAATACAACTTTGTGAACCCTGCTGCCGCTTCTGCGCAACCTTCAATAAGCCCAAGGGCCAATGGAGCCGCACCGATGACTCCTGTCAGCAGTATCGGTAACAGCGGGTAGAGAAGTTCGCTAGCTGCATCTTGTGCAAGGGAGACAATAGTGAGGAGCATGAGGTTCCTGCTGAGCCAACCGAACTTCATGTCTTCCCCCAAGTCCTAACGCGGCAAGTGCTGCAGCGCCCAGTGGTACATCGCTATTGCCCCCGCTGCCGAAGCGTTCATGGATCTTGTCGAGCCATATTGTTTGATGGCGTAAATGACTGTGCAGGCCGCGATCGCCTCCTCGGACATTCCTGCCCCCTCTTGGCCAAAGAACAAGACGCATTCCTCAGGAACTTCTGAACTTTCAAGCGGCAAGGATCCGGGAACATTGTCGATGCCAATGATGGGAATTGCATTCGATTTTGCCCATAACCGAAAATCTTCGACTGAGGGATGGTGGATGACGGTCAGGTATCGGTCGGTCACCATGGCCCCTCGACGATTCCAATCGCGTTTGCCGACGATGTGAACAGCATTTACATTGAATGCGTTGGCTGTTCGAACGATCGAACCGATATTCAGATCGTGTTGCCAATTCTCAATAGCTATCTGCAATTTGTGCCGTTTGGTGTTGAGATCGGCGACAATGGCATCGACCTTCCAGTACCTGTATGCATCAAGGACGTTTCGTCGGTCGCCTAATTCGAGCAATTCAGGATCAAATTGGTTACCATCTGGCCATGGCTTGGGGTGCGGTCCAACGCCTACCACAGGGAAGAACTCACCTGGCCCAATGGTTGCGGGTGGAAGCATGAACTGCACTCTAAACTGAATAGATTGGAAACGCTATCTAAGCTCCTGAAGGGGTAATTCATGACCGGTCTGGCTTGGGTGAACGATATTGCCCTACTCATACATATTCTTTCGGTGATCGCAATCATGGTGCTCCTGTTGCTGCAGGTGAAGAAGTCGCCGCGCAGCATCAACCCGGGGGTATTTCATAGCGGGTTGGCTGCCCTTGTAGCGGGCTTGGTCATGGTGTGGATACGCACTCCTCTTCATGATCAGAATCCCGATAAGTGGCCACTTCTCAACAATGCTTGGGTAGGGGCGAAGTTCGTGATTTTGTTGGCGATCTTGGTTCTTGTTTACCGCAATTTCAAGAAGCCTGAAGTTAAGGATTCAATCTGGACTGCGTTGGTTGCACTGACTAGCGCCAACATTCTTATCGCTATCTTCTTGTAAGAATTTGATGAAGTATCTTCGCCGGATATTGGTGCCATTGAGTTTGGCATTGGCATTTGGCGCTCCTGCTGCGATGGCAACGCCAACGATACCTGTGGCCGATATTTCACGTGTCTTCGCACAGATCTCGTCTTCACCAAGTCTGGCTGGACCTTCCATGATTTTGATTGATCGTTCCAGCGGTGAGATCGTATTCGAGACCGATGCGACATCTCTTCGAAAACCAGCATCGGTCCTTAAGTTGCTCTCGACAAGCGCCGCGTTGCAGTATCTCGATCCGAATTACAAATATGTCACGCGGGTCTCAAAGGGACTTAATCCAAGGACCTTGGTCATTTCAGGCAACCTTGATCCTTGGATGACAAATAGTTATTCTGAGGCAACGAAATACCATCGCGCTTGGCTCTCATATCTTGTTAATCGCTCGATCGCCGATCTCAATGCGGAGGAGAAGTCGCCGCTTCGCGACATTTCAATTGAGTACTCTGGTTTGTATTCCAAAGACGTCTCGTTGCTTAAACATGCCTTCGATGCCAAGGCCGTCAACGCGAAATTCCATAAGATCAGCGCAGATCACGTAGGTTCCGTTTCCGGTCCGGAGATCGCGACGGTCACCTCGCCATCTATAAGTGAGATGGTGAAATTCGCTCTAACATGGAGTGACAACCTACTTGCCGAACGGCTGGCACGGGCAGCATCGCATGCAGTCGGCTATCCCATGAATGACGAAGGTGTCGCACTGACGATTAAGAAGTTGTTGACCGACCTTCAAATAGATCAGAGCCGTTTGTACATCCATGACGGTAGCGGTCTTTCAAAGCGAGATCGAGTGAGCGCCAAATTGGTTGCCGATCTGCTCTTGAAGATACGTGGTGATGAAAAATTCGCTGCCATCTATGACGGTTTGCCGATCTCGGGTATTTCGGGAACATTGGAGTCCAGATTCATCAACACCGCACCTCAGGCCGTCGGTCTCGTTCATGCCAAGACCGGAACCCTTGATGGGACAGTCAGTTTGGCCGGATACGTCGAGTCCGGAACGCGTGAATACATTTTTGTTGCCATTGCCGACCACATTCGTAAGGGGCAGGCCGCAACGGATCAAGCTCGAAACACGTTGGACCGGTTGCTTGGGAAGATCACTGCCCCACTAGAGGTGATCGCAACTCCTGCCCCCTAGTCGTCGTCGCTATCGCGCTCATCCTCGCCCCCGCCGGTTGGCATCGTGATTGCGGGTTTCTTGATGGTTATCGACGCCTTTGCTGATGGCGTTACAGAGGATGCCTGTGAGATCGCAACTGCGTTGCTAGGTGCTGCTGTAGTCGTAACGGGAGCAGTCGCAGAAGGGGTAATTGAAAGAGAAATGGGGTCAGCAGATGGGGTGGCGGATGTGCTGACTGTCGAGCCGAGGCCGCTAGCTACAGCCGTTGGACTGTCTTGGGTCTGAGCGAAGACCAGGCCAGCGCCAAGAACGAATAGAGGGGTGGCCAAGGCCATGATCCTCATCATTCTCTTGCTCGTGGGTTTTGGCTCGAAGCCGTCCGCTTGTGCCATTTGGAACCATTCTGGGGTGGAATCTTCGGCTTTCATGGTCTTTCCTCACCTTTTCTCTCGATGGCGAAAAAGTAACCATGCCAACTGGGAGGACTCTGGGAACCAGGCTCAATCTTGCTGAGTAATCTAAGGCAATGACTATGACCCATAACGTGGGGACTCGTGAAGCGATCAGAGGTTATGTCGCCCTGATGAAACTGCGCGTTGTGGAGTTACTTCTGGTCACCACCCTTCCTGCCCTTGTCCTTGCTCAAAAGGGGATTCCGAGCGCGGGTGTCAGCATCGCCACGATCCTTGGCGGCACCCTTGCTGCGGGGTCGGCCAATGCATTCAACATGGTCATTGAAAGCGACGTGGATCGTGTCATGGCACGCACGTCAAAGCGCCCTCTCGTGACAGGGGTTGTTACTGCGCGAGCCGCAATCGTTTTCGCAAGTGCCATTGGACTGATTTCACTTCTCATCTTCTGGTTCTTCACCACACCCATGGCGACGTTGTTCACCTTCATCGCAATCGCCTATTACGTGGTGATCTACACGATGGGCCTCAAGCGCAGGACCTCTCAGAACATTGTCTGGGGCGGGGCTGCAGGTTGCATGCCTGTCTTTATCGGTTGGGCCGCAATCACCAATTCGATCTCTTGGGCGGCGGTGGCTTTCTTCATGGTGATCTTCTTCTGGACGCCGCCGCATTTCTGGGCGTTGGCGATCAAATATAAAGACGACTATTCGGCCGCCGGCATCCCGATGCTTCCAGTGGTTGCAACCAAGACCCAAGTGCGGACACAAATGTGGTTCCACACTGTTGCAATGATCATTTCCTCAGTCACATTGATCCAGTTGGCAGAACTTTCGCTCTGGTCATTGATCATCACGCTTGCTCTTGGATTGGTTTTTGCCTTCCAACTTCTTCAATTAAACGAGAAGGCGGATTCGTACGGCAAGGTCGCAGGAAAGATCTTCCAGTGGTCCATCAGTTATTTAAGCCTTTTTTCGATCCTCCTGGTCGTTGCTCAATTGGTCAGTTGAGTGCTTGCTCGATATCAGCCAGAAGATCCCCTGCATATTCAAGGCCCACTGAAAGTCTTAGTACCGAATCCGTAATCCCCATCTCGGCCTGAACTTCAGGAGTTAGGCGACGGTGAGTCGTCGAAGCAGGATGGGTGATCAACGATTTGCTGTCGCCCAGGTTGTTGGAGATATCGATGACTCGAAGCGCATTCATGAATTTGAAGACATCGGCTCTCGACCCCTTGAATTCAATGCCGATCGTTGATCCTCCGCCGGACATTTGTTTCTGGGCGGTCTCATAACCTGCATGGGATTTCAACCCGGGATAACGCACACTCTTGATCTGAGGGCATGTCTCGAGATACTGCGCGAGGGTCTGTGCGCTATTGCTCATCTTCTCTACTCGCATGCTCATCGTCTCGAGGGATTTCACCAGGACCCAAGCATTGAAGGGACTAAGCGATGGACCGGTGTGGCGCACAAACGGATTGAGTTTTTCTTGTATGTAGGAAAAACTTCCAAGAATTGCTCCAGCCAATACGCGACCCTGACCGTCAATGTGTTTAGTCGCTGAGTACATGACCACGTCTGCGCCCAGTTCTAAAGGCTTTTGCAGAATCGGCGATGCCATCACGTTGTCGACGATGACGGTTGCGCCGACCAGATGGGCTAAATTGCTGACCATCTTGATATCAACGATTTCAAGCATCGGATTGCTTGGAGTCTCGAGAAAGACTGCCTTAGTTGGTTTTGAAAGAGCTTTCGCCCACACAGCAGGATCGTTTCCTTTAACCAACTCGATGGTCACGCCCCACTTGGGAAGAATCTCTGTTAACACGACGTAGCATGAGCTAAACATCGCAGCCGATGCCACGATGTGATCTCCTGCCTGAACAAGGCATGCCACAGAGGCGAACATCGCAGACATTCCAGACCCTGTGGCAACGCAGAACTCCGCACCCTCGATAGCTGCTAAGCGCTGTTCGAACATCGAAATGGTCGGGTTGGCGAAGCGGCCATAAACATAGTGATCCGTCTCGTCGGTGAAAGACTCTACGGCTTCCTCGGCGCTTGCATATGTGAAGCCGCTCGTTAAATAGAGCGCCTCGGCTGTCTCGCCAAATCCTGAGCGAGCAAGGCCGGCTCGGACTGCGTTGGTCTCGGAATGAAGCGTCCACTGTGGATCTGGTCGCTCTGGCAATGGTTGGTAACCCCAAGGGCGTTTGCTCATGGTTGAAGTGTAGGGTTTCTGACATGTCTCCTGTCACAGCAAAGGAACTGGCCATCTCCGTAACCGACCTCACCAAACATTACGGAGAACGAGCGGCGGTCTCTCATGCAAATTTCGATGTGCCGATGGGAACCGTCTGCGGATTCGTCGGCCCGAATGGTTCGGGCAAGACAACGACGATGCGGATGCTCCTAGGGCTCATCTCGCCGACCGCTGGCAGTGGAAGCGTTCTTGGCCAACCCATAAATGACCCGGCCAAATACTTAGATCGAGTTGGCGCCATGATTGAGGGACCCGCCTTCTACCCTGCCCTCAGTGGAGCCGAGAATTTACGAGTCCTTGCAACATTGGGTGGGCACTCAGTGGAACAAATCCAAGGCCTTCTCGATCGAGTAGGCCTTGGAGACCGTGCGAAATCCAAGTACAAGACCTATTCCCTCGGTATGAAGCAGAGGTTGGGAATTGCCGCAGCGCTACTGCCCAACCCGCAACTGCTGATACTTGATGAGCCGACAAATGGATTGGATCCCGCAGGAATTCAGGAGATCCGCGACCTCCTGCGTTCATTGGCAAATGAGGGAACCACTGTCTTTGTTTCATCCCACTTGCTTGCCGAGATCGAAATGATTAGCGATTCACTTGTCATGCTTCGAGAGGGAGAGGTCATCTTTGCGGGAAAGACGCAAGATCTCTTGTTGCAACAACAACCAACAATTCTGGCAAAGAGTGAAGATCCTGCTGATCTTCGGCGCTTATTGCAGATTGCCCATGACGCGGGACATGAAGGCTCGATCATCGGGGGAGTCGCACACATTCTTGGACCACGGGAGTGGGCGTCGACCCTTAACCAACTGGCCTTTGAATCTGGAATCGTGTTGGCGCTGCTTTCACCAGTTCTTCCAAGCCTGGAAGAGACTTTCTTTGAGATGACAGGAACAGGCGAGTGATCCGCGTTTTCTTTGCTGAATGGCGGAAATTGCGCCGTCCTTCTTTGTTCATCGGCACGATGGCAGCGATTGTGGGTGCAAGTGCGCTCGTCACCTCTCTTCTATTCTTACTGATTGATTCTGCACAAGGGAATGCTCGAGAAGGACAAGTGATTACTCGTGGCAGCCTTGAGCTTCCGCAGGGGTTGTCGATTGGTTTTAGCAGTTCGGCCGGGCTATTGGGCCTCGTTGCCCTCTGCATCTTTGCCTCCCAGACTGCCCAGGAATATACGCACGGCACTCTTCGCAATCTTCTGGTGCGTCAGCCTCGTCGGCTTACGTTGCTTCTGGGTAAATTTTTGGCAATGTGTCTTTTTGCACTGATCTCAGTAGTTCTCTCTGCCATTGTGAGCATTACTTTGGCCTTTGTTCTCTCTGGCAAAGCCAATGTGGCAACCACGGCATGGTCGACATCGGATGCTCGTATGGGGGTTCTTCATACCTTTGTGAATGTCTTGGTATCTGTTATTGCCTCCGGCACCATTGGCATGATTCTTGGATTATTTCTGCGTTCTCCAATTAGTGCTATTTCTATTGGCGTCGCCTGGTTGCTGGTGGTTGAAAACATTATTGCCGCAACCGTGAAGCATTCGGGCAAGTGGATGCCGGGACAATTGATAAACACGATTGCGGCAGGGGGAGACTTCACTGCTTCTTATTCGCACGCCCTTCTTGTTTTATCGGGATATTTGGCCGTGGGCGTACTGGTGGCAAGCGTGCTCTTCCGACGCAGAGATGTAACTAATTAAGGACACGCCACTTTCCAAAGTCTAATTCTCAGGTTGAGCCTTTAGTATTTCCTGTTCGGAGGTGGGTTATGCGTCGAAATCGGGTGCTTGCATGTGTTCTGGCCATCGGTTTTATTGCCAGCACAACTCCGGCCTATGCGAAAACACCCAAGCCGACTTTGGCTCAGATTCAGGCCGCCAAAAAGGCCGAAGATGCCAAGCGCGCTGCAGCCAATGCTGCGGCTGCAAAACTGGCGGCCGCAAATCACACTCTTCGTCAATTGACTGCGGCGGCAGATGCGGCACGTGCTCGGTATGTGCGAGCCCAGCAGCAACTCGCCGTCGCGATAAAGATTTCTCGGGCCGCTGCATTGCACGCACAAATGACCGCAGCAGCAGTAGGTTCGGCACACAGGACTATCGGCAAGCTCGCAACAAATGCTTACATCATGGGTGGCGGACTCACTGATATCGAGCCGTTGTTGAGTTCAAATGGTCCACAGGATTTAGTCGACCGGCTTTCCACATTAAGTACGATCGGCGCACACAATTCAACGGCGCTTGATCGATACAAGGCCGCACAAGTTGTAGCGGCCGCTGCCCAGCGCGAAGCAGATGCTGCAAAGGTTGCACAACAGGTGGCAACCAATGAAGTTGCATCGGCAAAGAAAGCAGCCGACGATGCCAAGGCTGCGCAACAGGCCGAAGTTGATAAATTGCAGAAAGTTCAAGATGAATTAATGCGCGAACTGGCAAGTGCCAAGAAAGTTCGAATAACACTTGAGCAACAACGTCAGTTGGCACTTCTAGAGGAGGCACAGGCAAATAAAGCTACTCAAATACCTGGGCAGAAAAAAATCTGGCCCGATCGAGGTTTTAAGGGTCGCTCCTCATTCATATCCACCCCCGCGCAACGCGCAGCCGCTGTCGCATATGCCAAGAAACAAGTTCTGGCTGGCAAGCCATATGTTTGGGGTGCACAAGGACCAAATTCCTTTGATTGTTCGGGTCTTGTTTATGCCGCTTACAAATCTGCAGGTCTGGGGTGGCCATATTGGGGCCGTCTCAACGCGGCGCTATATTCAGTGGCGACGATGCACGTGCCGTTGTCAGCTCTTCAACCAGGCGACCTGCTCTTCTATTCCTACGATGGCACGGTCGGCAGCATCCACCATATGTCGATCTATGCTGGCGACAATATGGTATGGGAGGCTCGCTCTACTAGGACTGGTTTGAGATATTCGAATATGTATAGCGTTGATGGGCTTATGCCATTCGGCGGGCGGGTCTAGTCTTATTGGTATGTCGCATTCCGCCAGCAGCGCTATGGTGGAAATTCGCAGTGCTGTACGTGCCCATCTCATTGATTGTGTTCCAGGAGATGTAGTAATTGTCGCCTGTTCAGGAGGCGCAGATTCGTTGGCGCTCGCCTTTGCACTGGCAAAAGAGGCTTCGATGCTCGCGCTTCAGGTAATCGGTGTCACCATCGATCATCAGCTGCAGAACAATTCCAGGGTTCAAGCGCGAACGGTTGAAAGACAACTTGAAAGCATGGGTATCCCCACGGAAATAGTTGAGGTCACCGTCGACGTTACAGATGGAATGGAAGCCTCGGCCCGACGGGCGCGATATCAAGCACTTGATGCGGCGGCATCCACACTCAATGCAGTGAAGATTTTTCTGGGGCATACTCGTGATGATCAGGCCGAGACCGTCCTCCTTGGTCTTGCCCGTGGGTCGGGAACACGATCCCTATCTGGCATGGCCCCGGTTATGGGCAAGTACGTGCGGCCGCTCTTGGGCGTCACCCGAGAGACCACCGTTGTTGCCTGCCTTGAAGCAAGACTTGTGCCTTGGGATGACCCACACAATCAAGACCGCCACTATCTTCGGGTACGGGTTCGCCTTGACGCCCTTCCAGCCCTTGAGCGATCCATCGGACCTGGAGTCGCGGCAGCCCTGGCTCGCAGCGCTGGGTTGCTCCGAGATGATGCAGACGCTCTTGATGGGTGGGCAGTTCGAGAGTTCTCTGGGCTCGACCCCCAGTCAATGGAGGTCTCATCCCTTGCCGAACTCCCTCGCGCGATCCGGACTCGCCTCATCCGATCGGGGATTTACGCCTGTGGAGCCCCTCAGGGCTCGGTCACGGCAGACCATGTGGCTTCCGTTGAGTCTTTGATCACCTCCTGGCACGGTCAAGGAGAGGTGAGCCTGCCCGGAGGTGTGAAGGCAAGGCGAATATCGGGCAGACTTTCGCTCTTACCCCCGACGAAATAGAAGCAGCGAGGAACCGTGGATCTATCAGAGGTTAGTGGCGACATTGAAAAAGTGATCGTCACAGAAGATCAACTCAAGGCAAAAGTGAAAGAACTCGCCGTGCAGATCGACACCGATTACCGTGATCGTGATTTGCTGATGGTTGGCGTGCTCAAGGGCGCGATCATGGCGATGGCTGATCTATCACGAGCCTTGCAACGCCACGTTGACATGGATTGGATGGCCGTCTCTTCTTACGGTTCTGGAACAAAATCAAGTGGCGTTGTCAGGATTCTAAAGGACCTCGATCGAGATATCACCGGACGTGAAGTGCTTATCGTCGAAGACATCGTTGATTCTGGGCTCACGCTTTCATGGTTGAAGGCAAACCTTGAATCGCGTGGTGCCAAGAGTGTTGAAGTTCTTGCGATCTTGCGCAAACCTGAGGCAGCCAAGGTTGACGTCAAGGTCAAGTACGTTGGTTTTGAAATTCCAACCGATTTCGTTGTCGGGTACGGTCTGGATTTCAATGAGAAATATCGCAATCTTCCGTTTGTCGGTGTACTAGCGAAACATATCTACTCCTAAGAGATGAGACCGTCGAAAAAAATGGCTAACAAGAAGAAACTTCCCCGCAAGAAGCCGCAGACGCGCTTTCAGCGCATCATGCGCGGTCCTCTTTTTTGGATCGTCGCAGCCATCGTTGCGGTAACTATATTTGGACAAGTCTCAGCTGCTGGAAACAAGTACACGCAGGTAAACACTTCTCAGATACTCGCGGCCATTTCGCAGAATCAAGTTGACTCGGCGCTGTTGATCGACAAAGTGCAGAAGATTCAAGTCAAACTCAAACCAGGAATTTTGATTCAGGGGTCATCAAAGATCGAATCCTCCTACATCACGGGGGAAGAGCCCACTCTCATCGATCTTCTTACAAGTAATCCACCACCGCATGCATGGTCGGTCAAGGTCGGAAGCCAGTCACTTCTTGTTGGTTTGCTATTCTCATTTGGGCCATTCCTTCTTATTGGTTTCCTCTTCTTCCTGATGATGAGCAATGCACAGGGTGGAAATCGGGCTTTCTCATTCGGGCGCTCGCGTGCAAAATTGCAGACAGATGATGTTCCAAAGACGACTTTTGCTGATGTCGCTGGCGCCGATGAGGCCGTAGCCGAACTCAATGAGATTAAGGATTTCCTCGCTAATCCACCTAAATACAGGAATCTCGGGGCAAAGATTCCAAAGGGGGTGCTGCTCTACGGTCCTCCAGGAACTGGTAAGACTCTTCTTGCACGGGCCGTGGCTGGAGAGGCCAATGTTCCTTTCTATTCCATATCTGGATCCGATTTCGTCGAGATGTTTGTCGGTGTCGGTGCTGCACGCGTACGCGATCTCTTCAATCAAGCAAAAGAGAATGCCCCTGCGATTGTATTTGTCGATGAGATCGACGCAGTCGGTCGCCAACGTGGTGCTGGTTTGGGTGGCGGTCACGATGAACGCGAGCAGACTCTTAATCAGTTGTTAGTTGAGATGGATGGTTTTGAAGAGAACAGTTCCGTCATTCTTATCGCTGCAACCAACCGTCCGGATATTTTGGACCCGGCACTTCTTCGTCCTGGTCGTTTTGATCGACAGATTCCTGTGGAGCGACCCGACCTCAAGGGCCGCGAGGCAATTTTGAAAGTGCATGCAAAGGGCAAGCCGGTTGCAAAGGACGTAGACCTCATTGCCTTTGCTCGACGTACACCAGGATTCACTGGTGCAGATCTTGCGAACGTGCTCAACGAAGCGGCGCTCTTGACAGCGCGTGAGAACGAGAAGGTCATCACCAACACCTCGCTAGATGAGGCTATTGATCGCGTCATGGCAGGACCTGCTCGCAAGAGTCGCGTTATGAGCGAAGAAGAGCGACGTGTCACGGCATATCATGAGGCCGGTCATGCACTTGTTGCTCACGCCCTACCTCATACTGACCCTGTCCATAAGATTACGATCATGCCTCGCGGTCGAGCTCTCGGTTACACGATGGTGCTTCCCGATGAGGACAGGTATTCGGTTACACGCAATCAGCTCTTGGACAAACTGGCTTACTCTTTAGGAGGACGCGCTGCTGAGGAGTTGATCTTCCACGATCCGTCTACTGGGGCTAGTGACGATATTGAAAAGGCAACGACACTGGCACGTGCGATGGTTACTCAATACGGCATGACCGAGGCGATTGGCGCGATCAAACTTGGAACAGATGCATCCGAGCCCTTCATGGGGCGCGACTATGGCCACACCCGTGATTTCTCCGAGCATGTCGCTGCTTTGATTGACTCGGAGATCCGCAAGATGATCGAGAACGCCCATCAGGAAGCATTCGATATCTTGAATGAGAACCGCCTGATTCTGGACGAGATGGTGCTTCAGTTATTGGAGCGTGAAACACTCAATAAAGAGGAGATCGCAGAGATCTTTTCAAAGGTGATGCCACGCCCCGAGCGCCCATCTTGGACCGGTTCCGCCACGCGAAAACCTTCTGACCTTCCTCCGATCCCGACGCGAATGGCGCTTTCCAACGGAACTCCGCCGAAGTCCGAGGGTGAAGAGTCGCACAAGGAGCAGCACAAGGAGAGAAAAGCCCCGACAAAGAGGGCACCGAAGGCGAAGAAAACTGATGAGTGAGGTCAACCCAGTTTCGATGGGTCCTCAGGACGGTCGTGCAGCCCATCCTTACGACCAGGCACGTGCCGAGCGAGCAGTAAAGGAATTGCTTCTCGCCCTTGGAGAGGATCCAAATCGAGAAGGTTTGCAGGACACTCCTGCAAGAGTTGCTCGAGCATTCGCTGAGAATTTTGCGGGACTGTGGCAGGCGCCTGAGGAAGTGCTCACTACAACATTCGATATCGGGCACGAGGAGCTCGTGATCGTCAAAGATATTGAAGTCTTTTCGCACTGCGAGCATCACCTCACTCCCTTTCATGGCGTGGCCCACGTCGGTTATATTCCTTCGGGCCGCATTACGGGATTGTCGAAGATCGCACGTTTAGTCGATTTGTTTGCACGTCGCCCACAAGTACAGGAGAGGATGACGACGCAGATTGCTGACGCACTTGTTGAAATCCTCAAACCTGCAGGCGTGATAGTCATTGTGGAATGCGAACATCTGTGTATGTCGATGCGGGGTGTGAGGAAGGCTGAGGCACGTACCGTGACAAGTGCAGTCCGCGGAATACTCCGCGACCCTGCAACCCGCGCCGAAGCGATCACTCTCATTACAAAGAGGTAGTTTTTCTCATGCTACTTTCGCAGATGAACTTTCCGTCTGATCGTCCTGTCGTGATGGGGATTTTGAACGTCACACCTGATTCCTTTGCTGATGGTGGACGGTTTGCGAGTTTTGATACCGCATTCAAGCGAGGACTTGAAATGCTGGAAGAAGGTGTCGACATCATCGACGTGGGAGGTGAGTCGACCAGGCCCGGATCCCACTCGATAACTATCGATGAGGAATTGCAGAGAGTTATTCCCGTCATTGAGGCCCTAGCCTCCAGCGGCGCAGTAATTAGCATTGACACCAAACGCGCAATCACGGCGAGTGAGGCAGTGAAGGCGGGTGCGTTGATCGTCAACGATGTGAGCGCTGGGTTATCCGATCCTGAGATGCTTGCCACCGTTGCTTCATTGGGATGCCCTTATATAGCCATGCATACACGAGGCGAATCGGCAGATATGCAACTTCGTGCCGTTTACGGAGACGTTGTGAAAGAGGTCGTAGATGAATTGCGGGAAAGGGCCAGTGCATGCCTTGCAGCGGGCATTTCCCCTGCAAACTTAATCCTTGATCCAGGCATCGGTTTTGCAAAGGAATCCGAACACAATTGGGCAATCCTTAATGATTTGGATGCGTTCAAGGCAATTGGCTACCCCGTTCTGATCGGCGTTTCACGCAAGCGCTTTCTTGGGAAATTGGTGGGCGCCGAGAGGACGGATGAGAGAGAATCTGCCACCATTGCTCTCACCGCCCTCCTCGCCAAGAGGGGAATTTGGGGCGTTCGAGTGCACAGCGTGAAGCCACACAAGGATGCAATTGCAGTAGCGAGGAGCATGAAATGAGTGACCGGATTGAAATCACCGGGTTATTCGGCTTTGGATACCACGGGCTCTTTGACGATGAACGAGAGAACGGCCAAGGTTTTCTAGTCGACTTGATCTTGAACATGGATTTATCGAAAGTATCCAAGAGCGATTCCATCGACGACACGGTTAACTACAGTACGGTCTGCGATTTAGTTTTTGCACAAATCGTTGGTCCTCCATTTACCTTGATTGAGAAACTCGCAGGCCATATTGCCGAATTGATTCTGAAGGACTATCCGAAGGTTGAATCGGTTCGTGTGACAGTTCACAAGCCCGATGCACCGGTAGCGGCAAAGGTCAAGGATATTTCTGTTTCCATCGTGCGAAGTCGATGAGGGCTGTTGTCGCGTTAGGTGCCAATTTGGAGGATCCAATTGGTGCGGTTGAATTGGCCATCGCACTCTTAGAACAGTCCACTGATTTGATTGCACGCTCCTCTCTTTATTCGACCAAACCAGTTGGCGGGCCACCCCAGCCGGATTATGTGAATGCCGTTGCCATCGTCGATTCGGAGTTGCCAGCCCACGATTTGTTAGATCTTCTTCACGGTATTGAAAAGAGCATGGGACGCGTTCGCAATGAGCGATGGGGACCGAGGGTGATTGATCTTGATCTGATCACCTACGGAAATGTAGTGAGTGACGAAGAAGAGGATTTGATTTTGCCTCATCCGAGAGCTCATGAGAGACGATTTGTTCTTGAGCCGTGGATTGAAATTGACCCTGATGCCGAACTCCCTCTTCACGGTCGAGTGAGCGACATTTTGGCGGACCTGCCTCTTTCCCAGTAATCTTTTCGTTCTAGGGGCCCGGTACCAAGAAAGGACTGGAGCAGATGCAGGTAGTCGATCACCTACGCCAAGTGAATAGATCAGAACTTGGTTCGATTGCCCTTGTCCCGACCATGGGAGCGCTGCATAAGGGGCATGCGGCACTAATTCACCAAGCAAGGCAATTTTCGGAATCAGTACTGGTGAGCGTCTTCATCAATCCTCTTCAATTCAATGACGCGGCGGACCTGGAGAGATATCCACGCACGCCGGAATCCGATATCCAGATTGCCGAAGAATCTGGCGCGCAAGTCCTCTGGATTCCTACACATGAGGAAATATATCCAGGTCCTATTGAGAAACTCGATCCCGGACCTGTGGGAGCCCTCTATGAAGGGGCAATGCGCAAGGGACATTTCGAGGGGATGCTGACGGTTGTAAAGAGGCTATTCGATCTCGTCCAACCCACATGGGCCTTTTTTGGTGAGAAGGATTTCCAGCAACTCTTCCTCATTCAGAAGATGGTGAAGGATTTCGACCTTAGGGTCCAGATTGTTGCTGTCCCAACTGTTCGCGAAGCCAGCGGCTTGGCCATATCGTCGCGAAATGCCCGTTTAGGTCTTGATGATCTCAAGGTAGCGCTGGTCATTTCGCGTGCTTTGATCAATGCTTCTTGGATGGGATCGGTCGACTTGATGCAGCAAGAACTGGATGCAACCCTTGCCGCCGAGCCTGGATTCACATGTGAATATGCAGTGATTATCGATGAAACGGACTTTTCTCTTGCGACCGACTCAACACAGAGAAAGCGAGCACTGATCGCCGGTTGGGTAAATGGGGTCCGTTTGATCGACAATATGTCCATGGTTGGCACAGCCCGATGAAACTACTCGCACCAAGCCCAGGCTGGACCGCGCGCGCTGATGTGATTGTTGTCGGTTCAGGAGTTGCCGGTCTGACAACGGCTCTTCAAATAAGAAGTTTCGGACTTTCAGTTCTCTTGGTTACTAAGGCGCGAGTAGATGCGGGCTCGACCAAATGGGCGCAAGGCGGCATTGCCGCCGCGTTGGGACCGGGGGATACACCGGACCAGCATGAGAAAGACACCCTTGTTGCAGGTGCGGGGCTGTGTGATGAGCCTGCGGTCAAAGTTCTCGTATCAGAAGGACCCGAGGCGGTTCGTAAACTTATTGCACGAGGCGCAGTGTTTGATAAAGAAGCAAGTGGTGAGATTTCTCTTACTCGTGAAGGCGGGCACCATCGAAATCGCATTCTTCATGCCGGGGGAGACGCGACGGGTGCAGAAATTTCTCGGGCATTGCTAGCCGCAGTAAGGAATGACCCGCAGATCGAAGTCCTTGAGCATGCACTTGTACTAGATGCGTTGAAAGATTCGAATGGGAAAGTTTGCGGAGTTACTCTGCACGTTATTGGTGCGGGAACTCGTGACGGTGTCGGGCGTGCCATTGCAAGGGCGACGGTGTTGGCAACGGGCGGCCTTGGGCAAGTATTTGCTCAAACCACCAATCCTTCTGTCTCTACAGGAGATGGCGTTGCACTTGCCCTTCGTGCGGGCGCCGATGTCGCTGATGTCGAATTCATCCAATTCCACCCCACGGTGATGTGGCTAGGTGAAGCCTCGCAAGGACAGCAGCCGCTCATCAGCGAAGCGGTGCGTGGTGAAGGCGGGCATCTTGTTGATGACGAAGGTGTGCGATTTATGGTTGGCCAGCACCCGATGGCCGAACTCGCACCTCGTGATGTTGTAGCGAAGGCAATCATGCGCCACATGGAGAAAACTGGCGCCCGTCACGTCTGGCTGGACGTGCGAAATATCGAAGGGTTCGCACATCGCTTCCCCACCATTTATGCGTCCTGTTTGGCTCATGGGATTGACCCGCTAAGAGAATTAATTCCGGTCGCGCCTGCCTCTCACTATGCATCAGGTGGTGTGCGAGTTGATCTAAACGGGCGCTCCAACATGCCTGGTCTGTACGCATGCGGGGAAACGGCTTGCACTGGCGTGCACGGCGCAAATCGTCTTGCTTCCAACTCATTGCTTGAAGGACTTGTGTTCAGCGCACGAATTGCCGCTGATATCGCCGCGAATCTTCCCGAATTCTCAGAGCCCACTGAGATTCCTCGACAGACTATTTTGTTGGATCCAAATATCCGAAAGCGACTTCAGATCAGTATGAGCGCCGGTGCAGGTGTCATACGTTCACGCGATTCGCTTCTCAAAACCGGTAAGGACCTTGAGGAAATCGGGAAGCAGTTCAGTGCACAGCCGTGCGTTGAGGCTTGGGAGACGACCAATCTTTTTCACCTTGCCACGGCAATTGTGCGCTCTGCCTTATTGCGCGAGGAGACCCGCGGATCCCACTGGAGAGAGGATTACCCGGATTCCTTAGCGGCGTGGGAGAAACACATTCTGCAGCGGATGGATCTTGAAGGGAATTGGAGTTCTGGTTTTGAGGAGGTGATCAAGTCATGAAGTTCGAAGAGATCTCGTCAAGTACTCGTCAGGCTTTGATTAATGCATCACTAGATCCAGAACATACTGTCGACCTCGTTAAGCGTGCATTTGAAGAGGATTTAGCAGGCGGTGAGGACGTGACCTCTGTTGCAACAATTCCAGCAGACCACATTTCGATGGCGGAATATCGCGTTCGTGTGAACGGCGTGATTGCAGGTATCGAAGTGGCAAAGGTTTGCCTGGAGCTTGTGGGCGTGACCGATCTCGAATCCGGTGTCCTTTGCGCACACGATGTGGAGGCTGGAACAGTCGTCTTGTCTGCTCGCGGGAACACGCGGGCACTACTTCTTGCCGAACGAACCTCACTTAATTTTCTTGGCCACCTCAGCGGCATTGCGACGCTCACTCGCAAATGGGTGGATGAGGTACAGGAGTACAGGACTTCAATAAGAGACACCCGAAAGACGACTCCAGGGATGCGCGTTCTGGAGAAGTACGCGGTGCGTATGGGCGGAGGCACTAATCACCGAATGTCCTTGAGCGAGTCAGCCCTAATCAAGGACAATCACGTTGAGGCCGTCGGCGGTGTTAGCAAAGCTTTTGAGCGTGTGCGCGCGCTCTATCCGAAGATTGAAATCGAAGTGGAAGTCGACTCACTTATTCAGTTGAAGGAGATCATTCTTTACAAACCTGATCTTGTATTGCTGGACAACATGAGCGTGGATGAATGTCGCCAGGCAGTTGCAATTGTCAACGGGCGCTGCAGGCTGGAAGCATCCGGTGGGCTCTGCCTTGAGAATGCGAAGGCATATGCGCGAACGGGCGTCGATTACTTAGCAGTTGGGGCACTCACTCACTCTGCGCCAGTATTGGATATCGGACTCGACCTTAAGGCGGAGATCTAAATGTTGCTAACAATTGATGTCGGAAATACGAATACAGTCCTTGGTGTCTTTGATGGGAAAGTATTGGTCCGCTCTTGGCGGGTTAAGACAGATGCTCGCAACACATCAGATGAGCTCTGGCTGCAGTTTGGTTCCCTCGTCGCTGATCATGAGATCACTGGGTTGGCGGTCTGCTCCACGGTTCCAGCGACGCTTCGCGAGCTTCGCACCATGATCACTGCCTACTATCCAGATATCCGAGTGACGATTGTTGAGCCGGGTATCAAGACGGGTGTGCCGTTGCTCTATGACAATCCGAAGGAGATCGGTGCCGACCGAATCGTGAATACTCTTGCTGCGCACACTCTTTACCCGCACGGCCCTGCGATCGTGGTCGACTTTGGAACATCCACCAACTTCGACGTTGTGTCCGATAAGGGAGAGTTTCTTGGAGGAGCCCTTGCTCCCGGAATCGAGATCTCGGTTGATGCTCTGGCAGCGCGTGCAGCACAACTTCGGAAAGTGGAACTCGTCCGCCCACGATCGGTGATTGGAAAGAACACCGTTGAAGCCCTCCAGTCCGGAACAATCTACGGTTTCGCCGGCCAGGTGGACGGCCTGGTTCATCGCATCAGCGCCGAACTTAAAGAGTCGTACGCGCAGGCCCCTTCTGTCATCGCGACGGGCGGGCTGGCACCACTTGTCCTTGGAATATCAGAGACCATCGCCCACCACGAGCCGGATCTCACGCTGATCGGGCTTCGCCTCATTCACGAGCGAAATGCCTGAATAGGTAGACTTCGCGCACTATGGCAGACACTCCCAACACACCCGAAGAAGACGACCTTCCCGAACAGTTGCGCATCAGGCGCGAAAAGCGTGCTGGTCTTCTTGACCGCGGTGTCGAGCCGTACCCCGTTTCAGTTCCCCGCACTAAATCCCTTGCCCGCATCCGGACGATCTACTCAGATCTTGCCATCGATGTCGCCACAGGTGATCAGGAGAGCGTCACGGGTCGCATCATCTTCAAGCGCGATACCGGAAAATTGTGTTTTGCGACGTTACGAGAAGGCGACGGGACAACGCTGCAAGCGATGATCTCGCTCGACAAGGTGGGAGAGGAATCCCTGGCCTCGTGGAAGAGCGATATTGATTTAGGCGACATCGTCAGCGTCACTGGAGAGATCATCACATCAAAACGTGGCGAACTTTCGATCCTTGCCAATGAGTGGGCCCTTGCTTCGAAGTCGTTACGCCCGCTGCCAAACGAGCACAAGCCGATGTCCCAGGAGACGCGCGTTCGTATGCGTTATGTCGACTTGATCGTTCGCCCTGAAGCTCGTAGCAATGCACGTCTGCGACCTGCGGTTATGCGCTCGTTGCGCGACACCTACCACGAGCGCGACTACTTAGAGGTCGAGACCCCTATGTTGCAGGTGCAACCGGGTGGAGCAGCAGCACGACCTTTCAAGACGTACAGCAATGCATACGACATGGATCTCTTCTTGCGAATCGCACCAGAGTTGTTCTTGAAGCGCTGTGTCGTCGGTGGAATCGAGCGCGTATATGAGATCAATCGCAATTTCCGAAATGAGGGCGCTGATTCAAGTCACTCGCCGGAATTCGCGATGATTGAGAGTTATGAGGCCTATGGGGACTGGCGAAGCGTCGCGGAATTGACTCGTTCCCTTGTTCAAAATGCGGCGATGGATATTTTTGGGACCCATGTCGTTACCCATCACGACGGACGCGAATCAGATTTGGGCGGTACATGGCGAGAGATCTCTCTGTTCGACGCGATTTCAGAAGGTATCGGCGAAACCGTCACAGCATTGACGTCGATGGATGATTTGAAGAAATACGCAGAGAGATTGGGAATCAAGGTCGACCCTAGTTGGATTCAGGGCAAACTTGCAGAAGAGATTTTCGAACACGTTGCCGCTGACAAACTCAATGAACCAACGTTTGTCATGGGCTTTCCGACCGACAATGCACCGTTGGTGCGCGCACATCGCACAATTCCTGGTGTCGTTGAGAAGTGGGACCTTTATGTCGACGGTTTCGAATTAGCAACGGGCTATTCAGAACTCATCGACCCCGTTATCCAACGCGAGCGCCTTGTCGAGCAAGCGCGACTTGGGGCAAAGGGCGATGTCGAGGCGATGAGCGTGGATGAAGATTTCTTGCGGGCGATGGAGTTTGGCATGCCGCCGATGGGTGGAATGGGGATGGGTGTTGATCGACTGCTGATGGCATTAACCGGTCTTGGCATTCGCGAGACGATCCTTTTCCCACTCGTGAAACCAGAGATCGATTAGCCATGGTTGAAATTCGCGCAGCGAAATCCACCGACGTTAAAGGCATTCGCAAACTCATCGATACCTATGCGCCCCAGCGCCGTCTGCTTTCCAAGGAGACTGTCACTCTCTATGAGAGCGTCCAAGAATTCACTGTTGCAATCGACAACGGCGAAGTCATCGGATGCGGGGCTCTTCATGTTCTCTGGGAAGATTTAGCCGAGGTCCGCACTGTGGCGGTGGCCGAGAAATACCGAGGGCAAGGCATCGGCCACCAGATTCTCGAGGCCATCATCGGCCGCGCTCGGGAAATCGGGGTCAAAAGGATTTTTTGCTTGACCTTTGAGACCGATTTCTTCGGTCGTCATGGTTTCGAGGAGATTCACGGAACTCCGGTGGACCCTGAGGTCTATACCCAGCTTCTTCACTCCTATGACACCGGTATCGCCGAATTCCTCGATCTGGAGAGCGTCAAGCCCAATACCTTGGGCAACACCCGCATGTTGAAGTACCTGTAAGAATCAGGCATAAATCAGCCAGACCTGCGGTTATATGGGTCAGGCGTGACATTTCGCGCCTAAACCGCACGTGGTTTAGGCTAAGAAGAGCAGGAAATCAAAAAAGGAGCCACGATGTTTGAGCGTTTTACGGATAGGGCCAGACGAGTCGTCGTGTTGGCGCAAGAAGAAGCCCGCATGCTCAACCACAACTACATCGGCACCGAGCACATCCTCCTTGGCTTGATCCACGAAGGCGAAGGCGTCGCCGCCAAGGCTCTTGAATCCCTAGGCATCTCTCTCGAAGCCGTGCGCTCGCAGGTTGAAGAGATCATCGGACAGGGCCAGCAGGCTCCTAGCGGTCACATTCCATTTACTCCACGCGCGAAGAAGGTTCTTGAACTCTCTCTACGCGAGGCTCTTCAGTTGGGGCACAACTACATCGGCACCGAACATATTTTGCTCGGACTTATCCGTGAAGGCGAAGGCGTCGCCGCCCAAGTCCTGATGAAGTTGGGCGCGGATCTCTCACGAGTGCGCCAGCAAGTCATTCAACTTCTCTCTGGATATCAAGGCAAGGAGCCAGTGACTACTGGTGGTCCGGCGGAGGGAACTCCCTCAACTTCTCTGATCCTTGATCAGTTTGGTCGCAATCTGACACAGGCTGCGCGCGAAGGAAAACTTGATCCTGTCATCGGTCGCGAAAAAGAGATCGAACGCGTGATGCAGGTTCTTTCTCGCCGCACGAAGAACAACCCGGTACTTATTGGCGAGCCCGGTGTCGGCAAGACTGCAGTTGTCGAAGGGCTTGCGCAAGCAATCGTCCGTGGCGATGTTCCAGAGACTTTGAAGGACAAGCAGCTCTACTCGCTCGACCTCGGCGCACTTGTAGCAGGCAGCCGCTACCGCGGAGATTTCGAAGAGCGCTTGAAGAAAGTATTGAAGGAGATCCGCACACGCGGTGACATCATCTTGTTCATCGACGAGATTCATACTCTTGTCGGTGCAGGAGCAGCAGAGGGCGCAATTGATGCGGCAAGCATCTTGAAGCCAATGCTCGCCCGCGGCGAACTCCAGACAATCGGTGCCACAACACTTGATGAGTACCGCAAGCACCTTGAGAAGGACGCTGCACTCGAGCGTCGTTTCCAGCCAATTCAAGTGGCCGAGCCAACTCTTGAGCACACAATCGCAATCCTTAAGGGGCTTCGCGATCGCTACGAATCCCACCACCGTGTCTCGATCTCGGATGCAGCCCTTGTATCGGCAGCAACCCTTGCTGATCGCTACGTGTCAGACCGATTCTTGCCAGATAAGGCCATTGATTTGATCGACGAGGCAGGCTCACGTTTGCGCATCCGTCGAATGACCGCGCCTCCCGAGCTTCGCGAATTCGATGAGAAGATCGCCGCCGTTCGCCGCGAGAAGGAGTCGGCAATTGACAGCCAGGACTTCGAAAAGGCTGCCTCTTTGCGCGATGATGAGAAGCAGTTGATGAACGAGAAGCACGAGCGCGAAAAGACCTGGAAGGCCGGGGATCTCGACATGGTCACCGAAGTCGATGAAGAGCTCATTGCCGAAGTCCTTTCAACCGCCACTGGAATTCCAGTATTCAAATTGACCGAGGAAGAGACCGCGCGCCTTCTTCACATGGAGGACGAACTTCACCGGCGCGTTATTGGCCAAGATCAAGCGATCAAGGCACTCTCGCAGGCGATCCGCCGTACACGCGCAGGATTGAAAGATCCAAAGCGCCCAGGTGGCTCGTTCATCTTCGCTGGTCCCTCTGGTGTCGGCAAGACAGAACTCTCGCGAACCCTTGCCAACTTCTTGTTCGGCACGGCCGATGCATTGATTCAACTCGACATGTCCGAGTACTCCGAGCGTCACACCGCTTCACGACTCTTCGGTGCGCCTCCGGGATATGTCGGATACGACGAGGGCGGTCAGTTGACCGAGAAGGTTCGTCGCAAACCGTTCTCTGTTGTGCTCTTCGACGAAATCGAGAAAGCGCACCCGGATATCTTCAATTCGCTTCTTCAGGTTCTCGAAGACGGTCGCCTGACTGATTCGCAAGGTCGCGTTGTTGATTTCAAGAACACGGTCATCATCATGACGACAAATCTTGGTACTCGCGATATCTCCAAGGGCGCAGGTCTTGGGTTCGCGAATTCTGAAGACGAGATGAGCAATTACGAGCGTATGAAGGCCAAGGTTGGAGACGAACTCAAAACACATTTCCGTCCAGAGTTCCTCAACCGTATTGACGACATCATCGTCTTCCACCAGTTGACCAAGCCTGAGATCGTCCAAATTGTTGATCTTATGATTTCCAACCTTGATGATCGCCTGAAGGCCAAGGACATGGGAATCGAATTGACTGGGGCAGCAAAGGATCTTCTTGCGGCCCGAGGCTACGACCCGTTGCTTGGCGCCCGACCGCTGCGTCGGACAATCCAGCGAGAAATCGAGGACAGCCTGTCTGAGAAGATTCTCTTTGGTGAGTTGAAAGCCGGCGAGATCGTGCTCGTTGATGTCGAGGGTGAGGGTGCGGACGCAAAGTTCACATTTGCTGGCTCACCCAAGTCACTAGCCCCTGACTCTCCGAGTGATCTAGCGCCAACTGCTTAAGGTTCGTTGCGCCGCTTCCGAGCCCTTCGGATCTGAACGGTGAGGTTCATGGCAATCACTGCGAGGCCCACAAGTATCTTTGCAGGGACTGAGGTGAGGACCGTTACCAAGTAGCCAAACATTGGGACGACGCGTGTGACTTTATGAATTCTCGTCGAGTGTTTGACCGTGTATGAGTCAGTGGAAGCCTCATCGATCCCATCACTGGTCGTTAATTTGACCATATCTCCATCTACTGACTTGGAAATCACTCGTCGGATTTCTCGCTCCCATGTATATTCATTGTGAAGAAGCAGCACGTCATTGTTACTCAATTCGATAACTGGCTTGATTTCCGAAATCATCAGATTACCAAGATGAATCTTGGCGTCGTGTGCGTCTGTATTTGATGCGTAGATTGCTATTCCTAGTGTTGAAGAGAGAAGGACTGGAGTTATCACAGTTAGCGTAACGAAAACTATGAACGCAATATTGAGAAGGCGCACCCAATTCGTTTTACGCCTCCTACGGTGTCGCAACGTTGGACCCTGTGGTGAACCAGTCGCTCCTGAGTTCGACTTGTCGGTTTGTGTATCTGAATCTTGAGAGAATGGAGTTTTCATCACCTTTGGGTGTTTGGCTAGAAGACTGTTGGTCCTTTCGTCAATTTCCATACTGGCGGCCTCAAGTATTTCGGAGTCCTGAGGCAAGCGTAGGATCAGTATGCGGTCACCCTTTTTATTGCTTCTTTCCGGGTTGAATGGAAACACATTCTCATTCACAATTCTCTCCAGACTGTGAGCAGGGGCGAATCGGCTACCTAGGGCGATTACTTTACAACCTGGAGTCCTGTAACGGTCTAGTAAACCGCCTTTTTGCCAACTTTCTATGATGGGATCGCATGTAAGGGGAACCCCTACTTACTAGATCCATTCCATTTCACGTTTCCCAGGGCAACAAGCCCGATAATCAAGAGCAATTGAATGGCAATTGCCAGCGGAGAGGTGAATTCCTTTTGAACAATCTGACCGAGAGATGTCTCCCTTAGCACGCTCGCGCCCGAAACATATATGGAGTAGCTGATCAAACGTCCTCCGGCAAAAGCCACAAGTAGCGGACCGAGCGCGATCTTCTTGATAATTCCAGCGGCTTCAAAGAGTTGAGCCGAAGAAATAGGAGAGAGAAAAAACAGCGTGAGCAGACCAAATGCACGTCTTGGATTCTCTTCAATCTTGACGCCGATTCTCTCCATGTTTGCCACGTATCCCTTTGGCAACCATCCTCGAATAGCACGGAATACATTTGCGAGGATTGCTCGTCCTAGGGTTGCGCTCATTACGCCAAGGAGTACCAAAGCAACTGGGTTCATGTGATATTTAAGTGTGAAGAAAACGAGTATCGACCACGTCGGTGGCGCAAACGCAGGGAGCAAGTTTGCTCCCGCGATTACTGCTACAGCTAGCAAGTAATTGCTCACTGCCTTAGCCTAGGGATATATTGCGGCGTTTCCCATAAAGCCCCGAGAGGGTTTAATCTCTTAGTTCAAAAGAAGGGCATCCATGGCCAGCAACACCGAAGACATGACTCTTGGTCTACTTCGCACCGAGCAGGTAGATACTAAATATCGAGAGTTGGACGTTATGTCAGTGTCGGAGCTTCTTCATGCCATGAATGAGGGGGATCTTGAAGTGCCTAGGGCGATCTCTAAGGTGTTGCCAGAGATCGAAAGTGCAATTAATGCCATTGTGGATCGCATGTTGGCCGGTGGAAGACTTATTTACATTGGTGCTGGGACGTCTGGACGGCTTGGCGTTCTGGACGCTGCAGAGTGCGGACCAACGTTTTCGGTATCGGATGAACAAGTCATCGCATTTATTGCCGGAGGAGAGAGCGCGCTTACTCATGCGGTTGAAGGTGCTGAAGATGATCCTGCTGCCGGTGCTGAAGACTTGGAATCTATTCACTTGAACTCGAAGGATGTGGTTGTTGGAATTGCCGCAAGCGGACGGACTCCTTATGTCTTAGGTGGTTTGGCTTACGCGGAGAGAATTGGCGCGCTTAGGGTGGGTTTGACTGGGAATCCGAACTCAGAAATTTCAAAACACGTTGATCACCCGATTGAAATCGATTCGGGACCTGAAATGTTGGCTGGCTCCACGCGCCTAAAATCTGGCACCGCTCAGAAATTGGTGCTTAATATGATCTCTACGATCACGATGGTGCGCCTGGGCAAAACTTTTGGGAATCTTATGGTTGATCTACAGATTACAAATGAAAAGTTGAGAGATCGGGCCATGCGCATCATCAGCCAGGCCACCGGTGTTTCCCGCGCTGAGGCTGCTCACGCTCTGAGCGATTCAGGAGATGAGGTCAAGGTCGCCATTGTGATGATCCTTCTTGGAGTTGATGCCCCCTCGGCTCGCGAGCGTCTTTCTTCGGCCTCAAATAGAGTCCGGGACGCCCTGAAGAATCGTTAGAATTTTGTGATGGTTTCTGCTTGACCTTCTGAAGAATTAGGGCAATGATTTCCACCGATCGCCTGCGCCTGTGAAGGTTTTTTTCACAGACCTCGCTTTCAATGTGGTTCTAACCTTGGAAGGGGAATTTAGTGAGACTAAGAAAGAAATTTGCAGTCGCTGGCGTGATTACTGCGCTGCTGGCTGGAGTAACGCTCGTAGCACCAGCACAAGCCGCGAGTAAAGACCTTGTGATTGGCATCACCCTTGATATCGACAAATTAGATCCACAGGCCGCAACCAGTTTTGCAACCGTGCGCGCCCTTGGACTGGTATATGGAAGCTTGGTTGAAGTGGGGCCAAAACTTGATATCCGTCCAGGTTTAGCAACTTCCTGGTCCTTTAATTCAGCTGGAACTCGGTTGCGATTGCACATCCGTAAAGGCGTCAAGTTCCAAGACGGCACTGCCTTTGGCCCGGCAGATGTGAAGGCCTCAATTCAGAGAATTCTCGATCCAGCCACAAAGGCGGCTGCACGCTCCAACTTGCTGACGATTAAGACAATTACCGTCGAGGGAAACGATGTAGTTCTCGACCTGACTATCCCCAACGTTCCAATTCTTGCAGCCCTCGACGGCGTCAACATGGCAATGTTGTCAGCAAAAGACATTGCCGCTGGCACCGTTGGAAAGACTGTAAACGGAACCGGCCCATTTAAGTTTCTCTCTTGGGATCCCGGCCAGTCAGTTAAGTTAGCTAGCAACCCCACCTATTGGGGTCATGAGCCAAAGATCGACACAATTACTTTCCGGGTTATTCCTAGCGAGTCCTCCGTCCTTTCGGCCCTGAATGCAGAGACTGTTCAATTTGCGGTTATCACGGATCCGCTTATTGCAAAGCAGGTTGGGAAGAACCTAAAGAAGTATTCAACGCCTGCACTTGCATACATGGCACTGCAAATCAATGCTCGAAAGGCACCATTAGACAATGTCAACGTGCGTCTGGCAATTCAGTGTGCGATTAGCCGACAAGAAGTTGTGAAGACGGCGCAGTCAGGTGAGGGAACCGTCATTGGACCGATCACGAGCCCTGCATACAAGTCGGACCCTTCAGATCGTCCGTGTCCAAATGCGGATATCGCAAAGGCAAAGCAGTACCTCGCTGCTGCTGGCTATTCAAATGGCTTGACCATTAAGTCGATTGTTGCGCCAACACAGTTTGCGACAGCATCTGCAGTTGCTCAAAGTTTGAAGTCTCAGCTTGATAAGGCTGGCATCAACTTGCAACTCGAGTTGGTAGATGACTCAACCTTCATTTCACGTTGGCTTGCGGCTGATTTTGAAACCGCAATTGCCAACAATGGCGGTCGTATCGATCCGGACACAATGTACATCCGCTACTTCACCTCCACTGGTAACTTGAACAAGGTTGCTGGGTACTCTTCGGCAAAGCTTGACTCGCTCTTCGCTCTTGGAAAGTCCACTGGGAATGTTCCTCAGCGTAAGGCTGCATACAAGAGCATTTCCGAAGAATTGGAGAACAATGCAGTATGGATTTGGCTCTTTTCGCCATACGAATACCGAGTCACATCCAAAAAGTTGACTGGCTTTGTGCCGCTTGCAACTGGCTCTCTGCTTGAGCTGCGCAAGGCAGACCTGAGTTAATCGGAAGAGGCGGTGTGTAGATCACTTTCTACACACCGCCCACTTCTTCACATTGTCACAATTATCCATTTCTTATATAAACCTGGAAGGGGCGAGCCGCCGTGCTGAAAGTGAATAGGCTACAGCGCCTTATTTTCTCTCCGCTATTTGTTCGGCTCTCAAGCATTGCAACAACCCTCTTTGGAATTTCTGTCTTCGTTTTCATAGTTTTACGAGTGATTCCTGGAAACACAATTACGGGTTCTTTCGGAATTGAAACAGGCGTATTGACCCCGCAGCAAATAGTTGAACTTCGTCACTACTACGGCATCGACAAGTCACTTCTCGCGCAGTACCTGTCATGGATGGGGAGTTTCCTAACTGGACATCTTGGGTACTCGTTCTCCACTGGAGTATCAATTCTTCAATTAACTGAATCCGCGCTTCCAGTGACGATTGAGCTCGCTCTCATCGGAACCATTTTGGGTGTCATAATGGGAATCGCCGTAGGAATGTTTAGTGCCAGCAAACCAGGCAGCTTTCGCGACTTTGGTGGGCAACTCTTTGGCCTGTTGGCACTTGCGATTCCCGGATTTGTTCTTAGCGCGGCGATTGTCACAGTTATGGCAAACGTGTTTCATTACTTCCCTAATGGCTTGGAATACATGACGCCTTGGGAAAACCCCTGGGTAAATTTCCAACAGATGATGTTTCCAGGGTTAGTTCTTGGTATTGCAGTAGCAGCGCCTGTGATGCGCACGACGAGGTCTGCGCTCCTAGAGACTGTTGATAAAGACTTTGTTCGTACCGCTCACGGAAAGGGCGTCGCTCCCGGAAAAGTTCAGTTGCGTCACGTCTTGCGCAATTCCTTAATTCCGATTGTGACCATGACTGGAATTCAATTTGGCTATTTACTGGGCGGCGCGGTGATAGTTGAGAAGATTTTTGCATTGCCAGGAATGGGCAGGCAAGTTCTTGAAGCTATTACCAAGCGCGAATACGCAACAGTTCAGAGCAGTGTGATGATTTTTGCCATAATGTTCGTGACGATAAACGTCTTGACCGACCTTGTGTATCGCAGGATTGATCCGAGGATCAAATAATGAAGAGCAAAGAGAATGCAACTAAAGGTGGCTTGCACTATTACTTTCAGAGTAAGAGTGGAGTCATTGGGGCCGTCCTGCTGTTGTTGATGATAATTGGATCCTTATGCGCTGCATTTGGCTGGTTGCCCCATCACCCGCTGGATCAGAATATAGACAATATTTTGAAGGGGCCGTCTGGAAAGTTTTGGTTTGGCACTGATCAATTCGGGCGCGATATTTTCTCGCGCACACTTGATGGCATGCGTCGCTCCTTGACAGTCTCGATCACTGCTGTGTCGATTGCTGCCCTAATCGGGATTCCTTTAGGAATTCTGGGTGGCTACCTAGGCAAGTGGTTTGACATATTTGTGACCCGCATGAGCGATGCCCTCTTTGCCTTTCCAGCAATACTTCTGGCCCTCGCGATTGTTAGCAGCCTTGGTACCGCTTGGTATGACACGGCGATCTCCATCGGCATTGTATACACGCCGATATTTATCCGCGTGGCTCGGGGTCCAGTCTTGGCCGCGAAGGAAATGGACTACATCAAGGTATCTCGGATTCTCGGTTACTCCTCACCGCGAATCTTGATAAAACATATCCTGCCCAACGTCACCGCACCTATCGTTGTTCAGACCGCACTTTCCCTTTCATGGGCGATTCTCACCGAGTCTGGTCTGAGTTTCCTCGGGCTGGGAACACAACCGCCGGATGCCTCCCTCGGACTTATGGTCTCTGATGCGCAGTCCCTGGCTGCCCTTGCCTGGTGGACTCTCGCATTCCCATCACTTTTTATCACCATCGTCGTTGTCGGTTTAAACCTTGTTGGAGATGGTCTCCGCGACGCCTGGGACCCCGCCAGGAGGAGCTCATGAGTCGGTTGAAACCACTGCTTTCTGTTCAACATCTCGTTATTTCCACTTTGCAGGATCCACGTGTTCTCATCAACGATGTGACATTCCAGGTTCATGAAGGTGAGGCCGTTGGGGTCGTCGGAGAAAGTGGATCAGGCAAAACGCTCTCAGCGCTGTCGATACTTGGATTGCTCCCACGCGGCGTGGCGGTGGCGGAGGGGTCCATCGAGTACAGCGGCATTGATTTGGCGAAGATATCCCCACAAGAGATGCGAAAGATTCGTGGCTCTGAGATTTCTATGGTGTATCAGGATCCGATGACTGCCTTGAATCCCGTTATGAAGATTGGTGATCAACTTCTGGAAGTTATCGAGTCCCATGAGAAGATCGACGCCTCTTCAGAGGAGCGCGTGCGCGAGGCCCTCAGAGAAGTAGGAATTCCGGACGTAACGCGAGCAATGGATAGTTACCCGCACGAATTTTCAGGAGGGATGCGCCAGCGTGTCATGATCGCGATGGCACTCATACTTTCGCCGAAGTTGTTGATAGCCGACGAACCCACTACCGCTCTTGACGTGACGATTCAGCAGCAGATACTTGCTCTGGTGGCTGAAGAGCGTCGCAAGCGCAATATGTCTATGCTTTGGATCACTCATGACCTTGGCGTGGTCGCAAACCTTGTTGACCGATTGATCGTTATGTACGCCGGACGCATAGTGGAGTCGGGGACAGTGAAGCAAATCTTCACCAACCCTCAACACCCTTATACCTACGGATTGTTAGCTTCACTCCCCGTAACTACTGACAAATCTCGTAAGCGCCTTACTTCCATTGCGGGAGTTCCGCAGAAACCGTGGTTGGTCGGTCAATCGTGTTCATTCGCCCCGCGTTGCTTTAATGTCAAACCTGAATGCAAGAGTCAGATCCCGCAACTTCTAGGAACCCTTGAGAAAAGTGTCGCCTGTTTTCATCCAGTGGGGGTTGAATCATGAGCCTTCTGATTGAAAATGTTGAGAAACAGTACAAGATTAGGGCCAGCGGGGTTCAGATAAATGCGCTCAATGGAGTCTCAATTACTCTAAAAAGAGGTGAGACGCTGGGGATCGTCGGAGAGAGCGGATGCGGGAAATCCACACTTGCTCGTGTAATTGCAGGGCTCGAGAAGCCTAGCTCTGGCAGCATCCTGTGGGAGGGAGAAAGCATCTCGGACAAGGCGAAGAATCATTTTCGCCCACAAAGATCTAGGGTTCAACTGGTCTTTCAGGATCCTTACTCGTCTCTAAATCCACGCCAGCAAATTGGTGCTGCGATCGCGGAAGTTATTACTGTTCACAAATTGCTTCCAAAAAATGGGATTAATGCCCGAGTAGACGAATTGCTCTCTATTGTCGGGCTTTCCTCTGACTTGCAATATCGATATCCCCACCAGCTTTCTGGTGGCCAAAGGCAGCGGGTCAGCATTGCGCGCGCACTTGCATCTGAGCCAGACCTTCTCATTCTGGATGAACCTGTGTCGGCATTGGATGTTTCGGTACGCGCCGAGGTCATGAATTTGTTGATCGACTTGCGCGAGAAGTTCAACTTGACATACATCTTTATCAGCCACGACTTGGGAATGATTCGGTACATCAGTGACGTGATTGCAGTCATGTACCTTGGCCAAGTTGTCGAATTCGGTGACTGGGAGACAGTCATCGAAAAACCATTACATCCGTACACTCGGGCTCTAATCGCAGCAATGCCCGACCATAGCATTATCGGAAATCCTGAGACGCTCTCTAAGACCCTACAAGGAGAAGTTCCTGATCCCGCGCATATACCTTCAGGTTGCGCTTTCCATGCGCGGTGTCCGATTGCAGTGCCAATTTGCACAACCCGTACCCCCTCTCTCCTTGAAGTATCGAACACTCACTTTGTCGCTTGTCCGGAGGTAAAGGTATGAAAATCATCGGCATGATTTCTGGTACCTCTTTTGACGGAATTGATGTTGCATGTTGTGAATTTACGCAAGACGGCGATGTTATTGAACTCAAGCAGATTGGGTTTTCATCGTTTGAGTATCCAACTGATCTTCACCAACTAATCGCTGACTCCATGCCTCCCCGATCGGTGGATATGGAGCGAGTGTGTGTCCTCGATACCTTGATAGGCCAAGCTTTTTCGAGGGCAGCTCAGTCGGCAATGTCAGAATTCTCATTTCAACCAGATTTGATTGTCTCCCACGGTCAGACACTTTTTCATTGGATCGACGCAAATCATGAGGCCAAAGGCACACTGCAACTTGGCGAGGCTTCCTGGATAGCGGAAGAAACTGGCGTCCAAGTTTTATCCAATATTCGTGCGAGGGACGTAGCGGCGGGTGGGCATGGTGCCCCCTTGGTGAGCATCCTTGACCAACTACTTCTTGGATATGGCGAGAAACCCGAGGGCGCTCTCAATTTAGGCGGTATTTCAAATATAACAATTGCTGGCAGGTCAATGGCTCCGATGGCTTACGACATAGGTCCGGCTAACGGGTTACTGGATGCGGCCATTTCGGCTTATTCAGGAGGTAAGGCGTCCTTCGATGAAGATGGCCGATTGGCTGCTGCTGGTGTTGTTGACTCTGAACTTTTGGAGTCGTTTCTGGAAGAGCCGTACTACGCCCTTCCCTCTCCAAAATCGACGGGCAAAGAACTGTTCCACCTGCCCTACTTAATTGCCCATGCAGGCCCCGTGCTTTCATGGAAGATTGAGAATCTAATGGCCACATTGCTCGAATTGACCGTTGAGACCGTTGCCCGAGAAGTTGAGAAGTATTCTTTGTCGAAGTTATATGTTGCAGGCGGTGGATCAGCGAATCCAGTCATGATGAAACGTATGCAAGAACGCTTGATGAACTGCGAAGTTATCTCAATTGCCAAACTAGGCATCGATCCAAGGGCGAAGGAATCGGTTACTTTCGCCCTGATCGGATATCTCACTCTTCATGGTCTGCCTGGCCAAATTCCAAGTTGCACGGGCGCACGTGGTGAAAGACTACTGGGCTCTCTCACTCCAGGAACTGGTCCGCTCCAAATTCCGCTTCCTTCAGCAATTGCACCAACAAGAATCAGAGTAGCGAAGTAATCTGGCCATGGAGCATTTCGATCTCCAAGCTTTGCCAGCGGGTATCCGTGCGCTCTCGACCGGTCGGCTTAAACCCCATCTTTTTGTAGAGTCCAAGAGCCCCAAGGTTAGCTTTGAACACCCAGAGTGAAATTTCCTTAGAACCACGCTCAGATAACCTGCTAAGCGCGGCACTAAGTAGAGCCTTTCCGAAGCCTTTACCTGCATATTCCGGCTCGATGTACAGTGAAAACAAGTGTCCTCGATCTGCAAAATCGGGATCGCGACCGATCCGCGCCATTCCAATTGGATTCTCCCCGATACACGCAACCAATGTTTCGCGATCTGAATTTGATGTCAAAGCAGGAAGCCACAGATTTCTTGCATTTTCAAGGGTCATTGCACTGCGAACATCTTCGTTGAGCAAATCGCGATATGACTCCTGCCAACAGGCGCGGAAGATTCTCACTATTGCATCGATATCTTCTGCCTTGCCTGGTCGCACTGTCATCGTCACGAAATCAATCTTAGCAAGGCAGGTGAATTGATGAGTTCGATTTCGAAAATAACTTGTCAGGTAACACCTCGTTCCTTAAGAGAGCCTTTTCGAACATCTCTCCGATCCGTCACCAAATTTGACGTCATCGAGTTTCATATTGAGACCGACGATGGAATGTGGGCAATGGGCGAGGCAGTGGAAACACCAGCAATTACTGGTGATACGCAGGAGATGATCCAGGACGGCCTTCTCGGTCCGATAAGGAAAGTGCTTGAAGGTATTCCATTTTCTTCACCGTTGGAACTTGTAGAGCAAATTGCCAAGACCCCGGCGGTGTCGAGTGCGAAAGCTGCGGCGGATATGGCTTTGTACTTTCTTGAAGCTGCCATACAAAGAAAAACACTCGATGAGTTGCTGGAGTGCACTCGTTCATCGGTGGCAACGGATGTGACAATACCGGTCGCAGATCGTGGAGAAATCGAACATCTTGTATCCGCTCGCTTGAGTGACGGTTTCAGTTCTTTCAAAGTCAAACTTGCGATGGAACCCGTAGAGGATTCGATTCGAAAATTGGAGTTGATCAATCAAATTACGAATGGAACGTGTGTAATCCGGATCGACCCTAATCAAGCCTGGACAGTTGCACACACACTGAACTTCTTGGAGAAAATCAACAAGACCGGTATTTCCATTGATTATCTAGAACAGCCCACTCCAGCCAGCGAGAAGAACGCCTTAGTTGAAATTAGGCGGAATACGGAAATTCCGATTATGGCCGATGAATCTTGTTTTAGCATGGAAGATCTTCTTAAACTAATTGAATATGAGGCAGTAGATCTCGTTAATTTGAAGCTTCTCAAATCAGGCGGGATAACTCCGACGCTGAAGATGGCCGATGTGGCGCGAGAAGCTGGACTAGGCGTGCGCATAGGAAGCATGATGGAGGGTGATGTGGGAGTACACGCGTCGGCTTGTTTGGCCAGCGCTCTTGCTCCCAATGAAGTCCATGATTTAGATGCCTCGTGGTGGGCGAAAGATTCCAGAATTAAGTACAAGGCAGGGGAGGTAATCCTGCGATGAGGGAGTTAATTGAGGGCACACTTGCCCAAGTACCAGGATTTGTTCTCGGACTATCCGTAGAAGGCAAGCGCGAGATTCTCTCATTTGGCAACCGACAAGTTTTCGGAGTGGATTCGCCCTTGCCCATGGACCCGCGGACTTTCTTCGACCTTGGTTCGATAACCAAAATCCTCGCAACTACAGCAGGGATCATGCGTTTAGTTGACACTGGTGTCCTTTCTCTTGACGACCCAGCCTCGAAGTTCTTATCTGAGTGGGTAGGAACAGAAAAGGATGAGATAACTGTTAGGGATCTGCTCCTGCATCGAAGTGGTTTGTGGGAGTGGCGGCCTCTATACATTCACGATCGGGATCCATCGAATGCGATGCGGCAGGTAAGTGAAATATCTCTGAGGTATCCCGTAGATGCTGGACGTCACTATTCAGATTTAGGATTTATCTCGTTAGGACAGATATTGACTAAGGTCATGGGCGAAGATTTGAAGGCGAGTATCGACGACCTCGTTTTGAGGCCTCTTCAATTGGGTAACACCAAGTTTGCCACCCCAGTATCTCGCACCTCAGTTGCGGCTACCTCCTTCGGAGATTCTATAGAGAAAGAAATGGTCATTTCGAAGGTTCCATTCCCTGTTCCCGAAGACGTAACCGACTTTGAACATTGGCGCGAACACATCCTTGTCGGGGAAGTAAACGACGGAAATGCCTTTCACGTTTTTGACGGCATTGCAGGTCACGCTGGTCTGTTTTCGAGCGCAGATGACCTGCTTGCTTTTGGAGAGATCATGAACGCGAGCTTTAGGGGAGAGGGATCGTACTCGCAAAAAGTTGCACAAGAGTTTCTCGCTACAGGTCCCGATCTTGGTCAGCAACTCGGATTTAGAAGTTGGAATCACTCACATCGGGGCTGTACTACTGAATTCTTTGGGCATACTGGCTTTCCAGGGATTGCCCTAGGGTTCTCTCCATCCCATGATTGTGTTGTCGCATTGATGACCAATCGACTGCACGTGCGCGGAATTCCAGCACCTACTGAGCTTTTGTGGCAACCCTTTTTAGATTCGACCCACCAGAAACTTCATTCTGCGTGATCATGAAATATGGGAGGCGCCATGGCGCGTAAGGCTATTTCAGAATTGATACCCAAGAATTATCAGGATCTTCTGGGCGATATAGCAAATTCGTTTCCGTCATTTCATGCCAGCGAAGCGGCGATCGCCCACGCTGTACTAGATCACCCCGACCATGTAGCACGGATGAACATCTCACAGTTGGCAACCTTCAGTTCGACATCGGTTGCATCGGTTGTGCGATTTAGCAAGGCGATGGGGTTTAAGGGGTTTCCGGATTTTCGAATGGCTCTAGTGGGAGATTTGAGCCGAAGAGAGCACCTTGGGATAAATGGAAGCGAATTGGACGGAGGAATCACACTCCAAGACTCACCAGAAGAGGTCATTCGCAAAATCTCACAGGCAGATGCGAGAGCAATTCAGTCCACCGCCGAACGGTTGGATGTCGAAAGTTTCATAGCGGCTGTAGACGCGTGGGATAAGGCTGAGATGATTGGATTGATCGGAATTGCCTCCAGCGGATACGTTGTCATGGATTTGCAATTGAAATTGAATCGCCTGGGTAAACGGGCCACCGCTTGGACAGATGCGCATTCTGCATTGACGTCGATTTCGCTGCTGAAACCAAATGACGTGCTGGTGGCTGTCAGCCACAGCGGCACAACCCTTGACATTGTGGA
Organism: uncultured Bifidobacterium sp.; assembly: GCA_964387855.1. Lineage (GTDB taxonomy): Bacteria > Actinomycetota > Actinomycetes > Nanopelagicales > Nanopelagicaceae > QYPT01. Next base: position 70,498 of record CAYLYA010000003.1, read on the forward strand.
TGTCATGACGGAATTCAAGTCACGAGGCATTACGGTCATATTAATTACAAATAATTTTCGTGGTCCAGCAACGGCAATTGCGGACCTTGTCCTCTTCACATCAGCAAGAGAGACAACCTTTCGAAGCGGAGCGACTGCCAGCCGAATTGCACAATTGACGGTAGTTGACTGCCTTTGCGTAGCTCTTGCTCAAAGAAACTGGAAGGAGACAAAGGCCGCGCTTGATCTGTCCAGAAAAGTAGTTGGAAGCCGATCAGGAAAGAAGCCAGATATTGAAACTGAGTGAGAAAGCTAGTGGCCTAAGATTTTGCCTTCGAAACCAACTCTGAGATGTGAACAACTTTAGTCTTAATCCCTCTCCGCTTAAGTTCTTTTGCCAGTTGGCGCGTGCACCCTGGGTTGACTGTTGCTAGGTAATCAAGTTTCAGGTCGCGAATCGCATCAATCTTTGGCGCAAGGATTTTTCGGCTGTTTTTCCTTTGCAATAAGGAGTAACTTCCAGCCGCGCCACAACACCCACTTGCGTTAGGAACCTCGATGTAGTCGCCAATTTGATTAAGGATTGCCCGTGGTTCTTTGAAAATGCCTAAGCCATTTCGAAGGTGGCATGAGTCCTGGAATCCAATGCGTATGGGCAATCCATCCTGCTCAATCTTATGAAGTTCGATTGATTTGGAGAACCACCATTCTGAAAATTCCCTCACTCGATCCTGGCCTAGTACGGAGGATAGATGGGCGGCACAGCCACCTGCCGTGGTAAGAATTGTGCCGTTGAGTTTCCTTCCCAATTCCTCGGCCATTTCCGTACCCAATTTTAATTCACCATTATGAGCGTGAAGTGCCCCACAACAACCCTGACTCTTAGTTATGGAAACCTGTGGAGCAATCTTAAAAAGCACCCTGCTTATTTTTGGAAAGAGTCTTCTCTCAAAACATCCGAGCAGTAAATGTAGATCTTCATTTGCTCTTCGTTTTCGACCAATTGGCGAAAATGCGCCAATAAGCCGAACCCTCCATTGCGTTCGTACCAGAGCTAAAAGTCCGCGAGCAATGAGCGGTCGGTTCTTCCCCTGCCACACCATTTCGCGCATCTCTTCAAGCAGGATCCCGTATTCGACTCCTGCGGGACAGACAGGTTCGCATGCACGACAGCCCAAACAGAAACTCGACTCCGCAAGAAGATTTTCCTTGGGCAATCGTCCGTCTTGTACGGCTCTCATAAGAGTAATTCGACCACGAGGAGAAGATTCCTCAGCTCCGGTTAATTGATAGGTGGGGCAGCTGGGGAGGCAATAACCGCAGGAGATGCATCGATCAAGTTTTGATTGAGTGAACTTCTCCGTCACGAACCCAGCCTTCCTGGATTAAGAATGCTATGTGGATCAAATACCTTCTTCATGGAGCGTTGGAGTTCCATTTGAACGCTGCCAAGTCGCGCCTCCAAGTATGGCAATTTGGCACTTCCCACACCATGTTCGCCTGTAATGGTTCCGCCCATTTCTAAAGCCAAAGTGAAGATCTCACCCATGGCTTTTTCCGCACTGACCACGGCAAGTTGGTCATCTTTATCGATCACGATCGTTGGATGAAGGTTGCCATCTCCTGCGTGACCAAACGTGCCAATTCGCAATGCGTACTTTTGTGCGATCATCTCAATTCGCTTCACGGTTTCTGCCATGTGCGGACGGGGCACTGCAATATCTTCAAGGATTGAGAGTGTCCCGAGTCGAGCCAATGCGGGCAAAGAGCAACGTCTGGCATATAGGAGTTCCTCCGCCGTGGCTATGTCTGGCGCAAGCGTTACACCGCGACAATCTGGAACTGATCGGAGGATTTCTGCCATCTTCTCAACGAGGTGTTCCACGTATCCAGAGTCGCCGTGGTCTCCAAAGAGCAAAAGTGCACCTGCTTTTACATCCAAACCTAATCGAGCAAAATCCTCTACGGCGACGATACAAGTGTTGTCCAGGAACTCGAGCGTGGAGGGAACGATACCGCTTGTAATAATCAGATCAACGGCGGTTGAAGCCGCTGCGAGGTTTTCAAAATAGGCAACGCCGTATTTAGATGCTTCGGGTCGCGGGACCAAGACAGCAGTGATTTCCGTGATAACACCTAAAGTGCCTTCGCTTCCTATCAGTAATCGAGTTATGTCATACCCCGCCACATCTTTTACTAATCGCCCACCAGTTCGAATAATCTCTCCGGTGCCGAGAACGACTTCAAGTCCAAGCACGTAATTTTTCGTTGTTCCGTACTTAAGCCCGCGGAGTCCGCCTGCGCTGGTTGCTACATTTCCGCCGATTGTAGAAACATTCCGGGATCCGGGATCCGGAACAAACATCAGATTGTATTTGCCCACTTCAGTATCGAGTTGAAGGTTAGTAACTCCAGGCTGAACCACCGCTAACATTTCTGATGGTGAGATCTCTAAGACCTTGTTCATATGTACCATGCTCAAAACAATTCCACCGTTGAGGGGGACAGTTGCTGCACAGAGATTGCTGCCTGCGCCACGTGGAATTATCGGAGTCTCAGAATCGAAAGCAAAACGAACTATCCGTGCTACATCCTCGGTAGTACGTGGAGTTACAATTACCTCCGGCAGGCCGCGAAAAAGCGGAGTCGCATCATGACTATAAGCTTCAAGGGATGTGGCGTCGTTGCGCACGTTTTCAGAACCAATGAGGTTCGCAAGCTGACTTGCTAACAAAAACATATCAAATCCTAACTAGCGAAGTTGCGAACAGAGGTTAGAGCGTTAAGGTCACCTTCGACAGGCCCTTTGGGGCGTCTGGATCGAATCCTGATTTTGCGGCAAATTCAAGTGCAAAGCGTTGGACAGGTATGGCATCAACTATCGAAGTAGATATCTCGTCATCACAGTTGGCTCCGGCAATCACGATATCAGTTCCCCGTGGTGTTCCGCCGTTACCCAACCAGTAAATCCTATCTACCTGCGGACGTATTTTTGAGATCGCTTCATCGATCGATCCAACGGGCATATGCGATGGCGCGATGATAAAGACCTGGGTTTCACGAGTAAGGGCTGAAATCGGACCGTGTAAATAGTCCGCAGTTGAAAGCCCTTGTACAGAGATTTTGCTTGTTTCTTGAATCTTTAAAGCCAACTCGCGAGCATTCGGGTAGGCAAATCCACGTCCCAAGATTACGATCTCCTCGGCGCGATCGCAGGACTTTACTGCCTCATCTACGAGGTGTGAATTATTGACCAATTTTTGTGCTTGATCGACGATTTGTGTTTCATTAGTGGGGAAATTTGCCCATTGCGCCACCAGTAGATAGCAGGTAAGGAGTTGGGCGGAATAAGTCTTCGTCGCCGCAACGGCTAATTCGGGTCCAGCTTGAAGGGCAAGGTGTAGGTGGGCTAGCTTAGCCAGCGGAGACTGAAAATCATTTGTCATCGCAATAATCAGCGCGCCAGAGCTTCGTGCTGCTGTTGCAAATTGAACGAGGTCTGGTGACTGACCACTCTGGCTGATGGCAATAACTAAAGTGCCTTTGAAATGTAGCGTGCTGTTGTACAGCGTCACAGATGAAGGAGAAGTCAATCCACAGGGAAGACCGAGCTGAGTTTCTATTAGATATTTGAGAAAGTGTGCGGCGTTGTCGGAAGTGCCGCGGGCAAGGATCAAGACCGACTGAATCTCACCCTTGCTTAGTACTTCCCTGATTACCTGCGTTGTGGGCATTGCGCCGATTATTCGGCGAAAGACACTAGGTGTTTCCGCTATTTCCGAAGACATTTTCGATCCGAATTCTCGCACGCAATAATCATCGCATATCGGATAGCGACGGTGTTAATTCGTGAAAACCGTGAAAATATATTGATTTAGATTAAGATGAAGTTCTTCTTAGAGGAGATTGTCACGCTCAAATGATTATTCAAGCGAAGTCGGCAGTGATTGATGGTGCTTTGCGTGAAAGCGTATGGCTTGAGGTTAAAAGCGGCGTAATTTCCTCCATTAACTCCGGTGAGGTGTCTAATGCCGATCGGGTGGTTAGTGGAATCCTCATCCCCGGCTTTATCGATATGCACTGCCATGGAGGCGGAGGATTCTACTTTTCAAACTCAGACCCATTGGAGGTCGAGCAGGCCATAGATACTCACTGTTCTCACGGCACAACCACCTTGGTCGCCAGTCTTGTCACAGCACCGTTGGAAGTGCTTAAGACTCAAATTCAGCGGTTGGTGGCTTTTGCAGAGTCGGGAAAGATCCTCGGGATTCACATTGAAGGTCCATATTTGGCTCGTACACGGTGTGGTGCTCATGATCCTTCCCTCTTGCGAGATCCCAAAGTGAATGAACTCGCAGATCTACTTTCCATCGGAAAGGGATACATCAAGATGGTAACAATCGCGCCGGAATTGAACGGAGCAATTGAATCCATAAAGTATTTGGTTGCCCATGGTGTTAATGTCGCGATAGGCCATTCGGGTGCTGATTTTGATTCGGCTTTGCGAGGGGTTGAAGCGGGTGCGACGATCGTTACTCACTTCCCTAATGCTGTTTCGAAATTGGACGACGAAGGACACACGTTGGCTGATGTAGCAATGCAAGATACACGTCTTTGTCTGGAGATGATCCTTGACGGTCACCATGTGAGCAGTGAAGTCGCCAGACGCATTTATCGAGCGGCTTCTGATCGACTGGCACTCGTTACGGATGCAATGTGTGCAGCAGGAAATTCCGATGGGCACTACTTGATCGGACAACTTCCCGTCACTGTTAAGGATTCTGTTGCCCGCCTCGACTCCAATGGCGCACTGGCAGGAAGTACGCTGACTATGGATAAATCCTTTTTTAACTTGCAGTCTCTGCTGGGATGCTCGATAGTCCAGGCCGTTGCCGCAACCTCCAAAGTCGCGGCACAAGCACTCGGCCTCCATAATCGCGGTGAAATAGCGATTGGGATGAAGGCTGATCTTCTTGAAGTTGACGTGTCCAGAGAGCAAATATCCGTTATTTCATAGGGCGTGCTTGGGGATTTTGCGGCAAGGAGTAGAGGGAATCATTATTAAGCGAAATCAAACCATCCTCTATGAGCGTGGAAAGCGCCTTTTCGATCTGTGATTCCTCGTGCCAGAGTTTTCGAATCTCGTGCTTGTTTAGGGCCGCGTTCTCCCTGAGTGCTTGCACAATGACGCCGCGACATTGACGGTCGGTGCCATGCCAGCTTTGCGTTCGACGGGGTTGGTCCGATTGCGGGTATCCCATCGCCTTCCACTGACAGATGGAAGAAAGGGGACATTCATCACAACTGGGATTGCGTGATGTGCAGACCAATGCGCCGAGCTCCATCGTGGCCGCTGCCCAAACGTGCGCATTGCTCTTTGGAATCAATTCGGCGCGTGCGCGTCGTTCTTGATTCGAAAGGCTTGGTTTGGGTGCCTCTACGCCGTCAATGACGCGACAGAATAATCGGCGAATGTTGATGTCGAGCACGAGGGTTCTGGCATCGTAGGCGAAGGCAGCAATTGCAGCTGCCGTGTAATTACCGACGCCAGGGAGAGTGGTGAGGATCTCCACTGACTCAGGAACTTTGCCTCCGTAGTCCTTGGAAATAATTTTCGCGCATTCATGAAGACGCAAGGCTCTTCGCGGATAGCCGAGACGGCCCCATGCGGTGATGACCTCGGCGGTTGATGCAATTGCTAGATCATGTGGGGTAGGCCAGCGTTGCATCCACTCGTTCCATTTCGGAAGAACGCGGATAACGGGGGTTTGCTGAAGCATGAATTCGCTGACCATGACACCCCAGGCAGTGGAATTTCGCCAAGGCAGGTCGCGCTTATTCGCGGCAAACCAATCGATGATTGTCTTTTCTAGAGAACTCATACTCCTGTGATCTTCACACGTTGCAGCGCCTGGTCTAACCTTGAGACCTCGACGATCTCCATGCCGGCAATCTTCGTGTCACTGCCTTGCGGAACAAGCGCGCGCTTGAAACCAAGCCGGAATGCCTCAGAAAGGCGGCGCTCGACGCCGCTTACTTTGCGAATCTCGCCGGCCAATCCGACTTCACCGATTGCGACCAGATCACCGGGAAGGGCAAGTCCCTTTGCTGCGGAAGCGACAGCTAATGCTAATGCTAGATCTGCTGCGGGCTCGGACATCTTCATACCGCCAACAGTGGCCGCGTAGACATCTCGTCCAGCAATTCGAATGTTGGCGCGCAACTCAAGCACTGCCAATGTCATTGAGGTCCGTGCGGAGTCAAGGCCACTTGTGATACGTCGGGCGTTGCCGTAGTCGTTGTCGCGTCCCACTCCCACGAGAGCTTGGATTTCTGCGAGCAGTGGCCTTCGTCCCTCGAGGGTGACCGTGACGCATGTGCCGGGCACAGGCTCGGTATGCCTGGTCGTGAAGAGTCCGGTCGGGTCTACAACGCTCTCAATTCCACCATCGTTCAAATCGAAACAACCGACTTCATCGCTTGCACCGAAGCGGTTCTTCGTTGCGCGGATGAGGCGAAGACGCGAATGTCTTTCGCCCTCGAAAGAGAGAACGACGTCGACGATGTGTTCCAGTAATCGAGGACCTGCGATGGAGCCATCCTTGGTGACATGACCAACAAGGAGCAAAGTGATGTTGCGTTCCTTTGCGATGCGGATCAGTGCAGCAGCGACCTCGCGTACTTGTGTAACCCCACCGGCGGCGCCTTCGGCAGCTGCACTGTTCATCGTCTGAATGCTGTCGATGATCAGAAGTTGCGGCTTGACAGAATCAATGTGAGTGATGACTGCACCGAGATCGTTTTCAGATGCGAGCCACAGGACTGGATCGACTGCGCCAATGCGTTCGGCGCGAAGACGAACTTGGGATGCGGACTCCTCGCCGCTGATGAATAGGGATCTGATTCCGCGCGAGGCGCTCTTGGCAGCGACTGTGAGAAGGAGGGTTGACTTGCCGACACCGGGCTCACCAGCAAGGAGAATCGCAGCGCCTGGAACCAAGCCTCCGCCGAGAACTCGGTCGAGTTCGCTAACCCCAGTGGAGCGCGCGGCGGCTGATGAGAGATCTACTTCCGCAATTGGTGTTGCGGCCCTGGTCACCGCCCCAGGAACTAGTGAGAGTCGTTTGGGTGCGGCAATTTCTTCGACGCTTCCCCAGACTTGGCATTCGCCGCAGCGTCCGACCCATTTATTGGTGGTCCATCCGCATTCAGAACAGCGGAACGGGTCCTTCTCTGGTTTTGCCATGGGCACAGCCTAAGGCGTAGCCCTGACGATTGAGCCAGCGTGAAGGTGTGACGGTTGGCGCTAGCCCCTTGTTGCGAGATCGGCGGCAAGAGTTGCCGGATGCTGGATCACGAAGAGGGGAAGGGTCCTCTTCTCGATTTCGCGGATTGCCTCAATGCGTGCATCGCAATGTTTTGCCAAAATATCGTAGGCGGCCTGTCCGAGGAGGGCGACGAGTTCGACGCGATTGGAAATGTAGACCGGCTCTGTGCCGACATGGGCATCGGAATCACTCGTGCAGTACCAATCGAAATCGTTGCCGCCATCGCCCCATGCAAGACGTTCGTACTCTCCGATAACAGTGATGGAGTACTCGCGGTCGCCAACTTCTCTGGTTTCAAAGCTTCGCCGCATGGGCAGTTGCCAGCAGACATCTGGCTTTGTCTCAACAAAGTGACGGCCTTCTTTGAGCGCGAGATGATGGAGCACACAGCCAAAAGAACCTGTAAATCCTTCGGCTTCGTAGCCCTTGCGGTTGAGGAAGATACATGAGCCGTTGACTGTCCGCGTCTTCCTCTCGTTGTCTTCATCTCTCTCTGAAATATTGAGATCGTCGCCGAATCGCTTGGGGCGCGACTCTACATAGAACTGCCACATATCCGGGGTGAGATCTGCGGCGGATTTGAGCACCCGTACCTCGTCATCCTCATCGGAATACATGGCGCCCTCTGTGCAGCACCCATCATTAGGTCGATCAGCAAAAACTCCCTTGCAGCCGTCGCCGTAGATGCACGTCCAATAAGAAGTTAACCACGTGAGATCGCATTTGAAGATTTCAAGCTCATCGTTTGGATCCGTGAATTCAAACCAATCGCGAGCAAAACCTGGCTTCGTTTCAGACATAGTGGGAGAGCCTACGGGCTAATGAGTGTTTACGCACATCAGTTGCAGGTAATCTGTCCTCATGACGATTGATCTTAATCCAAGCGCCATCGGAGTGATAGGCGCGGGCGTGATGGGGGAGGCGTTGATCAGCGCCCTGCTTTCAGCTGGCGTGAGCCCTGAATGCATCATCATCTCCGAAAAGCGCGAAGAACGCGCCAAGGAACTCGTTGATAAGTACGGAATAGTTGTCGAACCCATAGAGAAGAATGTATCCAAGGCGCAAGTTCTGCTTCTCGTCGTTAAACCACAGGATATATCCACCGTTTTGACAGAGATCAAGGATGTGATTCAGTCAAACACTCTTGTCGTTTCATTTGCTGCTGGCAAGAGGATTGAGTTCATCTCGTCCCTTCTCGGTGGCAAGAATCCGGTCATACGTGTTATGCCGAATACGCCGACATTGGTTGGGGAGGGAATGGCCGCTATGTCTGTTGGTCCGCATGTGAGCCTTGCTCAATCTAACTTCGTCCGCGATTTCCTGTCGGCAACTGGTCGCGTTGTTGAGGTGGATGAGAATTTGCAAGACGCAGTGACGGCAGTCAGCGGATCCGGTCCCGCCTACTTCTTCAATTTTGTTGAAGCGATGGTGAAGGCAGGGACAGAACTCGGGTTGCCGAATGACGTGGCAACCGAACTGACGATCCAAACCATAGTGGGCGCTGCAAAATTGCTCGCGACCTCGGGAAAGAGTCCCGCGACACTTCGCGAGAACGTGACCAGCCCTAACGGCACAACGGCTGCGGCCCTTGCGTCTTTTGCAGAATCTGATCTTGCCTCGGTCGTGAAGAAGGCGATGGTTGCCGCGCGCGATCGTTCACAAGAATTGGCGTGAGGGTTTCGCCATGAAGAAATTGTCACTGATCGTTTCGTCTGCACTGTTGCTGGTTGCATTTCCACTATTGGCACAGGGCGCGACGACATCCATTGCGCAGACCCCCATGACATTGGTCACGACGCTTTCGCCTTCTGATCAGTCAGCAGGCATGGTTGTCAGAGGCAAGAGGATCTATCTCTTCGGAACAATCACAGGTGTCGTCAGCACTGATGGATTTATTCAAGCCCTGGATTCCACGGGAACCGTGCAGTGGTCCTTGCCACTAGATAACGGTTCCAATGAAATCGCGACAGCGGCAACACTCGATTCCTCCGGAAATATCTGGGTGGTTGGATCGGCAGCACATCATTTGGTGCTACCAAGTCCCTCAACAACCGATTCCGCAACGGCAACACCCGCTGTCCTCAATCCCGATGGCGTAAGCGTTGTCTCGCCTATTCCGATGCGGCAGGATCTCACATCGCTTTCGCTCTGGAAGGTTTCACCATCGGGCTCATTGCTTGCCACCTATACCGTCGAACTGGGAGGGGCATTCCTTGCACGGGGCGTGAACGTCTCCAACAACGCAATTGCAGTGGTGGGAATTCTCTCCACGACATCTGGTTTTGCCGGTCTTTTAATTCAAGCCGATTTGGATGGAACCTTCGGTAAGCCCATCGTCGTAGGCAAGACCGATACACAATTGAACGCGCTTATCAGGAAGAGCGATGGCTCTCTTGTGTTGCTGGGGAGCAGCTCGGAGACGATTGCAAAGCAAGGACGCAGAGGCATTAGAGATGGAATCGTCGTCGTGGTGTCGCCCGCCGGGAAGATTTCCTCGCTTGTACGAAGTTCCAACATCTTAAGTACGCGTTCATGGCAGAGCGGGACGAATTCCTTTTTTCTTGGTGGGGACGCTATTGGAAAAACGAAGACGGAGGCCGTGGTCACGAAATTCGCATCCACTCTTGTGCCATCGTGGACGATGCGCTTTGACTCGCGTGGCCCTGCCCTCACCGTGGACAGTCCAACCTCTCATTTCCTCCTCTTCCCGTCGGTCGGGGCATTAGCTGGGGTAAAAGGGTGGAAACCAAGCAAGCCATCTGCGTTGGCGCTGAGTCTTGACTCAAAGGGCGTCATAAACGGGGCTTATGGAGCCTCTGCCCTTACTGCACCAATGGCGATCGGATACAGCCGAGATTTAGGGCTGGTGGTCCTAGGTTGGGGGCCAGCAGGCGTTTCGGTCTTTCGTACACTTCCAAGGTAACCTAACCTCCTTGGGCCTCGATGGGTCTTGAGGTCAGAAATACCTAAAAGGAGATTGTGGCGAATGGGTTCAGTAATCAAGAAGCGACGCAAGCGGATGGCAAAGAAGAAGCATAAGAAACTTCTGAAAAAGACCCGTATTCAGCGTCGCAACGCCAAGTAAGCCTTTTCTACTCTTCTCTTTACGGCCTTAGTAGCGTTAATTTTCCAGCGACAGAAGCGACTGCGTAGCGCACCTTATTGACCGTTACCCAGTCGCTGTCTATCGGCGCTTGGCTTTGGGAATTTGAAACGAGGCTGATTGCTGCTTTGCCGGCAACGGACTTCAGTTCGGTCGTGCAGATACGGTCTTGACACCCAAAGGCGAGAGTTCGATTGTCGATGCTCAATGGCGAAGTTGGACGACCGTACCCATCGCTTGTAATAGTGGCGGGCGGAGAAAGGTCAGAGAGGTTGTCCCAGCGAATTTGAGTTGGCTTTGGTAGTGAAACCCCGCTCGCGGTGAGCCAACTCGCGATTACTCCGGCGGCAGTCTTGTTTAAAGAAATGTCGTAGCCGGCCACGGCAACTCCGCCTCCTGATGTATCAAGTGTTCGGTAAGTCCAGGTGGGCGATATCCCTGCTCGTGTGGCCAGGCGCACTTCTCCGGACGTAGCCTGCTTCTGTTGATTCACGACAAGCACGGAGTCATAGAGAACCGAAACTTTTGCCCCGACTGCTACCGCGCGCAGATGGACTCCGACATCGCCAGTTGTGTGGTTATCGCTCTTGCGATCACCATCAACAATTTCGTACGACCACTTACCAGAGGCTCCTTTTACCGCACCGAGAAGAATGCCTTGTGTTTCGTCACGGTAGAAGACTTGAATGGCGACTGCCGTACTTGCACATGCATTGCTTACACTGACATCACTGGCAGTCCGAACGCGATTGACTTGCTCGTACGGCTGAACGATCGGGCCGTTTCCATCCACGATTTCATATTTGAAATTGGTTCCATCGAAAGTAGCGTGCCGAAGATCTTTATCAACGAGGTCTGCATAGAAGATGTGCAATATTTGATCTTTGCCCGAACCGCTTGTACAGACCGACACTGGTCCTGAAACATTATGAAGGGTTCGTCCCGCGGTTCCACCACGGCCGTCTACGGTGAGTTTGCGCCAGCCCTTCCCAGTCCACATTGCTATTTTCACCCATCCGCGTTTGCCATCTGTGTAGACGATTGCGGGTTGGGTCTGGAAAAGTGTTGTCGCGACGTGTCCTCCGTCGGAGAGAGAATCCAAAATCGTTGCTTTCCAAGCAGGTTGTGGTGTCACTGGATTCGTCTGCACGCTTTCGGATTGGCCCAACGCATTCCTCGAGTACAAGGAGAAGGTATAAGCCAGTCCGTTCTTTAGACCAGACATCAAGACCGGGCTTGACGTGACCGAGATCTCCTCCCCAGTCCTATTGTTTTTGACTGCGTAATCAGTGATTTGTGCGGTGCGGCTATTGGTGGGCAAATCGAAGGTGATTACCGCGGATTTGTCCCCGACAAGGGCTGCGACATTTCGAGGAGGCAGCGGCATCGTGCTCGCGATTCCGGCGGGCGGCTTGTTCCTGAGGTCCTGGAGCATCGCAACAAGCAGAGGGCCAGGTTGATGGAAAACCTCACCTGCATCCAAGTTTGGCGTCATGACGGAATTGAGGCCGACGGAAGAAAAAGTCGCCTCATCTAGGTGACTGACTGAGGATCCGACCTCGTAACGCGAGGGAGTGAAGAGCAGTGGTTTGACTCCGTTATTGGCTTGGATTCCCAGTGGTCCAGACCAGACCAACGTATTCGTCAGTGCGGTGCCGAGTTCGAGCGAGGGGGATGGGAAATCCGAAAGCCGGCGACCGTCGTTTGTCTGGGCGTATGCATCGAAAGCGGTTGGTTGATCGAGAATCCCATATTTGAAATAAGTGTCGTAGGCATCAGTGGACAGGAAACCAAGGCCATGTCCAAGCTCGTGAATGAAAACCGATTCAAGATCGTATTCGGTGGATGTGGGCTTTCCATCATTTCGTTGATCCCAATTTGCATTTGAATTTGCTTGGATGACAATCTCGGGGCTGCTCTTGTCGAGGTCATCTCCTGCAAGTGCATTTGCCAGGGCTGAGGGATACCAGAGCGTGGAATCAGGTGCTCCTGTAAATCCGGAAAAGTAGTTTCCAGGCCTTGCACTTCCAAGAATTCCTGAAGTAGAAGACCGTCCCCAGGTCGCCTCAATGTTAATGGGGACGGTTGATGCGAAGTTCTCAGCCCAGACATCGACAGCCGCTTGGACGTCATTCTTCGCCCATGTTGGGAAATTGTTGTAGGTAACGACGAACGTACTCTGCTTTGCCAGATGTACGCCGCCACTGTTTGTTGTTTCGAGACTCTTGGTTGGTGGGCCAGCGTAGGTATGTCCCCATATTGTGGAGGCTCTTTCGTGAATGATCGGAAGAGCGCGAGCTTGGGGCGCCGAGATGAGACCAGCCAGAATCGCGACGAGGGCAATGCCTGCGCGAATGGGGTTTCTTCGTCGGGTATGCATATTGGGAAACCGTATCAGGGTGAGATGATTTGACGGTGACCCACAGGCGACTCTCATGTGGGTCAAGCCAGAAGGAGTTGAAAGTTTGACTACTCGAAACCTAGTCACTGTTTACACCCGGGCGGGTTGCCATCTGTGCGAGGTGGCCATTGAAACTCTTGAGTCGTTGCAGCCAGAATTACAATTTGATATAGAAAAACGCTTCATTGAGGGCGATCCACTTTTGGAAGCGAAGTATGGCGAGCAAATCCCTGTGATTCACATCGACGGCGAGCATCACGATTTTTACCGTGTGGATCCAGATCGCTTCAGATCTTCCCTTGATAGACATCGTCGGCGTCGATAATTCTGTAGGAATACCCCTGCTCGGCCAGGAACCGCTGGCGGTTCTGTGCGAAATCTTGGTCGATGGTGTCGCGTGATACGACTGAGTAGAAGCGCGCAGTGCGACCGTCGGCTTTGGGTCGGAGAATCCGGCCGAGTCGCTGAGCCTCTTCTTGCCTTGAACCGAAGGCTCCCGAAACTTGAATTGCCACTGATGCTTCTGGCAAATCAATGGAGAAGTTTGCAACCTTGGAGACAACCAGGCATTTGATCTCGCCCTTGCGGAAAAGATTGAATAAGTGTTCGCGTTCTTTGATGGGAGTGTCACCCTTGATGATCGGGACATCTAGAACTTCCTGTAGTTCGTCCAGCTGGTCGATGTACTGTCCAATGACAAGCACTTGATCCTCTGCGTGGTGTTTCACTAATTCTTCTACGATCTTTCGTTTGGTAACGGTGGTTGCACAATGCCGATACTTGTTTTCAGGCTCTGCAGTTGCATAGGCAAGTCGTTCTTGCTCGGTGAGGGTCACACGAACCTCGATGCACTCGGCGGGGGCGATATAGCCTTGTGCTTCGATTTCCTTCCAAGGTACATCAAATCTCTTGGGGCCGATCAATGAGAATACTTCTCCCTCGAGCCCGTCTTCTCGCACCAACGTCGCAGTTAAGCCCAACCTGCGACGCGATTGGATGTCTGCGGTAAATCGGAATATCGGCGCAGGAAGCAAATGGACTTCGTCGTAGATGATCAATCCCCAGTCATGGGTGTCAAAGAGATCAAGGTGAGAGTAGACACCACCCTTCTTCTTTGTCATGACCTGGTAAGTGGCAATAGTTACCGGACGTATTTCCTTCTTGGAGCCGGAGTATTCGCCGATTTCATCTTCGTTCAAGGTCGTGCGAAGCAGGAGTTCCTCCCGCCACTGCCTCGCTGCAACAGTATTCGTCACGAGAATGAGCGTCGTTGCTTTGGCGTGCGCCATTGCCGCCGCACCGACGATTGTCTTGCCCGCACCGCAGGGGAGTACGACAACACCTGAGCCGCCGTGCCAGAAACCTTCGGCCGCCAGTTCTTGGTAGGGGCGAATCTTCCAGTCATTTTGCACAAGATCGATCTCGTGATGCTGCCCGTCGACATAGCCCGCGAAATCCTCAGCTGGCCACCCAAGGCGCAAAAGTGACTGCTTTATATGCCCCCGCTGGCTGGGATGAACTGCCACTGTCTGGGCGTCAATGCGCGCTCCTAGAAGAGGTGCGATCTTCTTGGCTCTAATGACCTCTTCGAGCACGGCGGTGTCGGTGGTGACAAGGATGAGCCCGTGTACGGGATCGGCCTCTAGTCGCAGTCGTCCATAGCGTGACATCGTCTCGGCGACATCTACGAGAATTGAATGCGGAACCGCGTAGCGAGAATATTTAAGAAGGGTGTCGATTACCTGTTCTGCGTCGTGACCGGCAGCGCGTGCATTCCACAATCCAAGATTGGTCAGCCTGTACGTGTGTATGTGTTCGGGAGACCTCTCGAGTTCTGCGAATGGGGCGATTGCCCGGCGGCACTCAGTGCTTAGCGGATGATCGATATCGAGCAGCAGAGTCTTGTCACTCTGAACAATTAATGGTCCATCAGTCATTGAGTAGGTCTTCTATAAAGTGGTGGAGAAAATTGGTGCGCTCTTCAATCGCGGAGATGCTGACCCATTCGGTTAGCGCGTGAGCGCCTGAGCCAACCGCACCCAGTCCATCAAGTACTCGGGCACCGGCTGCCGCCGCGAAATTCCCATCGCTTGCCCCGCCTACACTTGCAGATCCAAGTTGAATTCCAATCTTCTGCGCAACCTTCTCAGCCCGCTCGTAGAGATATTGCGTTGAACTTGGCTCAAGAGGCGGGCGATTGAGTCCACCAGAAATTTCAATGCGTGCATTTTTGTTTGTTGGTTTGAAGGAACGGATTGATTCGTCGACTCGAATAAGGTCCGCCTGAGAGAACGAGCGAACGTCGATGTCGAGCACCGCATGGTCTGGAACAGTGTTAGTCGTGTTGCCCGATCGAAGGACAGTAGGAACGACTGTGGTTCCCCGCTCCACGCTTTCCAATGCAGACAACTTCAGAACGACATGAGCCATCTCTGTTGTGGCGTTGATTCCCTTTTCAGGTTCCAATCCAGCATGGGATGCGCGGCCGTGAACGATCACTTGGTACATCGCCGTCCCTTTGCGACCGACTTTCACTTTCCCGTCAACCGCGGCTTCAAGGACAAGCACTGCCTTGGCGCCTCTTGATAGTTCCTGGATCAATTCCTTGGACGTTGCGCTGCCGCTTTCCTCATCCGATGTGGCTACAAGAGCAACCGAGCCCGTGATCCCTCTCAGCGCGAAGAGGGCTTGAATGAAGCCCGCCTTCATATCGAAGATTCCAGGGCCGCGGGCGACATCCCCCTTGACCTCCCACAAAGGCTCAAATGAACCCTTGGGCCAGACGGTGTCCAGATGTCCCAATAGGACGATCTCTGGCTTTCCGGCGCCGAACCAGAACACTGGTCGGCCATTTACTTGGCGAACCTGGGCGGGCGATCCGAGCACCTTCTGGGCGATATCTGACGCCAGTCTTATTACTTCGTTGCACGCAGCCAAGTCCTCAGTAGGCGATTCGCATCGCACAAGCATTTCCAGTGCTTCCGGAGCAGTGAGGGAGGCAGACATACCTTCTATTCTGCCGTACTTCCCTTCCTTCTGGGTGCCAACGCCCTAGAACCTTCTGGAGGCCGAGTCTGGATTGAAGTTGGGCGTGAAGAAGGTCTGCATTCGGTACTAGTTACTCCGAGTAGCCGAGATTTATGTCAGAATTTTCACGCCTTGGAGTTTGCAAGGAAATGGTGTGATGCGAGGGCTGGTAATCCTCACAAACAAGTATTGCGCCTTGGAGTTGTCGACAACAGAGACCTTGGAATTTTCTAAGGTCTCTGTTGCTTTCTGTCCACTTTTACCAAGTTGTCGGTGCGGGTTCGATTCCCGTCACCGACTCCTTCTGTGCAGCGTCTTGGGCGACTCCTCCAATCGTTAATATCGCTCTTCATGGTCCGGTGTCGAATTTCCAATAGTGTTTAGGGATATCTGCCTTAGTGGAGACCTGCGGCCTCTAGTACATCGCGAGCTGATACGCCGACTAAATCGGATGCACGGCTATGCGTGGATTGAGCGTACGCCGCGCAAATCTGATATCCGAATGTGTAGCCAAACCATCTAGTTATATTTTCTGTGCCGAAGAACCACTTCGCTTGACTGAAGGCCTGCTGATGGAGTTCCAATTCAGCTTGCTCCGTTTCAGAGGATGTGATCAAAACTTGGCTGTACATTGGCCGGACTCCTGATACCTCTTCCTCGAAAAGTTGTGCGAGGCCTTCGCTCACCATCATCTCTCCAAGATCCCCGTGAAGGCTGAGTCCACGCCACCGAACGGCATGGTGGAATTCATGGACGAGCGTTGAGAATAAATGATGCTCACTAAGATCAGGAAAGTCTGGATCAATTGCGACAATAATGACGTGGGGACTATATGTATAGCCACCGACGCCCAACTCTGGAATCACCTCATCAGGTGAGTCGATGAACAACACATCGATTCCCTCAGCATGGAGGAGGTCTTGTGCGATCCTCATAGCTGCTTCGAATGCGACATTGATGATGTTTCTGTGACGATCAAGCCGACCGGAGGCACCCGCGATGTGGCTCTCTACGGATTTCATCCATGAATCCTTGCATGACTTGCCATCTCAGGCTCGACCATTTGATTCAAAATCCAATTGGCCCAGAATGGGTCGAATTGCATCGCTGCCACATTGTGCCCATAAGAAAAGTCAACCGTTACGGGCAACGCCACCAATCATCAATACACCCTCATTGAGCTTTGACAATTGGGTCGCCCCCCGATGGCACGGCACTGGCAGAATGACATGTATGACTCAGAACGATCGTCAGAAAATGCGCTCTTACTACGATGAATTTGGAGATGCGGAGTGGGAGCGGCTTGAAAAAGACATCAATGGACGCGTCAGTTTCGAGGTGCACCGTCAATTTCTAACCCGTTTCATCAGTCGTGGTGACCGAGTCCTGGAAGTCGGTGCTGGACCAGGTCGATTCACGATGGAACTGATTGACTTGGGTGCGAGGGTGGCGGTCACCGACTTCTCGCCCGTTCAACTTGATCTCAATCGAACACGACTCGCGAGCTCTACGTCTGTGGAGTCCTGGGAGGTCCTGGACGTATGCGATACGTCCAGGTACGCCGATGGAGAATTCGATGCAGTCGTGGCCTATGGAGGGCCGTTGTCTTACGCGTTCGAAAATATCGATGAGGCCATGGCAGGGTTGTTTCGTGTCGTGCGCCCAGGAGGAGTCGTCGTTGCATCCGTGATGTCACTGCTCGGGACATGGAGACACCTCCTGGAGGATGTGATTACTGTTGCAGAAACATTTGGAGACGACGCCAACGATGCAATATTGCGCACTGGGGATCTGCGACATATCGGAGGTGCGCATGTCTGTCAGATGTTTCGTGCATCCGAGATCACGAATCTTGTTCGACGCTGCGGAGGGGAACTGCTAGCAATGAGCGCAAGCAACTGGGCGTCTCTCGATAAGCCAGAAGCACTTGCTGTTTTGGAATCTGATCCCGATCGGTGGCGGCGGTTCCTTGAGCATGAAGTCGCGGCTTGCGCGGAACCTGGAGCAGTAGACGGTGGCACGCACCTACTTTTTGCAGCACGAAGTGTCATGGCAAATTGAACCTTGTCCGGCAATCCCACCAATCGTTAATGCAACCTCAAATGTCTGAGAGAAACGAAGGAAATGACTCGTCAAGTGTTCCAGTAAGTGGCATACAGTTTGGCGGTATGGAACGTCTTAGTCCCATCGACGCCGCTCAACGAATTGTTAGCGCCCGGTTCCCCGACGCAAGAGCTGCATTTCTTACTGGAAGTGCGCTGACGAGGCGCCTAACGTCTACATCGGACTTAGATATTGTGGTCGTTCTGCAGGGCAGACCCGCACCCTTTCGGGAAAATATCTGTGAATACGGTTGGCCAGTTGAGTTGTTTGTCCAAAGTCCTGCATCGATCAAATATTTTGTGGCCAAAGAGACGAGTGAACATTGTGCGCCAACGCTCAAGATGCTCTCGGATGGCCACATTCTTGTTTCCGTAGATGGGGAAGCCGAGCAGCTGCAATCGGAGGCCATTGAACGTTTTGCCAAGGGTCCCTCGTCGATATCCATTGAGGAAATGGAAAGAAGGCGTTACGCGCTAACCGGCCAACTTGATGATCTAATCGGGGCCACAGATCCCACTGAATTGCTCTACATCACTCAACAAATACTCGTAGGTGCCAGCGAACTCGCCCTTCTATCCAAAGGGCAATGGCTGGCCTCGGGCAAGTGGCTGCAACGACATCTGGTATTGAGCGATCCTGAATTATCAATACAACTTTCTGGCGCCATGAAGGCTGTACTTGAAACTGGAGAAAAGGAACCAATAGAAGATGTGGTCCGTGAAATTCTCGAACGAGTCGGCGGCCCTTTGACCGAGGGCTACCGCGTTGCGGGTGAAATTCCAGATCTGTCGTAGATCGCAGTGGCAAATGTTTTGGCAACCCGACTAATCGTTAATGCAATCCCAAAATCCAAGGTATTGGTTACTCCGTGTGACCTAGTTTTCTGCGATACTAAAACCACTCTAGATTGGCAAACAAAAAGCCCGGCATCGTCCGGGCTTTTTAATGTCCCCAGTTGGGGCCTGTCCACAAAAGTCCTTACGGGTTTATCTAGCCGCTCCCTCCTAGTTGAAGATTCATCACGCGAAGGTAGGCGTGGTGTAAATGGAAACACACTGGTTTTTGCCAATCTAGAGCTGCGGGTTCGAATCCCGTCGCCTGCATCGCAGTCCTAAAGACTCTCGATGATCGATTGGCATCGATCAAGAGTCGAGTGAATTTGGGCAAGGGCTCCGAGAGATCGGAGCCCTTTCTATTGAGTACAGAACTCCCTAGGCAATACGAACTAAGTCTCACCCCTAAAGCGGTGCGACCCCCGTGATGCGAGGGATCCTGAAAGTTTGGATTTCGCCGGTGCCGTGGTCACGTGCGATAAGCGAACCTGCACTGATGCTGAGAGGGTCGATGATTCGATGAGTAACCGCACCGTTGTTATCCGCGTATCCGATCGAGAGCGTGTGTCCCTCGACGATGAATTTATGCAACAGGTCCAGAGTCTCGTTGGCCGTGGTTCGAGGAAGGGATCCGAGGGCGTTGGCGGCAATCTCGCGAAGCGAAGTCTGTTTGTGGCTTGACCGCTCCGCTGCGCGAAGTGATCGGATTGCAGAAGTCAGCGTCTCTTGGGAAGGAGTTTCAATTTCGCCAATCACCCGAGGTGGACGAGGTTTTGATTTGGCGCGATTCACTTTTTGCCCGGTTATCAAGATCCCTGTGCTCGATTCTGCTGCTGGCATGTATCCGGCGCTGCGAAGGGCGATCATGAATTCGTTTGCATCAAGATCGCAGATAAGAACTTCAGGAGCAATTCGACGTATAGGGAATCCTTCAAGTTTCTTGTCGCTGACTATCTGCGTGAGAAGTGTCGGGTCTTCACAACGGAGGTATGAGCTTGTGTTTCCGACACGGAGACGTCCGTGACGTTTTGCGACATCTCCGATTAGATAATCAAGAGGCTGCGGCATCGGCGTCTTGGACGTTTTGCGGAGAAAATCTTTTATCTCCTCACCCGTCTTGCCATGGTCTAGACCGCGCCGGATGGACGATTCGCTGAATCGATAGACCGTTGCGCCTCCGCGGCTTTCGATATCGGCGATCGAGTCCAATATTCGCGCTATGCCTATTTCTAGGCGTCCGGGCGCGATTGCCGTGTTGTCGCTCTGAATCAGAATATGGTCGATTGGTTTTGGCAAGTCCGAGTCGATTTCACAATCTTCGCGCCCGTTCAAGAATGCAAGGCCGTATTTTGAGATTGCGCCTTGTCCTGTAATCCCTAGCCATTCGGCCTCTCGAAGGGTCCATCGGACAAGGTCGCCTTGAAACCCTGGATTTCGCCTCGCTGGGGCCTTCCATTTGATGAGTGAAAGAAGTGCTTCGACATCGGGGGATACCTCTGGATGTTGGGCGAGCATTTCCAATGTCAGTCTGCGGGTACTTGAAGCGTTTACGCGATCGAGTTCTGGGCCGAGTGCCGAAATGTGTTTGGATTCGGCTCGACCGACGAGGCCGCTTACACGCGAAGTTATCAGCCAGAGTGAGACGAGTGCGCGCCATCGTGTCTGAGGGCTTTGCGTCAACCAGATATCAAAGGCGTGCGTTGGAAGTACTTGATCGTTCGCATCCAAGACGACCAGTCCGTTTAAGTAAACGAGTTCGGCAACGAATGCCGCGCAACTTTCATCCACGCCGAGGTGCTGCGCTGCAGTTTTCAGATCACGAACACCGAGACCTCCAGCACGGAGAGCACTTGGTGGCTCCTCCGACCAGAAGTTCAAGATCTCCTCGCACCATCGAAGGATTGTTGAAATGTTCGCGATGGCTGCTCGATCAGAAACTTTCTGCTGAACTGATCGTCCAGTGAGCACAGGCGGATTTGGTGAGGGGTGTTTGTGGATCTTGCCACCGCGCAAGTGGATCGCGACGTTGCGCGGAAGAATGACGGTGCGTTGATCAAGCGGGACAAGGAAGTTCTCTTTGAGAAGCCATGCGATTCCAGGTCCTGGATTGCGAATGTCTCCGACGCTTCCGCGAGGAGGACCCCAAGTGAGTTTTTCAAGGACTTTCTTCGCAGCATCTGGTGCCTCATCGAGTCTCTTCATCGACAACTTGGCCATCGAAGCAGGTCCCAACCCGGCGGGCTCATTTCCCAGTACTTCACGCAGGGAACTAGGAAGTCGGTACCCGTCCTTGGACTTATACAACAGTGCCATGTTGGCAAGATGCGGAATCACGAATTTCGCAGACGGATCAGTTACCGAGACGATCTCTTTTTCGCTCATGGGTTCATTAAGCGCAGCGCATGCTTCGAGTACTTGAAATTGCCACTCGTTCAGACGCTCAACGGCGCGGGAAAGGCTTGGTGCTGAGTTCGCACGGACTGCGAGCGAGGAGATGTCATGAGGGACCGGTGAGACTAAATCAGGCCTAAGCGCAAAAAGTGAGAGTAGGTCGGAGTCATCTAACCCACGAAGGTAGTCTGCAAAAGAGCGCGTTTCCATAACCGCTCTACATTAGCGGGTGATCTGCTTTGGTGTTTACCTATCTTTATTTCTTCGAGGTGTCAGAAGTACGCCTATGGCTGCTAGCCAACTAACCACGGGTCCAAGCAGTCGGTTGAGCGCTTGAGCGCGGCGGAAATCGTGAATCGGCCATGACTCTCGCAAGGCGCGGATGCGAAGGACGGCGTCTGGGTTGATCGCACTTGGATGGCCTACTGCCAAAAGCAGAGGAAGGTCGTTATGGCTGTCCGAATACGCGTAGCACTCTGAGAGCTCGAAGCCGCGTTCTGCGGCCAATTCCTTGATAGCCGTTGCTTTCTCCTTGCCGTGAAGAAGGGTGCCTATCATCTGCCCTGTGTAGATTCCGTCTTTGACTTCGGCCCGGCTTCCGAGGGCGCCGGTGAAACCCAACTTCTGGCAGATGACCTGAGCCATTTCCTGGGAGGCGGCAGTGACAAGCCAGACTTCCTCATCATTGCTCAGATGTGTTTGAGCAATATCAATCGTGCCCTGCCAGAGCGCTGGTGAAACATGTTCGTCGTAAACTTCTTGAGCCAACTTCGCAATATCGCTTGCCTTCTGACCAGCGATAAAATTGGTCGCCGCATTCTGCAATCGCTTCATCTCCTCAGGCTTTTCTTTTCCTGAGAATCGAAATCGTAAATTCGCAACCACAAATCGTGAAATGTCGGCTTTGGTGAAAAACCCGCGTTGGTACATCCCCTTACCGAGGAAGTAGAGCGCGGACCCACGTATGAGCGTGTTATCGACGTCAAAGAATGCCGCTCGTTTGGGGGTTGGGGCCATGTTCCTAGAGTAGCGATCAAAGCATCCCTGCGACGCTTTATGCTTTGTCCATGACCTCAAGCGTTCATGTGATCCGACACGGCGAAGTCGAGAACCCTAAAAAGATTCTTTACGGGCGCCAACCAGGATGGCGTCTGTCCGAGCGCGGTAAGGATATGGCGTTGGCCCTTGGCGAATGGTCGAGAGCGATTGATCTTGGCGCATTGCATGTGTCACCACTACAGAGGGCACAAGAAACAGCTGCGCCGATATCTGCAGCACACAATATTGAGATAGCAACCGATGAGCGTTTGATCGAGGCATCCAATATTTTCGAGGGTGAGCCGTTTGGAATTGGTGATGGCGCACTTCGACATCCCAAGGCATGGCGCCATCTTTGGAATCCATGGCGACCCTCGTGGGGAGAGCCTTATATGGAGCAGGTGACTCGAATGCTTGCTGCAGTATTTTCTGCGCACGAGGTCGCTGGGGACAAAGATGCAATCTGTGTATCTCATCAACTTCCAATTTGGATCTTGAGAAGCGCAGTTGAGGGTCGTCATTTAATCCATGATCCTCGCAAGCGTGAATGCACACTTGCTTCCGTGACGACTTTTCATTTCGATGACGAGAACATGATTTCGGGTGTGAGTTACTCGGAGCCCGCCCGCCACTTGCTCCCTGTGAAGAAGTAATGAAGGCTGCATACCGCATTGCCCTATTGGGAGTTGCAGTTTCTCTTCTTCTTACCAGCTGCGGTGGAGGCTCGTCCACCGGGTCTCGGAGTTATGTTGCTGGAAACGGAACAGTGACTTTCATCAAGGCTTCGGACAGGCAATCTGCGCCGAATATCGAGGGCGCCACACTTGCCGGCGGAACCTTCCGGCTTGAGGCCCACCGTGTTGCCGTTATCAATGTCTGGGCGTCGTGGTGTGCACCATGCCGCGCAGAAGCCCCCGCGCTCGCTGCGCTCTCCAGGTCCTTTCCGGATGTGAGTTTTGTCGGTATCTTGACGCGAGACAGTGTGGCCACTGCCAACGCGTTTGTGCGACGGTTTGCCATTCCGTATCCCACCCTGATCGATGATTCAATCCTTATGGGTTTTCACAACTCCTTGGTTGCTAATGCGATTCCCACAACAGTTGTGATTGATAAGAACGGGAAAGTAGCCGCCAGAATTTCAGGTGAGATCACCGTTGCATCGTTGACGGACCTGATCAATCGAGTGAGCGCCGAATGAAGGACCTATTTGTAAATCAGATAATGGATGGGGCATTGCTGGTTGCATTTCCCATCTCGATAATTGCAGGGCTGATCTCCTTTCTTTCTCCATGCGTACTGCCTTTGGTTCCTGGATATCTCTCCTATGCCGCTGGCATGTCAAAGAGCAGGGGACGAGTACTCGCAGGTTCGCTTCTGTTTATCCTCGGATTTAGCGTTCTCTTTGTTTCATACGGCGCGCTCTTCGGCGGCCTTGGCTCTAAGGTTCTGAATCATCAAGGCGTGATTACCCAAGTACTTGGGCTTTTCACGATTGCACTGGGACTCATTTTTATGGGCCAGTTTCCGATGATGCCTGTCTACAAACCGAAGATTTCAACGGTTGGCGGACTTGTTGGTGCACCGCTGCTCGGATTTCTCTTCGGAGTGGGTTGGACGCCATGCATTGGTCCGGCACTGGCGGCCGTGGAAACCCTCGCTTTCGAACAGGCAAGCGCATGGCGTGGAGCTTTCCTGTCTCTCGGGTACTGCATAGGCCTTGGCATTCCCTTTATTCTCTCCGGGCTCTTCCTGGATCGCTCCGCAAAATTGCGAAGGTTCATCTCAAAGCGAGGTAACGTCATTACCAATATTGGGGGAGTCCTGATGATCCTCATTGGCCTTCTACAAGTATTTGGCATCTGGAACGACATCATGAATTCCCTGCGTTCCTCCATCTCCAGTTTCATACCGGTGGTCTAAATGAGCAATCAGAGCGACCTGCCCGAACTCGGCCTTGTAAGCCTTCTGCGTTTTGCCTGGAGGCAGCTCACGAGCATGCGCACCGCATTGATTCTCCTTCTCTTGCTAGGCGTCGCATCCATTCCCGGGTCTTTTATCCCACAACGTCCGCAGAACCCCATGAAGGTGCAGGATTATTTCGCGAACGATCCCACCCTTGCTTCATGGATGAATCGTCTTTCACTATTTGATGTCTATGGGTCGCCTTGGTTTAGCGCTATCTACATTCTTCTCTTCATTTCCCTTATCGGTTGTGTTCTTCCTCGTACCTTTGATCATCTCAAGGCCAGTCGGGCGTTGCCGCCGTTGACGCCCGCGAATCTGGATCGGATGGAATTTTTCCACAGCTGGCAGGGCGGCGGGGAAGAACTATCTACGGCAAGGACATGGTTGCAAAGCAAGCATTTTCGCATCCGCGAATTTGAAGGATCGATATCTGCCGAAAAGGGATACCTGCGCGAAACCGGCAATCTCTTCTTTCACCTTGCGCTGATCCTGATTCTTGTCGGAGTGAGCCTTGGTGCTCTCTTTGGAATGAAGGGAGAGGCCATTGTCAACGTCGGCGAACGCTTCACAAATACGCCTACAACCTACGACAGTTTGAGTTATGGAAAACTATTTCGCGATCAATCCCTTTCACCGTTTGTTATCACCGCTGATGACTTCCAAGCCAAATATGACCCCGCGACAAATGCGCCACAGGACTACACATTGAAGGTAACCGTGGTTGACAAGCCTGGTGCGCCAAAGGTGAAGCGCATTATCAAAGTGAACAGTCCGATTAGTTTCGGGAGCACCAATGTCTATCTCCAAGCCAATGGATATTCACCAATCGTCACAGTTCGCGACAAGAGCGGTGCGATAGTCCTCCGCGGACCAGTCCCGTTCCTACCCCAAGATGCCAACCTCACCTCAATCGGTGCGATCAAGGTTCCGGATTCAACGCCGCAGTTGGGTTTTGTCTCCTCCTTCCTTCCTACGGCGGGACGCGACAAGGTTCGCGGCGGCATTTCTATCTATCCGGAAGCCCTTGATCCGAGACTCCTTTTCTCGGTGTGGAAGGGCGATCTAGGTCTAGATCGTGGAATTCCTCAATCGGTCTACCGCATCGATACGACGAAGATGACGAAGATTGGCTTGGAGTCCCTTGGTGTGGGGCAAACCTTCACGTTTGCTGAGGGCAGTATTCGATTCGATGGCATCGTTCAATGGGTCAATCTTCAGGTCGTGAGAGATCCTGGGAAAATGTATTCCCTTGCTGGGGGTATTCTGGCGATCCTTGGTTTGCTGGGCTCGCTCTTCACTCGCCGCCGCAGAATATGGATTCGCGCTGCAGGGGATGGGAAAGTTGAAGTGGCCGGGCTTGCCAGGAGCGGAGCCCCAGGTTTGGAAAATGAAATTGCATTACTCGTCGCCGACTTAAAGAAGGATGGAAAATGACGCACTCAACGTGGGCCTACCTCTCCAACTACTTGGTTTATTCGGCCATGGGCGTCTACACATTGGCCTTCTTCGGACACGCATATGAAACCGCTTGGGCGGTGCGCGCGCCACAAGGCGAGCATGTGAAGACTGAAGGCAGTCTTCTTGTAAAGACCCTTGACTACAACCGAACGGAAAAAGCCGGGCGAATCGCCACCGCCTTCATGATTTTGGGATTCCTTCTTCTCTTTGCTGGTGTTGTGGCTCGTGGTGTTTCGGCTGGCCGTGTTCCTTGGGGAAACATGTACGAGTTCTCCATCACGGGAGCTCTCGCTTTTACCGGCGCATATCTCTTCGCCCTCAAGAAGTACGACCTTCGATGGCTCGGGTTGCCGATCGCCACTTTTGTACTTTTGATACTTGGGACTGCCATCACTGTTCTTTATCGCCCAAGTGCGCCGTTGGTGCCCGCGCTTAAGTCATACTGGTTGGTCATCCATGTCTCTGCTGCGATCATTGCGGGCGGAGTCTTTCTCCTCGCAAACACGATTGCCGCCACGTATCTCTATTTGGATTCGATGGAACAGAAGGGCGAACGCAAAGCGTGGGCCAAACGCCTTCCTTCGTTGGAGGTTCTCGATCAGCTTTCATACCGATTGGTCGCCTTTGTATTTCCACTCTGGACCTTTGCTGTAATTGCTGGTGCCATATGGGCTGAGCACGCGTGGGGCCGTTACTGGGGTTGGGATCCAAAGGAAACTTGGGCATTTATTACGTGGGTCGCATATGCGGCATATCTTCACGCTCGGGTCACTGTTGGTTGGCGTGGACGAAAAGCAGCCTGGTTATGTCTCTTCGCGGGTTCCACATTCCTCTTTAACTATGTCTACATAAATATCTGGGGTACTGGAAAGCACACTTACTCTGGGCTCTAGGATCGAGCAATTAATTCTCTGCGACGAAATGAGAGAATAACTAGTATTTGTAAATGACCCAACCAAGACGAATTATTGACCTGAGCCAGACGATTTCTTCTGGCCTTGTGACATATCCGGGGTTGCCGGCGCCAACTATCACCTCGCACCTAACTCGCGAAGAATCAAGATCCCACTATGCACCAGGTACGGAATTCGCGATCGATACGATCACGATGGTCGGCAACACCGGAACCTATTTAGATTCCCCGTTCCATCGCTACCCGGATGGAAACGACTTGTCTGAAATCGATATCAATAGTCTGGTCGGTTTACCAGCAGAGGTCTTCCACGTAACTGATATGCAAGATCGTGGAATACCAGCAGGGGTCTTCTTCGATCGGGAATTAGGGGGAACTGCAGTTCTGTTGCATACCGGATGGGACCGTCATTTTGGTAATGAGCAATATGGAAAGGATGCACCATTCTTGACGGAAGCAGGCGCACAGTATTTGGTTGATGTCGGGGTGAAACTCGTTGGCATCGACTCAGTCAACATTGACAACACGCAATCAGGCGGAGAACGCCCTGCGCATTCGTTGCTTCTTAGGGCAGGGATTCTTGTTGTTGAACACTTAACGTGTCTTGATCAATTACCGAGCCAGGGTGCGCGATTCAGCGCCGTTCCTCCGAAAGTCAAGGATTTCGGCACCTTCCCGGTGCGAGCCTTCGCAGAGATTTAAGAGGCGTGCTATTCGGTTTTGGCGAACCTTGCACTGCCAGTAAGCAGCGCAACTAGCACCACAACCAAGAACATTGCCCAGCGGAGTTGAACAAGGTCTGAGATCACGCCAATTGTTGGCGGGCCGACGATAAAGCCGAAATACGAGATCCCTGAGACGATGGCAACCGCTTGCGACGGCGCTACCTGCCCCTTGAACCGTGTAGCTGCGATTGTCCCAGCCGCGCTGAAGAGCAGGGGAATGACAACCGAAAGTCCTATTCCAAGGAAGAACCAGCCGAGAACGACGCCAAAGCTGTTTCCAATAAGAAGTCCGATTGCCAACCCCAAACTTGCGATGACACCGGCGGCGGAGAGGATTCTTGGGGCACCGAATCTGTGCGCAAGACGATCACCAGAGAATCGACCGATGATCATCGTGGTTGAAAAAGCGATGTAGGGCAGCGCTGAAGCAAAGTGAGAGGCGTGGAAAGTTTCACGAGAAAGGATCCCTCCCCAGTCACCGGCAGCCCCTTCAGAGATCGCTCCGCAGAAGCCGAAGAATCCAAGAATCCACAGAAGGCTCGGTCGCTTCTTTGTCTTGCCTTCCTGAATGAATTCGTGCTTGTCGGCATGTGCAGGAAGCCAACGATCTTTGGAATAGAGGGCTACAAGAGCAATAAGGCCACCAACTATTAATCCTTGCGTGCTAAATGGAACCTTCATTTGTGAGAACACCCCACCTATGGCCCCGCCGAGCAATCCCCCCACCGAGAACATTCCGTGAAAGACGCTCATCATTCGCTTGCCTGATTTGTGTTCAAGTGCAACGGCGTGCGAGTTCATCGCCACGTCCTGAAAAGCGAGTGCGAAGCCGTAGAGAAAGAGTGTGAAGCAGAGCCAAGCGATGTTGAAGACGAATCCCAGGAGAGCCATCGCGATAGCAAGAGCGATTGACGCCCAGAAGGCGATCGGGGCGCTTCCGTGTTTAGCAGATAGTTTTCCTGATGGGCCAAGTGCAAGGAAGACGCCGATAGACGAGAAGAGGAGCAGTATGCCGAGTGTGGCATTGGAGATTTCTAGATATGTTTTGATGTCGGGGATACGTGCGACGAACGAACCGACTGCCAGGCCATTGGTGATGAAAGTGAGCGTTACCGCCAGTCTGGCTCTTTTCAATTAAAGCTTATTAAGGAAGTCTGGATTGTCATCGGGTGGAAGCACGCGACGTGATCCGCCGAAGTTGAACCCTTTTGCACGAACAGGGCGACCAGCGATCCAGTAGGCGATGGATCCAAGGGCCATGAATGGGGCAACCAGGAGAATGATCAAGAGCCAACCCCATTTTGGGAGATTGCGGACTTGCGATTGGTCGGTGCCTGCACAGTCGACGAGTGTGTAGATGGTGAAGATTACTGGGAGAACAAATAGGAGGAAGCGCATAAGGAAAGTGTAACCCTTGATTATGAGACGAGGATTGCCGTTGCTAACAGGGCTGAAAAGAGGAGTTGGAGCTGCCCGGTTTTGGCGATCATGGGAATAAGGGCTGCGCTCTCCTTCTCACCCTTCACCTCACGTGCAAGCCTTAGTGAAAAAGGAAGGGCGGCGAGCGTGATCAGCGCCCAAGGGGTCACAAAGAGCGCTGCAACGTGGGCGAGAAGAAGGAGGAGTACGAAGAAATTTCGACTTCCGTTTTCACCCAAATGGACAGCCAAGGTGTGCTTTCCCACAAGAGCGTCTTTTGCACGGTCACGAATGTTGTTGATAGCGAGGATCGCGCACGACAGCGCGCCAATTGGAATCGCTGAGGCAAGACTTCTTAACGTAAGAGTCTGCGTCTGCACGTAGTACGTGCCCATCGTTGCAACGAGTCCGAAGAAGACAAATACCGAAATTTCGCCAAAGCCTTTGTATCCGTATGGAGTCTTGCCGCCAGTGTATGTCCACGCAGCAATAATCGCGGCGGCCCCTACCAAGAGAAGCCACCACGAACTCAGTGAAGCAAGAAGAATGCCGGCGACTGCAGCTATTGAGAATGCAATGAACGCGGCTTTCTTCACAGCGTCAGGAGTTGCGAGGCCGCTCGCCACGATTCGAATTGGGCCAACTCGATCGGAGTCGGTTCCACGGATTCCATCGGAGTAGTCGTTGGAATAGTTCACGCCGATCTGCAAAGACAGACTGACAATCAGCGCAAGGCCGGCACGTGCAAGGATCGCATGAGTTCCGGCTAGCGCCGTGCCGACAATCACGGGGGCGACCGCTGCAGCCAGTGTGCGGGGTCTTCCTCCCTTTACCCAAGTATCAAGTGAGGTCATCTACCAAAGCCTTTCTTTCAAGTGCTGCCTGGGCAAGTGCTTTTTGATCCACCTTACCGACCCCGATCATGGGCAATGCCGAAAGTATAAGGAAACCTTTCGGTTTTGCTACTACTCCAAGAGTCTTCTCAAGATACGAAGAGATTTCGTGCGTTGAGATTGGATGCTCGCCTGCAATCGCGATGTGAAGAGCATTGCCCCATTCAGCATCGGGTATGGAGAAGGCGGCGAATTCATTTTCTTTGAAAGTCTCCTGCAGGGCGCGTTCGACTGAACTGAGCGAGATCTTCTTGCCGCCGCTGATAATGACATCGTCCGTCCTGCCCTTGACGGCGAGCTTGCCATCGGTGAATGTTCCGAGATCACTTGTGACGAACCACCCATCGACAAAAGAATCTCGCCATGCTTGCTCGTCGTTGAGATAGGTATAGGCGATCGTTGAGCCTTTGATCTTTATTGTTCCGCCACTCGTGGCCACGTCTACGCCGGCGATCGGGGTTCCGTTGTAGACGCAGCCACCGCACGTCTCCGTCATTCCGTAGGTAGTCACGATTTCAATGCCTGCATCGGCGGCTGATTGCCGGACTGAATCGGATAACGCGGCTCCGCCAACGAGGACGGCACGACAGTTCTTGAGATGTTCGAGAAGTCGCGTGTCGCCGTTTAACGCGCGGAACAACTGTGTCGGCACGATGGCAGTGAAATCTGCCTTTGGGTACTGCGTTGCATCGCGAAGATCTATGGGTGTCGTGCCCAGCTCTAGAGATCGTACAAGGACATTGACACCTGCTACGTGAGTCAGCGGCAGAAGCAGTGACCAGACCTGTCCGAATTTCGCTCCAAGGAATTCGTTCGACGCCTTTGCCGAAGTGAGCAAAGCCTTTGCGGTGATCCCGACTTCTTTGGACCCTCCTGTTGATCCGCTCGTTGCAACGACTACGGCGACGGGCGCCGGAACATGGGTCTGGCCGATCGGTTCAAAGCACAATGCTGGCCCCGTACCAACGAATGCGGCCGCTAAATTGACCATCACTTCTGGGATGGGGCTCTCTGCAAGGCAGAGGAGTTCTCTATGTGACGAGTTTTCCATTGCCCACGTAGGCTAGCGCCCATAACCGTGTAGGAGGAAATGTGAGCAAGCCAATCAAGCGTGAGTTCGGCAGTCGGGCCATTCCAGCGTGGACTACCGGCTCAGGCGGGGAAGATTTCACAGACATCATTTACGAAGTCGCCGATGGAATGGCGAAAGTGACCATCAACCGTCCTTCACGCCGCAATGCATTTCGCCCGCAGACCATCATCGAACTGCAAGAGGCATTTTCACTTGCACGAGATAATGAAGAAGTTGGAGTCATCATTCTTACCGGTGCGGGAAACGAGGCCTTCTGCTCGGGCGGCGATATTCAGGTTCGCGGCGATGACGGTTATCTAGGCGATGACGCGCTCGCGAAAAAAGGAATAGGACGCCTTAACGTTCTTGATTTGCAGGTACAGATACGTCGGACGCCCAAGCCGGTGATCGCGATGGTTGCAGGATGGGCAGTTGGCGGCGGCCATGTATTGCACGTGGTTTGTGATCTCACGATTGCGGCAGAGAATGCAAAGTTTGGTCAGACAGGTCCCATGGTTGGCTCCTTCGATGGTGGATATGGCGCGGGTCTTCTTGCAGCACATGTCGGGCAGAAGAAGGCGCGCGAGATCTGGTTCCTCACGCGCGAGTACAGTGCCCAAGAAGCTCTCGATATGGGACTGATTAATACCGTGGTTCCCGTCGCTGAACTTGAAGCAGAGACAGTCTCTTGGGCGCGCGAGATGCTACGCCAGTCGCCGATGGCGCTTCGACTCTTGAAGGCAAGCCTGAACGCAGCAGACGATGGATTGGCGGGGGTGCAGCAACTTGCAGGAGATGCAACCCTACTTTTCTACATGACTGAAGAAGGCCAAGAAGGACGCGATGCATACAAAGAGAAGCGTCCGCCGAATTTTGGAAAGTACCCAAGGCGCCCATAAATGTTGGATTCAATCCTTGATTCTCTCAAGGTAGTTGCGTTGCCGATGAAGACAGATTTTCGTTCGGTGAGGATACGCGAAGTTGCTCTGATTGAAGGCCCACAAGGGTGGGGGGAGTTCTCTCCCTTTGTCGAGTATGAACCGCAAGAATGTGTTCCATGGTTGGTGAGTGCCGTTGAGGCGGCGACTGTCGTGCCGCCTGAGGCGTTGTGCACTCACATCGAGGTGAATGCAACGATGCCAGCGATCAACGGGAAAGAAAGAATTGCCGAAGTCCTATCCTGGTTTCCAGGGTGTAAGACCGTGAAGATCAAGGTTGGCGCTGATTTAAAGGAGGACTTAGCGCGAATTAGTACTGTTTGCGACATTACACCAACGGCAAAAATAAGAATTGATGTCAACGGGGCATGGTCGGTGGGGAAGGCGACTCAGGCCATCCACGCGATCAACGACATTTGCGAGCTCGAGTATGTCGAACAACCATGCAATTCGCTTGACGATTTGCGTGAACTTAAGAAACGTGTGGGCATACCTGTATTGATCGCAGGTGATGAAGTGGTGCGCAAGGCGGAGGATCCGATGTCAGTGGATCTACACGATGCAATTGATGTTCTTTTGCTTAAGGTGGCACCGCTTGGCGGGATCAAGAGGTCGCTGGAAATTGCTGCACACCACGGGAAACCCGTTGTGGTTTCCAGCGCTTTGGATTCTGCCGTTGGAATCTCATACGGCCTGCGATTGGCGGCCACACTGCCATCGCTGAGCTATGCGTGCGGGCTTGGCACAGGTGCACTTTTGAGCGCTGACATCGCGGCGCTTCCCATAATTGATGGTGCAATGTCGGTGACGTCAGTAGTGCCTGATCAGAGTCGAGTAGAGAAGTACTTGATTTCATCAGATCGATTAGATTGGTGGCGTACTAGAGTTCGCGAGACCTGGAACGCTGGCGCTAAGGATTGGGTAAGTCGAGAAGGGTGGAAATGGTGAATGCCTCAACTCGGCTCGCTCGCAACATCATCCGGCAGTTAATCGAAAACGGTGTCACCGACGTTGTTCTCTCACCAGGTTCGCGCAATGCACCCCTGTCGATTGCTCTCTACGCCGCGGAACAAAGAGGGTTGATCACGTTGCACGTTCGAATTGACGAACGAACTGGTGCTTTCTTCGCTTTGGGAATTGCGAAGGCATCTGGAAGGCCGGTTGCAGTTGTTTGTACGAGCGGAACTGCCGTTGCCAACTACCATCCCGCAGTTCTCGAGGCCCACCATTCGCAAGTACCTCTCCTTGTTATCACCGCTGATCGACCGGAGAGATTGCGCCAAACCGGGGCAAATCAAACAACTTTGCAGGCGAAGATCTATGGCGAAGCTGTTGCATTGGCCGAAGATATTTTCAAACCAGAGCACGATCTACGCCAGGCTTTTGACGCGCTTCTAATCGGGCCCGTGCATCTCAATGTTCAATTTGATGAGCCGTTGCTGCCAGATGATGACAGTGCCTGGCTGAATGAAGTGGCTCGAGGCGATACTGCCAAACCAAGGCGGGCGAAGTTGCGAGATCTGTTGGTCACTGAATCTCGAGGAGTCATCGTGGTGGGCCACGATCGGGGTGGTTTAGGCGCGCGTGAGATCTCGGATTTTGCCCAAAGTGTCGGTTGGCCACTCGTGGCCGAGGATCCATTGTCTTTTGCGGAGACCATCCCATACGCCTCTCTCTTTTTGACCGCGAAGAAGATCCGAGATGCCTTGCAGCCGGAAGTCGCAATCGTGATCGGTCGCACCACGTTGTCTCGTTCTTTGAATGCCCTAATCAAATCTGCAACCCGCGAGATTGTGATTGATCCGCGGGTTGCCACGATCGATATCAACCGAAATGCAGATCAGATCTTCCTTGCCATTCCTAGAGTGGAATTCGATGGTGAGGTCGACAACGAGTGGGTAACCTTGTGGCGTTCGTATTCGGAAGAAACAGGAAGCCTTTTGAATTCCCTTCCTAACTGGTTTGAGGGAACGATTGCCCGCAGATTCGCGCAGATGCTTCCAACTCAGAGCACACTCTTTGTGTCCTCATCACGGCCCATAAGGGACCTGGAGGGATTCGCTGTTCCTCGAAGTGATATTGAAACTTTCGCCAACCGAGGTCTGGCCGGAATTGATGGCAATATTTCTACAGCTTTGGGGATTGCGTCGCAGCGTTCCGAGACCGTCGCCATTATTGGCGATCTCTCGTTTCTTCACGATTTGACGGGTTTGGTCGGAGCGGGCGACATCAATTTACGGATTTTTGTTATCAATAATGATGGGGGTGGAATCTTCTCCACTCTTCCTCAACACAACGCTGAAGGGTTTGAGAAGATCTTTGGAACCCCCCACGGACTCGATCCTGCGCTCATTGCGGCATCAATGGGTGTGAAGGCCAAAACCATTTCCAGTATTGATGAATTACAGATGGAGGTGTTGGAGCCTGTTATCGGCCTGTCTGTTGTTGTTCTACCTGTTCCTTCCAGGCAAGAAAACGCCGATTTTCTTACTGAGTTGTATCAGAGCATCGAATCTATCTAGTGTCGTCTAGAGTTTTCTCATGACGGTGATACTTGAATCCAATCGAGTCTGCTATCGGTCTATCGATCATGAACAATTTTTCGAGGGTTGGCCTAACAAACCATCGTACGAATTGGTCATGAAGCACTTTGAAGCCTCACTTCCGCTCTTCCTCCTCAATGAGAACTCTGAGGTAGTGGGATTCATTTCCGCTCTGACGGATCAGGCCCTCTACGCGTTCATTGCCTTGCTCGAGGTTCGTAAGTCCGAGCAGGGAAAGGGTTATGGAAAGTTCTTGGTTGCGGAAATGCTCAAATCGTTAGAGGGTACGTACGCAATTGATTTAGTTTGTGATGTTGATTTGGACAGCTTCTACGAACCATTCGGATTTAAAAAATGGAATGCAATGATCCAACGCAACCCAGACGAGATTCGCTAATTGGAATGTTCTACTATCGGGTAGGGCATCACGCCTATTTTGATTCCTCAGTGAGGATGTGATCATGCTCGCTGGTCCTCCGGAAAACAATATTCTCGTTCCCAATTCCGTGATGAAGTATGCGGACGGTAGGCCGGTAAATGTCGTTTGGTTGAATGAACTTGGCGGTCTTACTTTAAGAGTTAGAGATGCCGACAAGTTCGTATTCATTAAGTGGGCACCAATGAATAGTGCGCTTGATCTCAATGCGGAGAGAATCAGGCTGACATGGGCGCTTTCTTATACTTCTGTTCCAAAAGTCATTGACTTTGGTGAAGATGGCGAAGGTTCGTGGTTAGTGACCGAAGGAATAGACGCAGAGAATGCGGTGAGTGACAAGTGGAAGCAGGAGCCCGCATCGGCGGTGACTGCAATCGGGCGGGGCCTTCGCGCGATGCATGACGCACTTCCAGTTGATGCATGTCCCTTTGCGTGGTCAACGGAAGATCGAATTTCCAGAGCAAGGGGAAGGGTCATTCGAAGCGAAACTCATTCAACGAAATGGCACGAAGAGTTCCACGATCTCAGTATGGAGGCAGCATTAATCGAGTTGGACTCTCCGCCTTCCGTGGATCAACTTGTTGTTTGTCATGGAGATGCTTGTGCGCCAAACACACTCATTAACAAGAATGGCGAGTGGGTTGGGCATGTCGACCTTGGGAGACTAGGAATTGCTGACCGATGGGCAGATATAGCTATAGCTGCCTGGAGTACTCAATGGAATTACGGGCCTGGTTGGGAGAATCTTCTGTACGACTCATATGGCATCAAGCCTGATCCCGAGAAGATTCGCTTTTACCGGTTGCTGTGGGACCTCGATGAATAAATCGAGATTGGACTGATAGGCCATGAAGTATGAACTCTATCAACGTGATTTCCTTCAAGGTGTCATAGATATTTGTATGGAACAAGGGTGGGATTCCTACACGTTGGATCTCGAGCGCACCCATAGGGCTCTTAGCGCGCCAGGGGTGACAATGATAGTTGCTGTGGACGATGGGACGGTTTGCGGCTTTGCGCAGATACAAAGTGATGGTGAAATCCAAGCCCATCTTTCGGTTATTGCCGTCAAAGAGAGC
Organism: uncultured Bifidobacterium sp.; assembly: GCA_964387855.1. Lineage (GTDB taxonomy): Bacteria > Actinomycetota > Actinomycetes > Nanopelagicales > Nanopelagicaceae > QYPT01. The sequence goes on from CAYLYA010000003.1 coordinate 106,142, forward strand.
CATCGCAGGAAAGGTATCGGCAAAGAATTGGTCGTCACATGTTTTCAGGAATCCGGCGGGATACGTCTTGATCTTGTGACTGATACAGCCCAAGAATTTTATGAATCAATGAATCACTCTTTGAAATCTGGATTTCGTATTTATCCCGAAACTTGAAATCATCGGTAGATTGAAGAGTCCAGGTTACATCAGGCTCTTTGTGTAGTTCGAATTTGGGTTACTCAGAGTGACCATCGTTTCCGAGAGCGTTCAGCATTGGAGCAAATTTGGCTTGGCTTTCTGCGAGTTCGCGTTGTGGGTTTGATCCAGCAACAATTCCGCACCCCGCGAAGAGTCTGATTTGATTGTCTTCAATTTGGCCACAACGCAATGCAATTCCGAGTTCGCCGTCGCCGCGTGCATCGATCCAGCCCACAGGTCCCGCATATCGACCGCGTGACATGCCTTCTAAATCCGAAATCACTTTGGCCGCTTTTTCAGTAGGAGTACCGCAGACGGCGGCGGAAGGGTGGAGTTTTTCCAAGATTGTGAATATGTCTACATGAGTGGGGACTTCCGAGATTGCTCCAGTGACATCGGTTGCGAGATGTATGACATTGGCAAGGTGGAGAACAAAGGGCGAATCTGGAACGTTGGTGGAAGAGCAAAACGGCGCAAGGGATTCGGCAACCGATCGAACCGCGTACATGTGCTCTTCAAGATCCTTGGATGAACGCGCTAACGACGCAGCGAGCGCCAAATCTTTCTCGTCATCGCCTGTCTTGCTGATCGTTCCGGCGAGAACTCTCGATGTGACCATTGCGCGGTTAAGTCGAAGCAACAGTTCGGGGGTTGCTCCGACAAGACCGGCAACGGAAAAGCACCAGGTCGAGGGATATTCGGCAGCTAAATTCCGCAATATGGAGCGCGAATCAATGGCCTTTTCTGAGGTGCCGTTGAGATCCCGTGCAAGGACAACTTTGTCGATCGTCTTTGACAAGATGGCATGAATGGCAACGGCAACCCGTTCCTCCCATTGATCCGAGGTCAGGGATCCGTTGCGCCATGAATACTCTTGCGCCGGAAGTCTCTCGACGCCTTCAAGAAGGCTGGGTTGTGGCATGTCGCCAAGCCACGTGATCCAGGATTGATCTGCCCTCTGTCCGACAATCACCTTTGGAATGACAAGTACCGATTCTTCCTCCGGTGAAAAGGAAAACGAGGTGAAGAGAATCGGCCCGGTCCCGTTGATGTGTACCGAGTCGGTGACCGCTAGTTTCTTGAGTTCCTCGTGCCACCAAAGACGCGCGTCGCGGAATCTATCGGGACCCTTGACGGTGGTCTTGGCGTGCACGCCCCAACCAACCAAGCCGTCGCCACCGCGCACCCATGACACTGGTTGCGAATCAGGGAGCAACTCCAAAAGTGGGAGATGCTCGCCAAGGCGTGCGGTGGTGACAGAGGTCAGCTGGGGCACGATAAAAGAGTTATCGCTGAACGAAGCGCCATACAAGAGGCAATGAGGTGCCGGCGATCGCGATCTTCAACACTTCACCGATGATGAACGGTGTGAATCCTGCCGAGATAGTCCATGACCAGCTCTTGTGGGTGTATTCGTGCAACCAGAAAAGTCCAAAGGAGAAAATGACGGCATCTCCGAGCAACATTGCGGGAAGGGCTGAGCGAACTTTCTGATCCCACTTTCGACCAGCGAGAGCCCCAACAAGGAGAGATGCCACAAGCATTCCAATGAGATAGCCACCAGTTGGCCCGGTGAGGTGAGCAAGACCGGAGCCGCCCTTGGCAAATACAGGAGTGCCTGCGATTCCGACGAGAAGGTACGTCACCAAAGTGGAGAGTCCCAGGGTTGATCCATAGCCAGCTCCGACGAGCAGAACCCCGAGGGTCTGGCCGGTTACTGGGACGGGTGAGCCGGGAATCGGCAGAGCGATTTGGGCAAGAAGGGCAATAAAGGCGGTTCCTGACGCTACAAAGAGTGCCTTATTAAGAGTTGTCGAGCGGGGAAATACTGCGTTGCGCAGTGTTGCGACGTGGGACATTGTTGCTCCTAACGTTCCTCACCCCCATACGGGAGTTTGAGTAAGGGTTTTGATTTGTGGGGCGAGCCTACTCTGAAGGAGAATAACGCCATGTCTCGCGCAAATCTCGACAAAGATCCAGATGAAGTCGCGGCAATGTTTGATGGCGTGGCAAAGCGCTACGACCTAGTAAATGACCTCCTGAGCCTGGGACGGACCAAAGCCTGGAGGCGCGCGGCCACTGCGATCATCGCCCCAAAGCCTGGGATGAAGCTCCTCGATCTTGCCGCAGGAACAGGGTCATCGAGTGAGCCGCTGGCCGCAGCAGGGGCAGAAGTCATCCCTGCCGACTTCTCTGAAGGGATGCTGGCTGCAGGTCGAAAAGCCCGCCCCCATTTGCCTTTTACTAAGGCTGACGCCCTCAATCTGCCATTTGAGCCAAATACCTTCGACGTGGTGACCATTTCCTTTGGCCTTAGAAATACTGCCGATATCGATAAAGCCCTGGCTCAGATGCTCAAGGTGACTAAACCAGGGGGTCAATTGGTCGTTGTAGAGTTCTCACACCCAGTCTGGCGTCCGTTTCGTACCATTTATACCAATTACCTGATGCGCCTTCTCCCCTTTATCGCCCGAATTACCTCCAGCAACCCAGATGCCTATGTCTACCTGGCCCAGTCCATCAGGGCCTGGCCAGATCAGGCGGCTCTGGCCGCCAGAATCGAGGAGGCCGGTTGGTCCAATGTCGGCTGGACAAATCTCACCGGCGGGGTTGTCGCAGTTCACAGAGCAGTGAAGGCTTAAGAGGTAAAGGCATGCCCACTACGAGCCTAGGATTTCCTACATTATGACTTCGACTTCGAACCCGTACATTCCGATTTTTGTTATTGGTGCAATTGGTTTTGGTTTCGCAGCGTTCTCGGTTCTTATTACTTCACTTACTGGGCCAAAACGCTACAACCGCGCAAAGCTTGAAGCGTATGAATGTGGAATTGAACCAAGCCCTCAAGCTGCAGAAGGTGGCCGTTTCCCGGTCAAGTATTTTTTAACAGCGATGCTCTTCATTATTTTCGATATTGAAATTGTCTTTCTTTATCCATGGGCTGTAACTTTCGACAAGTTGGGTCTTTTTGGTTTGGTTGAAATGGGTATTTTTATCGCCACAGTCTTTGTCGCGTATGCGTATGTGTGGCGCCGCGGCGGACTGGAGTGGGATTAATCGTGGGTCTTGAAGAGAAGTTACCAAGTGGATTCCTGCTCACCAGTGTTGAAAAACTTGCCGGCTACATGCGCAAGAGTTCTCTATGGCCGGCAACTTTCGGATTGGCATGCTGCGCCATTGAGATGATGGCCGCCGGTGCTGGTCGATACGACTTGGCGCGTTTTGGAATGGAAGTCTTCCGCGCCTCGCCTCGCCAAGCAGACCTCATGATCGTGGCCGGTCGCGTCTCCAACAAGATGGCACCAGTTTTGCGTCAGATCTACGATCAAATGGCCGCACCAAAATGGGTTCTTGCGATGGGTGCATGCGCTTCATCGGGCGGAATGTTCAACAACTACGCCATCGTGCAAGGTGTCGATCACGTGGTGCCGGTCGATATCTACCTCCCAGGCTGCCCACCACGCCCTGAGATGTTGATGGATGCGATCTTGAAATTGCACGAGCAGATTAGCGACGAGAAGCTTGGATCAAACCGCGCACAGGTAATCAGAGAAGTAGAAGCCGCAGCGATGGCAGCCAAGCCAACCCATCAATTGAAGGGGTTGCTCGCGTGAAAAAAGAGAAGGATTTGTCAGCAGGACATGGATTATTTGGCACTTCTGGTACAGGCGACACATCGGGATTCGGCGGTCTAGTTCGAAATCCTTCAAATCCAGGCTCGACTGAGCGTCCATATGGCGGTTATTTCGACGACGTGGCTGATGACCTCGAGCGGGCATACCCGGATTTCGTTGACGCGATCGAACGTGTTGTAGTCGATCGAGGAGAACTCACTCTTCATGTGAAGCGCGAAAAGTTGGAAGAAGTTGCTCGCATCCTTCGAGACACATTGCGTTTTGAAATGTGTTTAGGAGTTAGTGGAGTTCACTATCCAAATGAAATTGGACGCGAACTTCACGCTGTGTATCCGTTGCTGTCCATGACGAAGAACCAGCGCATTCGACTTGAAGTTTCGATTCCAGAATCTGATCCGCATCTGCCGTCCCTTGTTGAAGTGTGGGCCGGCAACAACTGGAACGAGCGCGAAGCCTTCGACATGTTCGGGATTATTTTTGATGGCCACCCAGGACTGACTCGAATCCTGATGCCAGATGATTGGCGCGGACATCCGCAACGAAAAGATTATCCACTCGGTGGAATCCCAGTTGAGTACAAGGGCGCGACAGTGCCACCTCCAAATGAGCGCAGGTCATATCGATGAGTTCACAAATTACCGATCCATACGCTTCCTCTCGCGAGACAACTGAAGGCACCGTCTTTTCGGTCACCGGCGGTGATTGGGATTCATTAGTAACAGAAATCGGAGCGACAAAGGAAGAACGTGTTGTCGTCAATATGGGTCCACAGCACCCATCGACCCACGGTGTGCTTCGTTTGGTACTTGAACTTGAAGGCGAAACAATCACCGAACTTCGGGCAGGTATCGGCTACCTTCACACCGGAATCGAGAAGAACGCCGAATATCGCAGCTGGACTCAGGGAGTGACCTTCGTGACGCGCATGGATTATCTTGCGCCACTGTTCAACGAAACCGCCTACTGCCTTGGCGTTGAGAAACTCTTGGGCATCACCAATGACGTTCCCGAAAAGGCCAGCGTCATCCGCGTCATGATGATGGAGTTCAACCGAATCTCCTCCCACATGGTCGCCCTCGGAACTGGCGCGCTAGAGCTCGGCGCACTTTCGCCGATGATTTTCTGCTTCCGCGAGCGAGAGAAATGCCTCGACGTATTTGAAATGATCTCAGGCCTTCGCATGAATATGGCCTATGTTCGCCCGGGCGGCGTCGCTCAGGACCTTCCACCAAATGCGATCTCGAGAATCCGCGAAATCGTCAAGGAATTACGGCGCGACTTCAAGGACAACGACAGCATCCTCATCGGCAACTCGATCTGGATGGGCCGTACTGCTGGCGTCGGGTACTTGGATCTTGCGGGCTGCACGACGCTTGGAATCACCGGCCCAGTACTTCGCTCCACCGGAATGCCATGGGACCTTCGCAAAGTGCAGCCGTACTCAGGCTACGAGAACTACGAATTCGACGTCGTCACCGCTGATACGTGCGATGTCTACGGCCGCTTCCTTATTCGTATGAACGAACTCGAGCAGTCGCTTCGCATCATCGAGCAGTGCCTCGACAAATTGGAGAAACTCGAAGGCGCACCCGTCATGGTCGCTGACAAGAAGATCGCCTGGCCATCACAGCTTGCCCTTGGCGGAGACGGACTAGGAAACTCCCTTGACCACATCCGCGAGATCATGGGCTCGTCGATGGAATCACTCATTCATCACTTCAAATTGGTAACTGAAGGTTTTCGAGTACCTGCCGGCCAGGTTTACACGGCGGTGGAATCACCACGCGGCGAACTCGGAGTCCACCTTGTCTCCGATGGCGGAACGCGTCCATACCGTCTCCACTTCCGCGAACCGTCCTTTAATAACTTGCAATCAACTTCTGCGATGTGCGAAGGCAGTTTGATCGCCGACGTCGTCGCAGCGGTTGCATCTATCGATCCTGTGATGGGCGGTGTTGATCGCTAATGGCGTTTACTGATCAAAATATCGAAGTGATGGATTCCATCATCAAACGCTATCCGCGCTCGCGCTCGGCGATCATGCCCCTCCTGCACTACGTGCAATCACTCGAGGGCTACGTGACCAACGAGGGCATCGAACTCATCGCGAAGAAACTCGATCTTGCTACAGCTGAAGTTTCTGCGGTCTCTACTTTCTACACTCAGTACAAGCGCAAGCAGGTGGGTGAGTACCACGTCGGCGTATGCACGAATACCTTGTGCGCAGTAATGGGCGGAGATGCGATTCTTGCCGGGCTTAAGGATCACCTTGGCCTTGAAAATGATGGTGTCACAGCCGATGGCAAGGTTTCACTCGAGCACATCGAATGCAACGCGGCCTGCGACTATGCGCCCGTTGTCATGGCGAACTGGGAGTTCTACGACAACCAGACCGTTCAATCAGCAAAGGATCTTGTCGACTCGATGCGTGCGGGCAATCCTCTCGCGCCGACTCGCGGACCGAACTCCTTGCCAACGTGGAAAGAGAACTCTGCAGTGCTCGCTGGGCTCAATGACGGACGTGCAAACGAAGGAACCCAAGCAGGGGAGCCCTCACTTCTTGGATTGAAGCTTTCTAAAGGACAGAAGGGGGCCAAAGCATGACAACACTGACTCCCGTTCTCTCGGCGCATTGGGACGAGAAGGATTCATTCACGATGGCCGGCTATAAGCGCCACGACGGATACAAAGCTGCTGAGAAGGCACTCAAGATGGAGCCGGACGCAGTTATCCAGTTGGTTAAGGATTCAGGATTGCGCGGTCGTGGTGGTGCTGGATTCCCAACCGGTATGAAGTGGGGATTTATTCCGCAAGGCGACAACAAGGATCACTACCTTGTTGTTAACGCAGATGAGTCAGAACCTGGCACTTGCAAGGACATGCCGTTGCTTCTTGCCAACCCGCACGTCTTGATCGAAGGCATGATCATTGCTTCGTATGCGATTCGCGCGAAGTACGCATTCGTATATGTACGCGGCGAAGTCACCCACGTGGTGCGCCGTGTCCAGCAGGCGATCCAAGATGCGTATGCAGCGGGGTATTTGGGAAAGAACATTTTTGGTAGCGGCGTTGATCTCGAACTCGTTCTCCACGTAGGTGCGGGTGCCTACATTTGCGGCGAAGAAACCGCCTTGCTTGATTCCCTTGAGGGCTTCCGCGGACAACCGCGTCTTCGCCCTCCTTTTCCTGCAATTGCCGGCCTCTATGCACGCCCAACTGTTGTAAACAATGTGGAATCAATTTCTTCAGTGCCGTCGATCATCAATAACGGTGCCGAGTGGTTTTCATCTATGGGTACTGAAAAGAGCAAGGGAATGACTATTTATTCCCTCTCCGGACACGTCACCAACCCCGGTCAGATCGAAGCCCCGTTGGGAATCACGTTGCGTGAGCTTCTTGATCTTGCAGGAGGAGTTCGCGAAGGCCATCAGCTGAAGTTCTGGACCCCGGGAGGATCTTCAACTCCGATCTTCACTGCTGCGCAACTTGATACACCGCTGGATTACGAGGGCGTGGCGGCCGCGGGTTCCATGCTTGGAACCAAGGCTCTTCAAATCTTTGATGAGACCACGTGTGTTGTTCGCGCTGTGCTGCGGTGGTCTGAGTTTTACAAACACGAATCTTGCGGCAAGTGCACTCCATGCCGCGAGGGAACGTATTGGTTGGTGCAGATCTTGCGCGATCTTGAGAACGGTAAAGGAAGCGAAGCCGACTTGGAAAAACTATTGGATCTTTGTGACAATA
>CAYLYA010000004.1:0-88096 GCA_964387855.1 uncultured Bifidobacterium sp.
AGCGCAAACTCCTTGCCCAGATGGAGGAAGCTCTTTCGGCTGATGATCCTCATCTGGTTTCCACCCTGACTGGAACCCGTCTGTATCCGGGACGAAACCGAATCCTCCTGGGAGTTGCTCTCACGGTGGTCGGTATAGCCACGATATTTGCTGGCCTGATCTCCAAGACGACTCCAGTTGGAATCCTTGGATTCCTCATTTCCCTCGGAGGGGTCACGCTGGCCATAACTGCTCTCTCCGGAGTCAGCGCTCTCCGCGCACCCTCGAATCGAGCCCGCAAAGGCAAACTCAACACTCGCCTTGAGGATCGCTGGGAGCGACGAAACTTCGACCAATAACTAGCGCTCCACCGTGCCCGGCCCCTGATGGGGCCTTTTTTATGCCCTGCGCAGATCGTTGGGCGTCCACCGTGAAAAAGGGGACTCAACGTGGGCAATTGTGGGCAAAGAGGGAGAAGAGTGGCTAGAGGTGGTTGAAAAGGGAGAGAAATGGAGTAAAGTGGGGCGAAGATCGCGGACCTGGGGAAGGGGACCATCATGTTTCTTGGCACCCACGAACCCCGACTCGATGACAAAGGTCGCCTGATCCTTCCGGCCAAATTCCGTGATGAACTTGCCAGCGGCTTGGTGATCACCAAGGGCCAAGAGCGCTGCCTTTACGTCTTTCCATCCGCCGAATTCGCCTCGATTACCGAGACGTTGCGACAGGCTCCCGTCACAGCCAAGTCTGCGCGCGATTACATGCGCGTGATGTTCGCAGGCGCGCACGATGAAATTCCGGACCGCCAAGGTCGAATCACTATTCCGCAAGGTCTTCGTACGTACGCCTCTCTGGAAAAGGAATGCGTAGTAATAGGTGCAAATACACGCGTTGAGATTTGGGATGCCAAGTCATGGCGTGAATACCTCGAAGATCGCGAAAAGGGATTTGCCGACGTATCGGAGGAGGTATTCCCAGGACTCTTTTAAACCAATCGAGTGATTCTCTCTTGTGGCCACCGCCGACCTTATGAATCGGCACCCCTTCCCCGGTGCCGACACAAATAGTTCCGTCGGCCGGCGGTGACCAGAGGAGAGAAGCTCGACTAAGAAGCACAAGGAATCAGCGAACGCATATTCAAATTTATTGAGGTTGTAAAAAGATTAGGGGGAGAAGATGGCACAGCACGTTTCAGTGTTGCTTGAACGTTGCATCGATTTACTTTCCCCAGCAATCGAAAGAAGTAAGAACCCAGTTGTAGTTGATGCGACTTTGGGATTGGGTGGACATACCGAAGCGCTCCTTAAGAAATTTCCTAATCTCATCGTTATTGGAATCGACCGTGACACGGATGCAATAGCGAATGCAACGTCGCGCCTGGCTGTTTTCGGTGATCGATTCAAGAGTATTCATGCGGTGTACGACCAGATTCAAGAATGTATTGAGGAATTCGGATACAAGAAGGTGGATGGCATTCTTTTTGATCTCGGAGTTTCATCAATGCAGTTGGATGAAGTTGACCGCGGATTTTCCTATGCAAACGACGCACCTCTTGATATGCGCATGGACAGGAGCCAAGGAAGAACGGCGGCAGACATCATCAATTTTGCGGAGCGCGGGGAACTTGTCATGATCCTTCGCAGATTCGGTGAAGAGAGATTTGCGCCTCGCATCGCCGATGCGATTATCCGTCAACGCGAAATTTCTTACATGAATTCGACGGCGGAATTGGCTGCCCTTGTTAAGGAGAACATCCCTGCCGCCACCCGCCGAACAGGCGGAAATCCCGCCAAGAGGACCTTTCAAGCATTGCGTATCGCGGTCAATGATGAATTGGGTGCACTAACAAGGGCCATCCCTGCCTCACTTGACGCACTTGTGGTCGGCGGGCGCTTGGTTGTCATGTCTTTTCAGTCATTAGAAGATCGCATCGTCAAGGAGTTCTTTGTCGAAGCCAGTGAGTCAAAAACTCCTCGCGAGCTTCCAGTGGAGATCCCTGAGCTTGCCGCGAAATTCATGCTCGTGATCCGTGGAGGCGAGACACCGTCAGAGACCGAGCTTGCCCAGAACCCGAGATCAGCATCGGTTCGTCTTCGCGCAATCGAGCGGGTGGCAGCGTAATGGCGATTCCAGTACTAGCTCCGGCGATCACACGATCTAGGCAGATCGTTGCCGAAAAATCCTCACGGGGTGTCCTACGCCTTGTTCCAGAACTGAATGCTGGGGAGAAGGCTGACCGAAAGACTTTCGTTATCTTTCTATCGATCATTGGAGCAGTTGGACTTCTCATGCTGCTCGTGATCAACACCATGCTTGCCCAAGATGCTTTCGAACTTCGCCGTTTACAGGCTCAAGCAACAACATTGAGTGACCAGCGTGAGGCCGTCATGCGACAGATCGACTTCGCCTCTTCACCGGAGGAGTTGGCAGCCCGCGCAATCTCCGAAGGAATGGTGCCTTCGCAAAGTCCGAGATTCTTATCGTTGAATTCGTCGCCTTTGAATTCAACAGCCACTAAAGGCTAGTTATGGCTGATTTCTCGTTATCACGCTCACGAATTGGTATGCTGCTTTTCTCGGTCCTTTTCATTCTTGGACTTCTCACCTTTCGACTTGTCGACATCCAAGCGGTACAGGCTCATACCTATGCCGTACGCGCGGCAAATGAAATGTCGACCATTTCGACTATGCCAGCTCCACGTGGATCGATAACGGATATCAACGGTGTGGAGTTCGCTCGAAGTGTCTCGGCTATAAATGTGGTCGTCGATCAGACTCTCGTAGCGGACCCAGCTAAATTCTCTGAGATTGCTGCTCCGATTCTCTCCATGTCCATAAGCGATGTCGCAAAAACCGTAACTGGAAAAAGAAGATGGAGCCTTGTTGCTCGCAATGTCACACCCGCAACGTGGGTATCCCTGAAGAATGCAATAGCGGGCTACAACCAGAGTCTGGATCGCAAGAACGTTTCCAAGAGGCTTTTCGGGTTCTACCCGGAGCGCGGATACATACGTGAATACCCGTCAGGTTCGCTCATTGGATCCCTCGTGGGGTTCGCAAATCAGGCCGGAGTGGGTGCGGCCGGTTTGGAATCAAGTATGAATTCAACGCTGCGTGGCGTCGAGGGAAAGTACAGTTACGCAAACGGATACGGGGCAGAAATTCCCGGATCACAGCAGGAATTGGTCACGGCAAAGACGGGAACCACGGTGCGTTTGACGATTGATCGCGACGTTCAGTGGGTCGCTTCGCAAGCCATCACGGACGCTGTCAAGGCGTCTCATGCGATTAGTGGCACGGTAATTGTGATGGATCCAAAGACGGGTCAGATTTTGGCGCATGCAACTGCGCCGACTTTTGATCCGAACAACACCAAGAATGTCTCTCTCGCCCTTATGAGAAACCCTTCAGTTCAAGATGTGTATGAACCAGGTTCGACTGGAAAAGTAATGACTCTGGCAGCGGCCCTTGAGGAAGGGAAGATCACCCCATCTACGCTTTTTGCGGTTCCCGACAAACTTAAAGTATCGAACAGGATTTTTAATGATCACGAGAAACATCCAACGGAGCAACTAACTCCCACTGGAATTCTTGCGATCTCGAGTAACGTCGGCGCAATCAAGGTTGGCCAGAAATTGAGCGATACAACTCTTTACAACTATTTGAGAAAATTTGGTGTGGGGATAAATACTGGGTCGGGACTTCCAGGTGAATCGCAAGGCGTTCTCCCGAATGTCGCCAATTGGAGCGGAACAACGGCACCAACTGTTGCGTTTGGTCAGGGCTACTCGGTGACTGCTATGCAGGCAACGAGCATCTTTGCCACCATCGCAAACGATGGAATTCGAGTCTCTCCTACAGTGATTGCAGGTACGAGTGATTCGGACGGCCATTTCACCCCGTCGGCCAATCGCCAAGAGGTCAGGGTCATCAGCTCAGCCACGGCGAGCCAGTTACGGTTGATGATGGAGAGCGTGGTCTCGGCCAACGGAACAGCTCCTGAGGCTGCGATACCTGGATATCGAGTGGCGGGAAAGACGGGTACCGCTCAGCGCGTGGATGAATCCTGTCGCTGTTACCGAGGATATACCGCCTCCTTTATCGGTTTTGCCCCCGCGGACAAGCCACGGTATGTCATCAGCGTGACGATTCAAGGGCCTCAGGGAATTCACTGGGGAGGAACGTTAGGTGGTCCCGTTTTTAAGAAGGTCATGTCTTTCGTGCTTCAGTCGCGTCATGTATCTCCGACCAACACTCGAGTTATCCCTTATCCTCTCAATGGGACGCAAGTTGCGAGGATGCAGACTGCTTCGATTGCCGGGACAAAGGGAAAGAATTGATGGAAAGGCCGCTCATGCGTTACGAGAGATCCCTGCGATCTATCGCAGATCTTTTCGGTGCCGTGGTCGATAGCGGCGAGGTGATGGTTTCAGGATTGACGCAGTCGAGTCAGGAAGTTGAACCTGGAGACATCTTTCTCGCCTTCCCTGGCGCAAAGACGCACGGCGCGCGTTTTTGCAATGCGGCGCAAGACCGAGGAGCCGTAGCAGTTCTTACCGACACCGATGGCGTTGCCATCATGAACGAATTGGGCAACACGCTTCCCGCAGTTGCGGTCAAGAATCCTCGACGTTCGGCAGGCGAAGTTAGTGCTTGGTTCTACGACGAGCCTATGCGCCACATGTACAGTGTCGGAATCACGGGTACGAACGGGAAGACGACGACTACAACCCTTCTACATCAAATCTGGACGCGAGCAGGAAGAGAAAGCGGGCTCATAGGCACGGTAGAAACAAGAATAGGAACCGATTCCCTTAAGAGCTCGAGGACAACTCCTGAGAGCGCAGAACTTCAAGCGCTGGTCGCTACGATGCGTGAGCGTCATGTCCGCAACCTGGCAATGGAAGTCTCAAGTCACGCGATCTCATTGGAGCGTGTTCGTGGATCGCATTTCGCCGCAGTAGCTTTCACCAATTTGACTCAAGATCATCTTGATTTTCATGCTTCCATGGAGGATTACTTTCAGACTAAGGCGGCACTATTCGCTTTTGAGTATGCAGACCTCGGTATCATTAACATCGACGATCCATACGGGGCTCGCTTGGCCGAAAGTGCGCAGATCCCCATTCGTACCCTTTCGCGTTCAAATCCAAAGGCGGACTGGAGTTACGTCAGTGCAGTTGCCCATTTGAGGGGCAATGATGTTTGCATCCGCGGTTCGGGAGGAATACTGATCGAAGGTTTTTTGCCGTTGCACGGGAACTACAATTTGGACAATGCTCTGATGGCGGTTTCACTCGCCTACGAAAGCGGAGTCGATCCGGTTGAAATTGCTTCGATATTGCCCACTCTCACGGGAGCACGTGGGCGGTTGGAGTCAGTGGATGTCGGACAGGATTTTGCGGCTTTCGTCGATTACGCGCACTCACCGGATGCGGTTTCGCGAGTGCTGGAAGCCTGCCGATCAATGACGATGGGCAAGGTGATCGCTGTTTTGGGCTGCGGCGGCGATAGAGATTCATCCAAGCGACCACTAATGGGCCAGGCACTTTCTTCGGGCAGCGATGTTGCAGTATTTACCAGTGACAATCCGAGGTCAGAGGATCCCTCGAAGATTCTTGAGCAAATGATCCACGGTGTAGAAGTGTCCGCGTCTGACCGAGTAATTCCTGACAGGAAGGTCGCTATCGAGTATGCGGTCTCGCAAGCCTCGGCTGGGGATGTTGTCGTGATACTCGGCAAGGGCCACGAGAGCGGCCAGGAAAGCGCAGGCGTCATTACGCCTTTTGATGATCGGCTTGCCTTGGCGAGGGCAATAGAGGAACGCGCATGATTGCCCTGACTTCTCTGCACATTGCCGACATTGTCCAAGGCCAATTGCACTGCGCTGATGACATCGTTGTAACGAAAGAGCCAGTATTCGACTCCCGCGAAGTGGTTCCTGGCTCAATCTTCCTGGCTCTGAAGGGAGATTTTCGAGACGGGCACGATTTCGCTGACGCTGCGATTGAACAGGGCGCAAGCCTTGTTTTGGCAAGTCGTAAGGTTGATGCGCCCTGCATAGTCGTACCCGATGTGCTGGTCGCTTTGGGTGAGCTTGCGCATTATGTTCGCGGTCGATTGCCGAATCTCAAGGTCATAGGCATCACTGGCTCGCAAGGCAAGACAACCACTAAGGATCTCTTAGCGTGGATACTCCGAATGCAAGCCGAGACCGTTGCGACCCACGCCTCATTCAACAATGAATTGGGCGCGCCGTTGACTTTGCTTCGCTGCACGGAAACGACGCAGTACTGCATTTTGGAAATGGGTGCTCGTCACGTGGGCGATATCAAAGCCCTTTGCAGGATTGCCGAACCTGATATCGGGGTCGTGCTCGAAGTCGGCAGAGCGCATGTTGGAGAGTTTGGTTCGGTGCAAGCTGTTGCCGAAACAAAATCTGAGCTAGTGAACAACCTAAGAGACGGCGGAACTGCCATCTTGGGCAGATACGATGAGTTCACCCCGAAAATGGCGGAGGGTTTGAAGGTACCAGTCTTAACTTTCGGCCAAACCCACGAAGCCCAGGTACGCGCCACTGATATCGATATTCGTGAAGGTCGTGCGCATTTCGACCTCGTGACTCCGCAAGGTAGGGAAGCTGTTGCACTTAGGCTAGTTGGAGCTCATCAGATTCCAAATGCACTCGCCGCGGCTGCTGTGTGCACGGCCCTTGGTGTCCCAATTGATGTCATCGCTGGAGGCCTGTCCACTGCAGAACTGCAGAGTAAGTGGCGCATGGAGCTTCATGAAGTCGCAGATCTTCTTATTATTAATGACGCGTATAACGCGAACCCGGATTCGACCGCTGCCGCACTGCGAACACTGTCTTTCTTTGCCCAGGAGCGAGGTGGCCAATCGTGGGCCTTCTTAGGGCGCATGCACGAACTAGGCGAATCCCACGCGCAGGAACATGGGCGAATAGGCCTCCTGGCACATTCACTTGGCATAGATAATCTTGTTTGTATTGGGGCGCCGGAATATGCCCATAATGTGCCGAAAGATGGCGAGATGGACGTTCATTTTTGCAATACAAAGGCAGACGCACTAGAAATCTCCAATTACTTTTCTCCAGGCGACGTAGTCCTGGTTAAAGCGTCACGTGCAGAAAAGCTGGAAGAATTGGTCAAATCGTTGATCGAGAATTGGGAACAGAGAGCGAGCCAGAGCCAATGAGAGAAATTCTGATCGCAGGTGCGATTGCGCTTTTTCTCAGTCTTTTTGGCACCCCCGTGTTGATTCGCCTTCTTGCTCGTCGTGGCTACGGGCAAATAATCCGAGATGATGGCCCAAGTAGCCACCACACCAAGCGCGGTACCCCGACTATGGGTGGAATCATCATCATTATCGCCTCGCTTTTTGGATATTTTCTAAGCCATGCGCTCACTCAGGTTACGGTGAGCGTTTCAGCGCTTCTGGTAATCGGCTTGGTTGTTTCACTTGGGGCTTTGGGATTTGCAGATGATTGGTTAAAAGTCTCACGACAGAAATCTCTTGGCCTAACTGGTAGGCAGAAGGTTCTTGGTCAGACTGTTTTTGCCGCGATCTTCGGCGGACTTGGAATTCACTTTGCTGACCGCCATAGTCTCACGCCTATATCTCTCTTTCTTTCGACGGTTCGAGATACCTCCCTGAAACTTGGTCCGATCCTTGTCGTCGTATGGATCATCTTCATGGTTACTGCAACGAGTAATGGGGTGAATCTCACTGACGGACTCGACGGACTTGCCACGGGTGCATCGGTGATGACCTTCTTGGCCTTCGTGTTGATCGGGGTCTGGGAATTTGGCGAAGGCTGTTACGTCACTGCTGGAACAAATTGTTACCTTGTTCGAGATCCGCTCGATCTTGCGGTACTGGCTTCGGCCTTCGCGGGTTCATGCGCCGGATTTCTCTGGTGGAATGCCTCGCCAGCAAAGATCTTCATGGGCGATACTGGTTCATTGGCACTTGGCGGAGCCCTTGCTGGTCTCGCGGCGACGTTGAGAATTGAGTTGCTCTTGGTGCCACTCGGCGGTCTATTCGTGATCATTACGATGTCGGTGATAATCCAACGTGTCTATTTCAAGGTAACTGGAGGCAAGAGAGTCTTCAAAATGGCCCCCCTGCAACATCATTTCGAACTCATGGGCTGGGGAGAAGTCACGATTGTCCTTCGCTTCTGGATAATTGCCGGGCTTGGCGTGGCCATGGGGTTGGGACTTTTCTATGCGCAGTGGGTCGTGAGATAGAGATGAAAATGGCCGAGTTGGCACAAGCAAAGGTGCTGATAATCGGAGGCGGCGTCACAGGCACATCTGTTGCAGAGGTTCTCGAGAAAATTGGCAGCGAAATCGGGATAGTGGATGAAGATGCGAGTTTGCTAGCGGATGCACGCTTCGTGACTGCCGACGTCGCCTTAGCGCGACAATGGGATTTTGCGATCATCTCACCTGGGTGGCGACCCAATCATCCTTTGTTGAAGCAACTTCGCGACAAGGGGATCATGCTTCTGAGTGAAATCGATCTTGCCTGGCATGTGAAGCAGGAATTGCATCCCGCTCAAAAGTGGCTCGCTATTACGGGCACCAATGGCAAAACAACCACTGTCGAGATGGTCACGGCGATGCTGCGCGCTGGGGGGCGTAGTGCAAGTGCCTGCGGCAATGTGGGGGATACGGTCATTGGTGCGGTTGTCGGAGACACTGATTTCGAATTTCTCGTTCTCGAATTGTCCTCATTCCAGTTGTATTGGAGTGAGCTTCCGGTGTTCGAGGCATCTGCAATCTTGAACATCGCTGACGACCACACTGACTGGCATGGCAATTTCCAAAACTACGTGAATGCGAAACTGCGAATCCTAGACAGAACCAAGTTGGCGCTACTGAATGCAGGCGATGCCTGTGTTGTTGAGAGCACCTCGTCGTGGCCAGGCAAGAAGGTCTTCTATTCCCTTCTTTCTCCGAGACCGGGTGAACTGGGAGTGGTTGAAGACCTACTGGTTGATCGAGCATTCGTGTCAGATCTAGATGAGGCGGAGATGATCGCCGAATTGGCCGATATCCAGCCCAGTTCTCCTCACAACGTTTCCAACACTCTGGCTGCGGCCGGTCTTGCACGAAGTGTGGGGATTGCGCATATTCACATTCGCCAAGCGATCCAAGGATTCCGTCCTGGCCGGCACAGAATAGAACTCGTAGGTGAGAGAAACGGAATTCGCTGGATCAACGATTCGAAGGCGACCAATCCTCATGCAGCGGCTGCATCGCTCATCTCTTCAACTTCAGTTGTATGGATCGCCGGCGGCCTTGCAAAGGGAGCATCCATGCACCAACTGGTCTCCCAGGCGGGCGATCGCATCAAGGCGGCAATCCTCATAGGCAAAGATCGTGAACTCATTGCTCAAGAGTTAATAAAGCATGCCAGACATGTACGGATCGTTCGTGTTGATCATGGTGATGGCGAGGATACTTCTCTGATGGAGAAGGTTGTCATGGAGGCGCTGAAATTGGCTCACAGTGGGGACACCGTTCTCATGGCGCCTGCCTGCGCGTCGATGGATCAATTTGTGTCATATGCCGATCGTGGAGACCAGTTTTGCCAAGCAGTTAAGAAGCTTGCGATCTCATGAGCCGGTCAAAGAATTTTCTTGCCCAACCGATCAGTTCGTACTATCTCCTTCTTGTAAGTGCGGCCTCACTGACGGCACTAGGACTTGTGATGGTCCTCTCGGCTTCATCGATCCATTCTCTGGAAACAAACGGTTCATCTTTCGCGATCGTTTTGCGCCAACTAGCATTCCTGACGATTGCCCTGCCACTGGGATTTCTGGCATCTCGGTTCTCGACCCCGCAATGGAAATGGGTCGCGAGATTCTCGCTTATAGGATCGATCCTGCTTCTCCTGCTACTACAAGTCCCGGGGCTCGGGAACACGGTAAACGGCAACACAAACTGGATCGCCGTCGGCCCCATCGTCTTTCAACCAAGCGAGTTTGCGAAGTTCTTTATGATCCTGTGGGCCGGCTCAATGCTTGCAAAGCATGAGGAAGCAAAAGCAGCGCGCTCCAATGTGGTTGTCATTCTTGTTCCTACTTTCTTTGCCATCATGGCATTGATCATGGTGGGTAATGACCTTGGAAATGCCGCAATTTTTGCCGCGATACTCGTGAGTCTGCTCTTTATTTCCGGAATACGTCTTCGGTTAATTGGATTCACCGCAATGCTCGGAATCGCACTAGTGGGTGCATTGATAATCACCGTGCCCAATCGCATGCGCAGGCTCCTCGCTGTCATGCATCCCTTTTCACCTGAGTACTACAAGTTGTCTGGCTGGCAGCCAGCACACAGCATCATGGGTCTGGCAAGTGGCGGACTATTCGGCGTGGGACTTGGAGCCAGTCGCCAAAAATGGGGAAATTTGGCCGAGGCCCACACGGACTTCATTTTCTCTGTCATCGGCGAAGAGTTGGGACTTGTTGGCACATTGGCGGTTCTCTTTCTGTTCGCAGCGCTGATCTTTGCAATTTTCAAAATAGCCATACGCGCATCCGATCCGATGGTTCGCTATACATGCGCAGGTATCGGATGCTGGATCATGGTTCAGGTAATCCTCAATATTGGTTCGGCAACGAGTGTTCTTCCTGTCGTCGGCGTGACCTTGCCTCTCTTGTCGTATGGGGGATCCTCTCTCATCGCGATATATCTAGCCCTCGGATTTGTCGTTGGTGCGGCCTTGCGTGACCCTGCTATTAATCCTTCGGTGAAGGCCTCAAAGAAGTGAATCAGTCATACAAGCGCACGATTGTCTTTGCTGGTGGCGGGACGGCCGGCCACATCGAGCCTGCTCTCGCGACGGCTCGTGCTTGGAAGGAGAAACACCCTCAAGATCGCTGCATCTTTCTTGGAACACCCTCGGGTCTGGAAAACACACTCGTACCTGCGGCCGGTTTCGAATTGTTCACTATAGATAAAGTTGTGATGCCGCGAAAACTTAGTCTCGACGTCATTGCATTGCCCGTGCGGTTGCTTCGTGCTGTGAAATCAGCGAGGGAGATCATCAAGGGTTCGGACTTGCTAGTGGGTTATGGAGGATATCTTTCGGCTTCGGCCTACCTCGCCTCTTCTTTGGCGCGTGTGCCAATCGTCGTTCACGAGGCAAATGCGAAGGTGGGCTGGGCAAATCGCTTAGGGGCATCACTGACGAAATATCTTGCAGTTGCCCGGCCGATTGCATCAGGGTCGTTTTCACGTGCGATGGTGACTGGATTGCCACTTCGCGCCGATGTGAAAGCTGCTTATTTTGAGGCGACTGCAGACTGGCATCGTGCGCGCGTGATGGCTAAAGACAAATTGGGCTGGGCGGAGAGTAAGCCGACACTTCTTGTTCTCGGGGGATCACAGGGATCTGCCTTCATCAATTCACAAATCGCGAAAGCACTTCCAGCCTTGAACAAGAGGGACATCCAGATTCTTCATTCCGTGGGTTCGACAAATGCACTTCCTCAAGATTTCGGAAACTATAAAGCAGTCCCATACATTACCGATATGGCGACGGCATACTTGGCAGCGGATGTGGTGCTGGCGCGAAGTGGGGCAGTCACGTGCGCCGAAGTCGGCGCCCTCGGTCGCATGGCTGTATTTGTTCCGCTGCCGATTGGAAACGGCGAGCAAGCCCGCAATGCCGATGAACTGGTGTCTAAGGGTCGCGCTATGGTCGTATCGCAAGGAGATTTTTCTTCGCAGTGGCTGGTTGACCATATTGACGAGGTGGTGGAGCAAAGCAGAAAACTTCCCGAGGTTGGTTTGAGTCAGGATCTCGATGCTGAACAACGTATCGTTGCTTTAATGGAAAATGCCATACGGGAAAATTCGCGATGAAGCGCACTTTAAAGGATTTGATCGACAAGCGAGTTCACTTCATCGGTGTTGGAGGGGCCGGAATGAGCGGGCTTGCAAGAATCATGGCCTCTGAAGGCATTCGCGTTTCAGGATCGGACATCAAAGAATCCTCAGTATTGACGGCACTGCAAACCATAGGTGTGGAAACCAAAATAGGGCATGAGGCCGCCAATGTAAGCGGGGCCGACTTCGTAGTCTTTTCAAATGCGATAGATAAAGAAAATCCAGAACTTATCGCTGCCAAGGAATCAAATATTCCGCAACTGACACGGGCCCAGGCACTTTCTATATTGATGTCTGAATCCAAGAGTATTGCTGTCGCGGGGACTCATGGGAAAACCACCACGACGTCGATGCTAACCGTTGCAATTCAAAGTTGTGGTGAGGACCCATCTTTTGCGATTGGCGGAATTCTTAAAGCATCAGGATCCAATGCGCATAAGGGCACGGGAGAATTTTTCATTGCAGAAGCTGATGAGTCCGATGGATCTTTCATCGAGTACCACCCATTTGGTGCGATCGTTACAAACGTCGAACACGATCATGTCGATTTCTTCCAAACGCCAGAATCCGTTTTTCTTGCCTTTGAGGATTTTGTGAACACCATCTCCCCAGATGGTTTTCTGGTTTTCTGCGCAGATGACAAGGGTGCAAGGACCCTTGGCAGTCGTGTCACTCGCTGCAAAAGCATTGCCTATGGCGAAGATCCAGATGCCGACCTTCGAATTGACCACGTTGAATTGACACCCTCTGGATCCAAGGCTCGTGCCCTATGGAAAGGGCGGGCAATAGGGCACCTCGAACTTCAAACGCCTGGCCATCACAACTTGCTCAACGCCGCAGCGGCGCTGGCGGCGGGATTGTCTCTGGGCCTGCCTGCTTCGCAACTCATCGCTGGATTGGCCACCTTCCGCGGGACGGGTCGTCGTTTCGAACTCAAAGGACAGGTCCATGGAATAAGAGTCGTGGATGACTATGGGCACCACCCGACCGAAATCGATGTCACATTGACCGCTGCAAAAAGGTACGCGACGGATGGTCGGGTCCTTGTCGTCTTCCAGCCGCATCGCTATACAAGGACTCGAGCGTTTACAAAGGAATTCGCGACTGTACTCGATAAGGCTCATCACACCTGGGTTCTTGAGGTGTACGGATCAAGCGAGAAGCAGATACCCGGAGTGAGTGGTCAATCGATTACTCAACTGATGCAGCATGGAGAGTTCGAGCCAAATTTCATGACTGTCGTCGCCTCGGTGGTGGATGAGGCTAAACCAGGAGACGTCATTTTGACGCTGGGTGCAGGAGATGTGAGTTCGCTGGCTCCTATCATCGTTGAGGCGCTTTCGCTTAAGTACAGCAAGTAGCGGCAGAGATGAAGAAAATGCATGGTCGAACGCGCATGGCGATTTCAATACTCTTTATCGTTCTCGTATCAGCTGCGTATGTCCTTGGTTGGTCCTCGCTCTTCACAGTTAAGCAAGTTGTAGTCGTTGGTTCACCCAATCCTTCAGAGACGTTTGTCATTGAACACAGCATCCGCATTGGAGGCAAAATGGCCCGCCTCGAATCGCAAACCCTTTCAAAGTCCCTTGAAAAATACACCTGGTTAGATCATTCAAACATCAGCAGAAACTGGCTTAAAGGAATAGTTACGGTGCGCGTTTGGACCCGAACTCCGATCGCGCAATTTCAAGGCCACCTAGTTGACGACGCAGGAGTCGTGTTCGATCTCCCAAGCGTCGATACAACGCACATGCCCACGATCACGGGATCACATAATTCTTCAGCAAAATTCGCAGTCAATATTCTGACTGCGCTCCC
Source organism: uncultured Bifidobacterium sp. (assembly GCA_964387855.1). Classification (GTDB taxonomy): domain Bacteria; phylum Actinomycetota; class Actinomycetes; order Nanopelagicales; family Nanopelagicaceae; genus QYPT01. Next base: position 13,718 of record CAYLYA010000004.1, read on the forward strand.
TCAGCAATTGCGTGTGCAAGTGGCGGACATTGTTGTCCGTGGAAGTGATTCGGCGATCTTGACCATCAACGATTTAACTCTCAAGAGAGCGTTGACTGTTGCATGGGGAGATGAGACCAATATGGCTCTAAAAGTGAAGGTTTATCAAGCACTTATTGCACTTCCTGAAAATTCTAAAATTCAAGAAATTGATCTTTCTGCACCGCATGCTCCCATCGTCAAATAAATTTTCAAGGATTCGTGTCGGTGTTTGCGCCGATGTTCACGGCGCTCTACTTTCGTCTTATTAGAAAGCGGAACTGTAATTCTCAAGTTGAGGTTCATGGTTCATAAGGAGGATTCATCGTGGCTTCACCGCAGAATTATTTAGCTGTCATCAAGGTTGTTGGAATTGGTGGGGGTGGAGTTAACGCAATCAATCGGATGATTGATGTCGGACTCAAAGGTGTTGAGTTCATTGCAATCAATACCGACGCACAACATTTGTTGATGAGCGATGCAGATGTGAAATTGGATATCGGCAGAAAGTCCACACGTGGACTCGGTGCGGGTGCATCTCCTGAGCGAGGACGTGAAGCAGTTCTTGATCATGTTGACGATATTGAAGAGGCACTTCGCGGGGCGGACATGGTTTTCGTGACTGCCGGCGAAGGTGGCGGAACTGGAACAGGTGGAGCACCCATTGTTGCCAAGATTGCTCGTGAACTCGGCGCTCTCACAATTGGCGTCGTTACCCGTCCGTTCTCATTCGAAGGAAAGGTAAGGTCGCAACAAGCAGACTCGGGAATCGACGAGCTTCGAGACGAAGTTGATACGTTAATTGTGATTCCCAATGATCGGCTGCTGGCAATTTCAGACCGTTCAATCACTGCTGTTGAGGCATTCAAAAGCGCTGATCAGGTTCTTCTCTCGGGCGTGCAGGGAATCACCGAGATCATTACTCAACCAGGTCTCATCAACCTGGATTTTGCTGACGTCAAGAGCATCATGACCGATGCTGGTTCTGCACTAATGGGAATTGGCTCGGCCCGTGGAGAAAACCGTGCTGTCCGTGCCGCAGAGTTGGCGATTTCGAGTCCATTGCTTGAAGCGTCAATAGATGGAGCTATGGGGGTCTTGCTCTCGGTTGCAGGGGGTTCAGATCTGGGCTTATTTGAAATCAACGAGGCGTGCGAATTGGTTCAATCGGCTGCCCACCCGAATGCGAAGATCATTTTTGGAACGACAATTGATGATGCTCTGGGGGATGAGGTCCGTATCACGGTGATTGCAGCTGGCTTTGACGGTGGAGCCCCCAAGAAGGTTTCAATGCCTGTCATTGATGCAACTTCTCTAAGCGGCAAGGCTGATCCGATTAGCGAAAATGATCCTCTGGCGGTTGCTTTGGATCTTGAAGAATCTGTTCCTTCTCGCCACCGAGTTACTTTTGAGCAATTGATTGCCGAGGATGAGATCGACGTTCCTGATTTCATGAAGTAGCACTTCTTGGTCGACACTCTTTTCACCAATCGCATCGGCGGAGTCAGTCAATCACCGTATGCCAGCAATAACCTCGCACTTCATGTGGGAGATGTTGGTGGCGCGGTCAACAAGAACCGTCATCTCTTGGAAACGGTGATCGGTCCGACCCAATACATGAATCAAACTCATGGAGACACGGTTGTGGTCGTGGACGGTGCGACCAGTCATGAGCCAAATGCAGACGCATTGGTTACGGTTGAATCAGGAATCGCCTTGGGGGTCCTCGTCGCCGATTGCATTCCATTACTTCTATGGGATGAAGTCGAGCATGTGGTGGCAGCTGTTCACGTGGGCAGAAAGGGCCTCCTTAACGGAATAGCTATAAAAACAATCAGGGTTATGAACACCATGGGTGCACAACGGATCCAGGCGTTCCTCGGACCTTCCATCTGCGGTATGTGCTACGAGGTAAGCCGTGAGATCCACGATGAGGTTGTGTCCGCTTTCCCGAAGGCGAGTGCTCGTACTTCCAAAGACACTTATAGTCTGGATCTTCCTGGTGCACTCGCCGAAGAGTTAACTCTCTCTGGGCTCAAGGTTTCCCGGTCACGCACTTGTACTGTAGAGAACACAGATTTCTTCTCCTATCGCCGTGAAGGCGTGACGGGCCGTCAAGCAGGGTTGATCTGGCAATGAATTCGCGAAAGGAAGAACTTCTCGCCAATGTGCTCTCAGTGCGCCAGCGAATGCAGAGTGCTGCCAAGCGAGCCGGTAGGGCAGAGGAAGACGTCGCACTTATTGCAGTCACGAAGACGTACCCCGCAAGTGATGTCGAACTTCTTCACGATTTGGGACTCAAGGATTTTGCAGAGAATCGTGATCGTGAAGGGCGGGAGAAATCCGCAGTTGTTCCAGCACGGTGGCACTTCCAAGGTCAGATACAGAGCAACAAGATTTCCTCGATTGCATCATGGGCCAACGTCGTTCACTCTTTGGACAATCCACGTCACCTGCGACTCCTCGCTGACGCAGTCCCGGAATCTAGAATTCTCTCGGTATTTATTCAGGTTTGCCTGGATCCTGCCCCTGGGCGAGGAGGGATCCTGCCACAAGACCTATCTCCGCTTGCAGAATTGGCCCTTAGGGAGCCCGCTTTGAGGCTTGAAGGCTTGATGGCGGTTGCCCCTTTAGGGGAGGATCCCCGGAACGCATTCTCGCGTCTGGCGCGAATTCATAGTGTTTTTCGCCAACAATTCCCCTCCGCTGCCTCGCTTTCTGCCGGAATGAGCAGTGACTTTGAAGTTGCTATTGAGTATGGCGCGACACATGTACGTATAGGCAGCTCAATCCTCGGTTCCCGCCCGCATCTTGGGTAGCCTTTTACCTATGGCTAATGCACTTCGAAAAATGGCAAATTACCTTGGGTTGATGGATGACCCAGACCTTGGGACTGAAGAGATTTCCGAGCATGTCTTTGCCCAACCGAAGACTCATGAGCAGAAGAACAGGGGTCAGATCCGTCCAGCAACCTTGGCGATCGCACCTGTGGTTGCGCCTGCCGCTGCTGTGCAACTCGACCTTCCAGTCCTTGATCGGATAGTGACTCTTCACCCACGCTTCTACAACGAAGCCCGGATGATCGGTGAGCAGTATCGCGAAGGCAACCCGGTCATTATCAATTTAACGGATATGGACGAATCAGAACGCAAGCGACTCGTAGATTTTGCAAGCGGGCTTGTATTCGGTCTGCACGGGACGATCGAACGAGTGACGTCAAAAGTATTTTTGCTATCGCCTGCCAATGTTCGCGTCAGCAGCGAGGACAAGACTGCCGCGGCTGAAGCAAGCTTCTTCAATCAGAGCTGAAGATGCCCCACATCGGTTCGTATCTAGTAATAATTCTGCGCCTGTTCCTTTTGGCGCTCCTTGGTCGATTGATTCTGGACTACGTCCGGCTCTTCTCGCGTTCGTGGCGGCCGCGCGGAATCATGCTCTTTCTTGCAGAGACAATCTATGCAATCACGGATAGGCCAACCGCTTTTGTGCGAAAGTTCATCCCGCCACTTCGCTTGGGTGCAGTGAGCCTTGACCTCTCATTTCTGGTTCTTTTCTTTGCTGTCCAATTATTGATTCCCTTGGTTAGTAGGCTTTAGGTCGCTTTCTCCAGGCGCACGTTCAACCCCAGGTCATTGTCGCCAAAGGCCAATGAGGCGTCGTTTGTCATATTCAGGGCTAGAACTTCATTTTGAATATGCTCTCTGTTCGCGAGTATTGCTGCGTGAACCTCTTCGTTGGCATTGTAGAAAACAACAATTCGATCGCTTATCTCGAACCCTTGGTTCTTCCGGGTCTCTTGCAAGAAGCGAATGACTTCTCGCACTTGCCCCGAGGCGATGAGCTCAGCGGTAAGGGTCAAGTCGAGTGCAACGCTCTCGCCATCATGGCTGGCAACTGTCCAGCCACTCTTTGGTTGCTCTGTGATGACAAGATCGCCGGCATCAATTTTCCATTCGCCATTGGCAGTCTTGAGAACCTTCGAACTATGCAAACGGATGTCGCGAACCAAATCTGCTGCAGGAAGTGCTGCTACAGCAGCGGCAATTTCTTGTACCGCGGCGCCGTATTTGCCGCCCAAGGATCGGAAGTTTGCCTTGACGCTCACATTGACCAAGTCGCCATGGGCCGCAGCGATGTCTTCAAGATTGACGACATTGAGTTCTTCGGCGATTTGAGCCTTCATCGAATCCGGCAGTTGATTCCAGCCTGAGGCTGCGATCAGCGCTCGCCCAAGTGGCTGGCGGATTTTGACGGAAGATTCGGCTCGAGCGGCACGGCCAAGTTCGACGATACGGCGGGTTTGGGCCACCTGGGCCGAGAGCACTGAATCGATGTGAGCGACCTTGACTGATGGAAAGTCTGAGAGATGAACAGATTCGGGAAGGGATGAATCAACAGGGCGCAGGAGCTCTTGCCATACATTTTCAGTGATGAAGGGAACCATTGGAGCCAGCAATAGCGTCAAGGTATGCATGCATTCATGAAGTGTGGCAAGGGCGCTGGGATCGCCCTCCCAGAATCGCCTGCGTGAACGTCGCACATACCAATTGGACAAGTCGTCGATAAATGTTCCAAGCGCCTTGCCAGCACGTTGAGAATCGAAGTTAGCGAGTGAGTCGTCGACTTCGATAACGAGTTCCTGCAACTCAGAGATAATCCAACGGTCCATGAGTGGGCGTTCCGCGATGCTCGGAGTCTGACTTAAATCGAAATTCGATGCCTTTGCATAGAGGGCCAAGAAGGAAACAGTGTTCCAGTACGTCAGAAGAGTTTTGCGAACTACATCGCTTATTGCGTCATGACCGACGCGGCGCGGTGCCCAAGGCGAGCCTGCTGCGAGCATGTACCAGCGAACGGCATCTGCACCGTGCTGATCCATGAGCGGGATTGGCGCTAGTACATTGCCCAGGTGTTTGCTCATCTTGCGACCATCTTTGTCCACGATATGCCCAAGACACAGGACGGTCTCATAGGGACTTCTATCGAAGACAAGAGTTCCCACAGCCATGAGGGTGTAGAACCAACCGCGAGTTTGATCAATGGCCTCGCAGATGAAATCTGCGGGATAGGCAGCCTGGAATTTCTCCTTAGAGCCTTCTTTATGCGGGTACCCCCATTGTGCGAAAGGCATCGCGCCCGAGTCATACCAGCCATCAATCACTTCGCTGACGCGGAGCATCGGTGTTTCACACTCTGAGCATGCCCATGTGATGTCATCAACGAAAGGCCTATGAGGATCCAGCGAACTCAATTCAGTACCGGCTAATTGGCCCAACTCCTTGAGGGACTCAACGCAGACCAAATGCCCGTTGTCGCATCGCCAAATGGGAAGCGGGGTTCCCCAATATCGATTTCGCGAAAGCGCCCAGTCGATATTGTTGTTGAGCCAATCGCCATAACGCCCGTTCTTGATTGTTTCTGGGTGCCAGTCGGTCTTGTCGTTCTCCCTCAGCAGTTCAGACTTGATAGAGGTTGTACGGATATACCAGGATGGTTGCGCGTAGTAGATCAACGCCGTATGACATCGCCAGCAATGCGGATATTGATGTTCGTATGGCTCGTGTTTATACAACAGGCCCTTCGTTTTTAACTCTTTCACGAGGGATTTGTCGGCGTCTTTGAAGAACTTGCCTCCGACAACATCCACGTCGGGCAGGAATGTCCCGTCGCTAGCAATTGGGTTTACGACCGGAAGACCATAACTGCGACACACGAGCAAGTCATCGGCTCCGAATGCGGGGGATTGATGCACTAATCCGGTTCCATCCTCGGTCGTGACGTAATCGGCAAGGACCACGAAATGCGAATCCGGGATGTCTACATAATCGAACGGGCGTCGGTAGGTTGTTCGCTCTAGATCCTTGCCCTCGATATGGAGAAGGATTTTGACGTGACTCTTTAGGAAGCTCACAAGATTTTCTGCAATGACAAGGACTTCCTTGACGCCATCAACGTCTTCTTCGACAACAAGGTATGTGACATTGGGATTGACGGCGATGGCGGTATTTGCAACCAGAGTCCACGGCGTTGTCGTCCATACCAACAACGAAGCATTCAACTTGGCCAGCGGTCCAGATGTGATCGGGAAGCGTACATAGACTGAAGGATCAGTTACGGTTTCATAACCTCCGTCTTGGGCAAGCTCATGGTCAGAGAGTCCAGTTCCGCAACGGGGGCAATACGGCGCAATGCGATAATCTTGGACAAGAAGGCCTTTCTTCCAAATCTCTTTGAGACTCCACCAAACGCTCTCAACATATTCGGGTGACATCGTCCAATAGGCTTCGTCAAAATCTACCCAGAATCCCATTCGATTGGTCATCTTTGTAAATTCGCCAACGTGTCGCTGCACTGACTCGCGGCACTTGCTGTTGAACTCGACTATTCCATATTTTTCAATGTCGCCCTTGCCTGAGAAGCCCAGTTCTTTTTCGATTGCGATTTCTACAGGCAGACCGTGGCAATCCCATCCGGCTTTGCGAAAGACGTACTTCCCCTTCATTGTTTGATATCGAGGGAAAACATCTTTAAATACACGCGCTTCAATGTGATGGGTACCTGGTGCGCCGTTGGCAGTAGGAGGCCCCTCATAAAAAGTCCACGGTTCATGGCCTTCTCGAGCCTGAAGGCTCTTGTGAAAAATCGAGTTCTCTTTCCAGAAATCTAGGATGGCGTGTTCCATTGCGGGCAGGTCTATATGGGCCCCTATCGCACGGTATTCGCTCATGTAGATCTCTCCGCCCCCCTTCACCACGTGTGGTGATGTCATTTGGAGGGACGCACCCGATCTACGAGTACGCGGTACCACCCGCCTTGCAGGCTCAGAAGAAGATGAGCATGCCTCTTTGCAGTATCGCGCATCGGTTCTACCTCGCAGCGGTATATCACTGCGGCTCTTCCGACAGACTCGAAGGTGATTGCCTCGTCACTGCCCTTTCGCGAAGGTTTTAGTGTATTCCATTGCGCGTAGAGTGGCGTTTTCCTCCAAATCAGCATAGGTTACGCGCCGTGGCATTGAAGAAAAAGAGCGTCAAACCAGCGGCCAAGAAAGCTCCGGCCAAGAAAGCTCCGGCCAAGAAGGCGGTAGTGAAAAAAGTGGTCGCTAAGAAGACTCCTGCAAAAAAAGCGCCCGTAAAGAAGGCTGCTCCCTCCAAAACCGCGCAATCCAAAGCGGTCAAGAAGGCGCCTGGGCGCCCCTTTCCCTCAAAGGCAGCAGTGGCCCCGGTTGTGGCCCCGGTAGCCCCTGTTGTAGCCCCCGTAGTTGAAGAGCGACGGTTGGTCATGCCTCCTCCGCCTCGTCCCACAAAGAACGGCAAGAAGAGCGCCCCATTGAAGCCCATCAAGGCTGCGCCTACCCCTGTCGTTGTTTCCGACAGCGAAACGCCGTGGACCCCCGCCGAATTGAAGGTCGTTCGAGCCGCGCTCGCAAAAGAATTGGTTCGCCTCACCACTGAATTGGCTGCTGTCGAACTGGAGATGGATGCGCTCATCCGCGAATCGGGCGAGGGCGCAGGTGATGACCAGGCCGATGCAGGAACAAAGACCTTTGAGCGCGAACACGAGATGTCCCTTGTTATTAACGCCCGGGATATGGTTCTTCAAACTGAACGCGCTATCGAGCGAATTGATGACAAGACTTATGGTCGTTGTGAAGAGTGCGGCAATTCGATCGGCAAGGCGCGCTTACAGGTCTTCCCTCGCGCCACATTGTGCATGCTCTGCAAACAGAAGGAAGAACGGCGCTGACATTGCGCCGAAAGTATCCAATTTGGGGCAGCGTCCTTCTGGTCGCCGCACTGGTATGGGCAACTGACTTTGTCAGCAAGAATTGGGCGCTGAATTATCTAGACGGAAAAGAAACTCGGAAGCTTCTCGGCAATTTTCTCAAACTCTCCTTCACTCGAAATTCAGGAGCAGCTTTTAGTTTTGCAACAGGTGGTGCAATCCTCCTTGCAACATTTGCGATTCTTGTCATTTTGGCCATTGGTTATTGGGCACCACGCCTTACCTCAAAGAAATGGGGAGTTGTCCTTGGTCTGGTCTTAGGTGGAACCCTTGGGAATTTGAGCGATCGAATACTGCGTGCGAACGCTGGGACAGGTGCCATGAAGGGGCAAGTCATCGACTGGATCGAACTGCCGCACTGGCCGGTCTTCAATTTGGCGGATGCTTCGATCGTGGTAGCAGCAGTCATTGCCAGTTATCTCTCACTTCGCAATATTTCGCCGATTACAAAGAATCACTCAGGTGGTGAATCCAATGGCGCGTGATTTGCGATCTCTCGCGATCCCCGAAGGAATCGATGGCGAGCGCGTGGACAGCGCCTTGACGCGCGTTCTCGGGTTATCGAGGACCGTCATAGCCCGTCTCCTCGAAAACGGGGAAATCAATTCCCACGGCAAACCGATGCAGAAATCCGAACGCGTTCATGCCGGTCAAGTCATCGAAATTCTCATGCCAGACACCGCCGTTGGCGAGCCAATTCCTTTAACACCTATTGAGGGTCTCTCAGTTGTTTACGATGACGACTCCATCGTCGTGATCAACAAGCCGGTGGGCTGTGCGGCGCATCCGAGCCCTGGTTGGACTGGTCCAACAGTCGTCGGTGCACTGACCGCTGCGGGCTATCGCGTATCCACGAGCGGTGCTGCCGAGCGTGCCGGAATTGTGCACCGCCTTGACGTAGGCACGAGTGGCCTTATGGTTGTGGCGAAGACCGACCAGGCTTACTCATTCTTGAAAAGTGCATTTAAGAATCGCGAGGTAGAGAAGATTTACCACGCCCTCGTACAGGGTCATATGGATCCGCCCACCGGGACTATTGATGCGCCCATTGATCGACACCCCAAAGAGGACTATCGCTTTGCAGTTGTCGCACAAGGCAAACCAAGCGTTACCCATTACGAAGTGATCGAGTTCTATAGGGCGGTCTCTTTGGTTAAAGTTGAACTTGAGACTGGAAGGACTCATCAAATTCGAGTCCACTTCTCAGCCCTTCGTCACCCCCTTGTGGGGGATCTCACTTACGGTGCCGATCCGACACTGGCGGCGCGCTTGGAGATGTCAAGGCCGTGGCTTCATGCTCTAGAACTGCGCTTTCGTCATCCGCTCACACATGCCTTGATGGATTTTTACGCCCCATATCCTTCGGATTTAGTTCGCGCCCTCGCGTTGCTTGACTCGTCCGTACTGCCTTAAGGACTAGTCTCACCAATCGTGACCTCTTTTGTTCATCTCCATGTACACACCGAGTATTCGATGCTCGATGGTGCTGCACGCGTTGGTGAACTAGTCGGCGAAGTCGCAAGGCAGGGAATGCCTGCCATTGCCATGACCGATCACGGCAACGTCTTTGGTGCATTTGATTTCTACAAGCAAGCGAAAAAGATTGGCGTGAAACCCATCATTGGCATCGAGGCCTATGTTGCCCCCGAATCGCGCTTTGATAAGCGAAGAGTTAAGTGGGCAGAGGGCGGAGAAGACGACGTATCCGGCGGTGGTGCCTATACGCACATGACATTGCTCGCTGAGAATAATGAGGGGCTGAGTAATCTCTATCGTCTCTCATCTTTAGCCTCTCTCGAAGGCTATTACTACAAGCCGCGTATGGACCGCGAACTTCTGTCTAAGTACAGCAAAGGCCTGATCGCCACTACAGGATGCGCGGGCGGCGAGATTCAAACGCGTTTGCGCATGGGGGCGTACAAGGAGGCGGCAAAAGCCGCAAGTGAACTCCGAGACATCTTCGGCCCTGAGAATTTCTATCTCGAGGTAATGGACCACAACATAGCCATCGAATCGCGGGTGATGGCGGACCTTCTTAGACTGGGAAAAGACCTGCGACTGCCTTTGCTTGCTACAAACGATTTGCACTACACGCGACAGGTGGACTCTGCTGCGCATGAAGTTCTGCTCTGTGTCCAATCGGGCTCAACTCTTGCCGATCCCAAGCGGTTCAAGTTTGAGAACGACCAGTTCTATTTGAAGACCGCCGAGCAGATGCGCGAACTTTTCAAAGACATTCCCGAGAGTTGCGACAACACATTGTTGGTCGCCGAGCGGTGCAATGTGTCTCTTCGTGAAGGAGAGAACCTGCTTCCAAAATTCACGGTGCCAGAGGGTGAGACTGAGGACAGCTGGCTTCGAAAAGAGTCCACGCGAGGCCTTGCCGAGAAGATGGGCGGGCATATTCCTGACGCGCACATGGAACGCCTGCAGTATGAGCTCGGCGTCATGATCAAGATGGGCTTTCCTGGCTACTTCCTCGTCGTCGCCGACCTCGTGGGTCATGCAAAAAAGGAAGGTATCCGAGTCGGGCCCGGACGCGGCTCGGCAGCCGGCTCACTCGTTTCCTACGCGCTTGGTATCACCGCATTGGATCCGATTGAGCACGGGCTTTTGTTCGAACGATTCCTCAATCCCGAGAGAATCTCGATGCCCGATATCGATCTCGACTTCGATGAGCGTCGTCGTGGTGAGATGATTCGATACGCGACACAGAAGTACGGCGAAGATCGTGTCGCGCAAATCATCACGTATGGAACGATCAAATCGAAACAAGCCATCAAAGACTCAAGTCGAGTCCTTGGCTATCCATATGCAATCGGCGAGAAACTTACAAAGGCGCTGCCTCCAGCAATCATGGGCAAGGACATATCGCTTGCAGGAGTCTTCGATCCTAAGAACGATCGTTACGTGGAAGCTGGTGAATTCCGCGCGTTGTATGAATCTGATCCCGATTCAAAACGTGTGGTGGATACAGCCCTTGGCCTTGAGGGACTGAAGCGCCAATGGGGCGTCCATGCCGCGGGAGTCATTCTTTCGCGCGAGCCGCTCCTCGATGTTATTCCTATTCATCGACGCGAGGCAGACGGCGCAATCATCACTCAGTTCGATATGGGTGCATGTGAAGCCACCGGTTTGCTGAAGATGGACTTCCTTGGCCTTCGAAATCTCTCAGTCCTTGATGATTGTCTGCTCAACATCAAGGCGAACAGGGGAGAGGACGTAGTCCTTGAATCCCTGACGCTTGATGACTCAAAAACGTTCGAATTGCTAGGTCGTGGTGACACATTGGGCGTCTTCCAGCTCGATGGCGGGCCGATGAGAGCTCTACTGCGTTCGATGGCGCCGGATTCTTTTGCAGATATTTCAGCCGTCATCGCTCTGTATCGACCAGGGCCAATGGGTGAAAACGCCCATAACAACTACGCCGATCGGAAGAATGGCCGTAAGGCAGTGGAGCCAATACACCCCGAACTGTCGATGCCCTTGCAGGAGATTCTTGGCGATACGTACGGCTTGATCGTCTACCAAGAGCAGGTAATGGCCATTGCCCAGAAGGTGGCTGGATTCTCTCTGGGCCGTGCAGATCTTCTCCGCAAGGCCATGGGAAAGAAAGACCGCAAAATCCTGGATAAGGAGTATGTGTTTTTCCAAGAAGGAATGACAGCCAACGGGTTTAGCGATGCCGCTATTGAAAAGCTTTGGCAGACGCTTATTCCTTTCTCTGATTACGCGTTCAACCGGGCGCATAGCGCTGGTTATGGAATGGTTTCTTACTGGACTGCGTACCTGAAGGCCAATTATCCGACCGAATACATGGCCGCACTCTTGACCAGCGTTCGCGATGACAAGGATAAATCGGCCCTGTATTTAAGTGAGTGTCGAAGGATGGGAATTCAGGTTCTTCCTCCCGATGTAAACGAGTCCAACTCGGAGTACACACCTCGCGGAGTCGACATACGTTTTGGACTGGCGGCTATCCGCAACGTCGGAGAAGGCGTCGTTGCATCCATAAAGCGATCACGAGAGTTGAAAGGACGCTTCGCCTCTTTTGGAGATTTCCTTGCCAAGGTAGATGTTCAGGTATGCAATAAGAAGACAATAGAGTCGCTCATCAAAGCGGGTGCATTCGATTCCTTTGGTGTATCTCGAAAAGGTTTGATGAATGTCCATTTGGAAGCGATCGATTCGATAATTGAGACCAAGCGTGCCGAAGCCATCGGGCAGTTTGACCTATTTGGAGGCGAGTCCGTCGAGAATGTTTCAGGCATTGAACTCGACATTCCAGCAGGTGAGTGGGAGAAGTCCCAGTTGCTCAGTTATGAACGGGAGATGCTCGGCCTTTACGTTTCCGACCATCCTCTTTTGGGCATAGAACATGTTCTCCGGACCGCGACAGATGTCTCTATCAGTCAACTTCTCGACGACGTTTCCTCACAAGAGCGAATGGTGACGATCGGCGGACTAGTCACGGGAATCCAAAGGAAGGTCACACGACAAGGCGCATCGTGGGCGATCGTGACGATTGAAGATCTCGAAGGATCGATTGAGGCATTGTTCTTCGCCAACACCTACACGCAATACGCGTTGACGTTGACCGAGGATCGGGTTGTGATTGTTCGGGGACGCGTAGACCGCCGAGAGGATCAAATTCGATTCACGGCACTCGAATTGAGTTTTCCAGAGATTTCTCAAGGTGTGCTTGGCCCCTTTGTTATCAAGATGCCCATTGTCCAATGCACGCCACCCATCGTCGATCGGCTCAAAGAGATTCTGCAGACGCACCCCGGAACTCGGGAGGTGCACCTCCAACTCGACGATCACGGCAAGAGCACCGTCTTGAAATTGGAGCCGAAGGTCACTGCCTCACCGAGTCTGAGCGCCGACCTTAAAGCGATCCTCGGAGCCGACTGCCTCTTATAGGTGGTGAACGCCTAACCGCCCGCCTGTTGCAAAAAATGTGGGCTCGGGGCCAAAGTTCCTGCCTCTAGACTTGACCCCTAGTCCATTGACGCCTAGTCCATGGGGCCTTGGGAGAAATGAGCGCAGGTGATGATACGTACCGTTGATTTTCGCGGGCGCTCTCTCGCACAAGCCGGCTATCGCAGCGAATTACCCAGGGCCACCATGGATGTGGCCGAGGCGATGAGGCTGATTTCACCGATTCTGAAGAGAGTTGAAATGGGCGGGGAAGAGGACCTCCTCGATCTAGCCCAGGAGTTTGACGGGGTGAAACCACCCTCGATCCGCGTCCCACGCGAGCAGATCGACAAAGCCCTTGCTGAACTTGATCCCGAAATACGAGTGGCGCTGGAACTTTCGATCGCCCGCATTGTTCAGGTCCATGAAAGCCAGAGACGTGATGAGACCCTGACTGAAGTGGTTGAGGGCGGAACCGTGACCGAGCGATGGATCCCGGTAGACCGAGTTGGACTTTATGTTCCAGGCGGCCGTGCCGTGTATCCGAGCAGTGTCATGATGAACGTCATCCCGGCGCAAATTGCAGAAGTCGGAAGCATCGCCGTTGCATCTCCTCCACAGAAGGACTTTGGCGGCTGGCCGCATCCGACAATCTTGGCGGCGTGCGCGTTGCTAGGCGTGTACGAGGTCTATGCGGTGGGAGGAGCCCAGGCGATAGCTCTCTTCGCTTACGGCATGGAAGGACTGTGCGAACGCGTCGACATGATCACAGGTCCTGGCAATATTTATGTCGCAGCAGCAAAGCGTGCGCTCCGCGGGATCGTAGGAATCGATTCGGAAGCAGGGCCAACTGAAATTGCAATCCTTGCCGACGACAGCGCTGTCGCATCTGACGTCGCCGCAGACATGATGAGCCAAGCAGAACACGACACGATTGCAGCGGCGGTCCTTGTGACGACCTCCCTGGAACTCGGGCTCGCCGTCGAGAATGAGATTCGTGCTCGAGTCCCTAGGACCAAGCACTCAAAGAGAATTGCCGAAGCACTCTCTGGAATTCAGTCGGCCATCGTGTTGGTGGATTCGCTCGACCAAGGCCTCGACGTTGTCAACGCCTATGCCGCCGAGCACTTGGAGATTCAAACTCGCCATGCCCGAGAAGATTCGCTGCGTGTGAGAAACGCGGGCGCGGTTTTCATTGGACGCTTTTCGCCGGTTTCACTCGGTGACTATTCGGCAGGATCAAATCATGTGCTTCCAACTGGGGGATGCGCGTGCCACTCAAGTGGCCTCTCGGTTCAGACTTTCTTGCGCGGTCTCCACTTTATTGAGTACAACGAGTCGGCATTTCGCGATATAGCGCCAACGGTTATCACCCTTGCAAATTCGGAAGACCTTCCGGCACACGGTGAGGCGATGTCTGTGCGCTTGGATGACAAATGAGCCAACAAGAGTGGCCAAGCTGGCTGCCACTTCGATCCGACCTTCGAGAACTTTCACCGTATGGCGCGCCGCAACTGCCTTCACTTGCCCAACTCAATACAAATGAGAACCCCTACCCGCCTTCCAAGACGTTGGTGGATGCCATCGTTCGCAAAGTCGGCGAGGTGGCAGGGTCGCTAAACCGCTACCCGGACCGCGATCTGGTTGAGCTTCGTAAGAGTTTGGCGAATTTCCTCAACTCGCGGTCGAATACCCACCTTTCCGAGCAGAACATTTGGGCAGCTAACGGCAGCAACGAGATCATTCAGTCTCTATTTCTGGCCTTCGGGGGAGAGAGCGCATTGGGTTTCACCCCCTCGTATTCGATGCATCCTCTGATCGCGCGTGTGACCGGAACCCCATGGGTCAGTGGCGAACGAAATCCTGACTTTTCTTTGGATGTCGATCGGGCTTGCCAACAGATACGAGACACTAAGGCCACGTTGGTTTTTATTACGACACCAAATAATCCAACGGGTACTGCGATTGCTTTACGAGATATCGAAACGCTTGCGAAGGCAACTGCCGAGGTCTCAGGCCTACTTGTCGTGGACGAGGCCTATGCAGAGTTTTCAAGTGAATCATCAGCGGTCACCCTCCTTGAGAAATATCCGAATATTCTTGTCATTCGTACGATGAGCAAGGCATTCGCCTTCGCGGGCGCACGAGTTGGATACCTTGCGGCAAATGAAGAAGTTGTCACGGCTCTGCAGCTTGTCAGGTTGCCCTATCACCTAGGAGCAATCACTCAGGCGATCGCGCTGGTTGCTCTTGAACACAGCGACGAGTTGCTTGCAAACGTGGCCACGTTGGTTGCCGATCGTGAACAGATGGTCTCAGATCTTAAGAAGCTCGGAGCCGATGTTATTCCGAGTAGCGCCAATTTCCTCTTGTTCTCCGTTCCTTCCTCGGCGGAGATATGGCGATCTCTTCTGGATCAGGGCGTACTTGTGCGAGATGTGGGATTATCAGGTTACTTGAGGGTGACAATCGGCAATGCGGCCGAAAATCAGAGATTCATTGATTCACTTGCCAATTCACTGGGCAAATCACTGGGAGGAAAAATATGAGAACTGCTCATGTCGAAAGAGAAACGAAAGAATCGCATGTGCTGGTTGAACTCAACCTCGATGGCCATGGGACTATTGATATTGCGACCGGTGTTCCCTTCTTTGACCACATGCTGGGGCAACTTGGGAAGCACTCTGGTTTCAACCTTCGCGTGAAGACTCAGGGTGATGTTCACGTAGATTCGCACCATACGGTTGAAGACACGTCTCTCGCAGTAGGTCAGGCGTTGAGGGAAGCGCTCGGGGACAAGGCAGGCATTCGCCGCTTTGGTGACGCCATGGTTCCTCTTGATGAAGTTCTAGTGCAGGCGGCTGTAGACCTATCCGGGCGTCCATATCTCGTACACCGTCAACCAGAGATCGTCGAGTTGATCGGAACATTTGATACGACCCTAGGAAGACACATCTGGGAATCTATTGTCGCCGAGGCCCACATCGCTCTTCACGTGCGCGTTCTCGAAGGACGCAATGCTCACCATGTACTAGAAGCGCAATTCAAAGCAGTAGCTAGAGCCCTTCGAGATGCAGTCACAGTTGATTCGCGCGTCTCTGGAATCCCTTCCACTAAAGGTTCTCTTTGATCGCGATTCTTGATTACGGCTCGGGCAATCTTCGCTCCGCGCAACGTGCCTTTGAAACGACTGGCGCCGAAGTAGTGGTGACCTCGGATCGCCGGGTAGCTCTTGAGGCAGCGGGTTTGGTTGTCCCAGGAGTCGGAGCATTTCAATCGTGTATGAGCGGACTCGTCGGTATCGGCGGGGACGAAATCATTCGTGAAAGAAATTCTAAGCAGCGCCCGACACTGGGAATCTGCATTGGGATGCAAATATTCTTCACCGAAGGTTTGGAGCCTTCACGAGAGAATTCCGCAAGTACGCCAGGGGTTGGAATTTGGCAAGGCTCTATAAGCAAGTTGAATGCGCCGGTTCTTCCACACATGGGTTGGAACACTGTGGTTGCACCGCAGGGGTCCATTCTTTTTCAAGGAGTTGAGGAAGAGTCGTTCTACTTCGTCCACTCTTACGCGGCAAAGGAAGCGGTTGGGCAAAAGGCAAGTTGGACCGAATACGGCGAGCCCTTCTTATCTGCAGTAGAGGACGGAGCCATGAGTGCAACCCAATTCCACCCTGAAAAATCTGGATCTGCTGGATTACGACTGATCAAGAATTGGACTAGGACACTATGACTTCGCAATACCTTGAATTACTCCCCGCCGTTGATGTCAAGGACGGTCAAGCAGTTCGTCTTGTTCAAGGTGAACTGGCGCGTGAGACTGTGTATGGCGATCCACTTGAAGTGGCTCTCGAATTTCAGCGGTCAGGGGCTGAATGGCTTCACCTTGTCGACCTGGATGCAGCATTTGGTCGTGGAAACAACGCCGAATTGCTTGCAAGAGTTGTAGGAAGCCTTGACATCAAAGTTGAATTGTCGGGGGGAATTCGCGACGACGAGTCTCTTGCCAGAGCCCTTGCAACGGGTTGCAGGCGAATCAATCTTGGTACCGCAGCCATGGAGAATCCCGAGTGGACCTCACGAGTCGTCGCCGAATTCGGAGATCGCATCGCAGTAGGGCTGGATGTAAGAGGTCGAACGTTGGCGGCGAGGGGTTGGACGAAAGAAGGCGGAGACCTCTATGAAGCAATTGAGCGCCTGGATCGTGACGGTTGCGCACGGTATGTGGTGACCGACGTCGAACGAGATGGAACTCTCACTGGCCCTAATCTCGAACTTTTGAAATCGGTCTGCGCTGCCACAGATAAACCTGTAATCGCCAGTGGAGGCATTTCCTCCCTTGTTGATATTAGAGCGCTAGCCTCGCTGCGATCCATTGGTGTCGAGGGCGCTATTGTCGGAAAGGCTCTCTATGCCGGGGCATTCACATTTCCTCAAGCATTGGCGGCAACGCGAGAATGACGCTCTCGATCCGAATTATTCCTTGCCTTGATGTGACCGATGGGCGAGTGGTGAAGGGTGTGAATTTCACCAACCTAGTTGACGCGGGTGACCCTGTCGAAATGGCCTCGTTGTATCAACGTGAGGGAGCAGACGAACTCACCTTCCTTGATATTTCTGCAAGCAGTTCCGACCGCGAAACCACCCTTGATGTGGTGCGAAAGAGCGCAGATCAAGTCTTTATTCCTTTGACCGTCGGGGGAGGCATTCGCTCGGTCTCCGATGTGAATCAACTTCTACGAGCTGGCGCCGACAAAGTCTCCGTCAACACAGCAGCAATTGCTCGACCAGACTTGATCGCCGAGATTGCCGATTCTTTCGGTTCGCAGGTTCTTGTTCTTTCGGTGGATGCCCGCCGTGCAGATACAGAGTCAGGTTTTGAAGTCACAACTCACGGTGGCCGAAAAGGTACGGGAATAGATGCCCTTTCTTGGATCGAAAAAGCGTGCGAATTGGGAGTTGGCGAGATTCTTCTCAACTCAATGGATGCCGATGGGACTCGTCAAGGCTATGACATCGAAATGATCAGAGCGGTTCGGCCGATATCACGAGTGCCGTTGATAGCAAGTGGAGGAGCCGGAGCCCTGGAAGACTTTGCCCAAGCTCTTGATGCTGGCGCTGATGCACTTCTGGCTGCGAGCGTATTTCATTTCGGAACCTTCAGAATTCAAGATGTGAAACGCTACTTGAGCCAGGCAGGTTATTGTATTCGCGAGGTGAGTAACCAATAGGGCAGAATGCGGCTATGTCAGAAACATTTGAACTCCCTGCAGGGGTTCTGGCCCTCCTAAAGAATCCCACCGATCTAGTTGCTGCCATCGCTCAAGATTGGCAGAGCGGTGAGGTCTTGATGCTGGCATGGATGAATAGAGAGGCCCTTGCGTCCACTATCGCGACGGGCCGAGCCACTTATTGGAGTCGCAGCCGCAATGAACTGTGGGTTAAAGGTGCGACCTCTGGGCACACCCAGACAGTGACTTCCATTGATCTTGATTGCGACGGTGATGCGGTTTTGCTGAAGGTGCAGCAAGTCGGGGGAGCCTGCCATACGGGCGAGCGAACTTGTTTCCACAATCATGTGGAGTTGGCCGGTAAATGAAGATTGAAGAGTTTCGTTCGTTCGCCAAGGAGTTCAATGTTATTCCTGTGTGGCGCAAACTTCTTGCCGACAGTGAGACCCCTCTCGGCGTGTACCGCAAGCTCGCTAAGAATGCTCCCGGAACTTTCCTCCTTGAGTCCGCCGAACATGGCGGCGTTTGGTCGCGATACTCGTTCGTCGGAGTGAGAAGTGATGCGACCTTGACGGAAGAGAATGGCGTTGCGGTCTGGAAGGGGACCCCTCCTGCGGGCGCTCCATCCGGGATGCCTCCGTTGGAGGCATTGCGAATTGCATCCACCCACCTTCGTTCACCGAAAATCGAGGGGTTGCCTCCGCTCACGGGCGGACTCGTTGGCTACATGGGGTACGACTGCGTCCGCTCTCTAGAGAGATTGCCAAATTTGAGCGCCAAGGATGTACCCGTCCCTGATCTGACCTTCATGCTCACGAGCGACCTCGCGGTTGTAGACCACAGTGACGGCACGATCACTCTCATTGCAAATGCGATCAATTGGGATGGTAGTGACAAGAATGTCGACCAAGCATGGGCTGCGGCGCAGGAACGTCTTGACCGAATGCAAGAAGATCTGCTCGCACCGATCCCGGGTTTTCTTGCCGAAATCGATCGTCACTCTGCTCCCAATTATAAACGTCACACCGCAGCAGATACTTATCGATCAAACGTGAATCGCGTCAAAGAAGAGATCATTGCTGGCGAGGCTTTTCAAATTGTCCTATCGCAGAAATTTTCAATGGATTGCAACGCAGATGCGCTGGATGTGTATCGAATGCTCAGGCTTCACAATCCAAGTCCCTACATGTACATCTTGAGGTTGAGGGATGGCATTGACGTGGTGGGCTCGAGCCCTGAGGCCCTTGTTAAGGTCACGGACGGCGAAGTCCTTATTCATCCGATCGCAGGAACACGTCATCGTTCAGCCTCACCTGAAGAGGACTTTAGATTGAGTGAAGAACTTCTAGCCGATCCTAAAGAGCGCGCAGAACATCTCATGCTTGTGGATCTTGGGCGCAATGATCTTGGAAGAGTCTGCGAGCCGGGAACGGTGGAAGTTGTCGAATTCATGCATATCGAGCGGTTCTCTCATGTCATGCATATCGTCTCAACGGTTACCGGGACCCTGGCGAAGAATTCCACACCAATTGACGCTCTTTTCTCGACATTTCCAGCCGGAACTTTGTCGGGGGCGCCGAAGCCTCGCGCGATGGAGATCATAGAAACCCTCGAGCCGACGAGACGAGGAATTTACGGAGGAGCAATCGGCTACATTGATTTCACGGGCAACATCGACGCGTGTATAGCAATTCGTACCGCGGTGATCCACGACAAGACGGCCTACGTGCAGGCAGGTGGTGGAATCGTCGCCGATTCAGATCCTGAAGCAGAAAACCAAGAAACTATGAACAAGGCTGCAGCTGTTCTCGGAGCAATCGCCGCAGCAAATGAATTGCGCACCCTCTGATGCCGACTTTTATCGCCGTCACAATCTCGCTGTTGGCTCTCACTTTCTATGTTGTACGCCGCATCATCAAACTTCCTTCTCGATATGAGCGACGCCCAAAGGACCTCTCACCATGGAACGCCCTTGATCAGGGGATAGATCCTTCGATTTCCAAGGATGGCGAAGAATGAGCGTGCTCGAGCAGATCATTGTTGGCGTTCGGGAGGATCTAGCAGCACGTCGAATCCCGCGGTCGCAATTGTTGGAGCAAATGTCACAGGCACCTTCACCGTTGGATGCTCGCGAGTTTCTTCGCGAAGAAGGCGTTTCTGTAATTGCGGAGGTGAAGCGGTCCTCGCCAAGCAAGGGCGCCCTTGCCCAGATATCCGATCCTTCAGCGCTTGCAAAGATCTATCAGGAAAATGGCGCCTCCGTCGTGAGCGTCCTCACTGAAAGCAGACGTTTTGGAGGCTCTCTATCCGATCTGGACGCGGTGAGAAAGAGCATCACGATTCCGATACTGCGCAAAGACTTCATGGTAGATGAGTATCAATTCTTTGAGGCAAGAGCGCACGGTTCCGATCTTGTTCTCCTTATAGTTGCAGCGCTTTCCAAAACTCAACTTGCCGAGTTTCTTGCTCTCACTCATGAACTCGGCATGAAGGCCCTTGTCGAAGTGCATACTGAGGGTGAACTCCAAACTGCACTCGAGATTTCGGCGCAAATCATCGGAGTCAATTCCAGGAACCTCAAGACGCTAGAGGTTGACAGCAAATCCTTCTCCGATTTGTTGCCCAAGATTCCAAATGAGATTGTGAAGGTTGCAGAGTCGGGAATTTCATCCCGTGAAGATGTGGAGTTCGCCCAGATCCATGGTGCGGATGCGGTCTTGATAGGTGAGGCCTTGGTGCGCGGCAGCGACCCCGGTGCGACTCTGCGAGCATTGATGGGGCGAGGGTAGAGTTGCGTCATTATGGACAATCATGAGTAATATCGAAGCGATCGGCCACTTCGGACCTTTCGGTGGACGTTTTGTCCCCGAAGCACTTATCGGTGCCCTTGACCAGTTGGATGCGGCGCACAAGAAAGCGATGGCCAATCCCGAGTTCCAAGAGGAATTAGCCCAACTTCACCTGACGTATACCGGTAGGCCTAGCATCATTACCGAGGCCAAGCGCTTCTCCGAATATGCGGGAGGTGCGCGCATTCTTCTCAAGCGCGAAGATCTCAACCACACCGGGAGTCACAAAATCAACAATGTCCTCGGACAAGCACTGCTCACAAAGCGAATGGGAAAAAAGCGCATCATCGCTGAGACCGGCGCAGGTCAACACGGGGTGGCATCTGCCACTGCTGCCGCGCTCTTTGGCTTGGAGTGCGTCGTCTACATGGGCGAGGAAGATACAAGACGTCAAGCTCTAAATGTTGCGCGAATGAAATTGCTGGGCGCCGAAGTCGTTCCAGTTAGCACGGGTTCTCGAACCTTGAAGGATGCGATTAATGAGGCGATGCGAGATTGGGTGACAAACGTCGATACAACCCACTACTTGTTGGGCACTGTTGCCGGACCTCATCCATTCCCGACGATGGTCCGCGATTTCCAGAAGATCATTGGCGAAGAAGCGCGAGCCCAGGTCCTTGAGTTGGTCGGACGCCTGCCAGATGCGGTTCTTGCGTGTGTCGGCGGCGGATCAAATGCCATAGGAATATTCCACGCATTCATCCCCGATACGTCGGTGGATTTGATCGGATTCGAAGCCGGTGGTGAAGGCATCCAGACAGGTCGTCACGCTGCGACGATTACGGGTGGCTCCATCGGAGTTCTGCACGGAACTCGCTCCTACGTACTTCAAGATGAGAACGGCCAAACTATCGAATCTCACTCGATATCTGCTGGACTTGATTATCCAGGGGTCGGACCCGAACACGCGTATCTCCATGACATCGGTCGCGCCCAGTACCGGGCGATAAATGATGATCAGGCGATGAATGCCTTTGCTTTGCTAACCAAGACTGAAGGCATCATTCCTGCAATCGAGAGTGCGCACGCACTCGCGGGGGCGATCGAGGTTGGGAAAGAGCGCGGCCCCGAGGCAATCTTGCTCGTAAACCTCTCTGGTCGCGGCGATAAGGATGTAGAGACCGCCGCAAATTACTTCAAGATTGAGCTGTGATGTCCACTCCATTAGAAAACATGTTCGTTAAGACAAGACAAGAAAATCGGTCTGCACTCATTGGCTATCTTCCTGCGGGGTTTCCATCCAAGCAGGGCTGCAAGAACGCCATAGCGGTGCTTGCGAAAGCCGGTGTCGACGCAATTGAAATCGGTTATCCGTACAGCGACCCTGTGATGGACGGACCGACGATTCAGCAGGCAGCAGACATTTCGCTCCGAGCGGGAACAGGAGCCGCAGACGTTTTCGATACTTTGAAGTTTGCTCATGAGTCAGGTTTGCCGGCGGTTGTCATGACGTATTGGAATCCCATCGAGCGATACGGCGTCGAACGTTTTGCCGCCGATATGGCTAGCAACGGCGGATCGGGTGTTGTCACTCCAGATTTGACCATCGAAGAGTCCGAACGTTGGAAGAACTCAACCGAGGTTGCAGGAGTCAACAGAATTTACGTTGTCGCTCCGAGTACAACCGATGATCGATTGGCACTTGTTACAGCGCAATGCTCCGGGTTCGTGTATGCGGCCTCCTTGATGGGTGTCACAGGTGCACGTGCAGACCTTTCTTCAGGTGGACACGATCTAGTTTCGCGAATTCGGCGGGTTACGGATCTGCCGATCGCTGTTGGGTTAGGTGTTTCTACTCGTGCTCAAGCCAGAACCGTGGCTAGTTATGCCGATGGGGTCATTGTGGGTTCTGCCTTCATCAAGGCTCTTCTTGATGCGGAAAACGAGGAATCTGGCTTGGAGGCGCTTGCTGTCCTTGCTGAAGATTTGGTCGCAGGTGTCCGCGAGGGACGGTAGACCACTTATCTCGCGACAGCCTCGATAGTTCGCTATTCTTCAACTCGTTTAGTTTTCAATAGAACCCCGAAGTTGATGAGAAAGAGGGATAGATAGTGGCCAAGCAATCCGGCGGAGATAAAATAACTCGCAATATTGTGGTTGGAATGGTCGTGTTCGTTGTTGCTGTTGGAGTGGTCTTCTCTGTGATGGGCAACCGATCGCCGAAGGTTGGCTCCACGCCTTCCAGCGTCTCTGCCGCTAACGGATATGGCATTACATTCAATGGCGATCTCAAGAACAAGCCCACTATCGACCTCTGGGAAGATTTCCAGTGTCCGGTCTGCAAACAGTTTGAGGTCACCAACGGGGGCTACATTCAGCAACTTGTTTCTGAAAAGAAAGCAAAAGTGGTTTATCACCTTCTATCGTTCATCGGCCCTGAGTCCGTACTCGCTGCGAATGCAGCCGCATGCGCCGCTGATGAGAATAAATTCCTACCCTTCCACGCATACCTCTATGCCACTCAGGCTGCTGAGAATTCTGGAGCTTGGTCGAATGCCCGTCTTATAACTGCTGGTGGAAGCGTTGGACTCAGTAACTCGAAATTCAAGAAATGCGTCAACAATGGCACTTACTCAAGTTGGGTTACCAAGATTGCCGACGATGGTTCCAAGAAGAAAATCAACGCGACTCCGACGGTATTCATTGATGGCAAAGAGATAGACAGAAAAACACAGTACTTTGACCCTGTTGCATTTGCCGCCGCAGTTGAGGGTAAAAAGTAACCTTTCATGCATCGCTGGATCCCTACGCCGTCAGTTTCGTCTTTTAGCGTAGGGCCGCTGACTGTCCATTTCTATGCCCTCTGCATTATCGCAGGAATTGCTGTTGCAATTTATCTTGGAGATAGACGATATCGACGCTCGGGTGGCGGAGAGAATATCGTCGCAGATGTCGCAATTGCTGCAGTTCCAGCAGGCATAATCGGCGGACGGTTCTATCACTTGATTACTTCGCCTGATGTGTACTTCGGCGCGAACGGCAAACCGTTGGATGCTTTCAAAATATGGAATGGCGGAATGGGAATCTGGGGCGCAGTTGCCCTTGGCACTTTGGTTGCGTGGTGGCAGCACGAACGTCTTCGCCGTCGTGGTCGAGAAGGTCTACTCTCTTTCGCAGAATTCGCGGATGCAATAGCACCGGGTTTGCTTTTCGCACAGGCGATCGGTCGATTGGGAAATTGGTTTAACGGGGAATTATTCGGTCGCCCGACTTCTCTTCCATGGGGATTGCAGATCCCGGTAGGTCTTCGACCGGCGGGGTATGAGGATTACTCGACTTTTCAACCGACCTTTTTGTATGAAGCACTGTGGTGTGTGTTCGTAGCGTTTGTGCTGATGTCATTGGAACACAAGTTCAAGCCAGGCCAGGGCTTTCTTTTCTATATAGCAGCGTATTGTGTCGGACGTCTCTTTATTGAGTTTTTGCGAATCGACACGGCTCACACTATTGCAGGGCTGCGCGTAAATATCTGGATGAGCATCTTTGTAGCTGTTGCGGCGTCGTATCAATTCTGGCGAGTAGGTCGCAGAAGAGGAATGCCGCCTTCGGAGTGGTGAGGTAGGCTGCCTGCATGAGTTTGGAAGATGTCTACAAGCGCAATAAGGAACATCGTGCCCAACGCGCAGGCTGGTTGCGTGCTGCAGTGCTCGGTGCAAACGACGGTTTGGTGGCCACTGCAAGTTTGATGATCGGCGTCTCGGCAGCAAATGCGCATGGATTTCTTATTACGGCTGGAATCGCGGGAATTGTTGCAGGTGCCATGTCGATGGCAGTCGGCGAGTACGTTTCCGTTCGATCGCAAAATGACATCGAGGAGTCAGACCGCCTCCTAGAAATGGCACACCTTGCGGCAGATCCTGACGCAGAGCTTCTTGAATTGACTAACATCTATATAGACCGGGGTCTGACGCCTGAACTGGCTCGCGAAGTCGCATTGGCGATGCATGCCAAGGATCCTCTTGCTGCCCACCTTCGTGATGAACTCGGCCAGCACCCTCACACAAAGGCCCGCCCTGTCCAAGCATCGATCGCCTCAGCAGCAAGTTTCGTATTCGGAGGAGTGATCCCCTTCTTAGGCGCTTTCGCTCCTACTCCGGGAACTGCGGCGTGGAGCATTGTTGCCTTCGCCGTGATTGGGCTCGTTATTACGGGGATCATGGGGGCAAAAACCTCAGGGTCCCCAGTGCTTGCTCCGACCCTTCGCGTGGTGATCGGGGGTTGCATCGGTATGGCAATCACCGCTGGAATTGGCTCTCTCGTTCACCTGTCCGGCATATAGTCTTCAGCCCACTCTCGGAGTTGGTAGGATTGCCGCTCCTGATGGTGCCCTCTAAGGTCCAGCAGAAGATCTAGTTTTTAGGGCCACTGTCGTCCCTCAACATCGGACAACAGGAGCGCATCACATGGCAGGTGTTTCAAATCTTCCTCCAGCGCAGGGACTCTATGACCCTGCCTTTGAGCACGATGCCTGCGGTGTTGCAATGGTGGCAACCCTTAACAAGGTGGCTACTCACGAGATAGTCGCCAAAGCCCTCACCGCATTACGCAATCTCGAGCACCGTGGCGCCTCGGGTGCTGAACCCGATAGTGGGGACGGCGCTGGAATCCTCATTCGCATCCCGGATCAATTCTTCCGTGAAGTAGTCGATTTCAAACTTCCTTCCGCAGGTTTCTATGTTGCAGGTATCGCATTCATCAGCGGGGGAGACGACTTGCATGGAGAGATCGAGGCGCTTGCAAGGCAGGAGGGTCTCAAGGTACTTGGATGGAGGCAGTTGCCGGTAAACCCATCATCGTTGGGTAAAACTGCGCTATCTGTAATGCCGCGCTTCGACCAACTCTTTCTTAGTGGCATTGCGGGTGAATCCGGCTTGCAACTTGATCGTTTGGCTTTCTGCTTGCGAAAGCGCGTGGAGCACACCTTGCCGATTTATTTTCCGTCATTGTCTTCCCAGACGATTGTTTATAAGGGCATGTTGACTACGGGACAACTTGAGGAGTTCTTCCCTGAACTCTCAGATGAGCGCGTTGTTTCACCGCTTGCACTTGTCCATTCAAGATTTTCTACGAACACATTCCCTTCTTGGCCCTTAGCTCATCCATACCGCTTTATCGCTCACAACGGTGAGATCAATACGGTTAAAGGAAATCGGAATTGGATGCGCGCTCGCGAAGCCCTTCTGGCAAGCGAGAACATTCCGGGAGATATTTCTCGCCTCTTTCCGATCGTGGATGAGCACGGGAGCGATTCGGCATCCTTTGATGAGGTCCTTGAACTCCTGTATCTAGGTGGACGATCACTGCCTCATTCGATCTTGATGATGATTCCTGAAGCATGGGAAAACCATGCGTCGATGCCAGAGAAGCGCAAAGAGTTCTACGCCTTTCATGCTTCATTGATGGAGCCATGGGACGGACCAGCATGCGTCACATTTACCGATGGCCACCAAGTGGGAGCAGTACTTGATCGCAACGGACTAAGGCCATCGCGTTACTGGGTCACCGATGATGGCATTGTCGTACTTGCTAGTGAAGTTGGCGTCTTGGATATCCCTGCCGATCGCATCGTTCGGAAAGGTCGCCTCCAGCCGGGCAAGATGTTCCTTGTCGATATCGAAGCCGGTCGAATCATCGAGGACGAAGAAATCAAAGACCAGTTGGCGAATTCCGCTCCGTACGGCGAGTGGCTCCATGCGGGTATGGTGAAGCTAGTCGATTTGCCGGCACGCGAGCACATTGTCTACCCGCACTCCTCCGTTGTTCGTCGTCAGAGAGCCTTTGGATATACAGAGGAAGAACTGCGAATCATTATTACCCCCATGGCTCGAAACGGTGCCGAGCCACTTGGTTCGATGGGAACTGATTCGCCCATTGCTGCACTTTCGGATCGACCGCGGTTGCTCTTTGATTATTTCTCCCAGTTGTTTGCGCAGGTGACCAACCCGCCATTGGACGCAATTCGCGAAGAACTTGTCACTTCGCTAAGCGGAGCTATCGGCCCCGAACACAATCTTTTGGATCCAGGTCCGGCTTCTTGCCGTCAGATTCAATTGGATTTTCCAGTAATTGACAATGATGAATTGGCAAAGATTATTCACGTGAACGCGGACGGTGACCATCCTGGATTTGCCGCGCACATCGTTCGAGGTCTATTTCCTGTAGCTGGTGATGGCGTGGCTCTTCGTCAACGCCTTGAGGCGATCCGCGTAGAAGTTTCTCATGCGATCGCAGAAGGGGCGAGACTTATCGTTCTTTCTGATAGAGACGGAGATGCCGATAATGCGCCGATTCCTTCACTTCTGCTTACTGCCGCCGTTCATCATCACCTCATACGTGAGAAGACGCGCACAAAGGTTGGTCTCATTGTTGAAGCAGGCGATGTTCGAGAAGTTCACCACGCCGCAGTTCTAGTCGGGTACGGGGCAGCCGCTATCAATCCCTACCTTGCAATGGAGAGTGCCGAAGATCTCGTTCATCAAGGTGTAATCACTGGGATTACGCCAGAGAAGGCCGTGCGAAATCTCATTAAGTCCCTTGGGAAAGGCGTGCTCAAGGTCATGTCCAAGATGGGCATCTCGACTATTGCCTCCTATACCGGAGCTCAAGTATTCGAAGTCATCGGTCTTTCGCAGGAATTGGTCGATGAGTTCTTCGTAGGCACCACTTCGCGTCTGGGCGGAATAGGTCTGGACGTTATTGCGAAAGAGACGATCGCCCGCCACCACATCGCATACCCGCCAGGTGGGGAAGTTCCGGGAACCAAGCGCCTGCCTATTGGTGGGGAGTATCAATGGCGTCGTGAAGGCGAGCCGCATTTGTTTGATCCAGAAACAGTCTTCACGCTCCAGCATTCAACGCGCAACAAGCGTTTTGATGTTTTCAAGCGTTACACGCAGAGAATTGATGAGCAGAGCAAATCGCTGATGACGCTCCGCGGACTTTTCGACTTCAAGTTCGATGTGAACACCGCTATTTCCATCGATGAGGTCGAACCAGTCGAGGAGATCCTTAAGAGGTTCTCAACCGGAGCGATGTCGTACGGGTCTATTTCGCAGGAAGCCCATGAGACGATGGCGATCGCGATGAACCGCATTGGTGGAAAATCCAATACGGGTGAAGGCGGTGAGGATCCTTCTCGGTATGTAACGATGGAGAACGGGGACTCGAAGCGTTCTGCAATCAAACAGGTGGCAAGTGGACGATTCGGAGTGACCAGCGACTATCTGGTAAACGCCGATGACATACAGATCAAGATTGCACAGGGAGCAAAGCCTGGTGAAGGTGGACAGCTGCCGGGAAACAAAGTTTACCCGTGGATCGCGAAGGTTCGCTATTCAACACCGGGAGTTGGACTTATCTCGCCTCCGCCGCACCACGACATTTATTCGATTGAGGATTTGGCCCAGTTGATTCACGATTTGAAGAATGCAAACAAGAACGCGCGCATTCATGTGAAGCTGGTCGCGGAAGTCGGAGTCGGAACAGTTGCTGCGGGCGTGAGCAAAGCCCATGCCGACGTTGTCCTTATCTCCGGTCACGATGGAGGGACTGGCGCATCACCGCTTACCTCTCTGAAGCACGCAGGTGCCCCATGGGAATTGGGATTGGCTGAAACGCAGCAGACACTTCTCTTAAACGGACTGCGCGATCGAATTGTTGTTCAGACAGATGGTCAATTGAAAACTGGCCGCGATGTTGTTATTGCTGCTCTCCTTGGGGCCGAGGAATTTGGCTTCGCGACTGCGCCGCTCGTAGTCTCTGGTTGCGTGATGATGAGGGTATGCCATTTGGATACTTGTCCAGTTGGTGTTGCAACTCAGAATCCCGAATTGCGCAAACGCTTCTCAGGCAAACCGGAATTCGTCGAGACCTTTTTCCAGTACATCGCCGAGGAAGTACGCGAACATTTGGCCCGACTCGGGTTCCGTTCGATTGAAGAAGCCGTTGGTCGAATTGAGATGCTGGAGACAAAGAATGCGGTCGAACATTGGAAGGCGAGCGGTTTAGATCTGGCACCTTTGCTGGTAAGACCTGAAGTATCTGGGGCGCTGCACCGAACAAGCGCACAGGACCATGGCCTTGATGCCGCTCTGGATAACACACTGATTCAGATGGCAGATGTCGCCCTCGCTAAGGCTGAGCCCGTGAAGATCGAAGTGTCTGTCAGAAACGTCAACCGCACCGTTGGGACCATGCTTGGCGCTGAAATTACCCGGCGATTTGGAGGCGAAGGACTTCCGGATAACACCGTTGACATCACCCTTCGTGGTTCTGCTGGTCAGTCCTTTGGAGCATTCATTCCAAGGGGTCTTACCCTTCGTCTCTTCGGCGACTCCAATGATTACGTGGGTAAGGGCCTTTCGGGTGGCCGAGTGATTCTGGCTCCGGATGAAAAGTCCATATTCCCCTCACATGTGAACGTCATAGCCGGAAACGTAATTGGCTACGGCGCAACGTCAGGAGAGATTTTCATCCGCGGCGTTGTGGGCGAGCGTTTCTGCGTCCGCAATTCGGGCGCAACCGCAGTTGTCGAAGGTATCGGTGATCACGGATGCGAGTACATGACTGGCGGACAAGTTGTAGTGCTTGGCAGTACAGGACGGAACTTCGCTGCCGGCATGTCGGGTGGCCGAGCATTTGTACTGGATTTGGAACCTGCCCTTGTCAATAAAGAAATGGTCGACATCGTTGCCGTCCCACAAGATCAAAGAAGCGCACTCCACGCATTAGTCATTCGATTCTTCGCAGAAACTGGTTCACAGGCGGCAGCAGACTTGCTTGCAGATTGGGATGGGTCCATCCATCGCCTGTCGATGGTCATGCCACGAGACTACGCCCGGGTTCTCGCTGCCATGCAGAGGGCAAGTGACGAAGGCATTCCTTCCGATACCTATGTCATGGAGGTTGCAAATGGGTGATCCCAAAGGGTTTTTGACGACTCCCCGTGAAATGCCATCACGACGTCCTGTTGACGTCCGCATCCAAGATTGGAAGGAGGTTTACGAACCCCAACCTATTGAGACCTTGCAGAAGCAGGCTGGGCGTTGCATGGACTGCGGCATCCCTTTTTGCCATCAGGGCTGCCCCTTGGGCAATTTGATACCTGAATGGAACGATTTAATGTGGCGCGGCGACAAGTACGAGGCCATCGCACGTCTCCATGCGACAAATAATTTCCCTGAATTTACTGGTCGCCTCTGTCCTGCACCGTGCGAAACTGCATGCGTGGTGGGAATTAACGCCGATGCAGTAACGATTAAGCAAGTCGAGTTGCGTACTATAGAAGAGGCCTTCGCGAACGGACTGGTTCGCCCAATGGCACCGGATCGGCTTTCAGGAAAGATCGTTGCAGTCATCGGATCGGGACCGGCAGGGCTAGCCGCAGCGCAGCAGTTGACTCGGGCTGGACATACGGTTGTTGTTTACGAGCGAGCACCGAAAATTGGCGGCCTGATGCGTTATGGGATCCCTGAATTCAAGATGGAGAAGTCGATCCTGGATCGAAGGATCTATCAAATGGAGGGTGAAGGAACGCGCTTCCGTACGGGTGTGGAGGTAGGTACTGAAATCACAGGGCAACAATTGCGGTCGCGATATGACGCTGTTGTGCTTGCAGTTGGCGCGACTCAATGGCGTGACTTGCCAGTGTCGGGTCGCGAGCTGACGGGGATTTACCAAGCAATGGAATATCTTCCGTGGGGGAATATGCAGGCCCATGGTGTTGAGCCTTTAATAAATGTGCAGGGTAGGCACGTTGTCATACTTGGCGGTGGGGATACAGGAGCCGATTGTCTGGGAACCGCAGTTCGCCAAGGCGCCGCCAGTGTGACTCAACTTGAGATCATGCCGCGCCCGAGTGATGAGCGTCCAAGTTCACAGCCGTGGCCTATGTATCCCATGATCTACAGAGTGTCCAGTGCGCATGAAGAACTAGACAATCGGATCTTCTCAGTGTCTACCGAGCGATTCATTGGGGATGAGAATGGAAATGTCCGCGCACTCTCTCTTGTTGAGACCGAGTTTGCGAACGGTAAATTTCAACCTATTCCAGGCACAGAGCGAGAAATTCCAGCCGACTTTGTATTCCTTGCGATGGGTTTCACAGGACCTGAAAAGAATGAACTTCTGACGCAATTGGAAGTCGAATTCGATGAACGTGGAAATATCAAACGTGATGCTAATTATCAAACGTCCTCCGAATCTGTTTTTGTTTGCGGAGATGCTGGCCGCGGGCAATCACTCATCGTTTGGGCGATAGCTGAAGGTCGCAGTGCGGCGGCTGCTGTCGATGAATACTTGACCGGGCACACTCAGTTGCCTGTACCGATTCCACCCACCGCCCGCCCATTGATGGTTTAAGGTAGATAAATGCGTAGAGCAAAAATAGTATGCACGTTAGGTCCAGCCGTTGAGTCCGCTGAGAAAGTCAATCAGTTGATTGCCGCGGGGATGAATATGGCTCGATTGAATCTTTCACATGGAGGATACGAGGAGCATCAGGCGCGTCTAGACTTGGTTCGCGCTGCGGCAAAAGAGCAAGGTCAAGCTGTAGCAATTCTGGTGGACTTGCAGGGACCGAAGATCCGTCTTGCCCGTTTTTCCCACGGGCCACACGAGTTGGCACGCGGCGACATATTCACGATCACGACCGATGAAGTTGAAGGCACCAAGGAGCGAGTTGGTACCACTTACAAGGGTCTGCCAGGGGACTGCAAACCTGGCGATCGCATCTTGATCGATGATGGAAAAGTGACCGTCGAAGTCCTCGAAGTAAAGGGGAACGACGTGATTACGAAGGTAATCGAACCTGGTGTCGTCAGTAATAATAAAGGTATAAATCTTCCTGGAGTCGCTGTCTCTGTTCCTGCATTGTCGGAAAAGGACATTGAAGACCTTCGGTGGGGCCTCAAGGCGGGCGCCGATTTCATCGCCCTTTCCTTCGTGCGCAATGCCGAAGACGTCTCAGGAGTCCATCAGATCATGGACGAGGTGGGAATTCGCGTACCCGTCATTGCCAAGATTGAAAAACCGCAAGCCGTTGAGAACCTTGAAGCTATCATCGATGCATTCGACGGAATCATGGTGGCGCGTGGTGACCTCGGCGTGGAATTGCCTATTGAAGACGTCCCCTTAGTCCAGAAACGTTGCGTCGAGATGGCACGGGAGTCGGCCAAGCCTGTAATTGTTGCCACTCAGATGCTTGATTCCATGATCTCCAATTCACGGCCAACTAGAGCCGAAGCCACAGACTGCGCAAACGCGGTTCTTGATGGCGCTGACGCATTGATGCTCTCGGGCGAGACGAGCGTCGGAGAGTTTCCGATTGAGGCCGTCCAAACCATGGCGCGAATCATCGAGAAAACAGAAGAGGGCGGCCTCGATCGAATCCGTCCGCTATCGCACACCCCAAGAACCAAGGGCGGGGCGATTACGAATGCTGCCAGACAAGTCGGAGAGATCGTCGGAGCGAAATTCTTGGTGGCATTCACGAAAAGTGGAGACTCAGCCCGAAGAATGGCCAGATTGCGTTCGCACATTCCGATCCTGGCACTGACCCCGGATACAGGAACGTACAACCGCATGGCCCTTACCTGGGGAGTTGAGCCGATGCTTGCACCCATGGTCAATCACACCGATGAGATGGTGAAACAGGTCGATTCCATTCTTTTGCAGTCACAAAGGGCCGTTGAGGGAGAAGTGGTGATGATCGTTGCTGGATCACCTCCAGGAATTCCTGGTTCGACCAACGCAATGCGTGTTCACCGCATCGGAGATGCTGTTGGAGGAATTGCTCCAGCGTATCGGTAACGCCAATTGCCATGGATAGTGGGGTGAGTTCGTTCCTCAGAGCGTTTTCGCTAGACTATGCGGTGCGCCTCGGTACTCCAACGGTAGAGAGGGCAGTCTCAAACACTGCATAGTGTCGGTTCGAATCCGACTCGGGGCACATGAGTTCAGAATCCCTTCAGCCTGCCCCTCGAGTTGTCGTCGCTGAGGACGAGGCGCTCATTCGTATGGATCTCGTAGAGATGCTGACTGATTCAGGCTACCAAGTCGTCGGTCAGGCAAGTAACGGGCAAGAGGCAATCGCCCTCGTACAAGAACTCAAGCCGGACTTGGCAATCCTTGATGTGAAGATGCCGGTCTTGGACGGAATATCGGCTGCTGAGGAAATTATCCATATTTCACCGGTACTGATGCTGACCGCTTTTAGCCAGAGGGAATTAATTGAACGCGCGCGCGATGCTGGCGTCATGGCCTACGTAGTCAAGCCTTTTTCCATAACTGATCTTATTCCTGCTATGGAAGTTGCAATGAGTCGGCACAAGCAAATGACCTCTCTTGAGAAAGAGATTGCCAATCTACAAGACCGCCTAGAAACTCGGAAACTTATTGACCGAGCAAAAGGTATTCTCATGACGGCCCTCAACCTCACTGAGCCCCAAGCCTTCTCCTGGATTCAACGGGCGGCCATGGATAGGCGAATGAGTATGAAAGAAGTTGCCCTCGCTGTCATCTCGCCCAATGCTGTTCCTGAGCGTTAACACTACGTTACAAGTTCGTTATAACCGCGGTTTTAGCACCCAAAGGGTTGTAACCGCACTCTGCCGACGATAACCTGACGCCCTCCCTGTCCCGGGACTTAAGTATCAGGAAGGCAATACATGAAGAAGACGTATCGTGCTATCAGCATCGTCGCATCTGTTGCGATGGTCGCTACAGCACTCGTAGCGGGAACTTCCGCGGCAGATGCCGCAACGAAGGTTCTCACAATTTCGACCGACCTCCCTCTTCAGGGATCTTCGTTCGACTCCAACGATTCAACCAACAAGGCAATTGCCCTGTACTTGAAGCAGATCAAATACAAGGCCGGTAAGTACACGGTCAAGTTGAAGATCTACGACGATGCAACCGCTGCTAAGGGTGGCTGGGATGACGCCAAGTGCGCCGCAAATGCCCAGGCACACGTAGCTAACAAGAGTGAAGTTGCGGTTATGGGTACTTACAACTCAGGTTGCGCAAAGATTATCGTTCCGATTCTTAACCAAGCACCTGGTGGCGCGATGACAATGATTTCCAACGCCAACACAAACCCTGGTCTCACCAAGGTGTGGAACCCAGGCGAGCCAGATGTTTACTACCCCAAGGGCATTCGCAACTATGGACGTGTCTGCACCACTGACGATGTTCAAGGTTCAGCAGCTGCTCAGTTCGCAAAGTCAATTGGCATTAAGAGTGTTTATGTTTTGAATGACACACAGACCTATGGTCAAGGTGTTGCACAAGCATTCACAACTGAAGCCAAGAAGCAGGGACTAACTGTTCTCTCAAGCGGTGCTTACGGCGAGGGCTGGGATTCAAAGCAGTCTTCATACGAAGCACTCTTCACAAAGATCAAGGCTCTTAATCCAGACATGGTCTATGTCGGAGGAATCTTTGATAACAACGGTGGACAGCTCGTTAAGGACAAGTTCAAGGTTCTTGGCGACAACACCGCTGTAAAGTTGATGGGTCCAGATGGATTTACTGGATACCCAGAGTTCAACGGAATGCCTGAAGCAGATGGTGCATACCTCTCCTTCGCAGGTCTTTCAACAGAGCTCCTCCTAAAGAATGCTCCTAATGGCGCAGGCGCAAAGTTTGTGAAAGCATACAAAGCGACCTACAAGAAGGACCCAGTCGGCTCCTATCCAATTTATGGCGTAGCTGCAGTCCAGGTTATTTTGGCTGCAATTGCAAAGTCGGATGGAACCCGTAAGGGCGTCACCAACGCAATCTTCTCTGGCTCAGGAATCACAATTCCCGCAGGTCAGTCTGTCCTCGGAAAGGCGCTTGTAATCAGTACCTTGTCTGGTGACACGTTGGCGAAGGACATTACCATTGAGCAAGTCAAGGGTGGACAAGAAACAACACTCAAAGCTTGGACGGTTAAGTAGTTCAAACGATGAGTCAAGATTAGACCCTAGGGTGGGCTTCATGCTCACCCTAGGGTCGATCTTTTCAAGCCATCATTGGTGTCTGAGGAAGACTTCGTAGTAATACAATAATTCACTTCAGTTCGGCATTCTAAGGGAGCATGCGTGTCAATATTAGGCAGTGGGTACCAAGCCAGATTGGATCGTCGACGGTTTTTTGAACGCTCCTTGAGCACGGTTGCAGGGCTCGGAATTCTTTTTTGGCTGGGAATCAACTTCGTGAAATCCCCCTCTCAGTTCTTCCAAGCCTCCCTTATCGGTCTGAGCAATGGCGTTTTGTATGCGCTCATTGCTCTGGGTTACACATTGGTTTATGGAATTATTGAATTGATCAACTTTGCGCACGGCGACCTATTTATGTTGAGTGCGGTTTTTTCAGCGAACTTCATTACGATCTGGTTTCACAAGGATTCTTCAGGTCCAGCTGCATGGGGCGTTTTCTTAACCTGTCTTCTCGCGGTCATGCTCTTTGCTGCGACCATCAATGTGGGTATTGAGCGTTTTGCCTACAGGCGGCTACGCCGAGCGCCCAAACTCGCCCCGTTGATCACTGCCGTAGGTGTCTCCTTCGTCTTGCAGTTCATCGGCCTACGCTGGAATGGTTCAGGTCCCAAAACGTGGAATAGCGTCTTGCCTGCAGGAAGTTTTCACATTGCCTCAGTCAAGATTCCCTATACGACTGTACTTTCATTCGTAATCACGGCTCCGCTGTTGCTGCTGATGTCTTGGATTGTCACTCGCACTCGGCAAGGCAAGGCCATGCGTGCTACGGCTCAAGACCAAGATGCTGCGCGCTTAATGGGAATCAACGTTGACCGAACGATTTCCTTCACGTTTGCTCTTGGAGGCGCACTAGCTGGCGCAGCCGGTTTGCTGTTTCAACAAACGCGTGGATTGACGAGCTACAACCTAGGATACCAACTTGGACTCATTGCCTTCACCTCCGCGGTTATGGGTGGAATTGGCAATTTGCAGGGCGCAGTTCTAGGGGCATTGTTGATTGGACTAGTGCAAGGCCTTAATGATGGCCTTCCAATCGGACTTGGCCAACAATGGTCGCAGACAGTCGTATTTTCCATCTTGATTCTTCTTATGGCTTTTAGACCGACGGGCCTTCTGGGTAAAACCGTTACGGAGAAGGTGTGATGACCATGGATATTTTGAGAAGATCGGGCAGAAAATCAAAGGCCCTGAAGCAGAGTGCCAGTCATAAGAAGTGGACGATCGGCTTTCTTGCTACTGCGGTCGTCATCTGGGTCTTCTACACCTACGTCATGTACAACTTGCCAGATGGACCTCAGACTATTTTCCAGAATTGGCTGCCGCCGACGACCGTTAATGAGGCGATGGTCTGGGTGATTTGCGCCTTGGGTCTGAATATCGTTGTCGGCTATGCGGGATTACTTGATCTTGGCTTCGTCGCTTTCTGGGCCATTGGTGGCTATAGCGCTGGGTGGTTTATGTCGGCGTTTTTCAGGCAGGTAAATATTCACATCCTCTCTCCTTCAGATGCCGCCAAACAACCGGGTATCCATCTGACTTTTTGGGCAGTGCTAGGTGTCGGCGGATTAATTTGCGCGATCTTCGGAATTATCATTGGCGCGCCAACACTTCGACTCAAGAGCGATTATTTGGCACTTGTCACATTGGGTTTCGGCGAAATCATTCCGCAGGTCTTTACCAACGGAGAGAATATTGCGGGTTTCAATTTATCTAATGGAACCAAAGGAATCTCACCGATCGACAATATCTCAGTACCTGGAAAGATCCTCGGCCCATTCGACTTCAGTTGGAAATTTGCGATCTTCGTATTCTTGACTGCAATCATGGTTTTTATCTCCCTTCGTCTCCGTAAAGGTCGTTTAGGGCGTGCATGGCTTGCGATACGTGAAGATGAATTGGCGGCAAGCATGATGGGCGTCCCGTTGATGTCGACAAAACTGGCAGCATACGCGGTTGGTGCTTTTAGCGGTGGAGTAGGTGGTGTTGCCTTCGCGACACACGTAAACGGTGTCTTCGCAGACCGATTCAACTTCTCTATTTCAATCATATTGCTGGCGATGGTGGTTCTGGGTGGAATGGGTAATGTTTGGGGCGTCATGGTCGGCGCCCTTCTCGTTGCTTGGATTAACTCCACAGGGCTTCCAGCATTCGGAGATCTGGTGAATAACACGTTCAACACAAGTATTAATTTCCCTTCGTATAACTTCTTACTTTTCGGCGGGGTACTTATTCTGATGATGCTCTTTAAACGTGAGGGAATGATCCCCGAATCGCGATTGAAAGCCATTTTGCACGAGGCAGATGACACGACATCGAATGTGGGAGGCGCTCATTGATGAGTAGCGTGTTGTCAGCGGAGAACATCACCGTTCAATTTGGCGGCTTGACGGCAGTGAATAATGTTTCGTTCGATATTCCGACGGGAAAAATCGTAAGTTTGATCGGTCCCAATGGGGCTGGGAAAACTACTTTTTTCAATGTGCTCACCGGGTTATACAAGCCAACGAGCGGCAACGTGATTTTTGACGGTGAGGACATCACGGCGAGGAAGCCGCATAAAATCGCTGCAGGGGGAGTTGCGCGTACTTTTCAAAATATTCGTCTCTTTGGTTTGATGACTGCCGAAGAGAATGTGATGGTGGCAATGCACTCTCACCTCAGTGCTGGCATCGTCGCGACTATTCTTGGAACTCCTGGGCAGCGCCGCGAAGAGAAGGCGGCTCGCGAAGACGCGCGGGCACTTTTGGATTTTGTGGGAATCGGCAAGTGGGCGGGTGAGTACGCTCGCAATCTTTCCTATGGTGACCAGCGAAGACTAGAAGTGGCTCGCGCGTTGGCATTGAAACCGAAGGTACTGTTGCTCGATGAACCAACTGCGGGAATGAATCCGCAGGAGTCACTGACTTTCATCAACTTCGTTTATCAAGTTCGCGATGAGCAGAATGTTTCTATCTTGCTCATCGAACACGATATGAGCGTTGTAATGACAGTCTCTGAGCGAGTTACGGTTTTGGATCAGGGCGAGAAAATCGCCGAAGGATCACCAGCTGAAATCAAATCCAATCAACGAGTCATTGAGGCTTACCTAGGCAAAGCAAAAGGAGAGAAGGCATGAGCGCTCTTCTTGAAGTAAATGATCTTAAAGTTGCTTATGGATCCATCATGGCAGTTAAGGGGCTTTCGCTAACCGTCAATGAGGGTGAAATAGTTACCCTGATCGGATCCAATGGTGCTGGCAAGTCAACGACGCTTAGGACGATTTCAGGTTTATTGAAGCCAAAAGCCGGAACTATTCTCTTTCAAGGGGAGCATATTGAAGGCAAAGCTGGGCATGAGATTGTTGCAAAGGGCCTGTGTCAATCTCCCGAAGGCCGTCGTATCTTTCCGCGCATGTCGGTCCGAGAGAATCTTGATTTAGGCGCTTTCCTGCGTAATGACAAGGCGGCGATTGAGGCTGATCGCGAGCGAGTGTTGGACTTGTTTCCCCGATTGCGTGAACGATATGAGCAGAAAGGCGGCACGATGTCGGGCGGCGAGCAGCAGATGCTGGCGGTGGCTCGAGCAATGATGGGTGCGCCAAAACTCTTACTCTTGGATGAGCCATCGATGGGACTTGCACCAGTCTTGGTCGATATGATTTTTGAAACAATTGTCAAAATTCGCGAGCAAGGAATCACGATTCTTCTTATCGAACAGAATGCTGCGGCCGCTTTGGATGTAGCCGATAGAGCCTATGTGCTTGAATCTGGATTGATTAAGATGAGTGGGAATGCATCGGATCTTGCCAAAGATGAAGCGGTTACGAAGGCATATCTAGGCGGCTAAACCAGACTGGATTACCCAAATTGGGTTAGCGCTGCGCGAGGATCAAGCAAGTAATTCGTGCCGTGCATGTGCGATTTCCCTCGTCGTCTGTAATGATGACTTCGTAGCAGCACAAGGTTTTGCCCAGTGTGATCGGCTTTGCCACCGCAGTGACGGTGCCTTTGGTGACGGCTCTATGGTGTGTGGCGTTTATGTCCACTCCAACTATGCGTCGATCAAGACCTGCATGAAGAGCAGTACCGATCGAGCCAAGGCTTTCGGCAAGAACAACATTGGCTCCGCCATGAAGCAGTCCCACCGCTTGGGTATTTCCCTCCACTGGCATCGTGGCCACAAGTCGCTCGGGAGAGGCTTCGATAATCCGAATGCCCATTTTTTCATCGAGGGCTCCAGCGCCGCGGACCCCTAATAGTTTCATAAAGTTGATATTTTTGTCGTCGCTCATAAACAGAAAGTGTATCTGGAATAGACTGCGGATCATGGGCCAACGCTTGCTACTGATTGACGGGCATTCGATGGCCTACAGGGCTTTTTTCGCGTTACCAGCGGAGAATTTCACGACCGCTACAGGCCAGCACACGAACGCAATCTATGGGTTTGCGACCATGCTGATATCCCTGTTGCGAGATGAGAAACCCACTCACATTGCAGTTGCTTTTGATGTTTCTAGAAAGACTTTCAGGACCGAGAAGTATCCTGAGTACAAGGCCACCAGAGCGGCAACCCCAGATGAATTCCGATCGCAGATGTCCTATCTTCATGAATTGGTTACTGCCTTTGGTATCTCGCAATTCGAACATGAAGGCTTTGAAGCTGATGACATACTGGCCACCTTGGCGAGCCACGCAGAAAAAGAAGGCATGGATGTTGTTATCTGTTCCGGCGATCGGGATTGTTTTCAGCTCGTAACAGAGAAGATCACAGTCCTCTACCCAAGGAAAGGTGTGAGCGATTTAGCTCGTATGACTCCAGAAGCCGTTTTTGAAAAATATGGGATGCCGCCGACGAGTTATCCAGAGTTCGCGGCGTTAAGGGGCGATCCCAGTGACAACCTCCCATCTGTGCCTGGAGTGGGCGAGAAGACTGCGGCAAAGTGGATTGTGGAGTACGGCAGCGTTTCCAGCCTCATCGCCAACATTGACAAAATTTCTGGAAAGGTCGGCGATTCTCTTAGAAACAACATCGATATTGTCCTTCGAAATCGCGAACTTACCCAGTTGCATCATGACGTTCCGATTAAGAAAGAGATTGAGGAACTCACGTGGAATGGCATCGACGAATCCAAGACCCTGCCATTGTTTGACCAATTGGAGTTTCGCACGCTTAAGGATCGGATCAAACCCTTTGCGACTAAGGACCCCTCGCTGAAGACTTCACCCGTCGAACCCTTGATGATGTTGCAGTTTGACCCTGATCTTGAACTGATCACTCCGAAAGAGCTGGGAGCAAGGATCGCCAAACATTCGGGTGAAGTCGCCATCACCTTCGAAATAATCGATGAAAAACTTCATAGATACGCCGTTGCCCTTTCTTCATCGGAGTCCTTCCTCGTTCATTCATCACAGATGGGTGATTGGATCTCAAATCCAAAGATTGGAAAGGTCTTGCATGACGCCAAGAGTCTTGCGAGAGTGGCTCCAGTTGCAGGAATCGCCTTCGACACCGCCCTTGCGGCATACGTTGTTAATCCGGGCGTGCGAGCCCTTGATTTGAACGACATAGTGGCGCGTTGGGGTGATGGGATGACGATCTCATCGGAGGATTCAGAGAAAGCTCTACTCCAAGGAGCGATGGCTCTGTTCAATTTGAGGGCATCCCTCGAACAGGAACTCAGAGACCGAAATGTGCTTGGGCTGTATGACGATTTGGAACTTCCGATTGCAGAGTTGTTGGCAAGGATGGAGAGACTCGGAATCGCAGTGGACAAGAAGAAACTCGTCGATCTTCGGGATTTCTTTGCCAATGAGGTTGAGCGGGAAACAAAGGCAACTTACGAAGCTGTTGGCCATGAATTCAACGTTGCATCTCCCAAGCAGCTTCAGGTCGTACTTTTTGAAGAATTAAAGCTGCCGAAAACAAAGAAGATCAAGACGGGGTACACCACGGATGCGGAATCCTTGGAGTGGCTATCTCAGACAACAAAGCATCCCGCGTTGGCGCACTTACTTCGTATACGGGAGGCCAACAAGTTGCGCACTACCGTCGACGGCCTGATAGTCGAGATTTCTAAAGATGGGCGCATTCATACTCATTTCCAACAGACGGTAGCCGCCACGGGTCGTCTCTCTTCCACAGGTCCTAACTTGCAGAACATTCCCGTTCGCACAGAGGAAGGGCGTCGGATTCGCGAATGTTTTATCGCGGGTAAAGGATTTGACTCGCTTCTAACTGCTGATTACAGCCAAATTGAGATGCGCATCATGGCTCATCTTTCGAACGACGAGCACTTGCTTGCGGCCTTCACGAAGGGGGAGGACCTTCATTCCACCGTTGCTAGCGAAGTTTTCGGCGTAGATGCCTCGAATGTGACACCGGAAATGCGCAGGCAGATCAAGGCTATGTCCTACGGACTTGCATACGGTCTTTCTTCCTTTGGTCTTGCCGCGCAACTTGGAATTTCTCCGACAGATGCACAGATACTCATGGACAAGTATTTTGAGAGGTTTGGCGGAATTCGAGAATACTTGAAGACCGTTGTCGAACAAGCGCGAAAAGTGGGATACACCGAGACGATTCTGGGGCGCCGTCGATATTTGCCCGATCTGCTCAATGACAATCGTCAGCGAAGAGAGGTCGCAGAGCGAATGGCGCTCAATGCTCCTATACAAGGATCGGCTGCAGACATCATCAAGCAGGCGATGCTCAACGTAGACTCCAGCATTGCATCCGAGAAATTGGAATCGCGCTTGCTGCTCCAAGTGCATGATGAGTTGATTTTTGAGGTGGTCAGCGGTGAAGAACCCGTGCTCACCGCGTTAGTGCGTAAGGCGATGGGTTCTGCTTATCCGCTTAAGGCTCCGCTTGAAGTCAATGTTGGGATCGGCAAAAGTTGGCATGAGGCAGCTCACTAAGAGCGAATTACTGACTTGGTGAG
This sequence comes from uncultured Bifidobacterium sp., assembly GCA_964387855.1. Lineage (GTDB taxonomy): Bacteria > Actinomycetota > Actinomycetes > Nanopelagicales > Nanopelagicaceae > QYPT01. The sequence goes on from CAYLYA010000004.1 coordinate 55,421, forward strand.
GCGTTGTCCTCCATGGCAAGCAGATCCTCTTCTTGACTTGGGATAGATCTCGCCGCAGAAAGACGGTTGCGTCCAATAGTGAGGATTGTGAGTCCGCACCCGACCGAGATCGTTGTGATGCCAAGACATACCTGCGGTGAAAGGGCTTTTGAAATCCACCCTCCTGCAGCCGATCCCAGGGCCATTAGAGAACCCTCAACTGTCCAAAGCCAACCCATTGATGCGGTTGCACTTCCTCTTGGACGCACTGCCTCCATGACTTCCCAGTAAAAGACCTGCAAAGCCCCTCCACATAGTCCGATGAACACTCCAACAAGTGCCATCGTCCAGTCTGGACGGGTGAATGCCAAGGGAAGAGAGACCAAGAACCAGAGTCCATACGTGGTTAACATCGCCTTGAGTGGAGAAGATCTTTTTGAGACCAGTCCTCCGAGTAGACCGCCAATGATGTTGGCAATTCCCATGGTGCCGAGGATCCAAGCCGTGCGATGCGGTACATGTTGCAGTGTTGCAAATGCAGGCACTCCGACGTTGAATGCACCCCATCCAAAGCCAATGAAGCAACCCTCGAACATGAGGAGCTGCATTGCCGGGTGCTTCCACAATGGCGTGGAACCCGTTTCCTTCTTTTCGGGAGTCCATTCATGAACAGCAGTGTTGAAATTAAGGGCAATTCCGCCGATGAGCATCAAAGCTGCGCAGAGGATGAGTGCACTTGATGGACGCGAGGAGAGGGCGAGGGTGGTTGCAAGTATCGGTCCGATTACGCCGGAGGCGTTGATTACCGAAGTGTCGAGAGCATAGGCAGTACGCAAAACATGGGGCGACACGATGGATTTCCAGATCGGGCGAACCGAGAGGTTGATAGGCGGTGCGGTGAATCCGAGAATGAAGGCAAGGACCAAGATCCATCTGGCACTGTGGCTGAGATTGAGAACAAGGAGCATGGCCACATATGCCGGAACAAAGATTCGGATTGGCCACTTCTGACCGTATCGGTCGATGATCGAACCACGCATTCCGGATGTGAAGGAGCCGGAAAGTGAGTTCAGGCCGATGGCCAGACCCGCCAAGGGGATTGAATTCGTCTCGTGGATCGTCTTGAAGAATACAGAGAGCCCGACCATTCCGTAGGCCATTCGAGAGGGAAATGCGCTCAGGATGAGGGGTTTTACGTGGGGAAGACGAAGAAGTTCCCGGTATCGATTCATAGGATTGTTTAGTCTATCGGCGTGCCCCGTGTGGAGGTCGGGGCAAATCGCACTCGAATTGACCCAGATTGCCGCCAAACCGTACCCTTAGCAGCCCTATTCCTACTATTTTCTATCCCTACGGAGCAACTTGAGTACCTCACCAGTAATAGCAGTAAATGATATTGGCACAGCCGCAGACTTTATGGCCGCAATCGAAGGCACCATCCGGAATTTTAATGATGGAGACCTCGTTGAAGGCATCGTCGTTCAGGTAGACCGCGATGAAGTACTGGTGGATATTGGATACAAGACCGAGGGAGTCATCCCTTCCCGTGAGCTCTCCATTCGCCACGATGTAGATCCAAGCGAGATCGTCAAGGTTGGCGAAAAGATCGAAGCCCTTGTTCTTCAGAAGGAAGACAAAGAAGGCCGCCTGATCCTGTCCAAGAAGCGCGCGCAGTACGAGCGTGCCTGGGGAGAGATTGAAGGCAAGAAGGAGCGCGACGAAGTTGTCGTCGGAACTGTTATTGAGGTTGTCAAGGGTGGTCTTATCGTTGACATCGGTCTTCGTGGCTTCCTTCCAGCATCCTTGGTTGAAATGCGACGCGTCCGTGATCTGACCCCGTACATCGGCAAGCAGGTTGAAGCTCGTATCATCGAACTCGACAAGAATCGCAACAACGTTGTGCTCTCTCGTCGTGCCTACCTTGAGCAGACTCAATCCGAGTCTCGCACCACCTTCCTCAATCAACTTCAGAAAGGCCAAGTACGTACCGGTGTTGTTTCATCGATCGTCAACTTCGGTGCATTTGTTGACCTCGGCGGAGTAGACGGCCTCGTCCACGTATCGGAGCTTTCCTGGAAGCACATTGATCACCCAGGTGAAGTTGTTGAAGTTGGCGACGAAGTGACTGTTGAGGTCCTCGAAGTTGATTTCGAGCGCGAACGCGTTTCACTGTCGTTGAAGGCAACGCAAGAAGACCCATGGCAAGCATTCGCCCGCACGCACACAATCAACCAGGTCGTCCCTGGTCAAGTAACAAAGTTGGTTCCATTCGGTGCATTCATCCGAGTTCATGAGGGAATCGAAGGCCTTGTTCACATTTCAGAGTTGGCCGAGCGCCACGTTGAAATTCCAGAGCAGGTAGTTCAAGTTGGCGATGAGCTGTTCGTGAAGATCATCGACATTGACCTTGAGCGTCGACGAATTTCTCTTTCTCTCAAGCAAGCAAATGAAGGGCATGAAGTTGAGATCGAAGCCTTCGATCCTACCCAATACGGCATGGCTGCTCGCTATGACGCAGACGGAAACTTCATCTACCCAGAAGGATTTGATCCAGAATCCCAAGAGTGGAAGCCAGGATACGAAGCACAGCGCGAAGAGTGGGAGCGTCAGTACGCTGAAGCTCAGATGCGCTTCATGGCACATAAGAAGCAGAAGGAAGAGGCACGCGCCGCCGATGCCGCTGCTGCTACTGAGCCAGCCGTCGAGGTTGCTGAATAGTTCGTAAACGTGAAGTAGTTGAACCGGCCTCGAGAGCAATCTCGGGGTCGGTTTCTTCATTATCCAGGAGAGGCTAGGGTCGCCCATATGGTGGTTGCATTGTGGCGTTAGTTGTGGGACTTACAGGCGGTATCGGCTCTGGCAAATCCCTTGTCGGAGAGTACTTCGCCGACCTCGGCGCGAAAGTAATGGATGCGGATGAGCTTTCACGTAAAGTCATCGAGCGCGGCAGCAAGGGATTCGACCAGGTCGTGGCGACTTTTGGAGATTCGGTATTGCGCGATGGTGATATCGATCGTAGGGCCCTGGCGGAGAAAGTCTTCGGAGACGCCGCCGAGCGTGCCAAGCTAGAGGCGATCGTTCATCCTTTGGTGCGTGAAGCCTTCGAGGCTGCGGCCAAAAGCCTAAGTGGGGACGACGTTCTCGTTTATGAGATCCCGCTCCTTGCCGAGACAGCAGCAGCAGAGCGCTTCGACTTCGTCATCACGGTGGAATCGGATTTGCCAGTTCGGACCGAGCGCCTGAAGAAACGGGGAATGCTGGCCTCAGAAATCCTTGCTCGTATGAGCGCTCAGGCAACGCCTGAGGAACGAATGTCAGTGGCGGGGTATGTAATAGCCAACAATGGGACCACTGACGACTTGCTGCGAGATGTTGAATACGTATGGGAGAAGATCCTGCCATCAATGCAGCGCGAGAAAAAATGACCAAGACTAGAGTTGTCGTGTGCGCCCTGTAACAGATATTCAAAGGCGTGTTGAGCCCTTCCGTGTCATCAGCGACTACGTTCCCGCGGGGGACCAACCGGAAGCAATCGAGGAAATAGTCCGACGTATCGAGCGCGGAGATCAAGATGTCGTCCTGCTCGGAGCCACCGGTACGGGCAAGTCGGCGAGTACCGCTTGGTTGATCGAACGCCTCCAAAGACCAACTCTTGTCATAGCGCCGAACAAGACGCTGGCTGCCCAGCTTGCCAACGAGTTCCGCGAACTCATGCCAAATAATGCGGTCGAATATTTCGTCTCCTACTACGACTACTACCAGCCTGAGGCGTACGTTCCCCAGACCGATACCTTCATCGAGAAGGATTCCAGCGTCAATGATGAAGTAGAACGTCTGCGCCACTCGGCGACGAATTCACTGCTTACGCGACGCGATGTGATTGTTGTTGCCACCGTGTCTTGTATTTATGGACTTGGAACCCCGCAAGAGTACGTCGACCGCATGGTCTCCTTACGAGTGGGTGACCACATCGAACGCAACGTTCTTCTTCGTAAATTCGTGGACATTCAATATAAGAGAAATGACATGGCCTTCGAACGCGGTACATTCCGCGTGCGTGGGGACACGATCGAGATAATCCCGATGTATGAGGAACTTGCACTGCGGATTGAAATGTTCGGGGATGAGATCGAACGTATTTCAACTTTACATCCTCTGACCGGAGAGATTGTCCGCGACGAGGTCGAGATGTACGTCTTTCCTGCAACGCACTATGCCGCAGGTCCCGAAACCATGAAACGTGCCATTGTTGATATTGAGGAAGAGTTAGAAGTCCAACTTTCGAATTTCGAGCGCCAGGGCAAATTGCTGGAGGCCCAACGTCTTCGGATGCGCACGACCTTCGATATCGAGATGATGCAAAATCTGGGCTTCTGTTCCGGCATCGAGAACTACTCGCGCCATATTGATGGGCGGGCCGCTGGCTCTGGGCCGAATTGCCTGCTGGACTATTTTCCAGAGGATTTCCTTCTCGTGATAGACGAATCCCACGTCACTGTTCCGCAGATAGGGGCGATGTATGAAGGGGATGCATCGAGAAAGCGCACTTTGGTTGAACACGGATTCCGGCTACCCAGTGCCATGGACAATCGACCCCTTCGTTGGGACGAGTTCCTTGAGAGGGTGGGGCAGAAGGTCTACCTTTCGGCGACCCCCGGCCCCTACGAACTGAGCAAAGTTGATGGAGATGTTGTCGAGCAGGTCATTCGTCCAACTGGGTTGGTTGACCCGAAGATCGTTGTAAAACCGATCAAGGGGCAGATCGATGACCTTCTTCACGAGATCAATGTGCGCGCCGAGAAAAATGAGCGCGTCCTTGTGACCACCTTGACGAAAAAGATGTCCGAGGATCTCACCGATTATCTTCAAGAACGCGGCGTTCGAGTCAGATATCTCCACTCCGAAGTAGACACACTGAGGCGCGTGGAGTTACTGCGTGAGCTCCGTTCCGGCGAATACGACGTGCTTATAGGTATCAACTTACTTCGCGAAGGCCTCGATCTCCCCGAAGTTTCTCTGGTTTCGATCTTGGATGCGGACAAGGAGGGATTTCTGCGCTCTGCGACTTCCCTCATTCAGACAATTGGTCGCGCGGCTCGAAATGTTTCAGGCGAGGTTCATATGTATGCTGACAACATCACCAAGTCGATGGCAAAGGCGATCGATGAGACCAATAGAAGACGGGCAAAACAGGTCGCCTACAACCTTGAGCGAGGGGTTGATCCCCAGCCACTTCGCAAGAAGATTGCAGACATCACAGATCTGATCAACAGGGAAAGCGAAGACACGGAGGCTCTTCTTACAGCCTCTGGACGCGGTGCTGCCCGCTCACGAACTCCTGCCATCGGAGTTCACACTAAGTCGCTGACAACCCTTCCACGCCAAGAGTTGTTGGCGTTGATAGAGTCCCTGACTGATCAGATGAGGTCTGCCGCAGGCGACCTTCAATTTGAATTGGCTGCCAGGCTTCGAGATGAGATCAAAGACCTAAAGCGCGAACTACGAGGCATGGAAACGGCAGGAGTTTAGAACAACATGGCTGACCACCTCATCGTTCGCGGAGCACGCGAGCACAACCTCAAGAATGTCTCGATCGAGTTGCCGCGCAATTCCCTCGTCGTGTTCACGGGTCTTTCTGGCTCGGGAAAGTCCAGTCTTGCTTTCGACACCATCTTCGCCGAGGGACAACGCCGGTATGTCGAATCCTTGTCGGCCTATGCCAGGCAATTCCTCGGGCAAATGGACAAGCCAGATGTCGATTTTATCGAGGGACTTTCCCCTGCCGTGTCGATCGACCAGAAATCCACCAACCGGAACCCTCGGTCAACGGTAGGAACGATTACTGAGGTGTACGACTATCTTCGACTCCTTTTTGCAAGAGCAGGTCGGCCTCACTGCCCCAATTGTGGCAAGCCGGTTTCGCGGCAAAGTCCCCAACAAATTGTCGACCAGATTCTTGCCATGCCAGATTCAACCAAGTTTCTCGTTCTGGCCCCGGTCGTCCGAGCGAGAAAGGGAGAGTTCGTAGACCTTTTTCAAGAGTTGATTTCTCAGGGGTATTCCCGTGCGCGTGTCGACGGCACAGTAATTCAGTTATCCGACCTGCCAAAACTTAAGAAGCAAGAAAAACACACCATTGAAGTTGTGGTTGACCGTCTTACCGCGAAGGCAGATTCGAAGAACCGACTCACAGATTCAATCGAGACCGCTTTGCGTCTGGCCCAAGGAATCGTTCTTCTGGACTTTGTTGATGCCGAAGGCAGCGACAAAGAGCGCACTTTCAGCGAGCATCTTGCCTGCCATGATTGCGAACTTTCCTTCGAAGAGCTAGAGCCGCGCTCTTTCTCTTTCAACTCGCCCTTTGGCGCATGCCCTGCTTGCACAGGTATTGGGACAAAGCTGGAAGTTGATCACGACCTCATCGTTCCGGATGACTCGATATCGATAAATGAAGGCGCCATTGCGCCCTGGTCGACGGGGCAGACTTCGGAGTATTTCCTCAGGTTGCTTGAAGCACTTTCTGGCGAAGTTAAATTCTCTCTCGATAACCCATGGCGAAAACTATCCGCCAAGGCTAAGGAAGCCATCATGCATGGCTACGAGTACGAAGTGCACGTCAAATACAAGAACCGTTATGGAAGAGTGCGCAACTACTCCACTGGATTTGAAGGCGTCGTTCCTTTTATTCATCGTCGTCATGCAGAGACCGATAGCGACTACAGTCGCGACAAGTACGAGGCATACATGCGGCAGATTCCTTGTCCCGTCTGCAAAGGGGCGCGACTGAAGCCTGAAGTGCTTGCCGTCACGGTGGGCGGAAAGAACATTGCACAAATATGCGAGCTCTCTATTGCCGACTGCGCAACTTTCCTTGCAGAAATCGAGTTGAACGCGCGTGAAAGTCAAATTGCCGAACGCGTGATGAAGGAAGTCCATGCCCGGCTTGGGTTTCTTCTCAATGTGGGCCTTGATTACCTTTCCCTTGAAAGGCCAGCTGCCACCCTTTCTGGGGGAGAAGCCCAGCGAATTCGTCTTGCGACACAGATCGGTTCCGGTTTGGTGGGAGTGCTCTATGTTCTTGATGAACCGAGCATCGGCCTTCATCAGCGAGACAACCGACGATTGATTGAGACTCTCACCAAGTTGCGCGACCTCGGGAACACACTCATCGTTGTAGAGCACGACGAGGAGACAATCCGCGCCGCTGATTGGATCGTCGACATCGGGCCAGGAGCTGGAGAACACGGCGGAAAGGTTGTTGTCTCTGGCGACTATCAATCGCTTATCGAATCGGCAGATTCGATCACGGGTGCCTACCTATCGGGGCGTAGGGCAATCTCTATCCCTGAACTTCGCAGGCCGACAGACACCAAGCGTCGCCTTGTAATCAAGGGCGCGAAGGAGAACAACCTCAAGGACATTGAGGTTGCAATTCCGCTGAGTGTCTTTGTCGCGGTGACAGGGGTGAGTGGATCTGGAAAATCGACCCTCATCAACGACATCCTCTACTCGACCCTTGCAAACAAACTCAATGGTGCACGTCTAGTTCCGGGTAGACACCGCACGGTCACAGGTGTGGATCTTCTTGATAAAGTGGTTCACGTCGACCAATCACCGATCGGCAGGACGCCTCGATCAAACCCCGCGACCTACACGGGTGTTTTCGACAAGATACGTGCGCTTTTTGCTGAGACTTCAGAGGCAAAGGTGCGAGGGTACTTGCAAGGACGATTCTCGTTCAATGTCAAAGGCGGTCGATGCGAGAACTGCGCAGGTGACGGGACGATCACGATTGAAATGAATTTTCTTCCTGATGTGTATGTGCCTTGCGAGGTCTGTCATGGTGCACGCTACAACCGTGAGACCCTTGAAGTTCATTACAAGGGAAAGACGATTGCCGAAGTTCTTGATATGCCCATCGAGCAAGCGCGCGAATTCTTCGAGGCGGTGCCTACGATCGCCCGTTTCCTCAAGACACTCTGCGATGTGGGGCTTGGCTATGTCCGCCTTGGTCAATCTGCGCCGACATTGTCTGGAGGAGAGGCGCAGCGCGTGAAGCTCGCTACTGAACTTCAAAGAAGATCGACTGGGCGCACCATCTACGTTCTTGACGAACCTACCACCGGCTTGCATTTTGAAGACGTCAGCAAGCTTCTTGGGGTCCTCAACCGACTGGTCGACACAGGTAACACGGTGGTTGTCATTGAGCACAATTTGGATGTCATCAAGTGCGCCGACTGGGTGGTCGATATGGGGCCTGAAGGAGGCTTCCGTGGCGGTACTGTTGTCGCGCAGGGAACCCCAGAGGACGTCGCGTTGAATGAAAAGAGCTACACGGGTCATTATCTGTCAGAGATTTTGAAGACCAACCGGGCGATCGCGTAAGCGCGAAAGCAATGGCTGAGCCCAGTACCTACCGACCGAAAGATATTCCGCCTCTTCCGGGGGTCTATCGCTTTTTCAATGCGGAGGGCGACGTCATATACGTAGGCAAAGCGCTCAGTTTGAAGGCTCGCCTAAGTAACTACTTTCAAGGAAATCTTCCTGAGCGCACCTACCGGATGGTGCATGAGGCAGTACGCGTTGAATGGACCATCGTCAACACCGAGGTTGAAGCATTGCAGCTTGAATTCTCGTGGATAAAGCAGTTTGACCCGACCTACAACGTCCAGTTTCGCGATGACAAGTCCTATCCATATTTGGCGATCTCATTAAGCGACGAATATCCAAAGGTTTTCATCACTCGCAAGCAGAAACGCCAGGGCATCAAATACTTCGGCCCTTTCACGCACGCAGGGGCATTGCGAAGCACCTTCGATGTGGTTCTCAAGGTTTTTCCTGTCCGATCCTGCACTGACGGAAATTTCCAGAAGGCAAGGAGAAGCAATCGCCAATGCCTACTCGGAGATATCGGCAAGTGCACGGCACCGTGTGTGAATTGGATTTCGCAGCAGGATCACATGCAGTTAGCCAACAGACTTGTGAATTTCATGGACAGCGGCGTGAGTGACATAGTGCCGACTCTCAACAAGGAGATGGAACTTGCCGCCACCGCCCAGGAGTACGAACGTGCCGCAAAGATTCGTGATCAGATCTCGGCGATGGAAAGGGTTCAGGAATCTGCAGAGGCCACCTTGCCAGATAACTTGTCTGCCGACGTTCTTGCTATATATCGAGAGGGGCCGCACTCTGCCGGGTCGATATTCATCATCCGAGGTGGATCGATCAAGGGCTCGCGGTCCTGGCTCCTTGATCAGAAGCTCGCGCTCGAGGGCGAAGATGATATCTCGGCACTGTTCGCATCTGTCTACGGTGCCAACGCCACTGGAGGCGCGGGAACCGACATACCTTCGGAGATCCTGATCAATGAAGTGCCCAAGGACCTCGAGGTTCTTGAGTCGTGGTTGAGTTCGCTGCGGGGCTCCAAGGTTGACATCAGAGTTCCTCAACGCGGAGAGAAGGTTGACATAGTCAGCACTGTCGCACGCAATGCGCGCTACGCACTTATTCAGTCCGTGAATAAGCGTTCTGCTGACAGCGCGGTGAGTGGCAAGGCGTTGATCGAGGTGCAAGAGGCGCTCAGTCTTGAAAGGCCGCCGCTTCGAATCGAATGCTACGACATATCTAATATCTCCGGGACCTCCGTGGTTGCATCCATGGTGGTCTTCGAGGATGGCGTGGCAAAGAAGAGCGAGTATCGACGGTTCATCATCGATACAAGCACCGCGTGGGACGATACGCGCGCGATTCACCAGGTGCTATCTCGTCGACTCAAGAGGTTGGCTGATGAACGAGAAGTAGATTCGACGCAAGTCCTCGAGCATGGAGGGGTGCAGAAGAAGTTCTCGTATCCTCCCGAATTAATCGTGGTAGACGGCGGTGCGCCACAAGTAGCCGCAGCGGCCCGGGCACTTGTTGAAATGGGCATGGAAGATATCGCTCTTTGTGGGTTGGCGAAGAGGCTCGAGGAAGTCTGGCTTCCAAATCAGAGCGACCCGCTGATTCTTCCTCGCTCAAGTGAAGGCCTTTATCTTCTTCAACGAGCTCGCGATGAAGCCCATCGATTTGCCATCACGTTCCACCGATCCCGTAGGTCCGCCGTGATGCTTGAATCACTCCTTGATGAAATCCCGCATTTGGGTCAGGTTCGAAGGACAGCGCTCCTCAAACGTTTTGGTTCGGTCGCCGCTATTCGTCGTGCCACCATCAAGGAGATTGCCGAGGTTCCAGGCATCGGCTCCACGATTGCCGAGGTCATCGTCAGCAGTCTTGAAAAGGAGCGCAACCCAGCATTCGATGCGGAAACGGGGGAGATCGCAGACGGGGGAAAACTTGAGGGTTCTTGACACATACAGGAAGATGAAGGCGCGATGAAGAAACCACGCGAAGTCTTGATTCTTACGGGAATGTCCGGAGCCGGACGATCCACGGTCGCACATGCTCTCGAGGATCTGGGTTGGTATGTAGTTGACAATGTTCCGGCCGCTCTCTTGCCTGCATTGGTGGCGCAGACAGATGCGGAATCTATTCCCACTATGGCGGTAGTGGTCGATGTTCGAAGTGGTCGATTCTTCGATGACCTAAACAACGCGCTTTCCCAACTGGCCGCCGACGGCGTTCCGCACAGGCTTCTGTTCTTGGATGCGACCGATCAAGCGTTGGTTCAGCGTTTTGAATCTACTAGACGCCCTCATCCTCTTCAGGGCACTGATCGCATTGTCGACGGAATCGCACGCGAGCGGACTCGTCTTGAAGACCTTCGATCTCGCGCAGAGGTTGTCATTGACACGAGCAACCTCAACGTTCATCAACTTGAAAAACGTGTCGGTGAGATCTTCGCTTCGGGGCAGAGTCACGGGGTTCGAGTGAATGTTCTTTCTTTTGGTTACAAGTATGGCGTCCCTGTTGACGCCGATCTGGTGCTTGACTGTCGTTTCATTCCCAATCCGCATTGGGTTCCCGAACTTCGATCGCAGACGGGTTTGAATGAAGCCGTGAGACAACATGTTCTATCCGCGTCGGGGGTAACCGCATTTGTCGATAGCTACGTCTCGTTGCTCAACCAGATGGTGGAGGGATACTTGCGCGAGGGAAAGAAATACGTGACCCTGGCTGTGGGTTGCACTGGAGGCAAGCATCGAAGTGTCGCCATCTCGGAGGCAATTGCAGAGCGTTTGAATAAGGGCAGTGGTTCAGTCGCTATCGAGGCCCACGCAATCCACCGTGATGTAGGGCGTGAATAGTGCCTCAAAAGGTCGTCGCCCTCGGTGGCGGGCACGGACTCGCTGCGACACTGGCTTCTCTGCGAAAGATCACCTCGTCAATCACGGCAATTGTCACCGTCGCCGACAATGGTGGATCCAGCGGACGTCTGAGGCAAGAATTTCCGATTCTGCCACCTGGTGATTTGCGGATGGCCCTGGCGGCATTGTGTTCGGATGACGAATGGGGCCGGGAGTGGGCAACGATCATGCAGCATCGATTCACTGGCGATGGTTCATTGCACGGTCACGCTGTCGGTAATTTGCTCCTTGCGGCCTTGTGGGATCGAGATGAAGATCCGGTTGCGGGATTAGATCGGGTAGCTTCGCTTCTCAAGGTGGTGGGGCGGGTCCTTCCGATGGCCTCTCAACCCTTGGATATCGAGGGAACTTTTCAAGAAGATGGAAGATTGACCGTCGTCAGAGGACAGGCAGAGGTCGCGACAGCTAAAGGAAGACTTGAATCTTTGCGAATAATTCCGCAGGATCCTCCATCTCGGCGTGAGGCTTTGAGCGCGATTTCGGAAGCCGATTGGATCACGATGGGGCCGGGATCATGGATTTCTTCGGTATTGCCCCATCTCCTTGTGCCAACCCAGCGACGGGCGCTTGTGGAAAGCAGAGCGAAAAGAATTGTGGTGCTTAATTTGGATGCCGTCCCTGAATTATCTGGCAATGAATATGCTGGCTACACGCCAGAGGAGCACCTTGGATTGATTGGCCAGTATGCCCCGGATTTCAAGGCCGATTATGTCATTGCCGATTTCTCGGTGGTACGCGATGTACATTCACTTGAGAATCAGGTGAGAGAGATGGGTGGACAACTCGTTACCGCCGATCTTCGAAAGGCCGAAGGTAGCGTCCATCACGATGTTGAAAAATTAACTTCGGTTTTTGGTCACATCATGTCCGATAGCCTGATTGGATAAGCACATGGCGATGACAGCGGCGGTGAAGGATGAACTCACCAGACTTGCCGTAACCAAACCTTGCTGCCGAAAGGCCGAGGTCTCGGCACTGCTCCGCTTTGCCGGGGGACTCCATCTTGTTGCGGGCAAAATTCTGGTGGAAGTCGAGCTCGACGCAGCCCAAAGCGCCCGACGCCTGCGAAAAGATATTGCGGATGTATACGGCCACGAAAGCGACCTTGCCGTCCTATCGTCTAGTGGTTTGCGAAAAGGCTCTCGTTATGTCGTCCGTGTCGTCAAGGATGGTGAGGCACTCGCACGCCAAACCGGGCTCGTAGATGCCAACGGGCGACCAGTGCGAGGTCTGCCACCTCAAGTTGTTTCTGCTGCGATTTGCGACGCAGAAGCTGCCTGGCGTGGGGCATTTATTGCACATGGCTCTCTCACTGAACCTGGTCGCTCATCCTCGTTGGAGATCACCTGCCCAGGACCTGAGGCGGCCCTCGCTCTTGTCGGTTCCGCGCGCAGGCTCGGGATCACCGCGAAGGCACGAGAAGTCCGCGGTGTTGACCGGGTCGTTATTCGTGATGGAGATGCCATTGGCATCCTGCTAACTCGACTTGGCGCCCATGAAAGCGTCCTTGCTTGGGAAGAGCGTCGGATGCGTAGAGAAGTACGAGCCACTGCAAATCGACTGGCCAATTTCGATGATGCCAATCTGCGCCGATCAGCTCGCGCGGCGGTTGCCGCCTCGGCAAGGGTGCAACGTGCGATGGAGATTCTGGGGGATCAAATTCCAGACCATTTGAAAGAGGCGGGCGAGCTTCGCATTACTCATGGTCAGGCCAGTCTTGAAGAACTCGGCTCGCTGGCGTCCCCTCCCATGACCAAGGACGCGATTGCCGGGCGGATCCGTCGGCTACTGGCCATGGCAGACAAGCGGGCCGGCGAATTGGGGATAGCAGACACAGAGGCTGGCCTCTCGCCAGACCTACTGAATTAGGCCTCTGATATTTACGCGCCAAAAAGCCTGGATTTACGCTCATATCTGGTGAATTAGAACACCTCAACGCAACAACAAGATTTCTCAATGATAGGGTTTACCACGCACCCCAGCGCTGTGGCTCTTTTCCTGCCCACCCCTTTCGTCGGGTGTGGGGACTACGACTAAGCGAGGTTTACTGTGACTGCTGTTGGAATTAATGGATTTGGACGAATTGGGCGCAACTTCTTCCGCGCCGCGTTGACTTCTCCAGATATTGAGATCGTTGGAATCAACGACCTGACCGATAACGCGACTTTGGCACACCTTCTCAAGTACGACTCGATCCTTGGCCGCCTTGGCCTTGAGGTTTCCTATACGGCAGACACCATCACCGTCGGCGGAAAGACCATCAAGGTCTTCGCCGAGCGCGACCCATCAGCCCTGCCTTGGGCGTCAGTGGGTGCTGATGTTGTCCTTGAATCGACTGGCCATTTCACCAAGGCTGCTGATGCCAAGAAGCATCTGGCCGCTGGAGCCAAGAAGGTCATCATTTCCGCCCCGGCAACCGATGAGGACGTGACCATCGTTATGGGCGTCAATGATGACAAATACGACCCCGCCAACCATCACATCATTTCCAACGCTTCTTGCACGACCAACTGCCTGGCTCCTATGGCCAAGGTTCTCAACGACCAATTTGGAATCGTCCGAGGCCTCATGACCACGATTCATGCATACACAAATGACCAGGTCATCCTCGATTTTCCTCACAAGGATCTTCGTCGCGCACGCGCTGCCGCAACCAACATCATCCCGACGTCAACCGGGGCTGCAAAGGCGATCAGCCTTGTTCTGCCTGAGTTGAAGGGCAAGCTTGATGGATACGCGATGCGCGTTCCTGTTCCTACCGGTTCAGTGACTGACTTGACTGTTGAACTCGCCAAGGAGGCCACCGCGGCAGACATCAACGCTGCGATGAAGGCTGCAGCGACCAGCGGCCCACTCAAGGGGTTCTTGTCCTACACCGAAGATCCAATCGTTTCCTCCGACATCGTGACCGATCCTTCTTCCTGCATCTTTGATTCAGGTTTGACCAAGGTCATCGGATCCACGGCAAAGGTTGTTGGCTGGTACGACAATGAATGGGGCTACTCAAACCGACTCGTTGATCTCATCAAGTTGGTTGGCCGCGGGCTCTAATGTCTTCATCACTTGCGGGACTTGAGATCGCGGGCAAGAGAGTCTTTCTCCGCTGCGATCTCAACGTTCCTCTCAAGGACGGCGCCATCACCGACGACGGACGTATTCGCGCATCGTTGCCCACCATCAAGTTCTTGCTCGATGGTGGTGCATCGATCGTTATTGGTGCCCACCTTGGACGCCCTAAAGGAGAGGTGAAACCTGAACTCTCTTTGGCGCCAGTTGCGGCACGACTCACGGAATTACTTGGCACCCATGTTGAATTCGCTGGCTCGACATCGGGGGATGCAGTTTCGGCAAAGGCACGATCACTCGTACCAGGCCAGGTTCTCCTATTAGAGAACCTGCGATTCAATGCAGCTGAGACAAGCAAGGATGACGGCGAGCGAAGCACGTTCGCCAGAGAGATTGCAGCCTTTGTTGATGCCTATGTCGGTGACGGATTTGGTGCGGTGCACCGCAAACATGCGTCGGTCTTTGATCTTCCTCAACTTCTGCCTCATGCGGCTGGATTCCTTATCGATGCCGAGGTCGAAGTCCTCAAGCAGTTGACTCAGAATCCTCAGCGGCCCTACGGCGTAGTGCTGGGTGGAGCCAAAGTTTCCGACAAGATCGGCGTCATTTCAAACTTGCTCGACAAGGTCAATGTGTTGGCAATCGGAGGCGGGATGGTATTCACCTTCCTTGCGGCTGAGGGCAAGGGCATCGGAACCTCGCTTGTGGAAACCGAACTCATTCCAACTGTCAAAGACTTGATTGCTCGCGCGAAAACCAATGGAGTAACCCTTCATTTGCCCACCGACATTGTCGTTGCACCGAAATTCGCTGCCGATGCACCAGCCACAATCGTTAGTGCCGATGCAATTCCGGCTGATCACATGGGATTGGATATCGGACCAGAGTCGGCGAAGGCGTTTGCCGCAGCGATTTCTGGATGTAAAACCGTTTTCTGGAATGGGCCAATGGGAGTCTTCGAGTTCCCGTCCTTTGCTGCGGGCACGAAGGTTGTCGCGCAAGCATTGACGAAGGTTTCAGGAATTTCGGTTGTCGGTGGGGGAGACTCGGCTGCTGCAGTGAGGTCTCTGGGTTTTGCTGACTCTGATTTCGGTTACATCTCCACGGGCGGCGGCGCCTCTCTCGAATACCTTGAAGGCAAGGAACTTCCTGGCCTCAAGGCCCTCGGTCTATAGAGTTTTTCAAAAACAAAAGGAGCACTAATGCGCAAGCCGTTAATGGCTGGTAACTGGAAGATGAACCTCAATCACCTTGAGGCCATCGCTGTGACACAGAAACTCGTTTACAGTCTTGACGACAAAGACTATGACGCCGTCGATGTCGCGGTGATTCCGCCGTTCACGGATATTCGTTCGGTGCAGACTCTTGTCGATGGTGATCGTCTTCGCCTTCTCTACGGTGCGCAGGATCTTTCACCAGAAACATCTGGTGCCTTCACAGGCGACATTTCCGGTTCGATGTTGGCAAAACTGGGTTGCGCCTTTGTTATTGTCGGGCACAGCGAACGACGAACAATTCATCGTGAAGATGATGCGTTGGTCAATCGCAAAATCAAGGCAGCACTTGCAAATGATTTAACTCCGATCTTCTGCGTTGGCGAGGAGTTGTCAGTAAGGGAAGCCGGCACCCACGTCTCCTACGTCATTCGCCAGATTCGTGCCGGCCTTGCAAACCTCGGCAAAACCGATCTCAAGAAGATCGTCATTGCTTACGAGCCCATCTGGGCGATTGGGACAGGTAAGACCGCGACGGCAGAGGATGCCCAAGAGGTATGTCGTGCGATCCGCGGGGAAATCGAGGAAATAGGTTCACCGGAGATCGCACAGGCTATGAGGATTCTCTATGGCGGGTCGGTGAAATCTTCCAACATTGCTGAAATCATGAAACAGCCTGATGTGGACGGGGCGCTGATAGGCGGGGCAAGCCTGGATCCTGAGGAGTTGGCCAAGATCGCTCAGTTTTATAAGCAAGTTCTATAAATAGGCTGTCAGTGCGTTATCCTTCTCCTCTACTGCCTTCTCCTCTAGTGGTTGAGGTACTCGCAAGGACCAATAAGGGGTTTACATGAAATTGGCACTGTCCATTCTGCTCGTAGTCACGAGCGTCCTGATGATCCTTCTGGTCCTCCTCCATAAAGGCAAGGGAAGCGGACTGTCCGATCTCTTTGGCGGCGGAGTTTCCTCCAACTACGGCGGTTCTTCGGTGGTCGAGCGAAACCTCGACAGAATCACCATCGTTGTAGGCGGGCTCTGGTTTGCAGGTGTCGTAGCGTTGAGTCTGGCTCTCAAGTAAGCCGTACTTCTACTCGCAGCGCAGACTGGCTGCAGTTTTCTTTAATCGTGAAGGTGTAACTAAAACAGGGAGTAAAGATGGCAGGCGGAAGCGCAATTCGGGGTAGTCGCGTCGGTGCAGGCCCTATGGGTGAGGCCGAACGCGGAGAGTCGATCGGTCGGTTCCAGATCTCCTATTGGTGTGCAAACGGGCACGAAACGCGCCCTTCTTTTGCCGAGGATGCAACGGTTGTTATTCCCGACGAGTGGGACTGTCCTCGCTGTGGCTTCCCAGCAGGTCGCGATAAGGCCAATCCGCCAAGTCCTATTAAGAACGAGCCGTATAAGACACATTTGGCCTATGTCAAAGAACGTCGCAGCGATGCCGAAGGACAAAAGATCCTGGAAGAGGCACTTCGCAAACTGCGCGGAGACGACGAAGACTAAATAATCGCTCGTGCAGCGCTGAGAATTTCAGCGATGCCGTTCTCCCGATCGCGAAGGTGCAGCCGAATCACGGTTAATCCTCGAGAGGCCAATGCTTGACCATCACCCAATGCCTGAGCGGCGATCAGAGTCTTGAATGTGAATTCTTTTCCAGGAATTTCAATGTCGAGGGCAGGCTCACCTGTGATCTGTAGAAATACCCCGTTTTGCTGCCCACCCTTATGAAATTGCCCTGTTGAGTGCAGGAAGCGCGGACCCCATCCAAATGTGACCGGTCTGGAACTCTTTTCAGCAAGAACGCGGCGCAGTTGAGCCAATTCCTCGTCGCCCTTTCTGTCCAAGTAGGCCGTGACCGCGATATAGCCGTCAGAGGAAACCGCGTCGATCACCTTTGTCAGAGCATCTTGGACCGTTGATGCGTCTGCAAAAATCTCCACAGCACCATCGATGAAATTGGGAGTGAATTTGGGAAGTTTGCCTGTCCAAGCCGAGAGCAGGGATGCTGTCTGTTCTTTTGCCTCTGTGACGTTCGGCTGGTTGAAGGGATCAATCTCCAGTGCGTACCCAAGGAGGGCTGTGACCCACTCCCAAAAAATGAATTGAGCGCCAAGTTCGCCTTCAACGACAAGGTCGCTCTTTCCAGAAAAGGAAATGCGCACAGCATCGCCAGCGATTGGGGATGTATTGGATTCGATCACCACCGGTAGTCGGCCAACTTGCTCCTTGCCTGTCGATTCTGCGATGAGTTGCTCGATCCAATCTGAAAGGCCAGGCATTCCAGAATCGGTATCGCTGAAGGCGAGATATTGACCGGATTGATAAGCCAACAAGAAAGCGGCTGCGACCGCAGGGGACTGGGTGCCTTCAAAGGAGGCAAGGGCATCACTGGCTGCGTCAAGGAGGACTGATACATCAATGCCTATGAGCGCTGCAGGAACAAGGCCAAAGGCCGTTAAGGCGCTAAAACGTCCGCCGACGTTGGGGTCTGCATTTACAACCGTGAATCCGCGTGATCTTGCGTCTTGATCCAGTGGTGATTCTGGATCAGTCACAATCACCATGTGATCGGTGGGGTCTAGTCCCGCCTTTGTAAACTGCCACTCAAAAAGGGACCTTTGGGATGCGGTCTCAATTGTGGACCCTGATTTCGAACTGACTACAACCACCGTCTTGGAAAGATCGCCCTGCAGCGCATGTCCAATGTAGTCCGGATCCGTGCTATCAAGTACAAACAAGTCTTTGCCATATGATGCCGCGATAACCTCTGGGGCGAGGGAAGAGCCTCCCATTCCACATAGGACAACTCTGTCGAATGTGCGATACCGAGCAGCTAGTGCATCCAGTTCGGGCAATAGCAGGCGTGAGGATGACGGGCTATGCACCCAGTTCAATCGGACGATGGCCTCGTCACGGGCTGCGGGCCCCCACAGATTCGAATCTTTTGCTGCCACCTTCTCGCTTGCTTCCACAAGGGCAAGGAAGCGCGGGTCGAAGCGATCAATTTTGGAAGTTTGAGACCCGTGCAACAAAATCATGCGTTCAGTGCCTTTCCGACGTTCGCTAGTAATTCATTCCACGCATCTGCGAACTTTTTAACACCATCCTTTTCTAACTCGTTTGTCACATCGTTCATTGAAACACCCACCTCTTCCAAGAAGAAGAAGAGGGATTGTGATTTTGCGTACTCAGATTCGCGATCCACTTCTTGCATCACTCCATGATCAATCACTGCGTCCAAGGTCGCTTGAGGCATGGTGTTTACGGTGTTCGGTGCGACGAGTTCCATCACATACCGAGTGTCATCATAAGCAGGATCTTTGACCCCGGTCGACGCCCAGAGGGGTCGCTGGATACGAGCGCCATGGTTTGCAAGTGTCTTCCATCTTGGCGTGCCTGACAGTAATTCGAACGCTTGGTAGGTGAGCACCGCATTGGCTATTGCCGCTTTACCAAGGAGGGCAGTCGAAGCGGGAGAGTTCTCCGCTTTCAACAAGGCGTCCACAGCGGTATCTACACGACTCACAAAGAGGGAGGCGACAGAGGTTACTTCCCCAATGCTCTTGCCTGCCTCGAGCCTGAGTTCGAGGCCCTTCATGAAGGCCTCGAAGACTTTTACGTATCGCTCCACCGAAAAAATAAGCGTCACATTGACACTGATGCCATCGGCCAACAGAGTGGTGATCGCATCGAGTCCTTCAAGGGTTGCGGGAATCTTGATCATTACATTGGGTCGATCCACTATCTTCCAAAGTTGGCGTCCCTGCCTGATTGATTCTTGGGTGTTGTGTGCCAATCTTGGATCGACTTCAATGCTTACACGGCCATCAATGCCGGCACTTGATTTGAATATTGGAGCAAACAAATCGCACGCACTTCGTACGTCATCAGTGGTCAGTACCTGAACAACTTCATCGACACTTCGTCCTTTGAGTTCGGTGATACTTGAGGCATATTCAGCTCCAGTGGAAATAGCTGTATTGAAGATGCTGGGGTTAGTCGTAACGCCAACGACGTTGTTGTGGGCGATGCGGTAAGGCAAGCTGTGTTTGTCTTCTCCGGTGATCTTGCTGCGAGACAGATCATCTAGCCAAATAGATGTTCCCGCACTCGAAATTTGGTCTGTGATCAAGACAGCCTCCCCAGGACTTCTTCAACGATTCTCTCGGAGGTGAAGCCGAATTGTTTAAAGAGAGTAGCCGCAGATGCAGATGCACCGAAGTGTTCGAGTGAAATCGAGAACCCTTGATCTCCCACGTAATCTCGCCAGCCTTGGGAAATGCCCGCCTCGACGCTGATCTTGACGCCAACCGATGTGGGAAGAACTTCATCCTTATAAGCCTGATTTTGGCGGTCAAACCACTCCAAGCAAGGAGCACTCACAACTCTCGTTGGAATTCCTTTGGATTCGAGGATTTCCTGTGCGGACACGGCTAGCGAAACCTCGGAACCTGTGGCTATCAAGATTGCCTTCGGATACGAGCTTGCGTCCTTGAGAATGTAGGCCCCCTTCTCGACTCCGCGAGCGCTGGCGAAGAGGCTTCGATCAAATACTGGAAGGTTCTGCCTGGAAAGTAGCAGCGCACTCGGCTCATCCCGAGCAAGGATCACTCGCCATGCTTGGGCAACTTCGTTGGCATCGGCAGGTCGAATCACGGACAGATTTGGAATGGCGCGAAGTGCGGCAATGTGTTCCACGGGTTGGTGCGTGGGTCCATCTTCTCCAAGTCCAATTGAATCGTGAGTCCACACAAAAGTGACACCAAGATTCATAAGAGAGGCAAGTCGCGCAGCTGGCCGCATGTAGTCACTGAAGACGAGGAAAGTTCCACCAAAGGTTCGAGTGAGACCGTGCAAAGTGATTCCATTGAGAATCGAGCCCATCGCATGCTCGCGTATCCCAAAGTGAATAATGCGACCGTAGGGATTAGCGTCAGGCATTGCGCTATCGGCTGGCAAGAATGATCCGCCGCCCTCGATAGTGGTGTTGTTGCTCTCCGCCAAATCTGCAGACCCACCCCAGAACTCGGGGAGGATTCTGGCGATTTGAGTTATGACATCACCAGACGCTTTGCGTGTTGCAACTTCCTTACCTGAAGGGAATTCTGGAATGGCGCTCTCCCAATCAGCAGGCAGTGAACGCTCTCTCAATCGCGAGAGAAGTTGGGCTCTGGAAGGATTGGCTCCTTGCCATTGTTTGAATCTCTCATTCCAAAGTAAATGGGCATCTAAGCCTCGTGTTTTGACAGTACGTACATGATCCAGAATTTCTTGAGGCATGGCGAATTTCTCGTTTGGATCAAGGCCCAATGTTTTCTTTGTTTCGGCAATTTCGGCATCTCCAAGAGCGGAACCATGAGATTTAGCCGTGCCTCGTGCCGTCGGCGCCGGCCACGCAATGACAGATTTCATCCGTATCAATGTCGGTTTTGATTGCTGATTCTTGGCGTCAATCATTGCTTGTTCGAGTGCAGGTAGGTTGACATTGCCGTCCGACTGCGCCGAAACATCAATGACATTCCATCCGTATGCGCGGTAGCGCGCTGAAACGTCCTCGGTGAATGCAACATGCGTGTCGCCTTCGATTGAAATCCTGTTGTCGTCATATATGACGTTGAGCGCACTCAAACCCTGCGTACCTGCCAGCGACGAAGCCTCGGCACTGACGCCTTCTTCAAGATCGCCGTCTGAACAAATAACCCATATCTGGTGGTCAAAAATGCTCGTACCGACGGGCGCATCTGGATCAAGGAGTCCACGCTCGAAGCGCGCGGCCATCGCCATGCCGACTCCGTTTGCAACTCCCTGACCGAGAGGACCAGTTGTCGTCTCAACTCCCGCTGTGTGACCGTACTCAGGGTGTCCCGGTGTGAGAGAGCCCCACGTGCGGAACTCCTGCAGATCTTTCATCTCGAGGCCGTACCCGCTGAAGAAAAGTTGTGTGTACAGGGTGAGAGAGGAATGCCCGCACGACAGTATGAAGCGATCGCGTCCTAGCCATTGCGGGTCATTGGGGTCATGGACCAAGTGACGCTGGAAAAGCGAGTAAGCAACCGGCGCCAAGGCCATCGCTGTGCCTGGGTGGCCATTGCCCACCTTCTGCACTGCATCCATTGCGAGGGCACGCGCATATGCGACGGCACGATTATCAAGGTCAGTCCACTGCACCGATTTCTCTTTCATTGTTTCCTCACTAGTTCGTCACTTTGTCGCTAGATGTATTCGCCATGCACTGATCCAAATCAAAGTTACGCCCAGAAGGTGGGCGCCAACAAGTAATTCTGGCAATCCTTGATAGTACTGAAGGAAACCGATGGCACCTTGAGCAATTGCAATAACTCCGAATATCGCAATGCGCTTGCGCAAGGAGGAATATTGGGAGGTCACCAAGAGCATGAGGCTAGTGAGCACTACCAGACCAATCACTAGATCTGCATGCAACCAAGCGATGAATTGGATGTGAATATGAAAGCGTGGAGCGGAACTGTCTCCTGCATTGGGTCCACTTCCCGTAACAACTGTTCCGACTGCGATGACGAGCGCTGTCAATACAAGATGTGCCCACGACATGATCCGAACTCCCGAGCGCACGGATGGATACTGTGGGGGAGTAAGAGATCGTCGTTCGAATAAAGAAGTTCCAGCAGCAATCAAGACGATCGAGAGAAGAAAATGCGACGCGACGGCGAAGGGATTCAAGTGAGTAAGTACCGTGATTCCACCGAGGGGAATTTGAAGAAGAATTCCGACTAGCTGACCGATCGCCAGTGCGCGTATGTCGGTGCGCTTGAGGCGTAGAACAGCGATCAGAGCAATGATGGAAACCGCGAGGAGTCCTAGCGTTACCAGGCGGTTTCCGAACTCGATCCAGACATGGAGTTGACCCTGTGCCTGATGGGGAACTGGCGTGAACGATCTGTTCGTGCATTTGGGCCATGTGGGGCAACCCAGCCCCGAGCCGGTGATGCGGACGGCGCCTCCTGTCACAATCAGGGCAGACTGGAAAAATAGGAGAAGTCCCAGAAGCGGGGAAAGTGCACGCTCCCAAACAGGCTTCATGCGGGCAAGCCTAAGTGTTCCGAGGAGGTACTGAGGACACGCGTGGTCGCCTCATGAGTCCTCAACTGGCACAAATCGAGGAATTACGACACACTTATGTTGTGAAAAAGGTGCCGGCAGGAGAGATCGAAGATCCACGCACACGCGATCTCGTTGCGCGTTCGATTCTTGAAAATGGTCCGATGAGCGCCGTGGTCCTGGCAGAGAGATTGGGATTCACGCCCGCCGGCATAAGGCGGCACCTGGATTCTCTGGTTGCCGAGGGTCTTCTCGTAGCAAGAGAGCCGCATATCGTGACCGGTCGAGGTCGTGGCCGCCCATCCAAGGTTTTCGTTATGAGCGATGCCGGCCGAGAGAAATTCGAGCACTCCTACGACGATTTGGCCGTTTCGGCCCTGAAATTCCTCCAAACTCAAATGGGTCCGGACTCACTTATGGCATTCGCCAATGCCCGTGCTGCTGAGATCGAGCGGACCTTCATTCCGGTCATTTCCTCTGAGGCCAGTTCTGCCGCGCGAGCCGATGCCCTTGCTCAGTTCCTGACAGAGGAGGGTTACGCAGCAAGCGTGCTTCCTCGTGTACATGGGGAAGAACTCTGCCAGCATCACTGCCCGATTGCCCATGTCGCTTCACAGTTCCCGCAACTGTGCGAAGCCGAGACGCAGGCGTTCTCGCGGGTGCTCGGCACGCACGTTCAACGTCTTGCGACCATTGCCCACGGGGACGGCGTCTGCACGACCTATATCCCCAGTCTTTCGCCGACATCACATCTTTTACAGACGACACAAACAGGAGGAAGTCGATGACAACTGCGCATCCAGAGCTCGAGGGTCTAGGCAGATACGAGTACGGCTGGTCAGACTCCGATGCCGCAGGCACGAATTCCCGACGAGGACTCAATGAAGATGTCGTTCGGGACATCTCCTCGAAGAAGTCAGAGCCGCAATGGATGCTAGATATGCGCTTAAAAGGATTGAAACTTTTTGAGAAGAAACCGATGCCTACTTGGGGTTCGGATCTTTCGGGGATTTTCTTTGACACGATTAAGTACTTCGTCCGATCAACTGAGAAGCAAGCGACGACATGGGATGACCTTCCTGATGAAATCAAGAACACCTACGATCGTTTAGGCATCCCCGAGGCGGAGAAACAACGTCTCGTTTCAGGAGTTGCTGCCCAATACGAGTCCGAAGTCGTCTACCACTCGATTCGCGAGGATCTCGAGAAGCAAGGCGTCATCTTCCTCGATACTGACACCGCCCTCAAGGAGCACCCAGAACTTTTCAAAGAATACTTCGGCACCGTTATTCCGGTCGGGGATAACAAATTTGCAGCCTTGAACACATCCGTGTGGTCTGGCGGATCGTTTATCTACGTGCCAAAGGGTGTCCATGTTGATATTCCTTTGCAGGCGTACTTCCGAATCAACACTGAGAACATGGGTCAATTTGAACGAACATTGATTATCGCGGATGAGGATTCCTACATTCACTACGTCGAAGGCTGCACCGCTCCGATTTACTCCTCCGATTCGCTTCACTCTGCCGTTGTCGAGATCATCGTCAAGAAAGGCGCTCGCGTGCGCTACACGACGATTCAGAACTGGTCGAACAATGTGTACAACTTGGTTACCAAGCGCGCAACTTGTGCCGAGGGTGCCACTATGGAGTGGATCGACGGCAACATCGGTTCAAAAGTCACCATGAAGTATCCAGCCGTTTTCCTCCTTGGCCCTCATGCAAAGGGAGAGACCCTTTCCATTGCTTTTGCCGGAGAAGGTCAACACCAAGATGCAGGGGCGAAGATGGTTCATGCTGCCCCGTACACGTCATCGACGATCATTTCAAAATCAGTGGCACGAGGTGGAGGCCGTACTTCCTACCGCGGTCTTGTGCAGATCCAAGAGGGTGCGCACCACTCCAAGAGCACAGTGAAATGTGACGCTCTTCTTGTTGACACTATTTCGCGTTCTGATACTTATCCATATGTGGACATTCGCGAAGACGATGTGTCGATGGGGCACGAGGCAACAGTTTCCAAGATCAGCGATGATCAACTTTTCTATCTGATGTCGCGTGGACTCTCTGAGGACGAGGCGATGGCAATGATCGTTCGCGGGTTTATTGAGCCGATTGCGCGCGAACTTCCCATGGAATACGCCCTCGAACTCAATCGTCTTATCGAGCTACAAATGGAAGGTGCGGTTGGTTGATGTCTGTTCTTGCTACTAATTACCTGACGCCGACGGGTCGAGAAGAGGCATGGCGATTCACTCCTCTGAATCGGCTTGCTGGCTTACACGACGGGACGTCTATATCGACTGACATCAAATCCCTTGCCTTGAAGGGTCAACTCCAACTTGGCGTGCAAGCATCGCGTGTTTCCCGTGAACTTGTTTCGTCAGTCTCCGACTCTGACGATGTCATTGTGTCGAGGGTGCATGCAGAGGTCGAAGATGTCTTCGTTGTAAACATTGCAGAGAACACGCATCTGACAGAGGCCATCCATCTTTACCGTACGGCTGGGGGCCTTGAGGGTGCCGAACTTTCCCAGGTCCGCATCACCGTCGGAGCGAACTCGACAGCCACCATCATTGTAGAAAATAGCGGTTCAGCGATTCTTGGCGAGGATATCGAAATCATTCTTGCCTCAGGTGCGCATCTGACATTTGTGACCCTGCAGGAATGGACCAACGATTCAATTCACGCAGCGCGCCATCATGCGATCCTTGGCCGTGATTCGACATTCAAGTCCGTAACTGTCACTGTCGGCGGATCCCTCGTCCGACTTCTACCGACAGTCGAATTCAGTGGTCCCGGATCCTTTGCCGAACTCTCTGGTGTTTACTTTGCTACTGAGGGCCAACACCTTGAGCACAGGATTCATATCGATCATGGAATTCCGCAAGCAAAGTCGCGAGTTAACTACAAGGGAGCGCTCTCTGGAGAGGGGGCGCATACCGTGTGGATTGGCGATGTATTTATTCGCGCGGCTGCCGAAGGAACTGACACCTATGAACTCAATCGGAATCTTCTCCTAAGCGATGGAGCGCGTGCCGACTCCGTTCCTAACCTTGAGATTGAGACAGGGGAGATTGTTGGCGCTGGTCATGCAAGCACCACGGGTCGCTTTGATGATGAACAACTCTTTTACTTGATGTCCCGTGGCATTCCCATGGACGAAGCGCGCCGACTGGTTGTACGAGGGTTCTTCGCCGAAATTATTTCTCACATTGAAGATGAAGAGATTCAAGAACGACTTATGGTGCGAATTGATAGCGAACTCGAAAAGGTGGGCCACTAGGAAAATGTCAGATCTGTCATACTCGCAACTGGAACAGAACAAGCCAGTTCGTTTGGAAAAGAGCGGCCAGCCTATCTGCGTTACGCGAATCGGTGATGAGGTGTTCGCCATCGGCGACACTTGCACTCACTCGAATGCATCGTTGTCCGAGGGTGACATCACAGGAACAAGGATTGAATGCTGGCTACACGGGGCTGAGTTCGACCTCCGAACTGGAGTGGCTCTTACGCTTCCAGCAGTTGAACCAGTTAAGTCTTACCCAGTTCGCATTGATGCTGATTCCGTAACAATTGAGATTTGAACTTACCGAAACCGAAAGAGGAGAAAATGAGCACGCTTGAGATTCGAGGGTTAGAAGTTTCGGTAAACACCGATAAGGGCGCTATTGAGATTTTGAAAGGGGTGGATCTTACAATCCGTTCTGGCGAGACTCATGCGATTATGGGACCAAATGGTTCAGGTAAGTCGACTCTTGCGTATTCGATTGCGGGCCATCCCAAGTACACGGTCACCGGCGGAAGCGTGATGCTCGATGGTGCCGATGTTCTTGCTATGAAGGTTGACGAACGTGCCAAAGCTGGACTCTTCCTTGCCATGCAGTATCCCGTGGAGGTTCCTGGTGTATCTGTTTCAAACTTCCTTAGAACTGCCGCGACGGCACTTCGAGGTGAAGCCCCCAAGTTGCGAACGTGGGTCGGGGAAGTAAAGGCAGCAATGAATGCCCTCAATATGGACCCCGGATTCTCTGAGCGAAGCGTCAATGAAGGTTTTTCCGGTGGCGAGAAGAAGCGTCACGAGATCATGCAGCTCGAGTTATTGAAACCAAAGATCGCAATCCTCGATGAGACAGATTCAGGACTTGACGTTGATGCCCTCCGCATTGTTTCTGAGGGTGTAAACCGTGCCAAAGCCGCCAACGATTTAGGGATTCTCCTGATTACTCACTACACGCGTATCCTTCGTTATATCAAACCTGATTTCGTGCACGTTTTCGCAAATGGGCACATTGTCGAAGAAGGTGGACCAGAGCTCGCCGATAAACTTGAAGAGAAGGGTTACGCAGAGTACGTCGGTAGCTAACCGTCCCACTCTCATATCTATGTCCCTTGACGCAGCCTTGATTCGCAAAGACTTTCCCATCTTTGACCGGATGATTCGTGGCGAGAATAGGCTCGTCTATCTAGACAGTGGTGCAACAAGCCAGAAGCCGAACGCCGTCATTGATGCCGAGGCGAACTTCTATCGCAATAACAACGCCGCCGTGCATCGTGGCGCCCACCAATTGGCCGAGGAAGCAACGGAAGCCTATGAAGGGGCAAGACTTATCGTCGCAGATTTTCTAAGTGCCGAGAGCGAAGAAATAGTTTTCACAAAGAGCGCGACTGAGAGTCTCAACCTTCTTGCCTACGCAATCGGGAACGCGAGTGAGGGAAATCGGTTCCACTTAAGTGAGACTGATCGGATAGTGGTCACCGAGATGGAGCACCACGCAAACTTGATTCCATGGCAACAGTTGTGCAAACGTACTGGCGCACAACTGTCGTGGTTCAACGTTAGAGATGATGGCCGTCTCGATCTCTCGAATATCAACGCGGTAATCACCGAGGATACGAAGATTGTTGCGCTGACCCATCAATCTAATGTTCTGGGCACCATCAATCCCCTTGAAGCCATCGTCGCTAGAGCCCATGAAGTCGGCGCGATCGTGATTCTTGACGCGTGCCAATCCGTGCCGCACATGCGTGTGAATGTGAAGGATCTCAATATAGATTTCCTCGCCTTTTCTGGACATAAGAGCCTCGGCCCTACAGGTGTAGGAGTGCTTTGGGGTAAAGCGGCGCTGCTTGAAGAACTGCCGCCATTTTTGTTCGGAGGCTCGATGATCTCAAGTGCGTCGATGACCGATGCTACGTGGGCTCCGGTTCCCCGCAAGTTTGAGGCAGGCGTGCCCAACATGGCTCAAGCGGTGGGGTTGGGAGCCGCGTTGGAATATTTGGAAAATATCGGCTTGGACAACATTCACCAGCACGAAATCACACTTACAGGCAGGTTGATCGAGGGGCTCGAGCAAATCGACGGAGTGAAAATCTTCGGGCCAAATGGCGTGGAGATGCGAGGAGGCGTGGTTGCATTTACAGTGGATGGCGTACATCCGCATGATGTGGGCCAGTTCCTTGACAGCAAAGGTATTGCCGTGCGGACAGGTCATCATTGCGCATGGCCGCTAAACAAGAAGTTTGGGATCAACGCCACGGTACGAGCATCTATCTATCTCTATAACGATGATGCTGATATCGACGCCCTGATTGAAGGAGTGCGCGATGCCAAGAAGTACTTTGGTGACCGATGATGCAGCTCGATAATCTTTATCAAGAGGTGATCCTGGATCACTACAAGCGTCCGGAGCATAAGGGACTATCCGCATTGTCCGATGTTCAAGTTCATCACATCAATCCAAGTTGCGGAGACGAACTAACCCTGAATCTCTCTCTGGTTGATGACCTCGTTGTTCTGTCATGGGATGGTGTGGGGTGCTCGATTTCAATGGCAAGCGCTTCAATGATGTCAGGGCTACTTACAGGGAAGACCCTTGAAGAGTCGGCGGTCATAGTTGACGCCTTCATTTCCTTGATGCAGAGCAAGGGCACGCAAAGCGGGGATGAGGAAGTGCTGGAAGATGCAGTCGCTTTTGCTGGCGTTTCCAAGTATCCAGCTCGTATCAAATGCGCACTTTTGGGATGGATGGCGTTCAAGGACGCCGCGGTTCAGGTTCAAGGAAAATAGTCACTAGGCTCGTAGAGTTGATAACTGGAGGTAGGTGCGATGTTGGCAAAGGTAGATGATGTCACTGAGGCGATGAAGGATGTTGTCGACCCCGAACTCGGAATCAACGTCGTAGACCTCGGTCTCATTTACGACATCATGATTGATGAGAGCAATATTGCCGTCCTGAACATGACACTTACATCGGCGGCCTGTCCTCTGCAAGATGTCATCGAAGACCAGACTCGTGCTGCGCTTTCTCAGCTGACGAGTGACGTCCGAATCAACTGGGTCTGGATGCCACCATGGGGTCCGGACAAGATCACTGACGACGGTCGCGAGCAATTACGGGCGCTTGGGTTTACGGTTTAGCGTATGTCAAATCATGCCGGATGGATGACCTTCCGTTCCATGATGGCCGATCCGTCGGTGAAGAATCAGAAACTTAAACCAGGAACAGTCCGACGTATCGGCACCTTCGCCAGACCCTATAAATGGCAGATCGTGTTCTTCTTGATAACCGTTGTCGCAGATGCATTTCTCGTCATTGCAACGCCACTCTTGCTTCGCCAACTATTGGACAAAGGTGTCAGGTTTCATAACGGTCCTCTCGTAACGCGTCTAGCAATTTTTGTCGGCTTGCTTGCAATCGCCGATTCTCTGATGAGCGTTGTCGGTCGTTGGTTCTCATCTCGCATAGGGGAGGGGTTGATCTACGACCTCAGATCGCGAGTGTATTCTCACGTGCAAAAGCAGTCGATTGCATTCTTCACTCGTGCCCAGACTGGTGCTTTGATCTCTCGCATCAATTCGGATGTCATCGGAGCACAGCAAGCATTTACTGCGACTCTCTCGGGTGTTGTCAGCAACGTCGTCAGCCTCGTCCTCGTCACCGTCACCATGCTGGTCTTATCGTGGCAGATCACCGTCGTCTCACTGCTTCTTTTGCCACTCTTCTTACTCCCAACCAAGTGGGTTGGCCGGAAACTTCAGGGATTGACTCGACAGTCCTTTCAACTCAACGCCGAGATGTCCAGCACCATGACCGAGCGCTTCAATGTCTCAGGCGCAATGCTCGTTGCCTTGTATGGAGAACCGAAGAGAGAACACGAATACTTTGCAATGAAAGCCCGACGTGTGGCCGACATGGGAATATCCATTGCACTACTCAACAGGATCTTCTTTATCGCTTTGACCAGCGTCGCGGCCATCGCGACAGCCTTTGCATATGGCATTGGTGGACATCTTGCTATTTCGGGAACCATCACAGTTGGAACATTTATGGCGGTTACGGCCCTACTCGGGCGACTCTACGGTCCTCTAACTGCGCTTTCAAATGTTCGAGTTGATGTTATGACTGCGCTTGTTTCATTTGAACGGGTTTTTGAAGTGCTTGATTTGAGCCCCATGGTTCAGAACAAGGTAGGCGCTATCGATATACCTCTTGGAAACCCGAGCGTCGAATTTCGCAACGTGGATTTCTCTTATCCAAGAGCCGAAGAGATTTCTCTTGCATCGCTGGAGTCTGCTTCGCGTCCTGAGTTAGTGCCAAGCGGAGATGTCCTTAAGGATATTTCATTTATTGCCCAACCCGGAACAATGACAGCGTTAGTTGGGCCCTCGGGTGCTGGGAAAACCACGATCAGTGCGCTTATCCCTCGCCTCTACGATGTTACGGGAGGTTCACTGCTTGTCGGTGGTGTTGACGTGCGAGATCTGACTTTAGAGAGCCTTCGACATTCGATAGGGGTCGTGATGCAAGATGCCCATCTTTTTCACGAGACTATTGGTGAGAATCTAAAGTACGCAAAGCCTGATGCGACTGAGGCGCAGATGCGCGAAGCATGTGAGGCTGCGCGTATCTGGCCACTCATCGAATCTTTGCCAAATGGTTTCGACACCATGGTGGGAGAACGAGGGCATCGACTCTCCGGTGGCGAGAAGCAACGTCTCGCGATAGCCAGACTTTTATTGAAATCCCCTGCGGTTGTGATCCTGGATGAGGCAACGGCGCATCTCGATTCCGAGAATGAGGCCCTTGTGCATGAGGCTCTTCGAGTTGCCCTGCGGGGACGTACAAGCATCGTTATCGCGCATCGCTTGAGCACCGTGATGGAAGCGGATCAGATTCTTGTTCTAGATAGTGGCACTATCGTCGAACGAGGAACTCACGAAGAACTAGTGGGTACAAGGGGCCTTTATGCCGAGCTTTATGCAAGACAGGACCTAACGAGCTCGTCGCAGGAGTAGACGCCCGTATCCGACCAACCCTGCGAAGAATAGCCACTGCAATGCATACGCCATATGTGGACCGTCGGTTAGTTCGGGCAATTCAACGGGGACTGCTGGCGACATCGTTGGATCCGATGCGCTGAGTAGATCTATGTAGAAGTTCTCCGTCTTGCCAAATGTTTTGCTCTGCGCATTCCACTTACTGATCAAATTTTTATCTCCAGGGGAGATCGCGAAAAAAGAACCTTGCGGGAGGGAATCTTCTAGTCGGATGCGCCCGGTGATAGCCACGATGGCAGATGTTGTCTTGGGCAATGCCGGAGTCGAAGTCGCACTCTTGCCTGGAGCAATCCAACCCCTATCCAC
This sequence comes from uncultured Bifidobacterium sp., assembly GCA_964387855.1. Lineage (GTDB taxonomy): Bacteria > Actinomycetota > Actinomycetes > Nanopelagicales > Nanopelagicaceae > QYPT01. Next base: position 86,706 of record CAYLYA010000004.1, read on the forward strand.
CCAGAATGTCCTTGATCCCGTATCGGTAAAAAGCGTCAGCAAGTCGAACCCGTAGGCTCCCTGGTAATACTGATTACGCAAAAGAATTTGATGGGCTGAGTCGAATTTCCCTGTGATTGATACCTTGCGCCATTCGGCCCCTGATACATCAGGCCCAATTGCGTCCAGCGTGGTGATTGGTTGATCTACGTGGGATGCGATGACGAAATTCCGATGATGGCGAGCAACTCCACGTTCATACTGCCAGTGGCTTGCCCAAAGACAGAGCGCTATTAGCGCAAGTGCGAACACTGTCGTGGCTATTGCGTGGGATTCTTTCCCACGCGGACTAGGGGAGGACTCTGTTTTTGTCATTTATGACTGCGGCGCCAGGCAGAAGGGTTTCTCGTCCTGCGTTCGCCATAACGACTGCAAAGTAGGGGAGCAATAAGGCCCCCGCCAGCGCAACCCATCGATATGGATTGGGTAGGAATACGGCCGCCACAAAACATGCGGTCCGAATCATCATGGAGATGAAATATCGTCTCTGGCGAGCAGGTAAATCGCTGCTGAGGCTGGGTTGAGCTGATGTGATGTCGTGAATTTCCTCGGCCATGCCACAACAGTACGCTCTTATATCGTTAGAGGGTCTTGTTCCCGGTGTCCGGGAGTAAAGCCCTTGATTCGGCGTGGAAATTCCTACTTACGCCGTAGTAGCCAGTAAGTTCTAGCCATGAGCCAACCGATAGCACTGATCACTGGGGGCAATAGAGGCATCGGCCTAGCCATCGCCCAGGACCTCCAGGCTTCGGGATTCCACGCAATCATCACCTACCGGTCGGGGACTCCTCCTGAGGGCCTGAGCGCTGTGATGATGGACGTGACTTCCTCTGAAAGCGTCGATGCCGCATTTGCTGAGATTGAATCAAAGTATGGAATTCCAGAGGTAATTGTTGCCAACGCCGGGATTACGCGAGACACGTTGGTAATGCGGATGAGCGATGAGGATTTCGCCGACGTGATAGATGCCAACCTCACCGGTGCATTTCGTGTTGCCCGTCGCGCCACGCGTGGGCTGCTTAAACTCAAAAGGGGTCGACTGATCTTTATCGGAAGCGTTGTAGGCAGCGTCGGCGTGGCGGGTCAGGCCAACTATGCCGCGAGTAAGTCCGGTCTTGTCGGGATGGCCCGATCCTTCGCGCGCGAACTCGGCAGCCGTGGGATTACCGCTAACGTGGTGGCGCCGGGTTTTGTCGAGACTGACATGACTGCGGATCTAGACGAGAAACGTCGAACCGAAATCGCCACATCAGTTCCCCTCGGGAGGTTCTGTTCGGTACAAGAAATCGCAAGCGTGGTGAGTTTTATCGCTTCAGAGAAAGCGTCGTATATTACGGGCGCATTGATACCAG
>CAYLYA010000005.1:0-78704 GCA_964387855.1 uncultured Bifidobacterium sp.
CGGCCGAGCGAGTCTGGTCCGGGGAAGCTCGGATGGTTTCTGCTCGCACGGTTGAGGGTGACCTAGGAATTCTTCCTGGCCATGCGCCTCTGTTCGGCGTGCTCGTCGATGGCAAAGTCAGCATCAAGGGTGCCGATGGGGCAGTTACTGACTTCGCCGTTCATGGAGGCTTTCTTTCGGTCTCCAACAACCGCGTTTCCATCCTGACGGAGAGCGCTAACTAGTTCGAGTCCCTCCAGGCACACAAGCAGTTACTCCGCGTAACTTTAATTTCTGGCATACTTTTCGTACCTTCAGTTTGGCAGGCAAATGGACTCGATTAACTATCGGGTCCATTTGTTATTTCACATCATCGGCATATCCACAGAAATACCTTTCGCCTACTCTGCCTTCATCAAGTCCATCGATACTTCATCCGCGATGTTGGCGTGGTGTAATTGGCAGCACGTCTGTTTTTGCCAAACTGAAGGTGCGGGTTCGATCCCCGTCGCTGACACCGCAGTCTCAGATTCTCTTTACTGATCGGACGGCATCGATCAAAAGGTGAAGGAAGATGAGCAGGGGTCTTGGGTGAAAACCTAGGACCCCTTTTTAATGTCTAGATCACAGATCAATTCCCTATGCCCAGATTCTTCTCCTCGGCCGGACTCTCTTGATTTCTCAAAGTCTTTGATCTCAATTCATGTTCCGAGTTCACGAATCAATTGTGCAATGTCCACGGACTTGGTTGTATCAACTCGATGTACGGTTCCCAGCGCGAGTGGCTCCGCCGTCCTTCCCCACATTTCCCAATCTGAATCCGTGGAGCCGGAACTTTCAGAGTGAATCCAGTGACGTTTTGGCGCTCGACTGTCAAACCTTTCGCGAGCCAGAGACAAAGGAATGTCACACCAAATTTCATCATGAGTGAGAATGCTCAATTGTTGAAGTTCCTGAGCGACTACTGGTCGCAAGTGCGCAAGCCAAGGGCTCTCGATAATCGCATTACCTCTAGCGTCCGAAAGCAAACGCCACAAGCACGCCGCTGCCGCTAGGCCAAGTTGCCGACTCCATTCGATGCTGGTTTCTTCTCTAGGGTGAATCTCCGTCAACGCATCAGCGAGTGTTTCCTTTATTGCATCTTTCCTAAAAAGCGGAAGCGACAATTCGGCTGCGAGTTGCATAGCCAGGGTGGTCTTTCCTGAGCCAGGGAGCCCATTGACGATGATTAGAGACATTGTCGCGACGATTCGCCTAAGTCGAACATGGATGAAAGCGTAGGTCCTTTATGCGAGGTTGACGACTGATTCCCAGTGCCCAGTTTCGTCCCTCCGGGCGCACATTATGACCGCTTTGGCTATTGCGATTTCAAGGTAGATACTCTAGAAATCATAAATGTCCGTCAATTCTGAAGAATTCAGACCCTTACACCTTGACCGTGAATGGCAGTGTTCCTTGTGTGCCACAGTTCTTTCTCGTGGCAGAGATGTTCTGTGGAATCCTCGTAATCGAGAAGTGATTTGCCTAGATCATCTCGATGAGGGGGAGGGCTCAATTGCCGGCCTAGTCGCTGGCGGACCTGAAGGTGAAAACCTGAAGAATGAAGAGCCTTTATTTCGTGGAGAGGCGGGAAGTTCAGCGAGGGAAAAATATGAACACCTCGCATCCAGGCGAAACGAGCGCATTAACTCCAGTCATTCCAAAATAGGAAAATTTATACTCGCGATATCGCCCGAACCGCAAAGCACGAAGGCATGGGCGAGGGGTGCAAAAGGCGAGGTCGGAATCGGAGACAAATTGGAGACATTGGCCGCAAAGTACGGATTTATCGTTTTGCACGATCGACGTATTCCAGGGTCCAGAGCCAATATCGATCATATTGCTGTCACATCATCTGGAATCTACGTGATTGATGCTAAGAACTACAAGGGTGTCGTCAAAGTGAAGGAACTCGGGGGAATCTTTAGTACAAGAAGAAAGGAGCTTTGGATTGGCGGAAGGAACAGATCTCATCTCATTGACGGCATAAAGCGGCAGACTGAGATAGTCGAAAGACTCTTGGGCAGTGCCGATAACTCGATGCCAGTCACCGGGGTGCTCGCTTTCTATTATGCCCAGTGGGATACCTACAAGTGGTTACTGGATCAGAAGGAAATTCGGGGCGTTCTAATCAACAGTAAAGGAGTAGAACCTATTCTGAATGGAGTGGGTCCCTTTGGCCCTGAAGAGCGGAAAGAGGCGGCACGGTTCTTGGCTTTAAAACTGAAGCCGGCAGCCTCGCACCATAGGACAGATGGAGTCGTCGACTGAACCTCCTAAACGTCTTGCCTAGTGTGCGATGAGCTAATCTGAAGAGTAGACACCCAGTACCCAGTTTCATCCCTTCGGGCGCGCCTCGGTTTGATCAGGTTTGAGATTTTAAAAAACTTAGCCCATTCGACTTGGCCTATATATTAAGAAAGGCCCCACTTAACTTAAGTGGGGCCTTTCTGGTGATGTGCCCCTGACGGGACTTGAACCCGCATCCCCGCCTTAGTTGGAAGCGTGCTCTATCCGTTGAGCTACAGAGGCACCTAGCGAAAGTTAAAGGATTTGGTGCCGGAGAATTTTTGGTGTTACGGAATCATGTGGAGAACTCGGTGCGATTTAGCAGGAGGTCGCCGAGAGTAATCAAAAGTATTGCGCAAAATGCAGTCGATCGATTCTGGATTGTGCTACAGTTTTGACACTTAGTTGGAGGCGCAACAAGCTCTGTTTGTTGAGTTACTATCTAAAACCTCGAGATATTCTCTCGAGGTTTTAGTGTTTATGTACTAAGAATTGGAATCAATCCCTGATGTTGTGTTCGGTTTCAATAAGGCGAACCGTGTGGCTCTCTCCGCGCATGACGATGGAATGGCTTATGGCACCGAAACTTGTGTGCCGGATTCCGCGTAGCAACTCGCCATCGGTTATTCCCGTTGCGGAAAGAAAGACATCGTCAGAATTGATGAGATCTTTCGCATAGAGAATCTTGGAAAGATCATGGCCCTTGTCGATTGCGCCTTGACGTTCTGCATCATCTTTGGGGGCAAGTTGTCCCTGAATTGTGCCGCCGAGGCAGATCATGGCTGCTGCTGTAATGACACCTTCAGGGGTTCCGCCAATGCCCATCAAGATGTCGATGCCAGTGCCAGGTCGCGTTGTTTCGATCGCGGCTGCGACGTCACCGTCTTGGATCAACCGGATGCGTGCACCGACATCACGGAGTTCTTGGAGGAGTTCGGCGTGACGCGGGCGATTCAGAACAACAACTGTCACATCGCTTACGGAAATCTTCTTTGCCTTGGCCACGCGGCGAACGTTCTCTGCAGCGGGAATGGAAATATCAATGACGTCGGCGGCTTCATGGCCTGTCGCAATCTTGTTCATATAGAACACAGCCGATGGGTCGTACATCGTGCCTCGAGGAGCGATAGCGATAACGCTTATCGCACCGCCCATACCGTTTGCCGTAAGAGAGGTTCCGTCGATCGGATCTACTGCGACATCGCATCGAGGGCCAAGGCCGTTGCCGACTGCCTCTCCGTTGTGGAGCATCGGGGCGTTGTCCTTCTCGCCCTCGCCGATGACCACGATGCCCGCCATGTCGACCGTGTTGATCATGTGTCGCATGGCCTCAACTGCGGCGTGATCGGCCAGATCTTTGTTACCACGGCCAACCCAGGCTGAACCTGCGAGGGCGGCGGTCTCGGTGACCCGGACTAGTTCAAGGGCAAGGTTGCGATCAGGCTGAACGTTGGTCGTCATTGGGCTAATTTACGGCCTCTCGGGTGACATCTGCGCCAAGGGCTTGGAGTTGCTCGGCGAAATGGGGGTATCCACGATCGATATGGAAGGAATCCTCAACCACGGTGACTCCCTCGCTGACAAGGCCTGCAAGAACGAGTCCTGCACCTGCTCTGATGTCGGTAGCGGCCACGGGGGCGCCAGATAGTTGTTCGACCCCGCGGATAGCCGCGTGGTGGCCATCGACGCTGATGTGGGCGCCCAGTCGGATCAATTCGTTGACGAACATGAAGCGTCCCTCGAAAACATTCTCCGTGACGATGGCAGTGCCCTCGGCGATTGCATTGAGTGAGATGACCATCGGCTGAAGGTCAGTGGGAAAACCAGGATACGGAAGGGTGGCAACGTCTATTGATTGAGGACGGTTCTCCATCCGAACGCGGATGCCATCGGCGGTCGAGGTGATGATTGCACCGGATGATGCCAATTTCTCCAATGGGATTTCCAAATCTTTTGCGCGCCCGCCGTGAATGGTGATGTCTCCGCGCGTCATCGCCGCAGCAAATGCCCACGTGCCCGTGACGATGCGATCTGGGATGGTGACGTGATTGGTGGGATGCAATTGCGAAACGCCATGGATCCTCAGGGTTGGAGTTCCAAGGCCCTCGATTTTTGCGCCCATGCTGATGAGGAATTCTCCAAGATCAACAAAGTCCGGCTCTCGCGCAGCATTGTCGATTGTGGTTGTGCCCTTGGCGAGTACCGCTGCTGTGAGAATGTTTTCGGTGGCACCAACGCTAGGAAAATCTAGGACTACATCAGCACCAGTGAGTCCGTTAGGTGCCTCGGCGATGACATAACCATGTTCGCTATGAATCTTTACGCCAAGTGCTTCAAGTCCCTTGAAGTGAAAATCCAATCCGCGTGAACCAATCGCGTCTCCACCAGGAAGCGCCACTTCGGCTGTGCCCATTCGGGCGACAAGTGGCCCGAGAACATTTATTGAAGCGCGCAGTTTTCGCACTAAGTCGTAGTCGGCCTTGTGACCGGGCACCTGTGGCACATCAATGGAGACCGAGTCATCCAGTCGCGTCACCGTGCAGCCAAGACGGGTGAGGAGTTCAGCCATGTAGCCCACGTCGGCGATATCCGGGACGTTGCTGATCGTCGTCTTACCGGGGGCAAGGAGGGCGGCGGCCATGAGTTTGAGAACTGAGTTCTTTGCCCCGCATACTGAGACCTCTCCATGAAGACGTGCACCGCCAACGATGCGTAAACGCTCAGGCACTGGCACTCCTTTTCCGGTTCGTGATGGTCTGCAGTGGTCTCATCGTAACTGCCCTAATAGGCTGTTCCCATGGTTCATTTAACGCGTATTTACACGAAAACTGGCGACGATGGTACAACTTCGTTAGGAGACATGAGCCGTACGTCGAAGAACGACCCAAGACTCGAAGCCTACGCCACGGTGGACGAGGCCAATTCCGCAATCGGCGTGGTTCTGGCGATGGGAGATCTTCCAGAGAATCTCCACGAACTACTTGTACGGGTCCAGAATGATCTCTTTGATGTTGGTGCAGATCTTTGCACTCCTGTTGTGGATTCCCCGGCCTTCGAACCATTGCGGGTGATGGAAACTCATGTCACGTATTTGGAGGAACAGATCGACAAGTACAACGAGAATCTGGAACCTCTTCGCTCATTCGTTCTTCCTTCTGGAACACCAGCAGCGGCCCTTTTGCACGTGGCGCGGACAGTCACCCGTCGAGCAGAGCGGCGCACGTGGGCGGCGATTCATGCCTTTGGATCTGGCGTCAATCCGCTGACGGCCAAATATCTCAATCGACTTTCAGATCTTCTCTTCGTGATCGCCCGAACTGCCAATAAGGAAATCGGAGACCAACTCTGGGTTCCAGGAGCACACCGTTAACTAATTGGTGTTTGTGGTTGGTGTGTCAGACGGTGTTGGCGTCGGAGTATTGACGGTGTAGATGTTGGATGGGACCTTCTCGGTGACAGGGGAGTGATAGCAGTTGATGCCCAGTTTGCCGACACTCATGTTCGACTTCAATGGCTCAGTGCTCATCATGATAATAGTGATCACTTGTTTGGCGTTTGTCGCTTTCGCGGTCGTGCGAAGATTGCCGTATGGAACGGGAGTTAAATCCGTCGCCGAAAGTGGTCCATAGACGACTGAATCAACGCTCCACCACGTGCATGTCTTGATTGAGGCAACCTTAACAACCCCGCAAGCAAATTTTGCACACGATTTGAATTGCGCGCTCAGGGCCGCCGCTGCAGATAGTTCGCCTAATAATTCTTTTCCATTTGGAATCCTGTAGTAAATCTCGCTATTTGCCGGGATAGTAAATCCAGAGGGTGGCCATTTGGGCGACGGAGACGGCTTGATCTTCACAACCTTGCGTTTGTAGACCGTCTTCTTCTTAGCGGTGGTCTTCTTGACGACCGGCCTCTTGGTGACCTTTGGCCTCGCTTTTGTGCTTGGTTTTGGCGTCGCCTTGACCGTCGTTTTAGCGGTTGGCTTTGGAGTGGGTTTGGTGGTGGCTGCTAACGCGGTGCTAGTCGAGGCAATCATCGCTACTGCAACGATTATCGAAAGCACACGCCTTTCTATTCGCGATTCCATTTGAACGTGCGGATTGAAATCACAAGCCCAAGGATAAGCCATATGGTCAGAACTAGCAGAGTCCGGCCCGTCTCCCATGAGTGAGTGACCTCAGATTGAGCGAAAGCATCGGGCAAAAAGACCGATCTGATGCCCTGGCACAGCCATTTCAGAGGCAATACTGAGGCAAATTGCTGCATCCAGTGAGGCAGTTGAGTGAAGACAAAAAAGACTCCGCTGAAGAATTGCAGGATGATCACAATGGGGATCACGACCGCGGATGCCCCGCGACCGCTCTTAGGAACGTTGGAGAAGGCAACTCCTAAGGCTGTAGAGCCACCGATTCCAAGGAACATGATCAAGGCGAATATGAGCCACTTGTGCAATGAGGATGGCATATGGATTCCGAAGAACAGGACTCCGCCGAGGAGAAGAAAAGCGACCTGAATGAAGATGCTTGCGAAAACCAGGATGGTTTTGCCGATGAAGTAACTAGTTGCCGGTATCGGGGTACCTCGGAGTCGTTTCAATGATCCATCGTCGCGCTCCATCGGGATGTTGATTGCCAGTTGTTGGAATCCGCTGTTTATCAGACCGGAGGCGATCATGCCCGCCAGGAAGTACTGGCTGAATTTCACACCATGTGAAATCTCTCCAGTGAAGACAGAACCGAAGATTGCCATGAGAATTACGGGAAAGAGCGTCGTAAATACAACTGATTCTTTCTGGCGTGAGAATTGCCGGATTTCGATCATTCCGCGGCGCCACCCCATGATCCATGTGTTTGGCAGTGATTTCATTTCTTCTCACCATCGGATTCGCCGATCATCTGCAGATAGACATCCTCGAGGGTTGCACGAGAAACGGCGAGCTTGGGAATCTCTCCGGTAAATTCCTTCATGAGTTTTGCGATCACGGCAGTGGGCTGGTCGGTGAACTGTTCCTGCATTTTTCCTTCAGATTCCCAATGAACCCTGGCCAGTGATGTAGATCGATCGCCCAAATTAGCAGGAGTATCAATTTCAAGGATCTTTCCGCGGTTGATGACAGCGACACGATCGGCCAATGCCTCTGCCTCTTCAAGGTAATGCGTAGTGAGAACGATTGTTGTCCCGAGGTCGCGAAGCCCACGGATCAACTCCCAGAAATCTCGCCGCGCCTCGGGATCAAACCCAGTCGTCGGCTCGTCGAGGAAAAGCAGTTCGGGGTTGCCGACGATGCCAAGGCCTACATCCAAGCGCCTGCGCTGACCTCCCGAAAGTGTGTGGACTAGTGCACGTTTCTTCTCACCAAGTCCGATGGCTTCAACAACCTCACGAGGATCCCGCGGGTTCGAGTAGTAGCCAGAGAAGTGGTGGATGGTTTCATAGACCGTGAGGTCGCCCGCATCTGAGGTTGACTGAAGGACGACACCGATTCGATCCCGGAATTCTCGTGCGCCCTTGCCCTTGAATTGGGGGTCGAAGTCGAGAACTCGAACCTCTCCCGAGTTGCGGGTACGAAAACCCTCCAGGATCTCAACGGTTGTCGTCTTGCCAGCGCCATTTGGCCCCAAAATCGCGAATATTTCGCCCTGCTCGATGGACAGGTCTATCCCATCCACTGCTTCAAGGAGGCCATAGCTCTTATGAAGGTTGCGAACCTCGATGACGCTCACACCTTCATCCTGCCACCGAGACGTCAAAAATGCGAAAAGATAGGAGAGTGAGCCCTCGTCGAAATTATCCAAAAGGTCGCAAACCTAAAAACGAAGATCGTGAAATAGGCGTGTCCGGGGAGGCGATTGAAGAGCATGCAGAAGGAATTTATCGAGTGCGCAAAATCACTGGATCAAGTTCGACGAAACCTTATCGCTGCCCAGGTTGTGATCAGATGATTCCAATGGCGACACCTCACACTGTTGCATGGATAGAAGATGACGTCGAAAGTCGGCGCCATTGGCATAATGCGTGCTGGTTAAAGCGTGCCCACCGTCAACCGCGAACTGAACGGACCAGGAACGCGCCTAGATATTAGCCTCTGCCGTTGAATAATTTTGTCATTCTTACAACAACACGGTCTCCGAATTTGCTTCGCTTGAAACTTGTAAGTGAGAACGGCAATTGAAAACGCGCCCGTACTATCGAACGTGCGTACGTGAATTCCAAAAGCCCTTCAGGTCCATGGATGCGGCCATAGCCGCTGTTCTTGACTCCGCCGAACGGAACCGAAGGAACTGCGGCGAACGACGTCGTCGAATTGATTGCGACCATTCCGCAGTGAAGTTGCGATGCAATCTGCTTGCCAGAACTCTTAGACCACACAGATGCTCCGAGTCCGTAACTGGATTCGTTGGATAACTTGATTGCCTCATCGGTGTTTTTTACGCGATTGATAATGATTACGGGTCCGAAAGTTTCTTCAGTTATCGCCAATGAATCCTCGGGCACATTCACCAAGATCACGGGCTCGACATAGGGTCGCCTTATGGAATCGAGTCCGCCAACAACGGCCGTTCCTCCGCGATTGAGTGCATCGGCAATATGGCCCTCGATGATGTCGATCTGCTTGGGCATGGTCGCTGGACCGTAATTACCGGAGCCAGGCGCACCAGGCTTCACTCTCTTTGATAACTCCACCATTGTGGAAATGAACTGATCTGCAACTTTTTCTTCAACGTATACGCGCTCTGCCCCGATACATGTCTGACCGGCATTGGACATGGCCGACCAGAGTGTGAAGTCGGCGGCGGTGTCGATGTCGGCATCCTTAGCGATGATGACGGGGTCCTTGCCCCCGCACTCAAGAACTACAGGGGTCATTGTTTTCGCGCATTCTGCGGCCACAAGTCTGGCGGTCTTGGTCGATCCTGTGAAAGCGAGTTTGTTTACCTTGCTTTCACAAAGGGCCCGACCTGTATCTCCCAGCCCTGTTACAACCGAGAATATGTTTTCATCTGGTGCCACTTCGGCAAATGTATTCGCCAACCAGGCACCGATGCTTGGCGTGAACTCGCTTGGCTTGAACACCACCGTGTTTCCTGCGGCAAGGGCGTATGCAATGGAACCCATAGGCGTGAAGATCGGATAGTTCCATGGGCCGATGACGCCCACGACGCCAAAGGGAGATCGCTCAACTGTGGCTGACATATTTGCCATCAACATTCCGGGCTTTCGATTTTGCGGCCGCAAGACTTCTTGAGCGTTGCGCGCTGCCCAAGCCAGATGCCCGATCGCGAGGGTTGCCTCCAAGGTCGCATCGCTTTCAGGTTTGCCGGTTTCTTGCGAGATCAGCGATGCGCATTCCTCAATTCGATCGGTGAGAAGTTTGCTCCAGGCAAGGAGTACTTTTCTGCGCCCCGTAAAACCAAGGCCTTGCCAACCAGATGCTGCTTCATGAGCCGCAGTCACAACTCGGTTGACGTCATCTTGCGAATAGATCGGAAAAGTCCCCAGGACTTCATCGTTGACAGGATCAAATGAGTTAAAGGTCAGGACGCCTCCGATGGTCATCTAAAAAGTGTAGCCCCGGAAGCTGCGGATACACTTGTCTAATGTCTGAATTGATCCGAGCCAACACCGCACTGCCTTCAAAGCGGACTGCCTTTAGAGTAAAAACTGCCGATGGGCTAAGCCTGGTTGGTGAGGTTGCGGCACCTCTTGCAGATGCACGAGGGGCGATTCTCTGTCTGCACCCGCTGCCAACGGCGGGCGGAATGATGGACAGTCACATCTACAAGAAGGCTGCGAATAGACTTCCCGCTCTTGCTGGAATAACCGTCGTCCGATTCAACACACGCGGGACGACCAGCGATGCAGGAACAAGTGAGGGGCAATTCGATAACGGCTTAGGCGAAAGGTTGGATGTCGAGGCGATGCTTCGATACTGCTTCGAGGATTTGGGCCTCACCAATCTCTGGGTCGTGGGTTGGTCATTTGGAACCGATCTTGCCCTTCAACATGCAAAGGACCCTCGACACAAAGGTCTGATTCTTCTTAGTCCTCCATTACGAACGACTACTGCAGAACAGCTTGCCTATTGGAATACTGATCTTCGACCGATTGTTGCTTTGATTCCAGAATTTGATGACTATCTTGTTCCCCACGAAGCACGAGAGAGATTTTCGGTCATCCCTCATGCGCACTTGATCGCGGTTGAAGGCGCCAAGCATCTCTGGGTAGGCGAACCTTCTGTTTATCGAGTACTTACGGAGATCGTCGGGCAAGTTGCGCCGCAGGCGCTTCCTCTTGCGACGGAGTTCTAAGCCTTATCGGCCCTTGGAAATACAACCTCGTCCAGAATAAGTAAGGCGGATGCGGCTAGCGGCACCGCGAGCAATGCGCCCACAAGTCCTAGCAATGTTGCACCCAGCAGTGCGGCGATGATCGTCACTAGTCCAGGAATGGCAAGTGATCTGCGCATAATTCGAGGAGTGATGAAGTAGTTCTCAACTTGAATGTAGGCCACGTAGGCGGCAAAGGCGATGACGCCAATGAGTATCGACTGGGTGAGCGCAACAATGGAAATAATGCTGACGCCAATGAAGTGACCGATGAGAGGAATTGCTAGATCGCAGACAAAGACCAACATTCCCAGTGCAATTGGTGATGGCAAACCCAGTACTAGGGACAAAATCAGTATGAACGTGCCCGAAATCAGGGCGACCGTAATCTGACTGCCGATATAGGTGCCTACTCGATCCAAGATGCCGTTGGTCAATCGTGAGATTCTGTCACGACGTGATGCGGGTGCGAGCCTGAGGCCGAGTGTGACAATTTGCGGCAGAGAGATGAGGAAGTACAGAGTCAGTATAAGAATTGTCAGGGCGGAAAATGTTCCCGAAAGAACCGTTCGACCGACGCCGATGACCCCGCCGAAGGCAGAAATCAGGAGAGTGCCATCTGAGGTGATGGAGTTGAGTTTGTTCTGCAAGGTGTCGACGATTCCGTAGTGATCGTTGAGGGCGGCGATCGTTGAATTGTGTTTCAAATCTGCCAGCAAAGTCGGTGCATTTCTAATCAAGTGGGTGCCTTGGGAGACCACAGGAGGGATCACCAACCATGCGAAAAGCCCCACAAAAAGCAGCACCGCGGCAAAAATGATCCCGACCGCCGCAGGTCTAGACAAACCCTTGCGACGGAAGAACTCAACTGCAGGGTTCAAACCCGCCGCAAGGAAGAGGGCGATAATGATGAGCACAAAGATCTGACTGGCAGATGCAAGCGACCTCAGCAAGATGAGGGCCAATAATCCGCCACTGGTTGCGATAAACCCAAAGTAGAAGGGATGAGAGTGATTGATCGGCGCCCCAGGTAGGCCAAAATCGATTTTGGCCTTCTTGCTTTTCCCTGAGGTCTTATTTTCGCGTTCCGAGGTTGCCATAATCACATTCTAAGCATTCTCTATATTAATCAGGGCAATATGTAGAGCGAATTCATCTCCGCTTAACATTCATAGGAGAGAATGTCTTCATGCCCCTTCGTATTACTGGTCTTGGTGACGAGATTTCCACCCTGGCCGTTTTGCCTTGGGAAAAGCCTCTAGAGGAGTGGCCAGAGGATCCGTCCTTGGCTGAAAAGCGGGGCATCTCGCGACACGTGGTGCGGCTGGTGCGTGCGAGTGATGCACCGGATAGCGAGATTTATGCGGTAAAGGAGACGGTTTCGGAGTTTGCTAATCGCGAGTACCGCCTTCTTCGCCAACTTTCACATTTGGGCGCTCCAAGTGTTGACCCCATTGCTGTGATTGAAGATCGCGTCGATGTGGCAGGTGAGGAGTTGCCACCTGCTCTGGCAACTCGGTATCTGCCCTTTTCCCTTCCCTACCGCGTCCTACTTTCAGGCACTGTCGATGGGCATGACGTGATGAATATGGCCAACGCTCTGGCGTTGCTTCTGGTTCGCTTGCATCTGCTGGGCTTCTGGTGGGGCGATTGCTCCTTGTCCAATGCCCTCTTTCGTCGAGATGCCGACGGATTTGCCGCCTATCTTGTAGACGCGGAAACAGGCGAATTTCACAAGGCACTCTCCAACGGTCAGCGTGAGCACGATCTAGAGATTGCCCACTTCAACGTTGCAGCAGAATTGGAAGACCTCGCACTTTCTGGAGTTCTCTATCCCGGTATGGATCCAGTGCGAGCAAGCGATGGCGTCATCAAACGGTATCGAAGGCTGTGGGCGGCCTTGAAAGAGCCTCAACTTCTAGATCCAAAAGATCGCCACGCGGTTGAGCGGGCAATGCGCCAACTTCAAGATTTGGGTTTTGCCGTCGAGGAAGTCTCGGTATCTCTGGATGGAAAACATCAGGCTCTTGCTTTTCAACCGAAACTCGTTGCGGCCGGCTACCACCAGGCACGATTGCGTGGGCTTACCGGCCTTGAAACGGAGGAGTTGCAGGCTAAGCGGCTTCTTGCCTCCTTTGACCGGTACCGAACACGCACGGAGTCGCCAAGCGTCCCCATTGAGGATTGCGCCAGACGTTGGATGATTGAAGTGTTCAATCCGATCAATGCCCTTGTTCCCGAGAACCTGCGCGGGCGTGTGGAACCCGCTCAGTTCTTTCACGAAGTTCTCGAGCACCGGTGGTATTTGAGCGAGAAAGCTGGCCACGATGTGGGATTGGAGTTTGCTGCGAACTCCTACATCGCTGCGATTCTGCCATTCCGTAGAGATTCGGGCGTAGTTTTCAGGTGATAATAGGTCAGTGACATTACCCTCCAATTTTGGGCGTGCAATTGATTTAAGCGGTTTGGGCAAACCAGCTCCGGCAAGACCTTCCCCTGCTGCGGGCAAGGCGGTGACCGCCGTCAATCTCTCAAGTGAGTTCGTCGCCCTTTCCAAGACCCAGGTCGTCATCCTTCTTTGTTGGTCATCGCGTAGCCCGGAATCTCTAGCGGTTCTCGACATTCTGGCGAAGTTGAAGAATGACGATGGCGATAAGTGGGTGCTCGGCTCCGTCAACGTGGATGCCGAAGCCCAAGTTGCCACGGCACTTCAGGTCCGCACCGTGCCTTATGCGATAGCGCTGGTTGCCGAGCAGATCATTCCTCTCTTTGAACAGAGTTACCCCGAGGCGCAGATTCGTGCCGTGGTGGACAAGGTTCTCTCTATCGCGGCCGAGCAAGGCATTGGCTCTCCGGTGGAGGAGAAGATGGAGCCGGAGGAAGAGGAGGCATTTGCCGCCCTCGATGACGGTGATTACGCAACCGCTGAAGCTGCGTACAAGAGGTTGCTTGGTAGAAAACCCAATGACACGTACGCAAAACTGGGTCTTGCTCAGACTCAGTTGCTGATGCGCACGAAGGGTTTGGATCTTGTCGCCATTGCGAAGCAGGCATCAGATGAGCCGGCCAATCTAGACGTTCAAATTCAATGCGCCGACGCAGAGATGATCGCCGGCAAAGTGGAAGAGGCCTTCAACCGGCTCCTCCAGTGTGTGCGAACTTTTAGTGGAGATGATCAAATCCGTGCGAAGGCCCGCCTCCTTGAACTTTTTTTGCTCGTAGATCCCGCCGATGCGCGACTGGTTAAAGCACGCAGTGCGCTCGCAAGTGCTCTTTTCTAGATGAACTCACCTGCACGCAAAGCATTAGCTGCACTTTTCTTCATATTCGGATTTGGAATCATCGCGTGGGTTCCACGCCTGCCTGAGATAAAGGCCAACCTTCACCTCAACAACGGACAATTTGGAACCGTCCTAAGCATTGCGGCAATTGGCTCGATCATAAGTTTGCTCACGACTGGCCACCTTGTGCATCGATTTGGAACACGTAGAGCTTTGATAGCGAGTGCCACCTTGCTATTCGGTTCAATCGCAATGTTGGGACACTTGACATCGTTTTGGCAGTTCGTCGTTGTGAACATCGTATTTGGCGCTGGAATTTCTGCGTTCAACATCTCCGTCAACGCCCAAGCATTTCATGAACAAGAATCTGATGGAACCATTCTCATACCGAGAATGCACGGCGCCTGGTCTGCGGGCGCCCTATCTACTGTAATGATCTCCGGTTTTCTTGCTGGGAGAGTGCCGCTTGCAGTGCATCTTGATGTTCTGGCTGCCGTTGGCTACATTGCGATTCTTGCCCTCACGCAGAAATTCAAGAGATCCTTTCTACGTGGAAATTCGGGTCCAGGTAGCAGTTTTCCGATCAGATCGATTTTCTCTTCTTTTCGAGTCAACTGGATCATCCTGTTGGGACTCTCTGGTGCCACTGGGCTGGAGGGCTCAACTGGCGATTGGATAACGATCTTCAGCAAGCAAGAACTTCATATGGGAGTTGGAATTAGTACGATCCCATATATCTTTTTCGTTTTCGCGATGATTACCGGACGACTGTCAGTACATCGACTGGTCAAATATGTACCGCTCGACCGTCTAGTAAAAATAGTTCCGGTTGTTGGCGGAGTGACGTTCATTCTCGCCATCAACCTCGGATCTCTACTGGGAAGGCACCACCCTATGGTCGGATTTCTGATAGTGGTTCTGGGCGCCTTTATCGCAGGACTGGGTCTGTCATTCCTCGCACCAACTTTCGTAGACGCCGCGAATCGACTCTCGGCGGCTCCTGGTGGAATTGTTTTGGGTCAGCTCAGCCTTGCGAATACATTTGTGATCTTTTTTCTCAAATCAAATGTCGCGTGGATTGCTCAAATCGCGTCTATCTCGGTCGCACTTGTAATTCCGAGTATTTTGTTAATGGCAGTGGGCTTCACGTCAAAGACGATTAAGAAAGCACACGCCTAATCCAGTTGCAGCCATATTGTCGCTAGAGGTGGGACTCTGAGAGTCACTTGATTTCCAGAATCTGCACTGGCGACTAACTCATTATTGGAAATGCCGCTTCCACCGAAGGCAACGGCATCCGTGTTCAGAACCTCGTGCCAGATTCCAGATGCTGGAAAGGGCATCGTGTACCACTCCTGCGGCACAGGGGAGAAGTTGGTGATGCAGACCAATGGCTTTCGCGCATTATCCCAGCGAGCAAATGCCAAAATATTGCTTGCTGCGTCGTGATTGACTAGCCACGTGAAACCTTCAGGTGAAGTGTCTCGTTCCCAAAGTGCGGGAATCGCCTTGTAATTCTCATTCAGCGTCTGTACGGCTTTTTGGATCCCATGATGCTCGTCGTACTGAGTCAGGTACCACTGAAGGCTCTCGCTATCCTTCCATTCGTCATTTTGGGCGAATTCGCAGCCCATGAAGAGCAGTTTCTTTCCGGGGTGGGCCCACATATAGCCATACATCGCGCGCATTGTTGCTAATTTTTGCCAGCGATCGCCAGGGAATTTATTGACGAGAGAGCCTTTGCCGTGGACAACCTCGTCGTGTGAAATTGGCAGGATGTAGTTCTCACTCCATGCGTAGAGAATCGAGAACGTGATTTCATTGTGGTGGTGAACGCGGTGAACGGGATCGCGCGCCAAGTACGAGAGCGTGTCGTGCATCCAGCCCATATTCCACTTGTACCCAAACCCAAGTCCGCCGGAATCAGTGCTTCGCGAGACGCCACCCCATGCGGTGGACTCTTCTGCGATCATCATGATGCCTGGGAAATTTCTGTAGGCAGTAGATGTGGCTTCCTTGAGCAGTTGAACTGCCTCAAGATTCTCGCGCCCGCCGAATTTATTGGGAAGCCATTGACCTTCTTTTCGCGAGTAGTCGAGATAAAGCATGGAAGCAACTGCGTCTACGCGTAACCCGTCTATATGAAATTCGCCAAGCCAGAAGAGCGCATTTGCAACGAGGAAATTCCTTACTTCGTTTCGACCGAAGTTGAATATCAAGGTTCCCCAGTCCGGGTGCTCGCCAAGGCGTGGGTCATCATGTTCATACAGCGCGGTGCCATCGAACTTTGCCAACGCCCACTCATCTTTTGGAAAGTGGGCCGGAACCCAATCCAGAATCACGCCGATGTTGGCCTTGTGGAGTTCATTGACGAGGTATCGGAACTCGTCAGGAGAGCCGAATCGCGACGTGGGTGCGAAGAAAGAAGTGACCTGGTAACCCCACGATGGCCCGTATGGATGTTCCATGACAGGAAGAAATTCCACATGTGTGAAGCCTTGTTCGCTTACGTATGAGATCAGTTCGCTCGCGAGTTCCCGATAACCAAGCCCGGCCTTCCATGAGGCAAGGTGGATCTCGTAGATAGAGACAGGGGCCTTCCAAGACTCAAAGGTGCGCCTCTTATCGAGCCAGGGTTGGTCACTCCATGTAAACGAGGATTCAAAGACAACGGATGCCGTCAAGGGCGGCACCTCGGTGTGTTGGGCGAGAGGGTCGGCGTGATCCACCCACTGTCCACTCTTGTAATGAATGGCGTACTTGTACTTGACGCCAGTATCCATAAGCGGAACAAAGATCTCCCAGATTCCGCTGTTACCAGCTGATGACATTTTATGCGTGTTCTTATCCCAGAAGTTTGAATCACAGACCAAGCTGACGCCTTGAGCATTTGGCGCCCACACGGCGAAAGATGTACCGAGCAACTTTCCGGAATCGTCACGTTTGACGTGAGCACCTAAAACTTCCCAAAGTCTCTCGTGGCGACCCTCCCCAATGAGATAGAGATCAAGTTCTCCGAGAGAGGTCATATGGTATTTAATCCAGGTTCACGTAGACGATGTGAGCTACTTTGCCCGATGGTCCGTTTGGGTCGAGTCGAATGAATGTGTCTTGACGCCATTCGAAAATCGAATTGTCTAGCAAGTCATGCGCGACGAACCTGTCTGAGACCAGGCTAAGGGCGCTCATGTCCCAATGGACGGTTGTTTCCTGGGAGTGTGTCGGATCAAGATTAAGCACCACGAGAACCAGATCAGACCCTTCGCGCTTGGAGTAGGCAATGATGGCATCGGATCCAGTGTTATGGAATACCAAGTTTCGAAGTCGCTGCAATGAAGGGTGTTCACGCCGAATTTGATTGAGTTTCGTGATGAAGGGGGCCAAGGTCTTTCCGTCTTTCGCCGCCCCTTCCCAGTCGCGAATGCGTATCTGGTACTTCTCAGAGTCCAGATATTCTTCCCCTCCTTCACGAAAGGGCGTGTGCTCGAAAAGTTCATACCCCGCGTACATTCCCCATGAAGGAGAGAGCGTTGATGCGAGAACGGCACGGAGCGCGAACATTGCAGGATTCCCGCTCTGCAAGTGAAATGGCAAGATATCCGGAGTATTAACCCAAAAATTGGGTCGAAAGAAGGCACTAGTACTGTGCGCGACTTCATTTCCGTAGGAGATAAGGTCCTGCTTGCTCGTTCGCCACGTGAAGTAGGTGTACGACTGGTGGAATCCTGCTTTGCCCAAGGCGTGCATCATTGCTGGTCTCGTGAAAGCCTCTGCAAGGAAAACGACCTCTGGTGATTCTTTAAAGATTACCGACAAAACTTCTTGCCAGAACGCGACGGGCTTGGTGTGAGGATTGTCGACTCGAAAGATAGTTACACCCTTTGAGATCCAGAAACGAAGCACTCGCACAACTTCGTTGATAATCCCTTGCAGATCTTGATCGAAATTGATTGGGTAAATATCTTGATATTTCTTCGGAGGATTCTCTGCGTATGCGATGGTGCCATCTGGTCGATGGTTGAACCAACTCGGATGAGCCTTCACCCACGGATGGTCGGGGGAGACTTGGAGTGCAAAATCCAATGCGATTTCTATGCCAACATCTCTTGCCTTGCTGACGAAATTTTCAAAGTCTTGCATGGTGCCGAGGGCGGGATTTATCGCGTCATGGCCGCCGTCTTTGCTTCCGATCGCCCAAGGAACTCCAGGATCGTTCTTTTCGGCATTGAGCGAGTTATTCGCGCCCTTACGAAATGTCTCCCCGATCGGATGAATCGGGGGAAGGTAGAGGACATCGAATCCCATGGCCGCAATATCCGAAAGTCGTTTGGATGCTGTGGCAAAAGTTCCGGTGGATGAATTCGTCGCTCCTTCACTGCGTGGGAAGAATTCATACCAGGCTCCGACGAGTGCGCGATCTCGGTCGACCCTAATGGGATAGTTATCAGATTTCGTGAGGAGACGGCGCAGCGGCTTTGCGTCGAAATACCCGCGTATCCCCTCCTCGGAAGCGATTGAAAATCGATTTGCAGGGGCAAGTTTGCTGTTCCTCAGCGCTTCTAGGGCCGGTGAAAGAAGGCTCGACGATGCGACGTCTTCCTTGATCTTCTCCTGAAATAGCAGAGCACCAATTTCGCAGCAGAGTTCGGGATCTATGTTGGCGCTGATCTTGATTTCGGAATCATGGTGCCACGTGAGAAAAGGATCATCAAAAGCCTCAATAAAGAAGGCGAAATCTCCGATGGTCGGGGGAGTCAGCGTGGCTTCGTATCTATCTGTACCTGGCCAGATTTCGCGCATCCGTACACGTTGCAGTTCTCTGCCATCAGAATCAAGAAGTACTGCCTGAACTCCCAATCCATCGTGCCCCTCGCGAAAAACCGTTGCAGTAATGGTGATTTCTTCGTGGGCGATCGCTTTGACAGGAACAAACTCTCCCCCGAAGGCGATGACGGGGGAGATATCCTCGATGGGAATTCGACCTATCAACCAGAGCCCTCTGTATTACCGGCATCGGCGGCGGAGACATCAAAGATCTGATATTTCTCGATAGCCTCTAAGACTGCCTCTGATTTCACGACTCCAGACTTCGCAAGTTGTGAAAGTACAGCGATGACGATTGATTCGGCGTCCACCTTGAAGTGGCGACGAAGTGCTCCACGTGTGTCCGAAAGTCCGAATCCATCTGTTCCAAGCGAGACGAAAGGCTGATCGACCCACGGGGCAATCTGATCCTGAACAGCGCGCATGAAATCGCTCACCGCAACTACAGGACCTTCTGCTCCCGAAAGTTTGGTCGTGACGTATGCCTTCTTCTGATCGTTTGGATGCAGCAGGTTGTGCTGTTCCACTTGAATACCGTCGCGTCGCAACTCGTTCCACGAAGTTACAGACCAGACGGACGCCGATACGCCCCAATCCTCTTGAAGCATCTTCTGTGCTTTGAGTGCCCAGTTGATGCTCACGCCTGAGGCAAGAATTTGTGCGGGCTTCGAGTCGTGACCAGAGGCTTGCGCATATTTGTAGATTCCGCGCAACAAGCCTTCTACATCAAGGTTTTCTGGCTCTGCCGGCTGGGCATATGGCTCGTTGTAAACAGTGAGGTAGTAATAGATATTCTCGCTGTCCTCTCCGTACATGCGGCGCAGTCCGTCTTTGACGATGTGCGCCACCTCGTAGGCGAATGCAGGATCGTAGGCAACCACGGCAGGGTTCGTGGATGCAAGGAGAAGAGAATGGCCATCCTCGTGCTGTAGTCCTTCACCGTTGAGTGTCGTACGCCCGGCAGTTGCTCCAAGAACGAAGCCGCGTGCCATCTGATCACTCGCCGCCCAGAAAGCATCGCCAGTGCGTTGGAATCCGAACATCGAGTAGAAGATGTAAACAGGAATCATCGGTTCGTTATGCGTTGAGTACGAGGATCCGACGGCGGTGAAGGATGCAACCGATCCCGCTTCATTTATGCCTTCATGCAAGATGACTCCTGCCGTTGACTCTTTGTAGGAGAGCATGAGTTCGCGGTCCACTGATGTATAGGTCTGACCAAGCGGTGAATAGATCTTCAATGTTGGAAAGAGCGAATCCATTCCGAAGGTTCTAGCTTCATCAGGAATGATGGGCACGAAGCGACTACCTAGGCCTGGATCTTTGAGGAGGTCTTTGAGAAGTCGCACGAAGGCCTGAGTTGTGGCGACTTCTTGGTTTCCAGAACCGCGCTTGGCAGATGTGTAAACAGTGTCCGGCGGCTGCGGCAGCGGCTTTGAAATCGCTCTTCGGCTAGGAATAGAACCACCGAGCAATCGGCGTCGCTCGATGAGGTACTGATTCTCTTCTGAATTCTCTGCAGGTTTGTAGTACGGAGGCAGTTTCGCGTCCAATTGATCATCAGGGATGGGAATGTGAAGGCGATCGCGGAAGGTCATGATGTCTTCCATTGTCATCTTCTTCATCTGGTGGGTTGAGTTCCGGGCTTCGAAAGTCGAGCCCAAGGTCCAGCCCTTGATTGTCTTTGCAAGAATCACAGTTGGGCGACCCGTGTGAGCGGTTGCAGCACTGTATGCGGCGTACAACTTCTTGTAGTCATGGCCGCCGCGTTTGAGACCCCAGATCTGTTCGTCGCTCCAATTGGCAACCATCGCCGCCGTGCGCGGATCGCGGCCAAAGAAGTTCTCGCGAACGTAGGCGCCACTTTCAGCTTTGTACGTCTGGTAATCACCATCGGGCGTCTGGTTCATCAATTGAACCAGTGCCCCGTCGCGATCTTGCGCCAGCAGTGGGTCCCATTCGCGTCCCCACACGACTTTAATGACGTTCCATCCTGCTCCACCGAAGATCGATTCGAGTTCCTGGATGATCTTTCCGTTTCCTCGCACTGGACCGTCTAGGCGCTGAAGGTTGCAGTTAATGACAAATGTGAGGTTATCAAGCCCATCTCGTGCAGCAAGGCTGATCGCTCCCAAACTCTCGGGCTCATCCATCTCGCCGTCGCCCAGGAATGCCCAGACATTCTGATCGCTTGTGTCTTTGATTCCGCGATTGTGGAGATAACGATTGAACCGTGCTTGATAAATAGCATTGATGGGACCCAAGCCCATTGAGACCGTTGGGAATTCCCAGAACTCTGGCATCAACCGTGGGTGAGGATAAGAGGAGAGTCCGCCACCGTCATGGGAAAGCTCTTGGCGGAAACCATCTAATTGATACTCGCTGAAGCGGCCTTCCATAAATGCTCTCGCGTACATTCCAGGGCTGGCATGACCTTGGAAGAAGATCTGGTCGCCACCTCCAGGATGATCCTTGCCGCGGAAGAAGTGATTGAATCCGACTTCGTAGAGTGCGGCAGATGAAGCGTAGGTGGAGATGTGACCCCCGACACCCACGCCAGGACGCTGTGCACGATGAACCAACATCGCCGCGTTCCAACGAATAAAGGCCCGAATTCTTCTCTCGATGGTTTCGTCTCCCGGAAATTTGGGTTCGCGCTCAGGGGCAATGGTGTTGATGTAGTCGGTTGTTCGAAGGTAAGGCATGCCAACGTTCTTTTCACGTGCTCGTTTCAACATGCTCAACATGAGATAGCGGGCACGAACCGGGCCGGCATGCTCCAGTGCCGAATCAAAGGACGCGTGCCACTCTGCGGTCTCCTCGGGGTCGGTGTCTACCAACTGATCTATAACCTGATCGGGCGCCTGAATTTTTTCGCTCATGGCCCTATCTTCCCCTCTCAGAGGGGGTCACGTCACATTAACCCGTGAGTAGGACCGATAAATGAGATGTTTTGCGCCTACATGGTCAAAAAATGAAGAAATAAAGGTGAAATGGGCTTGCGTATCAAGCAACTCTTGGGTGGACTTATCCCTTCGAACGCATTGAACCCGCGGGGCCAATGCCAATAAAGAAGGGATGGTCGTTGGTGAATACCCCCTTGGGGTCGATGGCAAGTCGGATGGGTTTTGAGTCTGGATTTCTCGTCTTGGAGTCCGGTTACGGTGACGATTCGGATGAAGCATTGCGGCAAGACATAATCCAAGCAACTGGTAGTCAATTCATTAGTGGCCATGTTCAAGAAGTCGTCGATGCTGTCCTTTTATGGTGGCGTGAGGATGACGGCGATCTTGTTGACGCGCTGGTTGACGTGCTTGCCTACCTCACCGATGGCGGGCCCATTTGGGTACTCACTCCTAAAGTCGGACGGCGAAATCATGTGGAGCCCAGCGACATTCAAGATGCCGCCCCGACTGCGGGGTTGAGCCAGACCTCCACTTTCTCGGTGGCTCCAGATTGGTCGGCAACTCGTTTGGTGGCGAGGAAAGCAAGCAAGAGATAAGTTCTTCTGTATGTCGTTAGCTATTGGAACCCACGCACCCGATTTTGAACTCTCCGATCAGCACGGGGTAAAAGTCTCCCTCTCCTCGTTTCGTGACAAGCAAAACGTCGTCGTGCTCTTTTATCCTTTTTCGTTCACCGGGACCTGCACTGGCGAGTTGTGTGAGATTCGCGATGACCTAAGTTCTTTTCAGAATGAGAACGTTGCGCTGTTGGCGATTTCCTGTGATTCGATCTTCACGCAACGGGCCTTCGCGCAAGCGCAGAAATATAATTTCCCGGTCCTTTCAGACTTTTGGCCCCACGGCGCAGTATCCAAGTTGTACGGCGTGTTTAAAGAGGATCGTGGGTGTGCGATCCGTGGCACCTTCATTATCGACAAATCAGGCATTCTGCGCTGGCAAGTGGTCAACCCGATGGGTGATGCCCGAAGCGCAAGTGACTACAAGGCGGCCATCGCAGCGCTCTAATAGGTCCAATTCGTTCTCGAGGCGCGATTCCAGTAGAATCGCGCAACCGTTAGGGTGCTTAGCTCAGTGGTAGAGCGCCTCGTTTACACCGAGGATGTCGGGGGTTCGAAACCCTCAGCGCCCACCAGTTTAAGTGGTGTCAGTAAGAGGGAGGCGGGAGAACATGAAAGCCGCCCCCAGTGATCAACTTCAAATCCTGGATATCCAGCGTCTGGACTTCGCCGTTGCCACTCTTTCGAACAAATTAGCAGCCCTTCCTGAAATTGCAGAGTTGCAGGCCACGGCGGCACGCTTGGCTGTTGTGAGGGATCTCGCCGTTGCGGCAGAGACTCAGATCAGTGATATCAAGCGCGAACTTTTGCGATCTGAGGCAGACGTTGAACAAGTGGTCACGCGTCTCGAAAGAGATGAGAAGCGCCTAGCCGATGGAAGCGCATCACCAAAGGAACTAGAGAAGCTTCAGCATGAGGTGCAGACACTTTCGACACGTCGCTCTGAGTTGGAAGAAGTAGAACTCGAGATCATGCTTCGGATCGATTCAATCAAGGAAAGACTCGAAGAACTCAGAGCGGAAGAAATGACTTTGAAATCGGCTTCTGAGGAAATCTTTGGTCGCAAAGTCACGGCGAGCGAAGAAATTGAATTGGAGATCGCCTCCCTCACGCAGGAGCGCAAAGAAATCGCTTCAACGGTGGATGGCGCGCTATTTGATCTTTACGAAAAGATTCGAAGCAGCAGCGGCACTGGTGCGGCCGCGATTCGCGACGGAAAGTGCGATGGGTGCCATCTTTCTATCAACAGTGTCGAACTCGGACGGATTAAGACTTTAGCCTCTGATGAAGTTGTTCGGTGCGAAGAGTGTCGATGCATCTTGGTGCGCGGGGCAAAATAGTGGCTCGTCAATTCGTTATGACTGCCGATGGCGGCTCGCGCGGAAATCCAGGGCCAGCAGGTTATGGTGCGGTCCTGCATGAGGGCAACGTTGTCATCGCCGAGCTTTACGACTACATCGGTATCGCGACCAACAACGTTGCTGAGTACAGCGGACTTGTCGCAGGGCTAACCGCAATCCATCAACTCGATCCCGATGCAATAATCGAAGTGCGAATGGACAGCAAGTTGGTAGTGGAGCAGATGTCTGGGCGATGGCAAATCAAGCATGATGGAATGAAGATTCTTGCCCAAGAAGCACGTGCCGCACACACTCCTTCCTTGGTGACATACATATGGATTCCACGCGAAGAAAATGCGCATGCGGATCGCCTTGCCAACCGGGCCCTTGATGAGAAGAGCGGCAAAGCCAGTCAGCAGGTGAATTTCCTGACCGAGCGCCTGCGCATGGACGAAGTTCCCACAATGATCTATTTCATCCGACACGGAGAGACGGTTCTTACGCCAGATCGTAAATTTTCCGGAAGCGGTGAGCCCAATCCGGTGTTGACCGAGACTGGTCTTGCACAAGCGGGCCTTGTTGCCCAAGAGATTTCCAAGGTGAAACCTGAAATCCTCATTGCCTCACCTCTCAAGCGCACGAAGCAAACAGCAGAAGTGATCTCCCAGCGATTGGGACTGCCGATAATCTTTGATGAAGCTTGGTACGAATGTGGTTTTGGTTTGTGGGATGGAATGTCGATTGACGAAGTGGCACGTAAGTATCCGATTGAGTACAAAGCGTGGCTGGCGTCATCGGCCTACGCCCCGCCCGAGGGGGAGTCTTACGACGCCCTTGGTTGGCGAGTGGACGAAGCCATAGACAAGTTGGTAGCGAAGTATCCGAGCAAGCGAATTGTCGTGGTGACGCACAACGGCGTGACCAAGCAGGCCGTAAGACTTGCAACGGGTGGCTCGCCCGAGAGCATCTTTCATGTAGACGTTTCTCCCTGCTCCATCACCTCCATTTCCATCTGGCCAAGTGATGGCCTTCGTGCCTTGCGCTCTGCAAACGAACAGGGACATCTTCGCTAAGCCGCGCTATTCTCCAGTTATGACCAATGGTGCTCGGGTACTTCACGCTGCAACAGGTTCTTCGTTAAGTGCGCGGGGTTGGGGTCAAGAAGCCGCCATACGAATGCTTCATAACAACCTTGATCCAGCGGTTGCCGAGCATCCCGAGAGACTCGTTGTCTACGGAGGCACCGGTAAGGCCGCGCGAGATTGGCCTTCATTTGATGCCATCGTTGCCTCGCTAACCAACCTCAAAGATGACGAGACCTTGCTCGTGCAATCAGGCAAGCCAGTTGGTGTATTCCAAACTCATGAGTGGGCACCGAGGGTCCTTATAGCCAACTCAAATCTCGTCGGTGACTGGGCCAATTGGCCAGAATTTCGAAGACTGGAGCACCTTGGGCTGACGATGTATGGCCAGATGACTGCGGGGTCTTGGATTTATATTGGAACGCAAGGAATTCTGCAGGGTACTTATGAAACCTTCGCAGCCATCGCCAACAAGAGATTCAATTCAACGTTGCAGGGCACACTCACCCTTACTGCGGGTTGCGGGGGAATGGGCGGGGCTCAACCCCTTGCGGTGACGATGAACGGCGGCGTCTGTCTCATCATCGATGTCGACAAGACTCGCTTGGAGAAAAGAGTAGAGACACGGTATTTGGATGAGATTGCCGACAACCTAGACGATGCAATTGCTCGAGTGCTTGCAGCGAAATCTACTGGCGTTCCATTGTCAGTTGGATTAGTCGGCAATGCCGCGGTGGTCGTTCCCAAACTTCTTGGGATGGATGTCCCAATAGACATCGTCACGGATCAGACTTCGGCTCACGATCCACTCTCATACGTTCCCATAGGCGTCGAGTTTCACGACGCCGCACGATTGGCAAAAGATGATCCAGAAGCTTTCACTAAGCGCGCTCGGGAGGCAATGGCCAAGCATGTGGAGGCGATGGTCGGCTTCATGGACAAAGGCGCCGAGGTCTTTGATTACGGCAATTCCATACGTGATGAAGCAAGGCATGGGGGATATGCACGTGCGTTCGCTTTCCCTGGCTTTGTTCCAGCGTACATACGACCCCTCTTTTGCGAAGGCAAGGGTCCTTTCCGCTGGGTCGCGCTTTCTGGCGACCCTAAGGATATTTATCGCACAGACAAAGCAGTGCTCGATCTCTTTCCCGAAAATGAGGGACTGCATCGTTGGATCACGATGGCACAAGAGAAGGTGGCCTTTCAGGGGCTGCCCGCGCGAATTTGTTGGCTGGGCTATGGCGAGCGAGACAAGGCCGGCCTTGTTTTCAACGATCTTGTTGCGCGTGGTGAAGTCTCGGCTCCCATTGTTATCGGCCGGGACCATCTAGATTGCGGTTCAGTTGCATCCCCGTATAGAGAGACGGAGTCCATGCTTGATGGTTCCGATGCAATTGCGGATTGGCCACTTCTGAATGCGATGGTGAACATTTCCTCTGGTGCATCATGGGTATCTATCCACCATGGTGGTGGAGTTGGAATCGGCCGATCAATTCATGCAGGACAAGTCTCGGTGGCCGATGGCACTGCGTTGGCTGCAAAGAAATTGGCTCGAGTGCTCACAAACGATCCGGGTATGGGCGTCATTCGCCATGCTGATGCCGGATACGAAGGGGCGATACAGACTGCACGTGAAAAACACGTGCATGTGCCGATGCTAGATGTGGAGTGAGAATGACTCGTACTCTGGTCGAGAATATTGGCCTCCTAGTTACAAACGATTCATCCTTTGACGGCACGCCATTGGGGCTTGTTAAAGACGCGGCGTTTCTCATAGAAAAAGGCAGCATCACCTGGGTCGGCGAATCATCATCGGCTCCTCGTGCTGAAGTGCGCAATCGCATCGATGCACAGGGACGATGTATCATCCCCGGCTTCGTCGACAGCCACACTCATTTGATTTTCGCAGGCGATAGATCCGACGAGTTTGGCGCACGGATGCGCGGGGAGCCCTACAGCGCAGGTGGAATCGGATACACAGTGGAACTCACGCGAAGGGCGAATAACGGCCAACTTCTCCAGAGTGGTCGTCGTCTTGTTGCAGAAGCAAATGCTTCAGGAACCACCACCATTGAATGCAAATCGGGTTATGGACTGACCGTGGAGGATGAAGCACGCCAGCTTGTTGTTGCAAGGCAATTGACGGAGGAGACCACATTCCTTGGAGCCCATATCGTCCCAAAAGAGTATTCCGATAGCCCTAATGAGTACGTGGATCTCGTGTGCGGACCAATGCTCGAAGCGGCTAGGCCAAACGCCAAATGGATCGATGTCTTCTGCGATAGAGGTGCATTCACTCCAGATCAATCTCGGAAGATTCTCAAGGCAGGAATGGGTAAAGGTCTTTTGCCAAGGATTCATGCAAACCAATTTGAGCCGGGTGAGGGAGTCCAAGTCGGAGTTGAACTCGATGCGGCCTCAGTCGATCACGTTACTTACTTGTCCGATGCGGATATCGATCTGCTTGCCAGCTCCAAGACGGTTGCTACTTTGCTGCCTGCGGCGGAATTCTCAACTCGCTCCAGTTACTCTGATTCCCGCAGATTGTTCGAGGCAGGCGTGAAGATTGCCCTAGCATCGGATTGCAACCCAGGAAGTTCGTACACAACCAACATCCCTTTTGTCATCGCTATTGCAGTTCGCGATCTTTTCTTCTCACCTGAGCAGGCGATCTGGTCAGCAACAAAGGGAGGCGCGATGGCACTTCGCCGCAAGGATGTGGGCCACCTCGGTGTCTCAGCGATTGCCAATTTCTCGATACTCAGTACGCCTTCTTATATTCACATTGCATACCGTCCCGGCGTTCCACTAATAGATGAGGTTTGGCGCAATGGCACTCGAATCAAGTAAGACAGTCACCCTCGGAGTATCCGGGGTAACGTTCAATGATGTCATCGCGGTCGCTCGCGAAAATGCCAACGTAGTCATTTCCCCCGAAGCCATTGAGGCCATTGCCAAGACCAGGAAATTCATTGAAGGATATGCCGCAGGCGGGGTGCCCGTGTACGGTGTTTCAACGGGTTTCGGCGCACTGGCTAATCGTCATATCGACGTAGAAGACCGAACTCAATTGCAGAAGTCCCTTATTCGCTCGCATGCGGCGGGGGTTGGACCGGCGATAGAGAAGGAGGTTGTCAGGGCACTGATGTTCTTGCGTCTTCGCACGATGGCAACCGGGCGCACTGGCGTTCGCCTTGAAGTGGCGCAGGTGTACGCCGATTTCCTCAATGCTGGTATTACGCCCGTTGTTCCAGAATTTGGTTCTCTTGGTTGCAGCGGTGATCTCGCTCCACTTTCTCATTGCGCCTTGGCGATGATGGGTGAGGGAGAAGTGCACGATGCAAGCGGCACATTGATGGCCTCCCATGAAGCGATGAGAGCAGCAGGAATCTCTCCGATTGAACTTGAGGCAAAGGAGGGCTTGGCCCTTATCAACGGCACCGATGGGATGCTTGGCATGCTTATTCTCGCCTGCGCCGATCTTGCGGCGCTCTGCACCGTGGCAGACGTAACGGCTGCTATGAGCATTGAAGGACTGCTCGGCACGGATCGGGTTTTCGCACCGGATCTACATGCGCCCTTGCGTCCGCAGGTCGGCCAGATAGCCAGTGCCGCAAATATTTTCGCTCTCCTGAAGGACTCAGGAATTGTCGCATCGCATCGCAAAGATGACTCGCGTGTGCAGGATGCGTACTCTCTTCGCTGCGCTCCTCAAGTCAACGGCGCGGTCCGTGACACAGTTGATTACGCATCAACGATTGCTGCGAGAGAACTGCAAAGTGCCATTGATAACCCAGTTGTTCTTCCCGATGGTCGAGTTGAATCAAACGGAAATTTCCACGGGGCACCAGTTGGATATGTCCTTGATTTTCTTGCGATCGCAGCGGCTGATCTCGGCTCTATGTCTGAACGCCGCACCGACCGCATGTTGGATCAGCACCGATCAAGCGGACTTCCTCCTTTTCTCGCAAACGATCCGGGTGTGGACTCTGGTCTCATGATCGCGCAGTACACACAGGCGGGCCTCGTAAGCGAGAACAAGAGATTGGCCACACCGGCCAGCGTCGACTCAATTCCGAGTTCAGGGATGCAGGAGGATCATGTCTCCATGGGCTGGAGCGCAGCCCGCAAACTTCGAAAAGTAATTGAAAATCTCTCGCGTATTTTGGCAATCGAACTTGTGATATCAGCACGTGCGATCGAGTTTCGAACAGGCCTGTCTCCTTCGCCGGCTGCGGCCTCAGTAATACAGACGCTTCGCGAAGTAGTTCCAGGTATCGGACCAGACCGCTGGCTATCTCCCGAACTTGAGGCTGCTGTGAGGTTGGTGCAATCAGGCAAAGTCACAACGGCTGCAAAGAAGATAGTTAAAGATCTGCGTTAACCCAGATCGACGTTAGCGTTGCGCAGCCCCACATGTCGCTTCTAGGACTAGAAGCGCGGCAAGACGGATGGTTCGCCCATCTGGGGCGTCCATCAGGGGATTGATTTCGGTGATATCTAGGGCACGTACGCGTGCATCGGATCCAGCCAAGTAAGTAGCTTGTCGGAGTTCATCGGCAGAAATTCCACCCGGAACTGAGGCGGGGCAGGCGGGGGCAATCGCGCGATCGCACACGTCAACATCAAGGTCGACGTAGATTTCGCGTTCATCTCCTCCTGCAATGTCTAGCGCCTCAGCCATGACATCTGCGATGGGTCGATTTCTAAGGACATCGCGGGAGACGACATGGATGCCCGCATCTTTTGCCCGCTCGAAATACTCACGGCTGTTCGCAAAGTCGCTGATGCCAATCTGAACGATATTGGCGCCGTGCATCCCCGCTTGAATCAAACGCCAGACGGGAGAGCCGTTTGAATGACCATCGCGAAGATCCAAATGCGCATCTAGCGTTATCAATCCGCACTTGGAGATGTCTGGCCAGAGTCCCTTGGCCACTGAGTGTGTAATTGAATTGTCGCCACCTAATGCAATGAGCAATGTGTGATTGCTGCGCACTTTCGCGACTGCGGAAGAAACGCGCACTTCGCCCTCATCAAAGTCGGGGGAGTCGACATCTCCCAGGTCGCGAAGATCTAGATCTCTAAGATCCACATTGCGGCTGCTTGAGAATGTTGAATATCGAGAAAGGGCGATACGTATGGCGTCAGGGGTTAGGTGTGCTGACGTTGGCGAAAGCGAGGTTTCACATGCTGGAACTCCAAGGATCGCGACGTCACTTCCGGATCCAGCGGTTGGAAAGAGAGTATTTGCCCGCGTCCATTTGGGATCATGATGGAGTCCAAGCGCGGCCATGACTTAGATCGTACGGGAAAGTTCCAAACATAGGGCTTTGCAATCAAGGGATTTTGCAGGGGCATAAGTACAATAAACCATGATAAATCTTCACCAATCTGTGATTGATCTTCACGTCATCAATCACTGGGAACAGTTGTCGGTCATCATTGACGGCGCAATCGGTGCAATCCTCGGTTCAATAATCGGCTGGGAGCGCGACCGCGCAGGCAAGTCGGCGGGGCCTCGCACTATGGCTCTAGTTGGCTCTGTTTCGGCGATTGTGGTTGCCATCGGATATGTCATGGATGTCAATGCCAGATACGGCGATCCCACCCGTGCAATGCACGCGATCATCACGGGCATTGGATTCTTGGGTGCAGGCCTAATCTTCACTGATCGACGAGGCGGTATTCAGGGTGTTACAACTGCGGCAACTATCTTGGCCACCGCTGGCATGGGCAGCGCCGTCGGCCTTGGATTCCAATTGGTTGGAGTGGGTTTTACGGTCATTATTTTGGTCGTCTTGCGTTCGACCCAGTTTCTTGAGGTCACGGTAAGGCGTTCTGATCGGGACGAGGACAAATCCCACTAGCTCTGCAATTACCGTATCCTTTACTCAGCAGAAGAGTCGCCCGGGTCACCGCGTTGTAGTCCAGTTGATTCTGGAAGGCACCGAGGAAAGTCCGGACTCCATAGAGCGAGGTGGTGGGTAACACCCACCCGGAGCAATCCGCGGGAACAGTGCCACAGAAAATAAACCGCTCGCTAGCAATAGTGAGTAAGGGTGAAACGGTGGTGTAAGAGACCACCAGCATGTACGGCGACGTATGTGGCTAGGCAAACCCCACTTGGAGCAAGATCAGATAGATAGCGTTTGAGAACTGCTCGTTCGAGCTATCGGGTAGATCGCTTGATTCCGTGAGCAATCGCGGAACTAGATGGATGGTGATCCACGACAGGATCCGGCTTATAGGGCGACTCTTCTGCCACTTCTCGATTTCTACTCAAAGGAAGTTTGGGTCGCCCAAAAATCAACTGGCGCACCTGTATCAGTTTGGGTATTTGCTTCCATCTCGTCGTCCTTGTCGCCACAGAGAACGCATACCACCTCTCCCTGTGGGTTTCTTTTAAAATCGTGAGTGCACTGACTCATGTGATGACCTCCAGAAGTAGGTCGGTTTTTCTCACTTTAGACCTAAAACCTCTATTTGTACTCCGTGGCTTCGGCGCCTTTTATCGCGAAAGACCGGGAAATGCCGATGTAAGCGCTGACATGATCGTGGATACCGCGATGGCCAGAAGTAAGAGTCCGAAAATCCGAGTTAATACCATCAAGCCTTGGTCTCCAAGTACGTGCTCGATGGGTTCTGCCAGCAGCAGTAATAAGAAAGTGAGAAGCGACAAGACCAGAATGATGATCACATCGGCCACACGCACTATTCCGCGATCTGAATTGCCGATTGCGATAACCGTTGCGATAGCGCCCGGCCCCGCCATCATCGGGATAGCCAGTGGAACAACTGCAGCACCTGACGGGGAGGCTTCAATGGCGTTCCCCTTCTTTCCCATCACCATGCTCCATCCAATAGCCCCGATAATTAGTGCTCCAGCAATTCTGAAGGCATCCATTTGGATACTAAGCAACTTGAGAATAATGTCGCCGACGAAATATGCAACAAATAGAGTCAACCCCGATACCAGAGCTGTCTGAAGAGCTATTATTCGGCGTTTTTCTTTCGCAGCTCCGCTCGTCAAACTTAGGAAGACGGGTATTGAAGTGATCGGGCTGACGATGGCAAATAACGCAACAAGGGTAGTGACGTCACTGCTGATCTTCATGAACCGTACCCTCTCATAATTGAGGAGCAAGAGAATGCACTACAGGTATTGACTTTTTCCGTGCCAGATGCCTTGATTTCAAGATATTTCCCTGTCTTTGTTTGAAGATTATCCAGAGTGGCTGGCGTCACACCTATGTCCGCCGTCACAACAAACGATTTCGATAAAATGGGTGTGAAAGGATTCTTATTATCTGGTACTGCTTTTTTGACCTTGGTCATTTGATGTGACGCACGGAATAGCGGAAAAAGTGACGAAGGGAATAGTTCAAAAAGTGTTAGTCCTCGCACAAATTTCACCTTTTGGAGGATCGCGGTGCAAAGAT
Source organism: uncultured Bifidobacterium sp. (assembly GCA_964387855.1). Classification (GTDB taxonomy): domain Bacteria; phylum Actinomycetota; class Actinomycetes; order Nanopelagicales; family Nanopelagicaceae; genus QYPT01. The sequence goes on from CAYLYA010000005.1 coordinate 32,127, forward strand.
CATCGTGTTAGTAACAAGCGGTACATAAGTAACTCAGGGAGAGATGAGGATTGAAAATGAAGCAAATCAGCAGGTCGAGGATCGCGGGAGTTTTCGTTGTCATAATGGCGCTTGGGCTATTGGCAACAAATGCCACCGTTGCCAATGCTGTTACCAAGAAGACGATCACTTGCTACAAAGGAACCGCAGTCAAGAAAGTATCTGCGGTGAAGCCAGTGTGTCCAAAGGGTTGGACAACCAAGAAGCCAACCGCAAAGCCAACAGTCAAGCCATCTGCTACACCAACCAAAGCAACGGGTGGCGTCGTCGCATTCTCTGGAACTTACAAGGGCAAGATGTCGGTGCTCTGGTCAGACAGTGGAGTTCAAGCGACTTCAGTGACTGCAAGTGGAACCGGGACAGTTCTTGGTCTTGATTCGCTGAGCGGTACCGGTTCTTCCTCCCCACAGAACCAATGCGATTCAATTGATGGCTCCGGCGTTCTCAGCGGTGGAGGCAACACTTTGAAGGTGACCTTTGACTCTAACGCTAAAGGTTGCGCAGAAGATGGCGCAGCTCCTACGACAGTTAACATCACCGGAACTGCATCAATTACTGGCGGCACTGGAAAGTACGCAGGCGCAACTGGATCACTGAAGGTCACGGGTTCCTTTGCAATCAAGTCAAATCAGGCAGGTTTCGGTGAAACAACTGCCCTGACTTTGACTCTCGTCGGAAACATCAACACCAAGTAACTCTCAGATATACACGTGTACACCAATAGGAGAAGGAGCAGATTAATGAAGAAATTCATCTCGAGCGTTGCGATTGGTGCCATGGCACTGGTCGGTGGCGCCGTTGTTGGAGGTGCTGCATACGCAGCCACCACTCCAACGCTTGTGCTTTCTGGAGGAAGCGCAGTCTTCGGCCTCGATCCAGCGATCATCACCGCTACGGCGAGTACCGCAGGAGTTGTTAAGTTCCAAGCAGTTGGAGTAGACATCAAAGGCTGTGAGACTGTGGCTACGACTACCGTCGCTCCATTTGTCGCTAAGTGCTCATGGGTACCAGCAAAGAGCGGTGCAACCGTTCTAGGCGCAACTCTCACACCAACTGATGCCACCAACTTCACCTCGGCAACTGCAGCAGCATTTACCGTCAAAGTTGGCGTCCCAGTCCAAGGCGTGGTTTCGCCAATCCACATCTACGTGGACACTGTTTTGGCAAGTGGTTCAACTGGGGTACTTGCTCCACGATTCGGCGTAAGTTGCGCAATCACGAGCCAGTACATCGTTGGCCAGACAATCGTCTTCCGCGTCTATGCAAATGATGCTGACCTTGCTGGTGCGGTTCTGGATCCAACAAATACCGCAAAGGCATATATCGAAATTGCCGGCGTCAAGGATCCAATTCAAATGTCTTATGGCAACCACAGCGGCGTCGCCTTCTGGGTTGGAGTTCTTAAGACAGGCACTGCGCCCGGTCTCTACAACACCCTTGGCGTAATCAGCTTCAAGGTGACGATGGTCGCCAAAGAGCAGAGCACGGTGAAGGTTCTGACCACTAAGTTGGTGCGTAAGGTCGTAGATGGCGCCCAGGTTAAGGACAGCAGCGGACGCCTCGTATACGAGCGCGTCCCAGCTTTCAGGACTGTGCCTGTCAACCCTCCTCTAGCAGGTGCGGTTGGTACGTGGACATCAAACTTCACGCCAAACTCGCAGCTAACCCTCTACGCAGTTCCAACTGCCTAATCCACATCATGTCGAAGATCTTGAGGTCCGAGCCGCGAAAGTCCTTATTGGCTCGGACTTCAAGTTCTAAGAACCACGTCGCACAAGATAAATCGGAGAAAGTAGGAAAATCATGAAAACAAAATTCGCATCACACGGACTTCGAACAAATGTCCTTCGAGCAGCAGTAGCTTTAATACTTCCAATAGCAATGATTTCTCCTGCTATGGGTGCTGACCCAGTGACAACACCGCTTGTATTGAGCGCCCCCGCCGGACTTCCGGGAGTACCTGCTCTTCCATTCACGGGCACGAAATCAGCAGCCTTCACTCTTCCTGAAAAGATGATCACCTTGGATGTGACACCTAATCAAGGGCCAGAAGGAACGCCAATAACAATTTCTGGCAAGGGTCTTCCTGCCAATGTGACATTGCCGATGACATGGTCAACGGCAGACGGTGCATGGATCGTCGACGTTCAGCCAAACACCGTCAACTACATGGGCACCAAATACACCAAGTACAACGTGGACATGACAACGGTGACAACCGATGCCAGTGGGAACTTCTCATTTAAAACCACTGCTCCTCGGGATTTTGGCTCTGTTCATGACATTTATGTCGTCCAGAATGGTGTGGCTGTTGCCCATGGCGGGTTCCAGTACGCAACCACCTTGACCATCTCACCAAAGAGCGGTCCTATTGGCACTCCGATAACTGTCACCTATACCGGCATGGGAGCCAACCTCTATACGGGAGGCGTATCTGTTCTATGGGATAACAATTACGCTGGCGCAGCCCAAGCACTCTGGACACGTGGAACCGCCGTTTTCAAGATCCGCGCAGCAGGTCCAGTAGGCACGCACTACATTGCCGCAACCGCCGGAATTGGCGTGCAGTACATGAACATCAAGCAGTCTCCAGTCCCATGGGGCAAGGGCTCTGCAGTAGCGTTTAAAGTGACCAAAGATGCGGGAGCTCCAAAGGCTTCCATCGAATATCCACCATCAGTTACTCCATCCACAGCACAACGCACGACGCTTTCAGATGTGGGGTTGGATCCAAATACCAAGGCTGTTGCGACCTTGTCTCAAACAAGTGGTGCAGTCGAAACCAAAGTGAAGCTCAATGTCACTGGATTGACGACCACAGGAGCACACCAAATCGTGTGGTCAACAGTTGTCGGCAACCGCGTGAACTGCACTGGTACCTGCTGGGTCTACAACGGAGTTCCATTGGGCTCTGCCACTCCAGTTAACGGGTCAATTAGCCAAGACATCACAATCCCCGACAACCTAGGCGGATGGCACGTAGTGCAGGTCAAGCAGGGTGACGTCATCGAAGCCCAGGCCTCGTTCTATGTGAAGGAAAGTATTTTCCAATACAAGGACAGCAAGGGCAAAGTGCTCAGTGACGGTATTGCAAAGGCTGATACATCCAATTCGCCTGAACTTCGTGATGGCTCTGGAGTTCCTAAGTCAACCTTCAAGGCTGGCGAAGAATTCACCATCGCTATGAAGGGCGTTGGCTGGACACAGTTAGACAACACGTTGGCAGTCACGTATGACAACAACTACATCGGCTATGGATGCGGATTTAACTCCAACGGATACATGGTTGTGCACTTGATCGCGACAGGCGCTCCAGGAACACACATCATCGATCTACGCCCTGTGCTGTATGTCTTCCAGCCATCCTTTGCCAACACTCCTTATGGAGCTTTGCCAATACTGACAAATAATACGGATCTACCAGGACTCGCACTTGGATACCAACCACCTGCAGTTCATTTCGCAATAACAATCACGAAGTAATACCGCGCGTTACCAACTAAGGCCTCGGCTCTCGATCCTCGAGGGGCGAGGCCTTAGTTCTTGCCATTTTCGCAATCGAGGAAGGTAGCCACCAATTCCATCGGCCTAGCAGAACCATCGCACTGGGCAGAAGCAAACCACGAATGAGGGTTGCATCGATAAAAACGCCACATGCCAATCCAACGCCAAGCTGCTGGAGTCCTGGTATCCGTCCGAAGACCAATCCGGAAAGTGCGCTTATCAAAATGATGGCGGCGGCGGTTACTACTCCTCCTGTGTGGGCGAGGCCTTCGGTGATTGCCTCTGAGTTGGTCGCACCTCGGTCCTTTGCCTCTCTCATCCTTGAGACGATGAAGACCTCGTAATCCATGGACAGGCCGAAGAGCACTGCGAAGAGGAATATCAACACCCACGCTTCAATCTGATCAAGATGATAGGTACCAAGAATGGATGAACCTAGTTTGAACCGAAAGACCATCACCACCGATCCATACGCAATCGCTACTGAAACCAGATCCATGAGGATTGCCTTAAGAGGCAAAATAATGGAACGGAAGGCTCGAACCAAAATCAGATAGGCGAAAAAGAGTGCCAAGAAAACGATTGGTGGAAAGGAGGAGTAGATGCTTTTGAGAAGATCTCTGCCCTGTGGAGGGACACCGCCGAGATAGAAATTCGTCTCAGACGGGAATTCTGAATGTGAAAGATACTTCTCCCGCAGATCGCGTTCTAACCTTTGGGACTGCGGTGCTCCAAAGATATGCCGACCAATAACGAAGATGCGAAGATACTGTCCTGTGCCATCGACGTACGGCGCTTTTTCTCCTGTGGCCACAACGAAGACTTCGCCATCTTTAAGGATGCTTTTTGCAAGGTCGGTACGGGCCATTTCCATGGCTGGAGCTGTCGCAAGATTGGGTTGACCAAGGTCGATGATGATCTGGGTAGGAGTGATGATGCCAGGACCCACACGATCGGTCACCATAGATAGGGCCCTTGAGGATTCCAGTTCCGCAGGGATGGTTGTGAGTGCGCTCGGAGTGACCTGGAGCCATACGACAGAAGATGCAGCGATTGCCAATGTGACCATCGAGAAAACGAAGACCGACTTTGGGCGGCGGATAACGTAACGTGAAACATTGGCAAAGAACCCTGTCATCAGGTCCCTTCTGGCAAGCAAGCCAGTAAATCCCTTTGGGGTGACGCCGGTTCGTCCTAGGTAGGAAAGAAGGGCGGGTTGAAGCGTCAAAGTGGCAATTACCGAGATGACGGGAACTAGAAGCCCGGCCGCGCCGAGGGAGCGGACGAAGGGGATAGGTACTAGAAACAAAGTGGCAAGCCCTATCGACACGACGAGCCCTGAAAGAACCACGGTGCGTCCTGCAGTCTGCATAGTCTTTGAGATGGCGTCTTCAACGCACACCTCGCCTTCAGCCGTGATTTCCCGACGAAAACGATGGACCATGAGCAGCGAATAATCGATTGCCAGTCCTAGGCCTATGAGTTCGATGATGTTTGGGATATAGAGAACCATGAGGAATTTTTGAGCGATGAGAAAAACAATTCCCAATACGACAGAGATCGTTGCACCTGCAAAAAGGAATGGAACGAGTACTGCCCAACAGGTTCCGAGCACCAAGATCAACAGGAGGAGGGCGAGCAAGATTGCGGCAGCTTGACCGTGATTGAGATCCGTGGCCAGCACGGGCGTGACGTCGTGGTTGATCGCCGATGGGCCCGTGACGAGTGCGCCTTCTAACCCTTCATCTGCCAGCGCTCGCCTGAGCCTGTCGGTGTAGCTTGCTGCCTCAAGCAACGTGAACGAAGTGCCAATGTTTGTGAAAAGCACGCCTCCAAGAGCCCGTTGTGCGGTGACTTTAGCCTTGGGTATCGTGGTAGCAGCCACGGCAATCTTTGACTCCAACACCGAAATCTCTGCCTTTGTGGCGTTCTTGAATGTAAAGATAATCGTAAAGGTGCCTTCGATGTTCTCTTTGAAGTGTTCTGCAAGTATCTGGTCGGCCTTGGCTGATTCGGTGCCGGGTACCGCAAGGGAGGTGGTCAGGTGCTCATTAAGCCTCGAACCAGCAAGTAGGCCGAGGATTATCAATACGAGCCAGACGACAATCACTGCGAATCGATGGCGAACGACGCCGCGAGTCCAACTCTCTAGCACCTTGCGAGTCTAACGAGAACATCTATTATCCGTGTCATGACAATTCCTGAGCCGAACCCCATTCTTGACCGTCTCTATCGCCATATGGCGTGGGCGAATCAGTCCTTGTTTGAACAACTGAAGGCGGTTCCAGACGAGGCTTTAACGCTAACCGCCGAGAACGATGAGTGGACCGTTGCCGCAATTCTCGAGCACTTAGTGATGGCTGCTGGTTCCTATGCCGCACGCGTGGCCGGGAGCCCACTTCCCACCGATTTCGTCAGGCCCACGACGCAAGAAGACGTCTTTGAGTTGGCGCGACGCTGTTCTGGCTTTGACGCACAACTTCGCGAATTGGCCGCTATGCCGGAGGGGATGACTAGTTACGTGCGCGAAGGCAAGACGATCGTCCGTGCTCGCTCGACAATTCTTGGTCAGTCCATACATCATGCAACCGAGCATCGTGCTCAGATCGCTGACATTCTTTCTCTTCATGGAATCAAGGTCCTCGATCTTGATGAACTCGATGTCTGGGCATACAGTGATTTCGAAGGCTTGGGTGCCTGACTTTGAATTGCTAGGATTTTTGGATGTCGCAGATACCTAGAACCGTCGCGGGGTACTACAAGAATCAGGGCGAATCACATAGAGAATTGTTGCTGGAAATGCGCAGGCGGATCTTGGAAGTAATTCCAACAGCTGAGGAAATCTTGAAGTACTCAATGCCGACTTTCGTTTTTGAAGGCGATGACGTGGCCGGCCTTAAGGCAAACAAAGATTTCATCGGCTATTACCCATACAGCGGGTCAGTATTGTCGCAGTTTCCTGAGATCACGAAAAAATACAAGACGACGAAAGGCTCCCTTCACATTCCACTTGGGAAGCCTTTGCTAAAGAGCGAAGTGAGAAAGTTGATTAAGGCAAGAATTGCAATTAAGTCAGTTTTCGATCAAAGGCGCTTACCGCGTACATGATGAGAAGTGCGGTGCCAATGAGCAAAGAACTTGCCGCCATAGCCATTCCGTAGTTCTGTGCCCCTGGTCGCGAAATCAACTGGTATAGGACTGTTGGAAGAGTCCCCTGGTCACCATATGCCAAGAAATTGGCGGCCCCGAATTCACCGATTGCAATTACGGCAGCATACCCAGTGGCCATCAGCACCACGTTTCGGATAATCGGAAGTTCAATCAGCCACCATATTTGACTAGGGCTGGCCGATTCGGTCTGAGCTGTCTCTCGGAGTTGATTATCGATGCTGGTTAGAGCTGGATGCACTATCCGAATCACAAGAGGTATCGATAAGAGAGATTGCGCGATGGGAGTCACGAGCCAACTTGATCGAAGCGGGAACAGACCACCTCCGAAGCACACCAAGTACCCAAGCCCCAGCACAACGCTTGATATCCCCACAGGCATTTGAAAGAGGATATCCATCGCACGCACGAAGGGTCCGTCGTGGCCAATGGCCCTCGGCCTGGACAACAGATAACCGATCAGAATGCCAATGGTCATGCTCAAGAGCGTGGCGATAATTGCATTTCGTACCGTGTTCAAAGCGGCATGCCCCACCGAAATACTTAGCGCATCTCGAGCACCAAAGCCTCCGAGATTCGTGAAGTTGAGCAAACTAAATGAATTGTCGACTCGGAATGCGCGCCACAAGACCGTCAGCAACGGAAGAAAGACCATGAGGCTGATAAAGCTCGTCGTGATCATCGTGGCAGGCAGGTCGCGCTTGTCGATTGGTTGGCGTCGCTCAAGCGAGGTGGTGCCGAAGAAGTTCACCCGTCCCTTTGAGAGATATTGCGCAACTATAAAGGCGATCATCGTCAGCAGCGTCTGGATCAGAACTAATCCAGCCGCTTTGGATAAGTCCAGATACTGGGTCGAGACGACGTAGATCTCGGTTTCGATTGTCTTGACCGAAGCCCCTCCAAGTACGAGTACCAATCCGAAGTTTGCAGTGCAATAAAGGAAGATCAAGGCTGCTGCCGAGGCGATGGCATTGGCGAGCTGCGGCAACGTGACTGACACAAAGGTGCGCAATCGCCCCGCTCCATCAAGTGCAGCCGCATCCTCAAACCCTGTGTCCAGGGTTGTCCAGACTCCTCCGATTATTCTCACAGCCAGCGAATAGTTCATGAAGACGTTTGCACAGATGATGATGGGCACCCCTGAATGTCCCAATAGAAATTGAGAGATGAATGGCAATTGACGAAATGCTGTGAACCCAATTGCAACAACAATTGTCGGGAGCATAAAGGGAACAGTGATGAAAGCACGAAGAAACTTCTGTCCAGGGAAGGATCGGTGATAGAGGACGTACGCGCCAGGAATTCCAAATACAAGGGCGAGAATCGCGGAAAGAGCCGCTTGCCAGATGGTGAACCACACGAGGGAAGCGATCCTCGCCGTGGAGATTGCGTGAAGCCAATTTCCACCCAAACCCATCCCTAAAATCTTGCCAAGCGGCCAATAAAACAGCACCCCGAAAAAGGCAATGGGTACTGCCCATATGGCCGCTTGGCCTCGACTCTTATTCAAAGATAGCTGACCACTTTGCTAGCCACGATTTTCTGTTGGCAGTGAAGTCGAGCTTGTCGCCGTAGGTGTGCGGAGCTACCTCGGTGAAACTGCTCCACGCGGTAGGAATCGGGGTCCCCGCAACCGCTGGATACATGTACATGGCCTCTGGAAAAGATGCCTGGAACTTCGCACCCAGAAGATAATTCACTACGGCCTTCGCTCCGTCTGGGTTCTTGGCATTTTTCAGTACTCCTGCATATTCGGTCTGCCGAAAGCACCCGTCCAAGATATTTGCAGTCTGGGATTGGCCATCAGCGCGAACCTCGTATGCAGGGGAAGATGAATAACTCAAGACGATCGGGTAAGCACCTTTGCCGCTGGAACCGGAGAAGTCGGTGAAGTAGGCGGCATCCCACCCGTTATCGACTTTGACTGCGTTCTTCTTCAATTGCTTCCAGTACGACTCCCATTGAGAACTGCCGAACATGTCGACCGTCGCGGCAAGAAAGGAGAGCCCAGTTGATGACGTGTTGGGATTCTCAAGCACGGTTAAGCCCTTGTATTTGGGAAGCGTGAGTTCGGATATTGATGAAGGGGCCGCAAATTTATGTTCTGTGAACCACGCTTTGTCGTAGTTGAAACAGACATCCCCAAAATCTGTTGCCGACAACGAACCGTCGATGACGTGGTTGCTTGTTGCCAAACTGGCAAAAGTGTTGTCGATGCCAAAAACTGCATCCCCGATTGGTGCGGCTTTGGTCAGGATGAGACGATTGGTGAGACTTCCAGCATCACCGGCTTTGACGAGTTTGAGGTTGTATCCCGTGGTCTTGTCGAAGTCGGCTATGAGCTTCTTACTCATGACAAATGAATCGTGGGTAACAAGAACAACATCCTTGATTTTTTTAGTTCCGGTGATGTTGACCGCTACGACAACCAGTCCAACTACCAAGATTGCGGACAAGCCAATCAGAATTTTGCGTGAGAATTTCATGTAGTTTCAATGCCCTTTCATAAGCGAAGAGGCACGGTTAAGAGTGGTCTCCCTGCGCTGGCATTATCCAGATCAGGTTAGACGGTCGAAGACTACGTAGTCTTCCTCTCAGTCCGATGGCACCGAACTCCCGTGTGAGAGAAGGCTACCTCAACCTTCGCCCTACCTTGGATTCGCCCTCGGCGTGAGCCTCAGATTCGGCAGGGGAGGCGCCGGAATTCTCCCTCCGATGCGATCATGGAAAGAGGGAAAGTTCTGACTCTGACTCTGCCAGTCTTCTCGTATCTGGAGAATCTCCTCATGTGAGCGTGCGATGAAGTTCCACCACATCACAATCTTCTCAGTGAAGGGCTCGCCCCCGAGCAAGACGATCTTTGCACCACCCGAAGTGGTGAGCACCAATGTCTCTCCTCCGACCGGAACGTAGTGGAGTTGCCCACGATGGAGAGAATTTCCATTAACCGTTGCCTCTCCTGTTACAACAAGGATCCCGTACTCAAAGGTGGGATCTGTTGGGATTTGAGTCGTCGAGCCCGCTGGAAGGTCTATCTCTGCGCCAATCATCGGCGAGAAGATCTTGGCAGGCGAGCGCTCTTTGAGAAATTGACCAATGATGAGGTGGACATTAACGCCTTTCCATGTGAAGACTGGCAACCCTTCATAATGATCGAAGGAAGGTTCAATATTGCGATATTGATCCGGAAGGGCCGTCCATAGTTGAACTCCGTGTAGGAAGGTCTTGTGATTGATTGAGAGTTCCGAGTGGGCAACGCCCTTTCCAGCCGTCATGAGGTTTAGCTCACCGGGTTTTATGTGTTGAACGCTTCCCAAAGAATCACGATGTTCAACTTCACCGGAGAAGAGCCAACTCACTGTCTGAAGTCCCGTGTGTGGATGCGCAGCAACGCTCATGGCATCCACTTGATCGGTGGGGCCGTAATGATCTACGAAGCACCAGGCGCCGATAGTTCGAATGTGTCGATGGGGGAGAGTTCTCCTGATATCGACGCCGGTGCGTGTTGTGAGCTTTACGATCCTCGGGTCAAGGGTTAACTCACTCACTGGAGTTGATCTATTCGACGGTGAGTTTGATCGGAACAGCTTTCAGTGCTTGGCTAACCGGGCAATTGACCTTGGCTGATTCGGCTGCTGCTCGAAAGCCTTCTGCGTCCAGATTCGGAACATCTCCACTGACGGTTAAGCGAATTTCGGTAATTCCTGTTCCGGGGAGAAAATCTACCTCAGCTGTTGTGCGCAACTGTGTTGGAGGCGTTCCCGCTTTTGACAGCCCACTGGACAGCGCCATCGAGAAGCAAGCCGCGTGCGCTGCGCCGAGAAGTTCTTCGGGGCTCGTTAGACCATTTGGCTCTTGACTACGCGCCGGCCAGGAGACATTGAACGTGCCAACCCCGGAAGACACTAAGGAGACAGCGCCCTTTCCTTCGAGCAAATTTCCATCCCATATGGCAGAAGCTTTTCTAGTTGTTGTCATAGCAGTCCTATTCGTAGAGGTGAATCGATGGCGAAGATTCCACTAGCCTAACCGTATGTGTTCTTATTGCGGCTGCCAGGCCCTTCCCGTGATCCGATTGCTCACGGTTCAGCACGAAGAGATCATCAATAAATTGGGCGAGGTACGACGGTTCTCTGAGGTAGATGCGATTCTTGATTGCAAAACACACGCAATCGAATTAGCCGATCTTCTCCGGGCGCACAACAAACTGGAGGAGGAAGGCCTCTTCGACGCACTTGCACCTGATGGCGAATTTAGCGAGTCGTTAACGAAGTTGAAGCTTGAGCATGACGAGATTGATGGCCTGGTTGCTCGCATCGCTTCTGGTGAGTACACGTTGGTCTCTGAGTTAGAAACACTATTACGCAACAACATCAGCAACGAAGAAAATGGTCTTTTTCCTGCATCAGCGGTGACACTTGACGGCATTGTGTGGGATCAGATCGAGGCGACGCAGCGAGTCACTCGCTAGTTTTTCTTCCGTATAGAATTGAGAAATGAACGAGTTGCCCCCGTGTCCACAATGCGCCTGCGAGTTTACGTATGAACTTGGCGCGCTCTTGGTCTGCCCTGAGTGCGCTCACGAATGGGCCGATGCTCCGCATGAAGATGGTGAAGGGGCGTTCCCAGTGGTCAAGGATGCAGTGGGAAACACACTTGCTGATGGCGACACTGTCACGATCATCAAGGACCTCAAAGTCAAAGGGAGTTCGAACCCAATCAAAGTTGGAACCAAGGTACGCGACATCCGCCTTGTCTCAGGCTCCGGTGATCACGATATTGACGCCAAGGTCGATGGATTCGGCCCCATGATGCTCAAGTCAAGCGTTGTGAAGAAGGCCTAACCCCTCATCAGATTGAATGTGTACGAACCCTCGTTGAGGAGTGCGTAGGTGGATAGATCCCAGCAGTAAGCGGGTAAGACGCCTGATATCGAGTTACCAGTCCATTGCCACGTATATGGACCACGTGCACCCCATCGCGATTGGAGCGTGACAGTTATCGTGTTGCCGACACGCACACCCGTGAGTGTGGGCATCATTTCGTTGTTCGTGCTTCCCGTGAGTGCGCCCCCCGCACCTTCGACAAGGGTCACAGTTCTTGCAATGACCTTCGCTTCGCAGCCAGTGCTTCCCGTGGGATTGAGGTTCGGGAAATTGATATCGCCAGCGTAGGTACCAGTGGCGCTATTTACAGCCGGTGTCGATGACGCGCCTTGAACCACACTGAGGCTGGTTGATTTGCAGATCGTGTTACGGATCTTTGATGTGGCACCTTTCTTCCCCCCGGTCACGCAGATGCTCAATGGATAAGCGCCAACAGGGGCAGTGCTCGTGACTACACCAAGGATCTTGCCCGATGAGGCATTGAACCTAAGGCTTGAGGGGAGCGCACCGGTGAAATTCCATTTGTAGGGTTTGCCAGTCCCACCAGTCACCCTTGCCGCAAAGGAATAGTTGTACGACTTGCCTTGTGTTGCCTGCGGCAACTGCGAGGCGATATTGAGATTGATCGGCTTGTATGCGGCCGCCCAGGAACTCATGGTGCTCGTGATGAGTATCCCGCATGTAGTAAGGATGGTTAGCGCAGATAATTTTGTTGAAAGGGATCGTCGCATGTCAGCGAAATTACGCTGGTCGATGTGCGTGGGCAAGAAAAATGGTGAGTGTCCGTACTCCCTTGCCATGAATGTCGCCTAAATCTCATTATTATCAGAGCGTGAGGAATATATATTCATGAGCGAAATGGTCATCGTCTGGATCTTTGTTCCGCTCCTGCTTGTTCTGCTCTGCTATGGATTTGGTCTGGCGTTCTCCCTCATCACCCGTAGGCCCTCAAATTTTACGTTGACAACAATTATCGGCTTCTTGCTGATGGCGATTCTTGGCAGCCTCACAACAATTAGCACTGCTACCGCCCCTTATACGGCGTTCACCTTTGGGCTGATCAGCTTGGTTGGACTGACAGTGAGCGCGGTTTGGCTCAGATCGTATTTGCGATTTGATGCTCTACCCTCTGTCGCTGGACTACTCACATACTATGCATTCAGTTTGCCGACAGTTGGATACGGCCATCCAAGTTGGGCAGGTTGGATCAAACTTGATGACGATTCCACATTCCTAACCGTCACTGACCGATTGATGAACGTCGGTAGAACAGTCCCAAATCCAGTTCTTTCAACCTCCGACCGCGTGTTGCAAACAATTTTCGCTCCCGAAGGAATAGGTCACTTCAACTATCCAGTTGGAACCTTCATGCCGTTCGGAGTTGTTTCAAAACTGACTGGCGTTGAGAAAGCCTGGTTCTATCAGCCGTATCTGGCCTTCTCCGCCGCATTGGTCGCAATGATGTTGGTGATGATACTCAGAACTCGAGTCTCCAGCCGCACTCTTGTTGTCATCATGTCTTCAATTTCCGCAATGGCCTCCACGATCTATTCATATGTCATGTGGGGTGGTGTCAAGGAGATCGTCATCATCATTCCTCTCACTCTTCTGGCATTTTCCTTATTTCACGCTCTTGAGGACAAGAGTGCGAGGGAATATTTTCTCTACTCCATTATTGCGCTCTTGGGGATCTACGTTGTTGGCGGTACTGCGGGAGTCGGCTATGCAGCACCAGTAATCTTCATAGCAGTGCTCACAATCCTGTGGCGGAAGAGTCGTCAATACTTCAACTACGTGCTTGGTGCATCAGGAGTATTAACTGGGGTGTTGATCCTGCTGCTCAAATCTGGAAATAAATCGATCACAAATCTCTTTATCCCGATCATCGGGGACACGGGTAATCTCGTGAAGTCCTTGAGTATGGGCCAAGTTTTTGGAATTTGGCCCAGTCAGGACTTCAGGCTTGATCCGGTTAACAAACCTCTTACGTTCCTACTCATCGGAATCGCCTTCGCGTTAGTAGTGGCCGGAGTGTATTTCTCAATTATTGGGGCGAAATGGGTAATCCCGTCACTCGTTGCGAGTTGTACCGCCGTCGTCACGACGTCGTATTTTTGGGGCGGGATATGGATTACCGGCAAAGCGATCGCTGTGGCGTCTCCGATGTTCCTGCTTGCGGCGTGCGTAGGGGCATATGAGTTGTGGATTGAAGTTGGCAAAGATAGATGGAAGAAGTTCGCGGCATACAGACTTCGACTGACAGTTGTTGCACTTTCGATGTTGGTTGGTTCTGGAGTCGTCGTCTCGGATTTATATACCTACAAAAATGTCTGGCTTGCTCCTTTTGCCCAGCAAGATGAACTTCGAAATATTGGCACAATGTTCGCTGGCCAAGGTCCTACCTTGATGACGGAGTACTCTGTTTATGGCTCCCGCTATTTCTTGAGAGATATCGGGGCCGAGGCGGCAAGTGAACTGCGTGTTCATGTGATTCCAACACGGGACGGAAGCCAGGTTCCGAGGGGTTTCGCAGCAGACATCGACCTGTTCGACCCCGCCACGATTGACTACTACAACCTCCTCGTTCTTCGAAAATCACCGAATGGGAGTCGACCTCCTTTGGACTACAACCTGGCGTGGTCTGGAGACCACTACCAAGTTTGGAAGAAAGTCAAAGGCGTAAACATAAGAAAGACCCTTCCTTTAGGAAGTATCTTCTATCCTGGTGCCGTTCCCACGTGTAGCGCAGTGACTTCATTCCTAGCCGATAGAACTAAGACAGAGAAGATCTACATGGCTGTGCGCAATCCCGTCTACGTTGTCGATTTCACAGCGGGAGTACTCCCTGCAAACTGGCAATTAATGGCCTCCTACACCGGTGGAGTGCACTTCTCGGGTCCTGGTGCCTTCAACAGAAACTTCTCGGTAAGTGCCACGGGGAAATATGGCATGTGGATTGCGGGTTCCTATCCAGGAAGATTGCGGGTTTTAGTCGACGGAAACCAGGTCTACTCGGGGAATTCGGTATTCGAAAGCAATCTCTACATGACCAACCCATTGAGCAGCGTTGAACTCTCGACGGGATCACATGTCCTTACGATCATTTACGATAGTCCCAAACTCATGGCTGGAAGCGATTCTGCCTCCGAGTTTGGTCCGATTTACTTCTCAAACCAAACTGCCGGCGATGTCAGGGTTAAACCTGTGTCGATTAGTCGAATTCCAGAGTTGTGCAAACTCAATCTAGATTGGATTGCACTAGCCGACTAGTCTTCGATTGCTTTGGAAATAGCGGCAGTATGGGCGGGCGTCGATCCGCAGCATGAGCCGATGATGTTTACTCCCAGCTTCTGCATTTCATCAGCGAACTTGGCCATCTCCGCAGGAGTTCCTTGATATTCAAATGTGTCGCCAACAAGGACAGGAAGACCTGCGTTGGATTGAGCGATGATAAAGACCCCATCGGGTCGGGCATCGACCATTTGACGTACGATCAATCTCATTTCATCCATTCCTCGACCGCAATTGGCCCCGATGATGCGGACACCAAGAGATGAGAGCGATTGGACGGCTTGTGCTGGTTTCACACCCATCATCGTGCGCAGATTCGTGTCAAAACTCATGGTGGCGATTACGGGTAGGTGCGGGGCGATTTCGCGAGAGGCGTTGACCGCTGCTTCTACCTCGGATAGATCGCTCATTGTTTCGATGAGAATCGCATCAACTCCTCCATCGACCAAGCCGCGGATCTGCTCTGAGAAGATCGCCTTCGCATCCTCTGATGTGAGCGTTCCCATAGGTTCCATTAGCTCGCCCGTGGGTCCTATGTCTCCCATGACAAATGTCCCGGGGTGGCGGGCAGCTACACGCTTGGCAATCGCTGCACCGGCTTTGTTCAATTCATGGACTCTGTTCTCCAGTCCGTGCATTGCAAGGCGTCCTCGGGTGCCGCCGAAAGTATTCGTGGTGAGCAAGCGCGCTCCCGCGTTGGCATAGTCTTCAAGAACAGCCTCAATCACCTCCGGCCTCTCGACGTTCCACAACTCAGGGGATCCCCCATCGGTCAGTCCGCGTTCTTGGAGCATGGTTCCCATGGCTCCGTCGGAAGTCAGAGCGGACTTTTCAAGGACTTCATATAGCGTTGACATTATTTCTCTCCGAGTTCGTCGAGAATCGTCTTCAAAATGTCTTCTGAAAACTCTGTCTCTAGTTCTTGGGCAATTCGGTCCGCCAAGATTTGAGGCGATTCATACGCCTGGATCCATGGATCTCGATTCCATCCGGAAGTGTAGGCATCGGCATCAATTGCCCCCATGCGCATTGCGGCTTCGTCGATAGCTTCTTGGAAGCGAGTAGGGAGCATGGTCTTGACCATCTGTTCGCCTTCGCGGGCAATGATCATGCTTGGGATTTGGTGCCATCGGGTGATTTGGAACTCAGACATGCGCGCAAGACTATCAATACGAAATTCAAAAAAGCAGGACTGCCGCTGTTACGAGGTCAGGATGTACTTTCCCGCTTGGCGCATAGCGCTGGATATCTCTTGAGGCGTGAACTCCCTTGTACCGTGCGTTTGAATCGTGCTTGTCTCATTCGGGTTGACTTGTACTTCCACGCTATTCATTCCTGGAAGGGTCATGAGATTCTTAGTCACTGACTGCGCACAATGGTTACACGTGAGTCCGGTGGCTTTCCAACTTTGATCAGACATGTTGCCCTCGCTTGACCTCTTTATTTCACGACTAGTTACCGAGCTTGAGTTTACCCACGAGCGAGTGTTTTCACACTATTTTGCGAGGACTCTGAACTGTCGAAGCGTGTGATCTGTGGCGTACGCAATACGGGTGCCCTCGGCTTTCGCCTCGAGAAGACCATCTAGGATCTCGTGGGTAATGATGTCCCCGGGTGCGAGAACGGCAACTCCAGGTGGGTAAGGTGCGACGAGGTCAACGCTGATTCGCCCGATCGCCTCTTTCGTATCCACCAATTCGCTCTTGCCAAAGTATGCCTCTCTTAACGAGGCGCCCCTTTGCGGGGTTATCGTCCAACTCAATGCTGTCGCGCTCTTTCTCGATTTCCCTACGTGATTGCGCAAAATGGGGATCAAGGCATCGCCAAGTTTCTTGAATGTACTCGAATCATCGGCGATGGTTACTTGGAATATCAAAGTGTCACGATCAGCCATCTCAACCCGGATGTTCGATGAAATCAAGTCATTCTCTATGTCGATGCCGTCTGCGCCGAGGACGTTGGCACGAAGTACAAGCTTGGCAGGATCGAATCTGCCTGGCGCAAAGTCGTCTGGCTTAAGAAGGATTTCACTTCCAAATTGTGCAGTAAGCCTGCTTCGGAACTCACTCACGTTTGCCAATAGGGTTTCGATGAGTTCAACGCCTCGAAGTTGCATCAGTGCCCTTACTCCGTCAATGGATGCAAGTGGCGCTCCAGCAGGGGATGTGGTGTGCGTCGATTCGAAACCTTGTTCCAATCTGGCGTGGTCTAGCAAATGGGTTCGAGCCACTGCGATTGCGGAGGCGCTATATCCAGGCAAAGCCTTGTGAATGCTCGTGACGAATGCATCGGCGCCCAGTTGCATGGGGTGAGGGGGCAGGGCGGGATGAAATCCGAAATGTCCACCCCAGGCACCATCGATGACAATGGGGATGCCTTTCTTATGAGCAGCCTCAATTATGGGAGGAAGATCTGAAAGCGTGCCGAGGTAGCCGGGCTCGGTTAGGAACAGAGCGATGGGATCCTCCTGCAACACGCGTTCGACCTCCCATAAAGGGATACCTATAGGAACCCCCGTGGCAGCATCGATTTCTGGAAGCAACCAGAGGGGCTCAAGGCCAGCAAGGACTAGTGCGGTAAGTACCGATCGATGGGCCGTACGTGATATCGCCACCCTGTCACCGGGTTTGCCAATCGAGAAGATGATTGACTGGTTGGCATGAGTGGAGCCGCCGGTGGAGAAGCGAAGCCAGTCCGCCCCCCAGAATTGAGCGGCCAGTCCCTCTGCCTTCTCAAGAAGGCCGTGAGTAAGTTTGATCTCATCTAGTCCGCCGTAGAGAGGCACATCTTGATCCACAATCCGTCCAAGATCGGCGTCGAGAAGTCTTGCGCGTTGCTTGTGGCCAGGAGTCATGAACGGTTGGTTGCCATCGTCTAGATAGGTTAGATAGGAATCCAACAAGGGAGCCGAGGCTCGAAGACTTCTCAGATCCATTCGATCATCACAACTCTGTTATATCTCAATTGCTGGGGTATTTCTCAAGAATCTCCCTAAGCGAACTAACAAACTTCAGCGAGGCATCGTGATCGCGCTGCCAGACATTGCGGCCGAAGATAAGTCCGGTCGCTCCTGCCTCCATTGATTCACGTGCTTTCTGCAGCATTACATCGTCACCGGCCTTCTCTCCTCCTGAGACCAGGACAAGTGTCCTGTTTGCAGATTTCACAACGGCATTAATCGCCTCTTGGGAGGTGAAATCTCGGTCATATTCTTTTTTCACATTGGTTCGCAAGTCGGGGTGAGGGAAGTTGACCTTCACGACATCGGCTCCAAGTTCGCTTGCAATCCTTGCCGCGTAGTCAACGGCATAGAAAGAACTGTTCCCCCCTTTGGCTTCGATTGCCTCGCCACGTGGATATGACCAGATGATGAGGGGCATCCCGTATTCCTTTGCGTCTGTTCGTATTTCTCGCAATTGGGCGAAGTCCTCTTCTTGTGCGGGTGATCCAACGTAGAGGGTGTAACCGACTGCATCTGCGCCAAGTTGCACGGCATCTTTGACACTCGCGTGGACTGGCGAGAGAGCGCGCGCATCGGATGGAATATCGGTCTTCCCATTCAACTTGAGAATTAGTGGCAACTCGCCTGCGAAGTCCCAGAAGAATTTCTCGGCAAGGCCAATCTGGATTGCGATTCCGTTGAATCCGCCTTCGAGAGCCAAACGGATGATGTACTTCGGATCAGCAGAGTCGGGATTTGCGAAAAAATCGCGCGGCCCGTGTTCCATCCCTTGGTCGTAGGGAAGGAAGAGGGCGGTCCCGTTCTTCAAACCAAATTGATGCAGAATCCTATGAAGACGCGCTTTCTTTCCGGTTCCTAGACCTCGCACTGATAAAGGCATTCTTTCGATCATCTGACACCTCGCAGAACTTGTGACTGATGCCACCTTCGTCAGCCTACGCCGAATCCCTTACTATTAAAATATCCAAGCAGGACAAGGATTTTTAGTGGTAACTGGGTTATTCTGGTAACCAAGGAGTTCAAAGATGACTACCCAAGATGGAGATCAGAAGTCCGCACTTGAACAATATGGAGTCGATCTAACACAACGTGCGAGGGACGGCAAACTGGATCCCGTTATCGGGCGAGATAATGAAGTGCGACGCGTCATCCAAGTCCTGTCACGGCGCACAAAGAACAATCCGGTGCTCATCGGCGAGCCAGGCACGGGAAAGACCGCCATCGTCGAAGGGCTGGCACTTCGAATTGCCGCGCGCGATGTTCCCATCGGCCTTCGTGAAAAACGAGTTGTCTCACTTGATCTTGGGGCATTGATTGCAGGCGCCAAGTATCGGGGTGAGTTCGAAGAGCGGTTGAAGGCGGTACTCGACGAAATAGTTGCAAGTAGCGGTGAAATCATCACCTTTATCGACGAACTCCATACGGTGGTCGGTGCTGGCGGGATGGCTGGTGCCATGGATGCGGGCAACATGTTGAAGCCGCTTCTTGCCAGAGGTGAATTGCACATGATCGGCGCCACGACTCTGAACGAATACCGTCAATACATCGAGAAGGATGCAGCGCTAGAGCGACGCTTTCAGCAAGTGTTGGTGGGAGAACCAACGATTGAGGAAGCGGTAGCCATCCTTCGTGGCTTAAGAGAAAAGTATGAAGCGCACCATAAAGTGACGATCAGCGATGGCGCATTGGTTGCCGCCGTCAAGCTTTCAGATCGGTACATCACCCATCGATTTCTGCCTGACAAAGCAATCGATCTTATGGACGAGGCAGCTTCGCGGTTGAGGATGGAGATCGATTCCTCTCCTGAGGAGATCGACCAACTCCAACGCGCGGTGGATCGACTTCGAATGGAGGAGTTCGGATTATCAAAAGAGAAAGACGATGTTTCTAAGCAGAGATTGAGTGACCTTCGCGATGAGATTAAAAGCAAGGATCACGAGTTGAAAACCTTGTCGCAGCAATGGGCAGAAGAGAAGAATCTCCTGGACCGAATTGGTGCATTGACCGAGGAACTAGATCACTTGAGGGGAGAGGCTGAGCGAGCCCAGATCGCTGGTGATCTTGAAAGGGCCGCACGACTGATGTACGGGCGGATGCGGGAGATCGATGTCGAGCTCAACCAAGCCCGTGTGAAGGCAAATAGTCGCGCTGCAATGGTCAAAGAAGAGGTGACGGAGGATGACATCGCCGAGGTAATTGCCGCATGGACAAAGATCCCTGTAGGGCGCTTACTTCAGGCTGACAGTGAAAGGCTGCTCAATCTCGAGCACGAACTCTCCAGCCGGGTCATCGGGCAAGATAGTGCAATCGTTGCAGTGTCCAATGCCATCAGGCGGGCGAGGGCGGGTATATCGGACCCGAATCGACCCACCGGCACATTCCTATTTCTTGGACCGACTGGAGTTGGCAAGACTGAGCTGGCCAAGGCCCTGGCAGATTTTCTCTTCGACGACGAGCATGCCATGGTGCGAATAGATATGAGCGAGTACGGGGAGAAGTTCTCAGTGTCGCGACTGGTCGGCGCGCCTCCAGGATATGTCGGCTACGAAGAAGGCGGTCAACTGACCGAGGCTGTTCGCCGCCGACCGTATTCGGTCTTGTTGCTGGATGAGGTGGAGAAGGCCCACATTGAAGTATTCGACCTCCTTCTCCAAGTCTTTGACGACGGTCGCCTCACCGATGGTCAGGGCAGAACTGTGGATTTCACCAACACGATTATTGTCATGACCTCAAATCTCGGGTCACAATTCCTTATGGATACCACCTTGGACGAGAAATCCCGAAAGACGGGGGTCATGGAAGCGGTTCATAAAGCCTTCAAGCCCGAGTTCCTTAATAGAATTGATGACATCTTGGTCTTCAATCCGCTGAGTAGTAGAGAGATCTCCCTCATCATGACATTGTTAATCGCCGATCTACAGAAGCGGCTGACCGATCGTCGAATCGTCGTAGATGTCGAGGAGAGTGCCAAGGATTGGCTTGCGGAACACGGATACGATCCCGCCTTCGGAGCTAGACCAATGCGCCGGTTGATTCAACGGGAAATCGGAGACGCTTTGGCAACCAAATTACTCAGTGGAGAGATCCCTGATGGTTCACGTGTCATGTTTTCTCTGAAGAATGAAGGTGCTGAGGAACTCAATATCAGGGTAGAAAAAGCGAACCCATAACTTGAGACGCTACTTCATACTCCCAATCGGCTTGCTTTCTCTGGTGCTGTTTGTGGAGTTAGGAATCATTGCCAAAGCTGGTCCGCTTCCGATTGATGAGCGCGTCGCACTCTGGTTCAAAGAACATAGAACTGCTAGTCAGGTGCGCTGGGCGCAAGTATTGAGTGCGCTCACGACACCTGTCATCGTTTTTGCCGTGATTGTGGTGATTCTCCTGTACCTCAATTACTGGACTAGATCCTGGTATCTGCGCGACTTCATTCCACTGGCGCTGGTAGTGACGGCCGCGCTTGCTGCAACTGCTGCAAAACCTCTCTTCGATCGAGTCCGACCTGGTGCCGGTTTAACCACCCTCTTTGATTTCGAGCCAAGTTATCCCTCATCTCACACAGTGTTTATCGGAGCTGCAGGAGGATCGTTGCTGTTCTTTGCCACGAAGCGAAAGTTTCTCATATTTATGGCGATGAGCGCAGCCGCGGTTTTCATTGGAACTATGAGGCTTGTTCTGGGAGTGCACTGGATTACCGACATTGTCGGGTCAACTTTTCTGGTCTGGGGGTTGCTGATTATTTTCTATGTCATCGATGATTGGCTGGCAGAAAAAGAAAGTAGTCGCCTATGAGGAATCGAATTCTTACCGTATGCCTGCTTGTGGCATTGAGTTTGGGTTCGAATCAGGCCTTTGGTGCCACAGCAAAGGTGGGTGGGTCGTGTACAAAAGTTGGGCTTAAATCCGGCACATTGATTTGTGCAAAGGTTAGCGGGAAATTGAAATGGACCATCATAAAGAAAGCGCAGACAATCAAGTATTCCGCGGTTTCGCAAGCATCCATTGCTGACACATCGGTTAGTTTCTCTTTCTCATCCTCTTCTACGTTGGCCGTTGCGGCCGTGTCGCTTAACCCGTCTACGTGCACGCTCG
This sequence comes from uncultured Bifidobacterium sp., assembly GCA_964387855.1. Lineage (GTDB taxonomy): Bacteria > Actinomycetota > Actinomycetes > Nanopelagicales > Nanopelagicaceae > QYPT01. Next base: position 54,069 of record CAYLYA010000005.1, read on the forward strand.
GCATGTCATCCATTTTGATTTCAGGCACTCCCGGAGTGTGTCGAATCTCCCTGAAACAAAGTGGCAATACCTACTACTTGCCCGCAAAAGCGGTCTTAGTCGAATTCAAGATCTATGGAATAAACGTTATTGATTTTCATCTCCCAGGCGCCCTTCTGCTTAGTCAGGGCACGTATTCGATATCAGCTGTTAGCAGTTCGAATTTACCTGTCACGTTGATAAGCAGCACGATGTCAATCTGTACGATTGTTGATTCAAGTCTGACTTTGCTCCAAGCAGGTACGTGCACGATTGTTGCTAGCCAAAGTGGTGCGGATTTGATTCCTGCGGCAACTCCCGTCACTCAGAGTGTGGAAATATCCACCAGTAGAGTGACGGCTGATCTTCCAGATACGATATCCGGATTTCAAATCAAACCCGTCTATGTTGTCCCATCGGATGCCACCGATAATGCATACGACACAAATGGCTTTCTCGCGGGGATACTCGACGAGGGCAACAGCTATTTGAACGGGCAGATTGGATACACGGTGCCGATAGATAGAACGGCTACGGGTTACGATATTCAATACCTCAAATCCAAGTATTCCACTGAGTATTTGCGCACCCATGAGTCAACCTCTGACAAGACCACCTCTGACGCATCAGTCTTGCTGACTGAAATCGGAGCCATGGAGAAGCCTGGAGATAATCGCAAGGACTACATTTTCTTCATAGAAGTTCCCGGATTCGAGGATAAATACTGTGGTTATGCGAGCACCCCGGGAATGGCCGCAATCGTGGCACTGCAGAATGTTTCTGTAACAGGTTTTTGTACTGGAAAATCAGCGCCCTTTTTCCAGAACTACACGTCAAAGACGTGGGTACACGAATTGATACATAATTTCGGCGTAGATCACACGGTGGATGACCCATGTGACTTGATGGCTGGGGGAGGTACTCCCTGTACGTCCACCGTGAAATACACGATGGACAAGGAGAGGACACGTTACGTGGGTGCCTCTTCTGCTCAAGGCCCAAATGTTCTAAGCCTGCGTGTATGGCAGGGACATACCCAGGAAGCTGGTTTGAGGGCTGATTGCATCTTGAACCCGGTGCCGCGGCTGGACGGAATCCCATACGCATACTGCCCAACTGGGACACAAGCCATTGGAGCGTTGCAGTCTTGCTGGAACCCTGTCAATTCGGTTTCTTTAGACGAGCTAATAAATGGTGTCTGGGTTTCATTGGGCACGGGGAACAATTGGTTCCAGCCATGGGGCACCCGCATTTCTTGGACGTGCAGTGCTAATTTCTCGGCACCATGGAAGGAACTCACTGTGAGCAGTCCAGGGGTCAGACACTACAGGTGGATCGTCAACGGAAAAGTCTCCGAGGAGTTAAACGTGATCTGGGTGAATTAGTTTTACCCCTTTAGTTTGATCTACGTGAACTTGAGCGATAGGGAGTATCCGATCAGGTTCACTGCAACTTTGACGGTGGCGCTGCCTGCGGCATTTGTAGTTCCCTTGAAGGTAAGAGTCTTGTTCTTGTTCTTTGTCGCGGTGATGGTGAACTTCGCCAGAGGCGAACTTGATGTAACGGTCAAAATGTAGGATTTGGCACTGATCTTCTTGATGATGATGGAACCCTTGACTTTGCTGGGCGGAGTTTTCTTCTCATCCTTCACAATCTTGGCAGTCGTGTATATGAAACCGCCTTGCGATCCGGCAACTACAAATTTGCTTCCATCAGCAGATGATGCGGCACCACTTCCGTTCTGGATTGCGTTACCCGAAACCCACGTCGCGCCGAAATCTTGTGATGTGTAGACCGTGCCCATGTAGCTCGCCGCCACCAGTTTGGATCCGTCTGCTGACATGGCAATGGCTTGCCAGTATCGAGGAGCGTCGTTGGCTCTCACTGCCCACGTCGCGCCCGAGTCTGATGAGGTGTAGATGAAACTGCTATCTCCGCTGGCGTATACAGCAGCGGCCAACCTGCTGCCATCACTCGATGATGCGACCGAGCGCCAAAGCCGAGCGCTTTCGCGAGGGGTCCACGTCACGCCCGAATCCGTTGAAGTGAAAATTTGGTCTGCGCGCGCGACCGCGACGAGTTTGATTCCATCACTAGAGGATGCCACCGAAGTCCAATTTCGAACCGAGTTGCGAGCAGTCCACGTGGCTCCATAATCAGAGGAGGTGTAGATCCAGCCACCCTCGACCGAGGCAACCAACTTGGAACCGTCACTGGAGGATGCAACCCCGTCCCATCTACGAGCCGAGTCTCGCGGCGTCCAACTGGCTCCCGAATCACTTGAGGTGTAAATCTGGCCTTCTTTGACGGTGGCTACCAATCTTGTGCCATCACTTGATGATGCAAGCCCGCTCCATATCTGCACAGGTCCTCGCGACGTCCATGTTGCCCCGTAGTTCGTCGATGTGTAGATGTGTCCACCGGTGGTTCCCGAACTGTCAGCGGTGATGAGTTTGGAGCCATCGCTGGATGTGGCAACGGATTCGCAAGATGCACAAGTGAAATCGAGTTTCGTCCACGTGTAATTGAAATTTCCGCCAGTTGTCGCCGTTGGCGATGGTGTCGGTTTAGGCGTGATGCCATAGGTGTAGATGTAACTCTGGGAGGTGGCGAAAAAGCGGCTACCGTCGGCAGATGATGCAACGCCATAGGAATTCTGAATCGAATTATCAGTAACCCATGTGACGCCGGAGTCTCTGGAAACGTAAACAGTTCCCATGTAAGCACTGGCTATGAGTTTGGATCCATCTGACGACATTGCAATTCCTTGCCAATACTTGTTCAGGTCGCTGGCGCGAAGTGTCCATGTTGCACCTGAATCGGAGGAGGTGTAGATATTTCCTGGATTGCCATAGACAACCGCGGCAAGTTTGGTTCCGTCAGCAGATGAGGCAACCCAGAACCAAAGGCGAGCGGTATCGCGCGCAATCCAGGTTGCACCAGAATCAGCAGAGGTATAGATCTGCCCGTCGCGCACAACGGCAACAAGTTTGGTCCCGTCACTTGATGAAGTGACCGCACGCCAGGCGCGGGTAGTTTCACGGGGTGTCCATGACACTCCCGAATCGGTAGAGGTATAAATCTGGCCGGGGTTCACGATCGCAGTCAGCTTGGTTCCATCACCGGATGACGCGACACCGAACCACGGACGCACCGATTCGTGAGCCGTCCACGTGGCGCCAGAATCAGCGGAGGTGTAGATCTGGCCGCCCTCAACGGTTGCAACTAGTTTGGTTCCATCACTCGATGATGCAATACCGCTCCAATTGCGATTTGAATCATGTGCCGTCCACGTGGCGCCAGAGTCGGTGGAAGTGACAATCTTGCCGCCATTGACGAAGCCGGCGAGTTTGTTGCCGTCGCTAGATGTTGCAATCCCCTGACAGGAGCAACTTGGGTCGCGTTGCACCCAGCCAGTGTCATCAGCCCTTGCGGCGATGATCGGAGTGAGCAGAGAGAAGAGAAGCACCCCTCCCAAGAGAGCAGGCAAAGCCTTCCGTTGCAATAATATTTTTTCCGACATCTTGGTCATGGCCGAACCTATCTACATATAGGAGATGGAACCCTGCAAGTAAATCAAGCATAAACTCCGCTGGTGGTGTAGCAACGGTTATGAGTGTCACCCCTAGGATGGTGTGATGTCTGTCAAGGAAGAGAAATTGGATCGCCTACCACCGGATGTTCGACGGATGTTGCTGGGCGTGACTTTAAGCGCCCTCGGCAACGGACTCGTTCTCCCGTTTGCGTTTGTATATTTTCACTCAGTTCGACACATTCCGACATCGATTGCGGGATTGGTGTTCAGTTACGGTGCAATAGTGTCGTTGACTGCTGCTCCCGTTGTCGGATCTCTGATCGACAAGTGGGGTCCGCGTCCGATCCTTATTCTTTCTCTCTGCATTACCGGAATCGGTTATGCGTCGTTTTCCCTTATTCGAACTACCTCAGATGCTTTTATTGTCATGACTATTTGTGCTGTAGGCAACTCTGCTGCCTGGCCGGCGCAGGGGGCGCTAAGTACAGAACTTACTCCAGATCATCTTCGCGAGAGAATTTACGGTGCTCAATTTGCACTCCTCAACTTGGGACTGGGCTTGGGCGGACTTGCATCCTCTCTCATCGTGTCCATCGACAAGCCGCACACATTTGAATTGCTTTACATTGGCGATGGTATTTCGTTCTTCGTGTACGTCCTTGTTGTCCTGACTTTGAGGAATGTGGGGCATAGGTCCAAAGCCCAACGAGAACATAACGCAACTCTCGAGGGAGGCTGGGGCGACGTCATTCGAGATCGAGTGTTCGTTAAGGTTTGGATTGTCGCTCTCTTTGCAATCTTCCTGAGCTATAGCCAGTTGGAAGTTGGCTTCACCTCTTTTGCGACGACTGTTGCCGATGTTAAGCCCGCTCGATTGGCGTGGGCATATGCGGTGAACACGGCCGTCATTGCCATATTCCAACTGTGGGTGATCAAGAAGTTGGAGAAAATGCCCCGCGCGAAAGGTTTGGCGATCGCCATGTTCTTCTGGGCCGCGGCTTGGGCAGTACTTGCCATTGCTGGAATCATGAAAGATTTCGCGGTACCAGCCATCATCATTTGCCAATTTGTATTTGCCCTGGGAGAGATGATCTGGTCTCCGATCATGCCCGCAGTAGTCAACCAGATTGCACCTGATCACCTCAGGGGCCGTTACAACTCCGCCTCTACCAACACCTGGCAGATCGGGATGATCATGGGGCCGGCAAGTGCTGGCGTGCTTCTTGGTGCAGGGCTGTGGGGGCTCTGGTTGGGAATCCTCTTTGGAGGCTTGTTGGTGCTCGCCTTCTTCGCCTGGCGTCTGAAATTACCTGAGCGACCCAAGCGAGATATTGTTTTGGGCGATACTAATTAATTAGTTAGTCGATCTCGACGAGATCTAAGTAGCTTTCGTTCCAGAGGTCCTCATCCCCATCTGGCAGGAGCAGGACTCGATCTGGCTTGAGCGCCCGAACAGCGCCCTCATCGTGCGACACCAGAACCACCGCTCCTTGGAAGGATCCGAGGGCGCCCAAGATCTCGTTGCGCGATGCGGGGTCCAAGTTGTTGGTTGGCTCGTCCAAGAGAAGGACGTTTGCCGCACTGACAACGAGCACTGCAAGGGCAAGCCGTGTGCGCTCGCCGCCGCTGAGAACCTTGACGGGCTTGTGTACGTCATCTCCCGAGAAAAGGAAAGAACCGAGGACGTTTCTTGCTTCTGGCTCGCGTAACTCTGCATGGGCACTCGACATGTTTTCAAGGACAGTTCGTTCAAAATCCAGCGACTCGTGCTCTTGGGTGTAGTAGCCGATCTTGAGTCCATGCCCCTGCACGACCTCACCGGTGTCGGGCTCAAGATCTCCTGCCAACATGCGAAGTAGTGTCGTCTTTCCCGCGCCGTTCAATCCAAGGATGACTACGCGAGATCCCTTGTCGATAGCCAAGTCAACGTCAGTGAATACTTCCAAGGAGCCGTATGACTTACTTAGGCCAGTTGCTGACAGCGGGGTTCTTCCGCAAGGAGATGGGGTAGGGAATCGCAACTTGGCCACGCGATCGCTCTTGCGTACATCTTCCAACTCTGAAAGTAGTTTCTCGGCCCGTCGGAACATCCCTTGGGCTGCCTTTGCCTTTGTTGCTTTCGCACGAAGTTTTTCAGCCTGCTTTTCGAGGATGGCTGCCTTCTTTTCGGCGTTGGCACGATCGATCTTTCTGCGGTGTTCGTCCTGCTCGCGTTGGAGAAGATATTTCTTCCATCCCATGTTGTAGACATCGATGACGTTCCGGTTGGCATCAAGGTAGAAGACTTTGTTGACGACGGTTTCAATTAGGTTCACATCGTGGCTGATGATGACCAACCCACCCGAATACTTGGTCAGATAATCGCGGAGCCAGATAACGGAGTCTGCATCAAGGTGGTTTGTCGGTTCATCAAGCAGGAGCGTCTCCGCACCACTAAAGAGAATACGGGCGAGTTCGACGCGCCGGCGTTGGCCGCCGCTGAGTGCATTGAGTGGTTCGTCAAAGAGTCGTTCTGGAATTCCAAGGCTCGTCATGATCGCTTCAGCTTCGGATGTTGCGCTATATCCACCTGCTGCAACGAACTCGCTATCTGCACGCGAGTACCTATTCATGACGCTCTCAAGTTCATCGCCCTCAGCCGTAGCCATTTGCTGCTCTATTTGGCGCATCCGGGCAACTATCTGATCCAGGCCGCGGACCGAGAGGATTCTCTCTACGACTGTGCCTTCTTCATCTCCTGTACGAGGATCTTGGGGGAGATAGCCGATGGTTCCGCTACGAAGGACTTGTCCGCCGGCGGGGAGGGTCTCACCCGCCAGGACCTTGGCCAGTGTGCTCTTGCCAGCGCCATTTCGCCCGACAAAGCCAATTCGGTCGCCGTTGTTGATTCGCACGGTGACTTTGCCGATGAGCAAACGTGCGCCAGCGCGCAGCTCAAGGCTTTGTGTGGAAATCACGAGGGGCAGTTTCTCACAGTTTTGAGGTCGCCAGAACGTCGTGATTTCTGAGCGTGATTTTTACAGTGCTGGAGATGGGAGTACGAGGTCTGCGCTGACTATGAATCTTTTTGGAGCGCTTCCAATGTAGTGAAACGGGTAGCACGTGGTCAAAGTCAGTACCGCGGTTTTTGTTGGAACGATGACCGTCCTGTCGTTTGCACCGACAATTCGAAACCCTGAAATCTTGTAAGTGAATTTGCCAGCAACCGTCTCAACAATGACGAATTCGCCTATTTTGAGTTTTCCCAACTGAGAGAAGACAGAATCTCTATGTCCCGAAAGAACCGAATTGTCAGATACGCCGGGGAGAACACTTTTCTCAAAGTGACCGATTCCCATCTTGAGCTGAGCCGTCTCGGTGCCTTGATAGATAGGCAAGGTTTCTTTGAGATCTGGAATTGTAATCTTCCCGATGTAATCGCCTCTTCCGATACTCACTTGGTTGTATATCTCTTGTGGATTTATCTTTGTGTCCGTGCTCAGTGAGGATGACGCCAACTCTGGCAGCACTTGTTTCGTTAGTGCCGTGCTACCAGAGTAGGCGTTCATCTCTTTGATCTGAGCTATTGCATAGCCGCCCACAGCCACACCCCCGATTACGAGAAGTGTCGACATGGTGGTGAGTAGTGAGCGCTTATTCATGAGTCAAAGTTACCTAAGTGCCTTCTTGGTTCCAAAACCGACTCCGCCGAGAAGAACTAGACCTGCAGCAAGTGCAAGCAGGTTGAACCAAGGCGAACCAGTCTTAGGAAGTTTTCCGCCAGTTTCCGTTACCGGAGTGGGCGGCGTTGCAGGAGCTGGATTGGTAACAGGTGCAGGAACAGGTACGTAAGCAGGTGCGACTTGGTAGTTCGTTCGCACGATCGTTGCAGACTGGCCTGCGACCACTGTAATCAAACCGTCAGCAGTGATGAGACCGCCAAGAGCAGGATCGGTGCTTGCGAACGTGCCGTAGTAACCGTCGACATGAGTTTCACTGACAAGGTAGGTGCCAGGCGCCAAAGTGTAGGCATGGCCGACTCCATCAACCCCGACTGAGGGACTTCCAGTTACTTCGCTTCCGTTGTGAGTTACGTGAATCATGAAGTCTGATGCAACTGCGGTTCCGCCGTAGGTATTCACCACGTGTTTGACTACATTTAGCGTTGCATTTGCAATGGGAGTCACAACCGGTGTTGGCGTAACGCAGGCAGAGTTCGCGATGGTGTTGGCATTGAGGTTTACGGCACCGTTACGTGCCAGGAGTTGTCCTTGGATAGTTGCCCCGGTATTTGCTGTGATTGAAGTCAGGGCATAGATGTGACCAACAAAAGTCGAATTTGCACCAAGGGTGGCTGAGCTTCCGACTTTCCAGAAGACATGGCACGCCTGTGCGCCATTGATAAGGGTCATCGTGCTACCCACGGATGTGATCAATGTTGTCGAAGCCTGAAATATGAAGACCGCGTTTGCATCGCCTTGCGCATCGAGGGTTAGGGCACCTGAGTTCGCGAAGGTTCCGTCACCGGTTGAATATGTACCGGGTGTAATCACCTTGGACGCGAGTTCAGATGAGGCCAGGACTGTGGGGGTTGGCGCGCTGACATCATTAAACGCAGTTACTAGATCCGTTTGTGCGGTCGTAGCAGCTGTATCGGCTATGTGTTGAACGCCGGAAGCAGTGACTGTGGTGCTGCCCGTGAAAGAAGTTCCAGGTGCGAGGCCGATGTCGCCACCTGCGGTGCCGCTGATCGTGGTCGGACCGGTGTTGGTGATGGTGGTTGCGGCGAGGACGCCGAAAGCGGTGGTGGTTCCTTGATTAATGGTCGGCACCGCCGCCACTGAAGATGCTGGAGAGACAAAGATTGCCAGCAGTGGCAATAATGCGATGGCGGTATAAACCTTGAATTTATTTGCTTTTCTCATGCTAATTCGATTCTGTTATGTATCAAACGTGCGCCATGTTGGCTTCGGGCACTTGCCTGACTGGACGCCGACGTAATGGGCGCACTAGACGGTTCGCGAGTTGATGGCTCGGCAAGATCGAAATGTAGAAACCCTCTGTTTTTGAATCTAGTTCTTAGTGAATCGAACTATGTTGATGAGGGAAATAGGTGTTGCGTATGGTGTTAAGAATTCTTAACGTTTGCGACTCTACACCCGATTGGGCACGGGGCTAGACCGCTATCCGGTGGGTTCTCTGTGAACTTCCGGTCCTCGTTTCTGACCGAAAAGCTCTTTTCGGCTAGATTTGGCCGGTGGCGTACTCAAAGAGACTTCAGGACCATGCAAAGACCCTAGGACGAGATGTTCGCGTTGCCCTAGTCGGGGCAGGGCAGATGGGTCGAGGCTTTGGCTATCAGATTTTCCGGATGCCAGGTCTGTCTCTGGCACTTGTTGTAGATGTCGATGCAGATCGCATTCGAAGCCTTTTCAACGATATCGGCATCAAAGACGTCGTAATAAGCACCGACCATAAAGTCCTATCGGACGCCATATTGGCAGGTAAAGCCACAGGAACGACGACGACCGAATTCATCGCCGAATTGCCATATGACATCGTCGTTGAAGCAACGGGTGTTCCAGATGTTGGCGCTCAAGTTACTTATTCATGCTTGCAGGCCAAGAAAGACGTCGCCGTGCTGAATGTTGAAATGGATGTCACGATCGGACCGCTGCTTCACAATATGGCCGAAAGTGGAGGCGCTGTTTATACGGTCTGCCATGGAGACGAGCCGATTGAAGCAAAAGCACTTGTTGATTTCGCCCGCGATCTGCAATTCGAGGTTGTCGCAGCAGGCAAGGGTAAGAACAATCCTTTTGAGCCGTTGAGCACACCGGACACCGTCCGGGAGCGCGCATTGTCAAAGCGCATGAATCCGAAAATGCTCTGCTCTTTTACGGATGGCTCGAAGACGATGACGGAGATGGTCGCTCTTGCGAATGCGACCGGGCTCGAACTTTCCAAGCGAGGAATGTACGGACCACATGCAACAGTGAAGACGCTAACAGAGGTTTTTGCACTCCAAAAAGATGGCGGCGTCCTCGACCGCCCAGGAGTCGTGGACTACTGCATGGGGGATGTCGCACCCGGGGTATTTGTCATTGTTCGCTCGGATGCCCCGTACATCAACCACGAGATGACCTACCTTGCGATGGGCCCAGGGCCGTACTTCGCGCTCTACAGGCCTTTTCATCTTGCCTCCATCGAAGCCCCGTTATCGGTGGCTCGCGCCGTCCTTGATCGCGAGGCTTCGCTCTTCGCGCCGAGCCTCATGGCTGAAGTCATCACCATGGCAAAAAAGGATCTGTTCCCCGGCGACACGATTGATGGCATCGGCGGTTATACGGTTCGTGGCTATGCCGATATTGCCAAGGATGCCCAGCGGGACAACTTGGTGCCGATTGGGCTGATACAGAATGCCATCGTGCAAAAACCCATCAAAGTGGGCGAGCTGATTTCCTACGATCAAGTGGAATTGGATGAATCGAGTCTGATCGTCCAACTCCGCCGTAAGCAAGACAGCCTCGGCCTCACATACGCATGATGCGTACCGCGGTCGTTGTTCTCGCTGCCGGCAGCGGGACGCGATTTGGTCACGGCACAAACAAAGTTTGGCTTCCCCTGAAGGATCGCCGAATCATTTCCCATTCACTCATAAATGCGGTGGAGAGTTTTCCGCGTTGTCGTACCGTGCTTGTGATTGACCCCGCCGATGCCGAGATGGCAGGAGAGGTGCTTTCTCGCGAAGTCCCGCGCATAAAGGTTGAACTCGTCAGCGGCGGTCGCACGCGTCATGATTCTGAATTCAATGCCCTCAAACATTTATCGTCGGATATCTTGGCGGGCAATATTGACGTGGTCCTTATCCATGATGGCGCCCGCCCACTTGCCAGTAGCCGCCTCTTCAATGATATTGCCGTTGCGGCGCGTCTGCATGGCGGGGCGTTGCCCGCCATTGATGTTGATCCATTTGAAATCGACATCGTGACAACCGATCGGATTGCACGTGTCCAGACTCCCCAAGGTTTTCGCGCCAAGGAAGTTCTTGCTGCCTATACGCAAGCAGAGAAGGACGGGTTCATCGGCACGGACACTGCTGCCTGCATGGAGCAATATTTCCCAAACACCGAGAGCGTCGCAGTTCCAGGGGAAGTGACAAATATCAAGATCACATACCCGCATGATTTGGTGCTGGCCGAGAAAGTGATCGCGATGCAAAGAACTGGCGGAAACTAATCTTGATGTAGTTCCATCAAGTCGCGATCGGCAGAGGTATTGATTCTCGTTCCATCTGGGCTTCCCTCGGTGTGCACAATGCGCGCCTCCTTCTTGAGGGGAAGAAACCATCCGCTGTCGGAGGCGTCTTTGTCGATGGCCGTTATGCGTATCAGCTCCGGGGTGGAGATCCTCAAGACAGATGAACGATCCAGGGTTTCCTTGATCACCGAATTCTTGTCGAGAATTTTCAAAGTTTCAGTAAACGGCAAAGCCGGACGTATCGCATCAACCTCAGAATCGAATGCCTTGATAACCTGTTCAAACTGCTCTTGACTAACTAGTGGTCGGCAAGCGTCGTGGATCAAGACTGACTGTGCTCCTTTGACGAATCCTTCAAGAGCCTCTGTCAGCGAGATTGGGTCCGATGGTCGGCAGACGGCGAGTTCATAGTTAACCCCTTTCTCATCCAGAAGTGTCGCGACCTTGGAGGCAAGCTCAGGCGAGACTACGACAACGATTGTCTTAGAAGGGAAGCCTGCTCTGAGGAAGTCAAAGGCCCGGGCCAGGCTGGTCACACCGCCAAGTTCCAAGAAAGCAGTGTCGGAAGTGACTGCGAGGACCACACAAAGCGTCGGGTATGACTCATCCATAAGGACAAAACCATATCGCTGGCTCTCGACAAAATCGACTCGCGAGTACCGCCGCCTGAGTTATCGTTTCACCGTGAATGAATGGGTCAGTGTTCAGGAAGTAATAAGCACCCCACGTCTTGAATTGCATCATGTTTGTGCAGATGACTTGATAACCCTTTTCGAGGATCCGGAAGACCTTTCGATCTATGACGGAAAACCCTATTCAAATCCCCATCGTCAATTGATGGATGACAAAGGCCCTCTTGGTTGGAGGGTTCCGCAAGTGAAAGAAGACCCAAAGATCAATCGCTGGTTTGTGAGATGGATAGTCCTGAGAACGACAGGAGAAATTATCGGAAGCACAAGTTTTCACGGAGCTCCCGATTCAAATGGAATGATTGAAATCGGCCTTGGAATCCAAGAGTCCTTCCGTAATAAGGGATACGCCAAAGAGACCCTTCTCGGGATGTGGCGATGGGCGTTAGAGGATTCGCAGGTGAAAATATTGAGATATACGGTGAGTACTTTGAATGCACCGTCCAATCGAGTTATCGAGTTTTTTGGCTTTCATTACAAGGGGGAGCAGATCGATGAAGAAGACGGACCCGAGAGCATTTTCGAGATGTCGAAAGAAGAATTCTTGAGCAAGTTTGATTTGGGAAGGTAGATCTGTGATTCCAGAACACAGTCCAGATCTGCGCATAGCTGGCGATGCTCCCGAATTGGTCCGAGAAGTCGCCGAACTGCTGAATGCCAGAATAATCCAACAATTGGGAGAGACTGGGATCTTTCATCTTGCCCTAACGGGGGGCACGCTGGGAATTGCGATCTCCAAGAAACTTGTCAGCCAATGGAATGAAGAACCCGAACATTTCTCGGGTCTGCACGTGTGGTGGGGCGATGATCGTTTTGTCCCCGAAGTCAGCGATGAACGCAATGCAAGACCGGTGTTGATGGGGTTGAGCGAGGATTCCCCGATCCATGTACACCAAGTCTTGCCTTCGGATGCAAATGTGGATGTCGAAGTTTCCGCAAGGCGATACAACGCCGATCTCTTTGGAGTTGACATGAACTTGACCATATTGGGCTTGGGACCTGATGGGCACGTTGCCTCACTCTTTCCTGGTCAATGGGATGAGGACGAGGCGCGAGGTGCGATTGCCGTCATCGATTCACCGAAACCTCCTTCAGAGCGTGTGAGTTTCTCAATGTCGAAGATCAACTCATCTCAGGCCGTGTGGTTGGTTGTCAGCGGTGGAGAAAAACATGAGGCAGTAGCGAAAATCCTCAGTAGAGACTCGTCAATCCCGGCGACCCATGCTCATGGCAAGATCGAAACGCTTCTCTTCGCCGATCATGCAGCGCTTGCGACTGAGTAGGATTTATCCATAACTGGAGCGGAGAATCAGATGGCAGGTAGCGCAGCGATAAATTTTGGCATGGTGGGCCTTGGCAAGATGGGTGCCAATATTGTGCGCAGGCTCCAGAGACACGATATCAACTCCGTTGTTTATGACATCCAACCTTCTGCCGTTGCAGAGTTGGCAGAAGAAGGAGCAGTGGGCTCGGCGAATTTCGCTGATTTTGCAGGCAAATTGCCCACCCCTCGTGTCGCCTGGGTGATGGTTCCTTCCAGCGTCACCGACTCCACCATTGAAGAGCTGTCGCACCACTTGAGTCCTGGCGACACGATCATCGACGGTGGAAATAGTTATTACCGCAACGACTTGGTAAACGCTGAAAAGTTGGCAGTCAAAGGAATCAATTTCGTGGACGTTGGCACTAGCGGCGGAGTTTTCGGACTCGAGCGCGGATACAGTTTGATGATCGGCGGAGAGAAGAAGGTCATATCCACCCTTGAGCCTCTGCTTCGCGCATTGGCGCCAGGCTTTGAAAGCGCACCTCGCACTGTCGGTAGGACAGGTGAGCCAAGTACAAGTGAAATTGGATTCCTTCACTGCGGCCCCGTCGGTGCTGGGCATTATGTGAAGATGGTTCATAACGGAATTGAGTACGGAATGATGGCCTCCTTCGCTGAGGGCTTGGGAATTTTTGAAGCCGCAAAAAACGCAGACCCTTCGTACGATTTGGATATTTCAGAAATCACAGAAGTGTGGCGGCGTGGAAGTGTTGTTGCATCATGGTTGCTTGATCTGACGGCGCAAGCCCTGAAGGAGAATCCTTCCTTGGGTGATTACTCCACTGAAGTCAGCGACAGTGGTGAAGGTCGTTGGACTGTTGAAGCAGCAATCGAAACTGGGGTTCCCGCCCCGGTCTTGAGCGCGTCACTATTTTCAAGATTCGCATCCCGGAACAATGATGCATACTCCAACCGAGTATTGAGCGCGATGCGCTACAAATTCGGTGGCCACAACGAGTCACCAAAGAGTAAATAAGCCAACTATGCGCGCAGATGCACTCGTTCTTTTCGGCGGCACGGGAGATCTTGCTAAAAAGAAACTTTTTCCAGCCCTCTATGAAATGGAGGAAGCCGATGAACTTGAGATTCCAGTTATCGCGGTCGCCTCTTCGAAATGGACTCAAGACGAGTTTCGTGCCAACGCTGAAAAGGCCATTCGCGACCGCATAAAGGATGTAAATGAGTCTATTTTAAAGCGTTTATTGGATGAGCTACACCTGATTGTCGGAGATTATCGAAGCCCAGATACTTTCGTACTTCTCCGTGACAAATTGGCAGACTTCAACTTGCCTGTCATTTACTTGGCCATTTCGCCAGACATGTTCGAGCCAGTTACCCAGGGTCTTGCTGACGTTGGGATCACGAAGAGTGCGAGGGTTGTTGTCGAGAAACCATTTGGACGCGACTTGCAAAGTGCGATCGAACTCAATGACTCGCTCAAGAAACTCCTGCCTGAAGATCAGATTTATCGCATCGATCACTACCTCGGGAAAGAATCGGTAGAGGATCTCCTTGTTTTCCGTTTTGCCAACACCCTCTTCGAGCCCGTTTGGAACCGCAACTACGTTTCAAATGTTCAGATCACGATGTCGGAGGATTTCGGAATCGAAGGGCGTGGGAAGTTCTACGACGGCGTGGGTGCAACTCGAGATGTGCTCCAGAACCATTTGCTACAAGTGCTCACGATGCTCACGATGGAGCCACCGATTGACCTTTCGTCTAAATCGATGCAAGACGAGAAGATCAAAGTGCTTTCAGCCGTAAGAGAACTGGAATGCGAAGATGTGATTCGAGGGCAATACGTCGGCTACCTCGATGAGGAAGGCGTAGTGCCTCATTCGGATACCGAGACTTTTGTGGCGATGCGACTGTTCATCGACAACTGGCGGTGGGAGGGCGTGCCCTTTTATTTGCGCACGGGCAAAAAGATGTCGGAGACGACATTGGAAGCGGTCATCGAATTCAAACAACCACCACGGTTGTTATTTACGGATGTAGGCGCTCCCAAGCCTTTGCCGAATATTGTTCGCTTCCGACTGGGTGCCAGAGACGGCGTGGATATGTCGTTGCAGGCTAAGGCACCCGGTGCACATCTTGTGACCTATCCAGTGGATCTCACGGTCGAATTTGCTGCTGCCCTTGGTGAGCGCAAAGAAGCTTATGAGCGTTTGCTTGATGCGGCATTGCAGGGTGATCACTTTCGTTTTACCCGCATTGATGCCGTGCTTCAGTCTTGGCAAATGCTTGACCCGATTTTGAAGAATCCGACTAAATTGCATCCGTATTTCACTCATAGTTGGGGGCCTGACGAGTCTTTGGATCTCGTGCCGGGCGGATGGAATCCTGTAGGGCTTGATCTGAATCCTGGCTGAACTAATGAGGCCCGACTTTCTTGATCGCGTATGCCCCGAGAAATTCGGCCTTCAAATCTGCGAAATTTCCATCGATGAGTGCCTGACGCATCTGATCCACTAGACGGAGGATGAAGCGCTCGTTATGGATTGTCGCGAGAGTGGCCGCGAGGATTTCCTTGCTGCGAAATAGATGGTGCAGATAGGCGCGCGTGTAATTCGTGCAGGTGTAGCAATCGCACTTTTCTTCAATCGGTTCGAAAGCCTTCCGATAGGGTGCATTGGAGACATTGAATCGCCCTTGCATCGTGTAGACCGAACTCGTACGGGCAATTCTTGAGGGAAGCACGCAGTCGAAGGTGTCGATGCCGCTTTCAACGCCAACGAAGAGATCTTCGGGTGTTCCGATCCCGAGGAGATGCTTGGGTTTGTCTTGTGGCAATTCTTCATTGACCCACGAAACGATTGTGCCGAGGGCATCCTTGTCCAGTGCCCCGCCAATGCCGAAGCCGTCGAAGGAGATACCAGAGGAGGACATGCCACCTAGATCCCTTGCTGCTGCCCGCCGAAGATCTTCATATTGAGCCCCCTGAATGACTCCGAAAAGTGCTTGGTAGGGCTTGTTTTTTCGCTTATCTGTTAGGCGCTTGTGTTCGTCCAGACATCTGATTGCCCAAGCCGAAGTTCGGTCTATTGCGCCCTTTTGGTATTTGCGGGTGTTGTGGAGAGTTGTGCATTCGTCGAAAGCGAAGATGATGTCTGCACCTATTTGATGCTGGACTTGCATCGAAATCTCTGGAGTGAACCGGTGCATTGACCCGTCAATGTGCGACTTGAATGTCACGCCGTCATCATCGACGTGAGCCAAGCGATCTTTCTTGTGTGCGACGACATCATCGGCCCTGAATGTTGTCGAATCCATGGCAAGGACCTTCTTGAAACCAACGCCAAGGGAGAGAACTTGAAATCCACCGCTATCTGTGACCGTAGGTCCCGGCCAATTCATGAAGGCGCTCAGCCCACCAGCCTCGTCCAGGACGTCAGCACCGGGCTGGAGATAGAGATGATAGGCATTGGCTAGGAGTGCTTGAGAACCAAGACTTTTCATGGTTTCAGGCAGGACGGATTTCACTGTTGCCTTCGTACCCACCGGAATAAAGCAGGGAGTTTGGATTACTCCGTGGGGAGTGGTGATACTCCCTGCACGAGCCAGACCCTTCCCTACGTGAGAAATCTCAAAGGAGAAACCGCTTCTTTCCACCTCGGTATTGAACCACCTATCGCTAAAGGTGAATTCACTGAGTTAAGGTGAAGCATGAGTCAATTTCTCCTTCGCGACGGACGTACGTTGGATTTGCTGGACAATCATCACAAGTCTGATTCGGCCGTACTTTTTCACCATGGCACCCCAGGCAATTCGACGTCGTGGCGCGACTGGATCGAAGAATTATCTGGCAGCCAGATCCGAGCAATCGCAGCCAGCCGCCCCGGCTACGGGCAGAGCGATCGTTGTCAGGGGCGCAAGGTGGTTGATGTCGTTGATGACCTGTCGCAAGTCCTAGACCAATATGAGATCAAGAAGTTTGTTTCGGTGGGGTGGTCAGGTGGAGGCCCGCATGCACTTGCAATGAGCCTCGACAAGCGATGTGCTGGCGTAATTACGTTGGCAGGGGTTGGCCAGTACGGTCAACCCGACCTTGATTTCTTAGATGGCATGGGGCCCGAGAATGTCGAGGAGTTCGGGGTTTCCTTAAAAGGTGAGGGCCCATTGCGAGATTGGATGAATGCCAACGCCGTGGGAATGCAGCACGTGAGCGGTGAGGGGCTCAGGGAGGCCTTCGGAGGATTGATTGGCAAGGCGGACAAGGAGGTTCTTGATGGCGATTTCGCCGAAGAAATGGCGGCAGGGATGCGCCGGGCACTCTCCCATGGATTTGATGGATGGATTGATGACGACTTGGCCTTTGTTCAAGAGTGGGGCTTTGATTTGGGTGCTATAAATATCCCTGTGCTTCTTTGGCAAGGCGATGACGATTTCATGGTTCCGCATTCGCACTCCCGTTGGCTGGCATCCAAGATTCCAACAGCGCAACTGAACTTCATACCAGAGAACGGGCATATTTCCTTGATTGTCAAGCATCGTGACAAGATCGTTACCCAATTGCAACAGTTAATCGCCTAATCGTGTGGATAGACGGTGAAAAAGCCTCAAAAGGTACGAATGGGGTTTCCATTTATTGGGATTTTGACTACCGTTCAGTACTAATTCGTGTCCACTCAACGGGGAGTGGCGGTAGGCGCGCGCAGAATGGAGCACCTAAGTGTCGCAACTAGAGGCAGTCGAGGAAGTTCTAGTTGATGCACCTATCATCCAACGCACTCAACGCCAGATCGCCTGGAAGCGATTCAAGCGGAACAAAGTAGGAGTTTTCTCTGCGATTGTGGCGATCTTCTTCGTCGCCTGCGCATTTCTCGCTCCAGTGCTTACCTACCTCATGGGGCTAAAGGATCAAGCAACTTACCCAAAGGCGCTCAATGAATTTGCAATGCCTATAGGTGCAAGTGGAGGCATGAGCCTTACGCATCCGTTGGGTGTGGAGCCGGGTGCAGGTCGGGATCTCCTCACGCTCATGCTTTATGGATCCAGACTTTCTTTTACTGTGGCATTCATCACCAGCGTCACATCAATTGGCTTGGGGATGTTAATAGGAATTTCCACCGGCTACTTCCGTGGGAAGGTCGATGCCATTGTCGGGCGTTTCTCCGATTTCCTTCTTTCATTCCCGTCCACATTCATGATCATTGCTCTGAGCCTTCCCATGACTCAGAGAATTGAAGGTTGGGGGATTGCAAAAGATAATGGCGCTCGCGTAATCGTTTTGATTGTTTTCTTTGTCTTTTTTGGTTGGATGGGTTTTGCCCGCCTTATCAGGTCGCAGGCCTTTAGCATGCGTGAGCGAGATTTCGTCATGGCCGCGCAAGCATTGGGCGCATCCAGTTTTCGAATCATCACCAAAGAACTGCTTCCAAACCTGTGGCCAAGCGCAATCGTTTTCTTGTCGCTCTCATTGCCTGGTTATCTGGCACTAGAGGCCACCTTCTCCTTCTTGGGTGTAGGTATTCAAGCCCCAGGCTCTTCTTTTGGTTTGGTCTTGTCAGATGCCGTTGGGTACTGGCGATCTGATCCTGCCTACCTATTGATCCCATCGATCTACTTGATCGTCATGGTCCTTGCTCTTAACTTGCTTGGCGATGCCATTCGTGACGCACTTGATCCCAAGGCGGCACCAGCATGACGATTGCAGAAATGAAAATAGATTTCCGCAGTAATGCGGGAAAGAAAAATCACTATCTAGCACTGCGAAGTAGTTCGCGAGCTTCGCAGCTCTTAGGCAAAGGTCCAATTCGCGGCCGCGAAATGGAATGAACTATCTACGAGGAGGACATATGTCCGGTTCAAAAATGGCAAGGCGCCATTTAAGCCGTCGCCTTATAGCTACGACCGCAGCTACCGCATTGATGGCTGCAGGCGCGCTAGTTGGCACAGCAAGTGGTGCGAGTGCCGCCAGCGTACAAACTGGTGGAACTTTGTACTTCGTTACCCACCAAGAGCAGTTTGACCACATGGATCCGTCCCGTGTTTATACGGGCCGAGACATTGCATTCTTTAACTCATACCTCTACCGCAACTTGGTTTCATACAAGCCGGTCAAGGGTTCAGCTGGCTCATCTCTAGTTCCAGACCTCGCAACAAACACCGGTGTTCCTAGCAACAGCGCAAAGACCTGGAAGTTCATCTTGCGTGAGGGAATCACGTGGGAAGATAAGACGCCAGTAACCTGCGAAGACGTGAAGTACGGCGTATCCCGTGCATTCGCTACCGATGTCATCACCGATGGTCCTCAGTACCTGGTCGGTGCTCTAAAAATTCCTCTAGCTTCCGACGGAAGTTCACAGTACAAGGGTCCGTACAAGAAGACCGGTCAGGCCCTCTATGACAAGGCAGTTACTTGTAAGGGCAACACCATCACCTTCAACTTGAACCGCTCGTTTGCTGACTTCAACTATGCACTTACTTACCCAGCAGCATCACCTGTGAAGCCGTCAAAGGACACCGGCGACAAGTACGACATTCGTCCGTTCTCTGATGGTCCTTACAAGATTGCCTCTTACAAGCAAGGCGACGAACTTCACCTAGTTCGCAACGCCGCTTGGAAGAAGTCCAGCGACAAGGTACGTACTCCGTACCCAGATGACATCGTGGTTCGCTTCGGTCTCTCACAAGACGTTGCAGACCAGATCATGTTGGATGACAGCATTCCAAACACCGTCGCTCTAGACGCACTTCAGACTGCAAACTTGCGTGCATTCTTTGCAGACCCATCTAAGGCCGGTCAGCGACTCAACGTCTTTGACCCATATGTCCGCTACGCAGCGATGAATGTCTCTGCCGGACATATGGACTGCTTGAACATTCGCAAAGCAATATTCTTTGCTTATAACGTTCAGGCCCTGATTGATCTATCTGGTGGATCAATCTTCTACGGTGCCCCTGGCGACAGCCCGGTTAAGCCAGTTCTTGGTCTGGACTACGCCCCAACAAAGGGCAACATCCACGATCCAAATTGGAAGATCGATGGAAACCCGGATTACGCAAAGACACTTCTGGCAGCTGCAAAGACCTCATGCCCTGATGCATACGACCGAGCAACCAATCCAAACAAGGGTCTTTTCTATGATTTGCCAAACACGGCAACTCAGCAGAAAGCCTCAGTCTTGATTAAGACTGCAATGGATGCTGCTGGAATCAACATGAAGTTCAACTTCATTCCTTCAGGTCAGTACTACTCCACTGTTCAGAACACCGACAAGCAGGGAGACCTGTCTCGTGCTGGTTGGGGTGCTGACTGGGCAAATGCTTCAACGGTTATCTATCCACTCTTCGTCAAAGAGGGTGGATTCGACCTGTCACAGAACTGGAATGACGCTGCCTATCCTTCGTATAAGGCGGGCGTCATGGCGGCTCTTAATATGACAGATCGCGCGAAGCAAGCTGCAGCCTGGAAGTCACTGGCACAGCAAGCGATGGACCAGTACTGGATCGTTGGTCCGATCTTCGGTAAGGGCCAACAAGTTTGGGGCTCTAAGGTCGGTGGCGTTTACTTCTGGGAGCCACAGGGAACCTTCGGTTTCGGACAGCTCTACGTAAAGGCCTAAGGTACAAACAGTAAAAGCAAGTAGATAAGTAGCGAGTTGAGGGTGGCTCATTCAAGGGCCACCCTCAACTACGCCAAATAAAATTTTTCTTGATGAACGTTAGGTGGACCTGATGCTGAAATTTCTAGCCAAGCGCTTGAGCGCGACAATTGTCGTACTCGTGCTGGTCAGCGTTTCCGTCTTTATGATTTTTTCTTTTCTTCCGATCGACCCCGCGCGACTGACCTGCGGAAAGGGTTGCTCTCCCCCCGTCATTGAGGCTAATCGCCATCGTCTTGGTTTGGATGTGCCCGTACAGGTTCAGTACGAACGCTTCGTTAAGGGCTTCTTCACCGGCCGCACATACGGAGAGGGCGCTGCACAATTTAGTTGTCCCGCGCCCGCATTTGGATACTCGTTTAACCGCCATGAGTGCGTGACGCAGCTTCTTAAGGAGGCTTTTCCCGTCACCTTCAGCTTGGCGATAGGCGCTTTCGTTCTCTGGATACTTCTTGGTGTGTCATTGGGAATCGTGGCGGCGCGAAAACAGGGGAAATGGCAGGACAAATCTGCCACCGGCTTTGTTCTAGTGGGTATATCTCTGCCCACATTCGTTTCTGGAATTCTGATTTTGATCTTGGTGTTGAAACTTGGGTGGGTTAATCCGATAGACATGGGTAGATGGGTCTCGCCCTTCACCGATCCCGTCGGATGGCTTAAGAACTTCATATTCCCGTGGATAACTTTGGCGCTGATATTTGCGGCGACCTACACGAGGTTTACTCGCGCCAACGTCATCGAGACATCCAGCGAGGATTACATTCGCACTGCTCGCGCAAAGGGACTCAGCGAAAGCGTCATATTGCGCAAACACACACTGAGGGCCGCGCTCGCTCCGATTGTGACGATCGCGGGTCTGGATTTTGCGGGACTTCTTGGTGGAGCAATCATCACCGAGCAGATCTACAACTTGCCTGGTTTGGGACGACTGTCGCTTCGAGCAGTTCTTACCGATTACGACCTCCCGACTATTCTTGCAACAACCGTGCTTGCGGCGACTTTCTACGTAGTAGCAAATCTCATCGTCGATATTTTGTATGCCTACATCGATCCAAGGGTGCGTGTTGGATGAAGCCATTTCTCGAAGTAAAAAACCTAACGGTCTCCTTTCCTACCGAAGATGGACTCGTCAGGGCGTCTAATGACATCTCCTTTTCCGTAGCCCGCGGTGAGACACTGGCAGTCGTAGGAGAGTCCGGATCTGGAAAGTCGGTGACTTCTCTGGCAGTGATGGGCCTTCATAATCGCAAGAGCGCGATTATCAACGGCGAGGCGATCTTGCATCTTCCAACCGGCCCGGTCGATACTATTTCAGCTTCGCCGGAGGTTGTTCGCAAACTACGCGGCAAGTCCATGGCAATGATTTTTCAAGATCCCATGTCTGCCCTTCACCCGTATTACACGATCGGCGATCAGATATCTGAGGCCTGGAAGTTGTACAACGAAGGCTCCAAGGAGGACGGATTCAAGCGGGCGATTGAAATGCTCGATCTCGTTGGTATTCCTGCAGCCGCGAAGCGAGTCAAGGAATTCCCGCATCAATTCTCAGGCGGCATGCGCCAGCGTGTGATGATCGCGATGGCTCTGGTGAACAATCCATCGCTACTAATTGCCGATGAACCAACCACCGCCCTTGATGTGACCGTTCAATCTCAGATTCTTCAGCTGCTGCGAGACATGCAGAAGGAATTCAACATGGCGGTGATACTTATTACCCACGATCTCGGGGTCGTGGCCGAGGTCGCCGACCGAGCATGTGTCATGTATGCCGGGAAGATCGTCGAGCAATCCAATATCGATGAGATCTACTACAAACCCGATCATCCATATTCCATCGGATTGCTCAACTCCATTCCGCGGCTAGATCAAATGGAGGGGCGGCGCCTCCAGGCGATTCCAGGACAGCCTCCATCGCTGATCTCACTTCCCGCTGGCTGTGCCTTCCGAGCGCGTTGCACGTATTCCAACCTTGTTCCGAATAATCGATGCGCGAGCGAGGTACCCGATTTGAACGAGAAATTCACAGGCCATTTTTCACGTTGCCATCTGACCGAAGCGCAGTTGAGCCAGGCGCGTACTTCTTTGGGAGTTCAATCATGACCGAACCAGTACTCAAACTTGAAGGCCTCAAGAAGCATTTCGAGACCACGTCGGGCGGCTTCTTCAACAAAAAGAAGGGCGTTGTCAAAGCGGTTGACGGTATCGATCTTGAGATATTTCCAGGGGAAACCGTGGGGCTTGTGGGCGAGTCAGGGTGCGGCAAGACCACCGCGGGTCGCACTGTTTTGAAATTGTACGAACCATCGGATGGAAAGATCATCTTCCAGGGTCAAGATATAACCCACTTGTCTCGCAAGCAGATGAAGCCGTTGCGATCCCAGATGCAGATGATCTTCCAAGATCCTTTCGCCTCGCTCAACCCAAGGCAGACCGTCGGGTCTCTCATCGGTGCGACCTTTGACATTCAAGGAATCACACCCCCGGGCGGCGTCAAAACGGAGGTGGAGCGTCTCATGGAGCGCGTTGGGCTCAACCCCGAGCACGTCAACCGCTACCCGCACGAGTTTTCCGGTGGTCAACGTCAGAGAATCGGCGTTGCCCGCGCGATTGCACTGAAGCCAAAACTGATTGTCGCCGATGAGCCCGTATCGGCCCTTGACGTCTCTATCCAGGCGCAGGTTGTCAACTTGCTGGACGACCTTCAACAAGAATTCGGATTGTCCTATTTATTTGTTGCCCACGATCTATCCGTAGTGCAACACATTTCCGATCGCGTGGTTGTCATGTACTTGGGCAAGGTTATGGAACAAGCCGACAAGGCCGACCTCTTTGCTCACCCTCGCCATCCGTACACCAAGGCTCTTCTCTCTGCGGTTCCCGTGCCAGATCCCATTAAGGGCCGGGCACGCGAGCGCATCATCTTGCAGGGCGATCTTCCAAGTCCGGTGAATCCTCCTGCTGGATGCGTTTTTCATACCCGCTGCTGGAAGGTTCAAGACAAATGCCGCACCGAAGTACCTGAATTACTTCAGATATCGACGCGGCATCGAATTGCCTGTCACTTCCCTGAACCAGCAGCGTAAATTCGCCGCTGGTTCAGGCTAAAGCGGCTTTAGGCGATCTTTCCGTCGATTGCTGCCGTTGTAGTTCCGACTGTTATATCGAAGTGAAGTGGTGCTCCGGCTTTCGCATCGCATCCGATGGCAAATTTGAACGTTGAAGTGGCTCCGGCCGCGATTGGGTCGGTGGGAGCCCCACTAACGCCGTTGTCTCCATCGAGAACATCTGTACATGTGTTTGTACCAGAACTGGCCGCGAGCAGAATAGTTGTCGGATCGATCGGAGTCGTTCCGCCGTTCTTCAACGTCACGTCGAAGACATTTGCGGCTTGACCTGGAAGATAGTTGGAGGCAAATGTTCCTGGTTTGAATGAGGTGGGGGCGGAAATCGTCAGGGTTATGCCGCCACCTAGGGCAACAGCAGAGCCGAAACCGCCGCTGGCCGTTGGGGCAGTTGTTGCAGTGGGCGATTCTGTGGTTGAACTGGCGGTGTCGGCTTTCTTGTTACCGCAACCAGTCAGGACCAGTGCACCAATTACCAATACAGCTGTCAGACTCTTTTTCACGAAAATTCCCTTCGATTCTTTTGGGCGCTCTGATTTGTGAGGAGCGCTTGAATGGTCAAATCCTAACAGCGCTCTTTGTGAAGACCGTGCGAGGGGCTACCAGATTGCCACCCTGTCTTTTGGCTCCAAGTAGAGTCGATCACTGGTTTTAACTTCAAAAGCCGCGTAGAAAGCCTCCATATTTCGGACCACCTGATTGGTCCGGAATTCATCGGGGGAGTGTGGATCGGTGGCGATCTGTCGTCGCAGTGCTTCGGGCCGTATTTTGCTCCGCCATGACTGTGCCCAGGCGTAAAAGAAACGCTGATCACCCGTGAGAGAATCAATTACAGGCGCAGGAGTGCCGCCCAGAGCCAGTTGATAGGCCTTGTAAGCGATGCAAAGCCCCCCTAGGTCGCCAATGTTCTCTCCGACCGTGAGAGCGCCGTTAACGCGTATATCCGGGGCTTCACTGGGGACGAGTGCGTCGTACTGCGCGATGAGAACGCCAGCCCGCTCCTCGAATTCGTCACGATCTGCCTGCGTCCACCAGTCGTTGAGATTGCCATCCCCGTCGTACTTGGAGCCTTGGTCGTCAAAGCCGTGACCAATCTCATGGC
>CAYLYA010000006.1:0-69808 GCA_964387855.1 uncultured Bifidobacterium sp.
CTATCCGCCAATAGAAGTATTTTGATGCGCAAGATCTGAAAGAACGCGATCGTAGATATCCAGAGTCCCGCGTGCCGTCGCATCCCACCCGAAATGCGATGAATGCTCCAAGGCGCCAAGTGAGAGCAGAGTGCGTCGCTGTGGTTCCACAAGCAATCGCGCCAAGACCGAAGACCAGGCTCGCGGATCATGGCCGTCGACCAATACTCCAGAAATGCCATCAGCCACTGCGGTACGCAGACCGCCGACAGCTGTTGCGACAACCGGGGTACCGCATGCCTGTGCTTCCAGGGCAACGAGGCCAAATGACTCGCTGTAACTTGGGACGCAGACCAAATCGGCGGCGCGATACCAATGAGGCAGATCGAGACGTGGCAACGGGGGCAGGAAGCGAATGACATCTGATAGCCCGAGCCAATGAACTAATTCTTTGAGACGCTCGACCTCTGCTGTGCCGCTGCCGGATGCTCCTCCGATCACATAAACAATCAACTTTGCCCGCAGGTGAGGTGAATGCGAGAGCATTTCAGAAGTCGCACGGATCAAGAGCTCGGGCCCTTTGTGCGGCTGAATCCGACCAACGAAAGCAATAACCTGCGCATCCACTGGAATATTCAGAAGAGCCCGTGCCGCCGCGCGACCACTGCCAGGTGTGAACGTATAAAGATCCACGCCCGGCGTTACGACATGAACAATGTCGGGACAAGCGCCATAGAGAGAGACCAGGCTCGCCGCTTCAGAATCAGTGTTTGCAATCAAGGCACTTGACGCAGCCACGACCTCAGTCTCACCCACGACTCTCAATTCTGGTTCGGGCGACTCGTCTTCGGCCAAATTAAGATTCTTGACCTTGGCCATCGTATGCATGGTATGGATAAGTGGAATGTTGAATTTCTTGCTTGCAGGAATGCCAACTTTGCCTGAGATCCAGTAATGCGAGTGAATGACGTCGTAAAGAGTCTTCCCGCAGATTGCTTTCTTGAATTCCTCTGCCAACTTATCAATATATTGCGGCAATTCCTCCTTGGTCACGCCTTCAACAGGTCCACCATCGATTTGGCGAATCGTAACCCCTGGTGCGAAGTCGACAACATCCGGGAGGTCCCTGTGATTGCGACGAGTAAAGATATCGACACTCACACCCATCGCGGCCATTCGCTTCGCATTCTCGGCCACGTAGATATTCATGCCGCCTGCATC
This sequence comes from uncultured Bifidobacterium sp., assembly GCA_964387855.1. Classification (GTDB taxonomy): domain Bacteria; phylum Actinomycetota; class Actinomycetes; order Nanopelagicales; family Nanopelagicaceae; genus QYPT01. The sequence goes on from CAYLYA010000006.1 coordinate 1,201, forward strand.
GCCCATTCCGGGTTGATCCAGCGGGGATGAATGAATCATCAATGTTGCGATGCGCCCATTCATCAGATCAGTCTACCCGTCTTACAAATGCGCCCGTATGGCTCCAACTACCTTATTTCCGCCATAAATGGGCGTACTTTCAGCCATCGAGGTCACCCCGAACTCGTCGAGCGCCGCCACAACCAGAGCGCCGATGGCACGCGATGATCCATCTTCGATCTTGAAGGCGAATGTTCGTCCATCGGGCATAGACCCTACGTTGACTCCTTCGGCCCCCTCTTTCATGAACAAGCCTGGAATCTCGCTCATCTTGCGAGTAGTGAGGCGGCCGTCGCCGGCCACCATTTCGGGAAATTCGCGGCATGCTTGAAGCACGCTGTGATGTATTGGATCCTTTGAAATCGTGATCTCGTGGATGGCTTTTGCAAGTCCCATCAACGAAATGAGGAACAGCGGTGCGCCACATCCGTCGATGCTCGTGAGCGATACTTCCTCACTTGCAAGATTTTCAAGTTCGAGCCGGCACATCATTTGAAGTGGATGCTCAGGATCTAGGTACTTGTTGGTTGGCCATCCGTTGACGACGCAAGTAAGAAGCATTCCTGCGTGCTTGCCACTGCAATTTTGCGCAAGCGATGTCGGTGCCTTTGCACCCCAATCCCGACGCTCGTCATCACCTAGCGGTCTGTCGCGAGTATTGAGCAATGCGCTTTCATTAAGGCCGCCGAGAGCAAGAATCTCCAGAGCTGCACTCTGATGCATCTGCGACCCTGAATGGCTGGATGCAACGAGGGCCAGCAAGCGTGGCTCAAGCTCCAACCCAGCACGTACCATCGCTGACGCTTGAATGCTCTTTATCGACGAACGTGGATAGATGAGCGCCGCAGGATTTCCTCGTGCAAGCTTCAGAGTTCCGTTTGCATTGAGAAGGATGAGATGGCCCCGGTGTTGCGACTCGACTACATCCCCGCGAAGGACTTCCGCGAGAACTTCACTTTCTGCGCCATTAGTCATATGAGCGCGGCAAGGTCGACCAAATATGAGGCTGCATAAGTTTACCCTCGGCAGCCATGTCGTATGCATAGAAAAGTTCTCCATCAACTAGCCCGTAGAGACGTGATCCGTCGGTGACGACTTTTGCAGTTGGCGCGGAATATCCTTGATCCATCACCAGCTGGATCTTCGCCGAATCGAAGCGGCCAACCCACCCCTCTGCAATCCCGGTGTTGTGGGCGAGAACCACTTCCAATGTGTTGTTCGGCTTGACCCGCCAAAATCCAGTCTCAGATCCTCCGGGTCTAATCACATCACCGTCATCGTCGATAATCCACGAACGCGAATGGTAGTTGAGAAATGGTCGACCATCATGGCTGAAAACCACTTCGTGGGCGAACTCAAATGGCTCGATTCCTTCGTACTCACCGCGGCCTTTTCCGCGCCATGTACCTACCAGCCATGCCAGCGGATTGAGGTCCGGGTGGAGCCCTTCGGGAATTGTGAATGCCATCTACTTCTTTCCTCTCCCATGGCCAGCGCGAAATCCATAAACAAGCAGAGCGATACCTATAGCGATGGCTATGACACAGAGCAGAACAGCGCTCACCAGCGACATCGACATGGTCTTTAGCCTATCTGCTTGATCCTTTAGGGTGGATCCATGGCACGAAGCACTCACTTAGTCATCAAGTTGGCCACGGGCGTTGAAGACGCCGAGCGAGTCGCGCAGGCGTTCTCGGTTGCATCTACCGCCCTTGCTGCCGGCATTGATGTCTCTTTCTGGTTAGCAGGTGACGCGTCCTGGCTCGCATTGCCTGGGCGCGCCGAAGGATTCTCACTCGCGCACTCTGCGCCTCTTCACGAATTGCTTGCCACCTTGGTCAACAACGCGACGGTGACGTTGTGCACGCAATGCGCCGTCCGAAGAAATATCGTGGATGGCGATCAGATTCCTGGGATTCGCATTGCCGGATCGGCAACCTTCGTCGAAGAGATCACGAACGAGTCCACGCAGGCCCTCGTCTACTAATTCTCCTGGCTGGCTGGGATTCCTTCGACCATAAGCGTTGCATCCAGCGGCGTATTCCTCTTCACGACCGCGAGGGCGATAGTTCCCAACTCGTAGTGACGTGCAACGGTTCCGATAAAGCCGACTTTGACACCATCTTTTTCGACATCGGCACCGACAGTCGGAATGGTCACGACACTGCCATCAAGATGGAGCATCACCAATCGGCGAGGAGGCGCGCCCAAATTTGCGATCTTGGCGACCGTCTCTTGTCCGCGATAGCAACCTTTGTTCATGTGCACCGACTTATTGAGTAAACCAAGTTCGTTTGGGATCGACTTATGGTCGGTTTCAAAACCAATTCGCGGGCGACGTGCCGCAACGCGTTGGGCATCCAGTGCCCAAGTCCCCACTTGTATCGCAGACTCGTTTAGGCGGTCACGCCATTGCGCCAAATCTGCACGCGGAACAATTGAGTACGGCCCGCCAAGTCCATCGCTTACTCCAGGCAGACGCAGGAGGGCGAATTCATCCGAGACATCTCGAACATCCACGCGCATCATGAACTTCATCTTCAGCAGATGCTCGATCAGCGGCTGTGCGCGCTCTGGATCAAGGGCGAGCCACGTCGTCATCCCGTCATCAACCAAATCGAATTGATGTTCGATGTGGCCTTGCGGATCAAGAATCAGTGCCGAAATCCACTGGTTTGCGGGCAAATTCTCCAGGAACTGCGTAGTCAGAGAATGAAGCCAGGTGAGCCGATCAACTCCCGAGATCGTGATGATCTCGTGATGGGAGAGATCTGCCCATGCCAGTCCCTCGTCCAGTATTCGTTGCTCTTTGTTGGGTTCGCCAAAATGCCAGACCGCACCAGCGTCTGGGCCATATTCAACAAGTACTGCAGTCACGCTGCCAATCTATCGGCTTTAGCGCTCTCCTGCATTTTACGGATTAGAGCTCTTTTTGGAAGCACGTCGCACAAGTGCCATATACCGCGAAGTGAGTCACGTCAGTCTTGAATCCGTAGTCATCTGCAAGTGTGTTGACGAAACTGGCTGCGACGTCAATCGGCGCATCGCCCACAGATCCGCAAATCCCACACACCAAATGAAGATGAGTGAGTTCCTCGGCAGCGTGATAGGTCGCGCCACCGTGTCCCAAATGCGTGTGCTGCACGAGGCCGACATTTTCAAGTGTCTCAAGATTGCGATAGACGGTTGAGAGATTGATACCAGGATGGGTCTGACGTACTTTCTCGGCGACCTCCTCCGGGGTTGCATGGCCCAACTCGCGCACCGCAGAAAGAACTAGTTCTCGCTGAGGCGTAAGTCGTAGACCGCGTTCTCGTAGTTCGTGTTGTTCAGCCATAACCGCCAGCCTAACGGAGGCGAAGTAGTAGAAGGTAAACCTCGCACCCGAGGCAGTAGTTGAATGCAGCGTTGAGAAAGGCTGCTGCGAGGGCTGCCCCTGCTGCGATTGTAAAGAGGAGCGAGATGTGGGCAAGCAAGCCAGCGGTTGCGATTAGGGCAAAGATCAGGCCGACGCTCTGGGCGAACTGTGGCGGCCGGATATCTTCAGTTGGCACTTCACCCTTTAGACGCGGCCGGACGAATGTACGGAAGATCCATGAGTAGGGAGTGAACTGCGGTCCACGAAAGGCGCCGATTGCAAAGACAAGCAACTGAAACGCAATTATCCATACTGAATGAGAAGCAAGTGCGGCTACAAGCACCATCGTGGTGATCAACGCAGCAAAGCGCGGACCACGGGCGTCGATAGATGTTGTGGTTGTAGTTGAAAGTTGAGAAGTCGTTTGAGTCACTGAAATTCCTGTTCTGTTTATGTCGAGTGGATGGATGTGAAAGCCGAAAAACGCTTACATCACATTCGACACAAGGAGCCCGCCAGGCGACCGAAATCTAAGACCCGGCGCTTGGTGAAAAATTTGGGCTCGCAGCAAAACATAGGTAAAGAATAAAGAGTTGTCAGGCGATGCGCTAATTGCGAAAGATTCGCACCTAACTAATGGAGGCGAGAGACTTCAGCACTTGGTCCCGAGTGGGTGCACCTACGGCCCGACCCACTTCAAGACCCCTCGAATCCAGAATCAGGGTCGTTGGCGTCGAGTGGATATTGAGTCTACGCACGAGATCAAGATGAGCTTCAGCGTCAATGTCCAAGTGTCGAACATCGGGCATTGTTGATACGACGCTCTCTAAAAGCAATCGAGTTGCCCGGCACGGGGTGCAGAAAGCCGATGAGAACTGCACAAGAGTGGCCCTAGATCCCAAGGCTCCTCCCAAGATCTCAGCTGACAGCGCTGATCCCGAGGACGTGTGCTTGGCACGGATCCTGCCTCTACTGCGTTGATACCAGAGGCCATAGGCCGTCGCCGATATCAGTATCAGCAGAATTGGAAGCAGGGAATTCACCCGAGTAGTCTGTCCTATTAATGCTGAAGTTCCAAGATTGGAGATCAACATGGCCCGCGTATTGCTACTAACAAATACGCATGGCGCCAGCGCGGAAGTTCTTCCTGCATTGGGTTTGCTTCAGCATCAGGTTCGCATTCTGCCGGCCGAGGCCAGCATCCTCGTCGATGTTCCAGAGATGGATCTTCTTTTTATCGATGCCAGGCGCGATCTTCCAAGTGCAAAAAGCTTGACCCGTCTCCTCACCTCAACTGGAATCGGTGCACCCGTCGTCGTCATCACAACTGAAGGTGGTCTTTCAGCCATCAGCGCCGAATGGGGTGTCGATGATGTCATCCTCGACACCGCCGGCCCTGCTGAAGTTGATGCACGAATCCGTATCGCAATTGGCGAGCACGTTGCGATGCGCAACGCGATGGATCCGTCTTCAGGGGAGATTCGAAGCGGCGAGATTGTCATCGATGAAAATTCTTACACCGCCAAGATCAAAGGCCGAGCACTCGATCTGACGTTCAAGGAATTTGAACTCTTGAAATATCTTGCCCAACACCCAGGACGCGTTTTCACTCGTGCTCAGTTGTTACAAGAGATTTGGGGTTACGATTATTTCGGCGGCACCCGCACGGTGGACGTCCACATCAGGCGCCTACGCGCGAAACTTGGTCCTGAATTCGAAGCCATTATCGGAACAGTTAGGAATGTTGGATATCGATTCACTCTTCCTCCAGGAACAAAAGAAAGCCTTGTTACAGAGCGCGTTCAGTAATTGATCCTGAATCTCGAACATCTCAACCCTGAGCAGCAAGGCGGCGTGCTGGCGTTAATATCTGCTGCAACAGAGCATGACGGTATCCCTCCGATTGCGGAGCACATAGTTCTGCATCTCCGCCACGGAGGCGACAAATCTGATCGCCATCTGATCATTGAAGAGAATGGCCAGATCATCGGCTACGCACATATTGATTTGACCGACCTTGTCGCGGGATCAAGCGCCGAACTTGTCGTTCATCCACTTCATCGCGGACATGGTCTCGGACGCTCGTTACTGGAGGAGATATGCAAAATCACTTCGCCGCGATTGTGGTCTCATGGGGATCTCGCAAGCGCCAGAAAACTCGCGCAAGACAACGGACTAGCCAGGGTGCGGACAGTGATCCAGATGCGACGCCCTCTTACGCAACACCTACCTGATCTGTGCGATGACATGAATCTACGCACCTTCCTTCCTGGGCTAGATGATGAGGCATGGCTGGCTCTGAACAATCGCAGTTTTAAGGATCATCCCGAGCAAGGCGGGTGGACACTCGAGAATCTTCATCAGAGAATGATGGAAGAGTGGTTTGATCCCAGCGGTTTCCTCCTAGCCGCAAGGGGCGAAAAACTCATTGCCTTTTGCTGGACAAAGATCCATGGCGCACATACACATTCCCACGATGGTAAAGACGAGCACGGCCACGATCCGATCGGTGAGATCTACGCAATGGGCGTCGATCCAGATTTTCAGGGTCAGGGCTTTGGCAAGGCGATAACAGTTGCGGGCTTGGCTCATCTGAGGAGGAAGGGTTTAATGTCTGCCATGTTGTACGTGGACGCAGATAATCTGGGCGCCATAAGACTCTACTCAGAGCTCGGTTTTACAGAGTGGGGCCGCGACGTTATGTATCGGTTGCCCCAAAGTGACTAAAGAAATATTTGCGATCAAGGCCAAAGTTTTTCTCTACTCACTTGATGCCGCATCGTGGCATTTTGTCTCGGTCCCGAAGAAGCAATCCGATTACATCCGTGAACGTTTTGAATCGGAAAAACGAGGTTTCGGTTCGATTCGCGTGACAGTGACAATAGGTACCATCGTATGGAAGACATCCATCTTCCCCGATAGCAAGAAAACAGGAACCTATCTCCTGCCACTGAAGGCAGAGGTTAGAAAGAAAGCGAAGATCACCGACGGCGATACAATCACTTTCACGATTGAGATCTAACCAACCAGATCAGCGCACATCTTTCTAAACGCCCGTGTGTGGGCATCAACATCTTCAATTGTCGTGGCAGGTGACATCAGCGCCATATTGTGAAATGGGGTGAGAAGGAAGCCATCATTGAGCAATCGCAAGTGAATGTATTGCTCGAGTTCGAAGTCTCCGGCATCCGCTGCCTCGCGACCGGTGCGCGGAGCCTTCGATTGGAAGACGTACTCCCCACGGGCACCAAGGCGATTGCAATGCCATGGAAGGTTGAACTCCTTGATCGCGGCATCAACTCCGTCAGACCATCGCGTTCCGAGGGCAATCATGGCCTCAAATGCCTTCGACGTGAGGACTTCCGTGAGGGTGGCTCGCATCGCAGCGAGGGATAGAGCATTTCCCGCAAGAGTTCCGCCGATTCCGCCCGTATCAATCTGGTCCAGTGCAATGCGGGTGGAGATGGCCGCCGCGACTTCTCGCGTCATGCCAAAAGTTCCGGTGGGGATGCCTCCCGCGATTGCCTTGCCAATTGTGAGGAAATCAGGCTTCAGGCCGTGGGCTCCAGTCATGCCGCCTGGACCAACGGAAATCGTGTGGGTCTCATCGATAATCCAGAGGGCACCATATTGCTTGGCTAATTCACCCACACTCTGGAGATAGCCCTCTTCGGGCAGAACAATTCCAACGTTGGTCATCGCCGGTTCCATTAAGATCGCAGCCACATCTCCGTGGGCGAGAGCTTCCTCCATTGACGACAAATTGTTGAACTCGACGACACGCGTCGTCTCCTCAAGCGGCACAGGAGCCCCGATGTTGCCCTCACGTGCAATCGTGTTTCCTTCAGCATCCAGAGTCGCGAAGGTTTCGTCGACACTGCCGTGATAGCAACGATCGATGACGATAATTTTCTTCTTACCTGTGATGTGCCGTGAATATCGGATGACGTGACGGTTAGCATCGGTTGCAGAGACAGTGAACTGCCACAGTGGCAATCCAAATCTCTTGACCAACTCGATAGACACTGCGACCGCGTCTTGCGTAGGAAGCATCGCGGTTAAACCCTTGCCCACTTGCTCGCGTATTGCCTTGACGGTCGGCTCAGGTGAATGGCCTGTCATGGAACCCGTGTCGCCTAGACAGAAATCAATGTAAACATTCTTGTCGACGTCCACAAATCGAGCACCCTGTGCACTTTCAACAAAGACGGGATAGGCGCCTGGCCACTTCGCCATCCACGACATTGGAACACCACCGGGCATCACATTCTTAGCAGCAAGGAACATCTCGCCACTCTTCGGATGTTTCTCCAGAAAGCGCTTCTGTTCAAGGGCGGTTAGATCGGCTACATGCTTACGGTCGATCATTTCTTATCCTTCCGAAAATACAAATAGTGCTTCAACATAATGCTCTCCCTCTATACCTAAGTTGGCCGCATCGGGCGGTGCGGTCTGTGGCTCGATACAGAGCGCATCTGCGTCTTCGGTATACACAACCCACCACGGCGAATCGCATTCAATCTCGATGCGCGCCACGTCCTCCCAGACCACCGCTGGAATGCCGCGGATCTGCGTGAAAGCGTCGTCCCACGGTTGCTTGGATGGCTCAACGAGTTTGCCCGTAGGCATGCCTTCACTATCTCGCTCCATCATTTTCGAAGCGCTAAACTCCACTTCTGCGCTGCCTCCGCGTCCAAGATCGCGTGGGAACCATGGATGAAACCCAATCCACGCAGGTAGATCACAGTTGCCCGGCTCGTATTCAAGGCTCCAACGCACCGCATCATCAAGCACTTCTATCTTCTGCTCGACAGTGGCGCCGGCATACGGAGCGGGTAAGTGAAGCAACGACCTTCCCGGCCCAATCTCCTGCCAGGATGATGTCAGTCCAAATCCGTGGAGAGCATGGGGCGGATCATAGGTCGATGGAAGTTGAAATTCCTTGCCTGCCGGATTGCGGATTATGCCATTGCGAACTCGCCCGGCCCATGGAGCCATGGCGAACCAACCCCACGTTACGGGGTCCCCGCGGAAAGATTGTGCGAATTCCATGTCGCGCCACTTCAGCGAGGCGATACGTCCACCTTGATCCAGGTCAATCGCAACTTGAAATTCTGCATCATCGATGAACTGCATTTTTATGCCCGTTTCTTTTCGCTTCTAATTCTAATTTCGTTGGAGGCTGTATGCCCGCACGACTACAGGTTATTGCAGCGGCGAGCGCCGCACAATCCAATGCCCTGCGCAGTACTTCGCCGCGCATATTCTCGAGTCCATTTTCAAAAATTGCTTTAGAAATGACGGCACCGACAGTGTCTCCGGCGCCTACGGTGTCGACAACCTCGGCATGAACGCCAGGAACCTCGACCACTTCTTCGGAGGTGATAGCTACGAGACCATGCGCACCCTTTGTCACTACGACAACCTGCACCCCGTTTGCAATCCAATCCTTCGCAACAAGAATCACATCGGTTTGGGGATAGAGCCACGCTAAATCGTCCTCGCTTGCTTTCACGACAGAGGAAATTGAGACCCATTCCTCAACTGAATTGCGGTAGCGATCTCGATCCGAGAGATATGCGGGTCGGACGTTAGGGTCAAAGACAACGGGCGCAAACTCTGCAACCTTCATAGCCCACTCGTACAACGCCTTCGCGCCAGGTTCGACAATCGAGGCAAGGGAGCCGATATGGAGCAACTGTGGCTTGTTTCTAGATGGATTGGGCAACCAGCCACCATCGAAATCAAAAGTAGCGGTACCGTCTATCGTGAAAACGTAGGAGGCAGTACCTGTTTCATCGATGCTCACCTTTGCCGTTGACGTCGGCTTTGGACTATCAAGAACATGTACCACGCCTACGCCATCCCTTGAAAATTTCTCACGTGCGAGATCACCATACTCATCAGATGAAATAACTCCGATGAATTCAACATCATGTCCGAGTAAGGCAAGAGCCATTGCCGTATTCGCGGGTCCACCGCTCACGAAGGACTCTTTCGGCAGCACATCCATGAGAACTTCGCCACAGACCCAGATACTCACAGAAGTTCACCCTTGCGTGCCAAATATTCAGCAATAACTTCCACCCCGAGTAGATGATCCTCCACCTGCGGCAGCCCGCTAATAAGAAGGATGCCGACAAAGCCAAGCCCTCTCACATTCAGAGCCAGACCGCCGCCGTGAATTGCATGAGTCTCCTCAGACAAGTTCTTGGATTCATACCAATCAATCCCTTGTTCTTCGGCAAGAACTCGCTCAAACATCGTTGAGTGCTCGGTTGCTAGAACAACCCGGGCCTTTCTTGCAATCCATCGATCGTTCTCGGCAGATGAGCCCGGAAGTGATGCGTGATAGACGGTCCAGTCTTTCAACCTCACCTCCACCGCAATGGGAAGTGATCTATCTCTCCCAATTGCTACCGCGATCTCGCCAAGTTCCAGAGCTTCGCTCTGTGTCAAAGAAGGCAACATCAAAGTGGCACTTTCCCGAGCAAGTTCGGCACTTGTGAATCCACCAGTAGTTTCGTGCATGGGCCAATCCTGCCCTACCGTTGAGCAATGATCACTATTCCTCAGACCTCACTGTCAGTTCACCCTCTCTGCCTTGGCGGCAACGTTTTTGGATGGAGCGCTAACGAAGCTCAATCTTTCGATATTTTGAACGCCTACTCCATGCATGGAGGTAATTTCGTCGATACTGCCGACGTCTACTCGGAGTGGAAGGACGGAAATGAGGGCGGGGAGAGCGAGAAGATCATCGGCAACTGGATGAAGAAACACGGCAATCGCAATTCCATGATCATCGCAACTAAGGTCGCAAAATACTCGAAGCGACCAGGACTTAGCGCCAAGAATATTGTCGAGGCCTGCAATGACTCACTTCGCCGCTTGCAAACCGACCATATCGATCTTTATTACGCGCATGAAGATGATGAAAAGACACCGCTAGGTGAGACCTTGGAAGCCTTCACCAATCTAATCAAAGAAGGCAAGGTGCGATACATCGCGGCCTCCCAATATTCGGCCAACCGACTCGATGAGGCGCTACGAATGAGCAAGGAGAACAACTTTGCGTCCTACGTCGCCCTGCAGGAGCAATACAACCTCATGGAACGCAAAGGCATCGAGGGCGAGATGGCCAAAGTAATAAGTGATCATAAGATCTCAGTTCTTCCATTTTTTGGATTGGCACGAGGATTCCTCAGCGGCAAGTACCGTCCTGGAGTCACCGTCGAATCAGTACGCGCCGCAGCCGTTGCCCGATATCAGAATGAAAAGGGATGGAGAACGGTCGAGACCCTCCAAGAGATCGCAAGACACTATGCAAGCACTCCATCTGCAGTTGCACTGGCATGGCTGCGTGCACAACCCACTGTGAGTGTTCCACTTGCCAGCGCCCGTACCGTCGAGCAGCTGGGTGAAATCGTGCAGGTTCTCGAGTTGAACGACGAAGACGTCGCCAGACTTTCTGAGATTACTGCCTGAATACGAGGTAAACGGCCCTCTTGGCCTGTTGATAGGTAATACCCATTTACCCATTTCGGGCTATTATAGAGGCATGTCAAAAATTGATGGTGCTCAGATAGCAAAACCTCGTCAGGTATCAGCGGATGATCGTTCTCGGCTCGCCTTAGGAAAATCAGGAGTCGGCGCGTATGAGAATTTCTTTGTGACCGTCTTCCAGACGGGACATATCGTGTTAACACCTGTTGTCGCAATTCCAAAAAGTGAATTACCACTCTGGAATGACGCCCAGTTCATGGACTCGCTCACACGTGGTATTAGTCAGGCCGTAAGTGGTCAAACTAAAAGTCTCGACCACCTCTTGGATAATTCAAAAGCCAGGAAAACGAAATCGAAAACAACCGTCTCAAAGCAAAGGAAGCAATCTAAAGTTAAGGTCTGAAGTGCCAACTTTTGAATTACTGTGGACTGATCAAGCCGAAGAGCAATTTCTAGAATTAAGACGCAATGGACCGAAAGAAAAGTTCGCCAAAGTCTCCAAAAGTTTAGAGATTCTCACTGAACGCGGGCCGAAATATCCGAGCCTTCATTCTCACAAATATCAATCTATCAAGGGTCCTGGCGGTGAAGACGTCTGGGAGTCTTATGTTGAAAACAAAACCGCCGGTGCTTGGAGAATCTGGTGGATGTACGGACCTCGTCCAAATGTGATAACTCTAATCATGCTGGGGAAGCACCCCTAAACTAAATCAACTCCCGCTATGAAGCGGATTCTGGTCCCACACTCCACGCCACATCTTCGTGACGATCGACGACCCAAGCAGAATATTGCACCAAATCGGGATGTGAAAACCAGATCGCGCCATCGCGTCCCTCAACCATGAGAGCAGTCGCGAGCGCATCGGTTAAACCACCGTCAGGGCCAAGAACGGTAGCCGACCGGGCGCCAATCGCGATCAATCCGGTATGCGGATCAAGAATGTGAGCCCCGCGTTCGTAGGTTCCGCTTGTCGCTATTGCGCCGTCGATGATGTCGAAGACCTGAACTATTTCCTGTCGGTTCTGTGGATTAACAACGCCAATAGACCAAGGCACTGCTTTTTCAGCATCTAGATGACCTCCGCGCAGTGTTAAATCACCCGCCGCATTTATTTGCACATGCTTGGCGCCCGCTTCGAGCATTATTTCGGCGCACTTGTCTGCAGCCCATCCTTTGACTAAACCGGAAGGATCAAAGCCGCCTTCAACAGCCCAGGGGTCGAACGCGCCTTCAGTGATTTCACGAGCATAAGCACAACGGTTCCAAACATCTTTAACCTCATCCGAAGTTGATTCGATAGTGATTTCATTTCTTCGCAATTTCGAAATAACTGAATTTTCTTTGTACGTTGAGAAGTCATCATCAACATGAGTGGCAAATTCTCGGACCTTGTCGATTCCAATTTGCAAAACAGCTTCATCGCCTGGGACATCTGATGCTGCGTCAACGAAGAGGACGGTGCCCCAGACTTCTATCTCTGCGCGCAAATGTGCCACGGCGAGATCATTTCACAGACCAGCTTTAGCGAGGGCGGATTGGAGGGATGTATACCAACCATAAGACGTGTATGAAGCACCCGAAGCGCCTTGAATATTGGATCCTTGAGCGGCAAGGGTCTGCGAGCGAAGAACAGGGATTGCGTACTGGGTGTAGCGATCGCTGCGGCCATTCGGTGCCTGCAGTGCCTGGGCGTTTGTGATCTTCCCATCAACAACCGTGATCTGCACTTGCACGTTTCCGTAGTTGACGTTGACCACGCTGCCAGTGAAGGTTCCAGAGACTTTCTTCGGTGCGGGCGCTGCTACAGGTGCCGGAGCGGATGCGGCGGGAGTTGTCGCTGCTGCCGCTGGTGTTGATGCGGCGGGAGTTGTCGTCGTCGCTGTGGTTGTTGTTTTAGTGGTCACCTTTGCAACGGCGACCTTCTTCTGCGTGACCTTCTTCTTTACCGCCGTTGCTTTCGGTGTGGTTGCGGTTGCTGATGGAGTGGTCGCTACCGGGGTCGATGCTGTCGGGGTTGTTGCGGTTGTCTGCGCTACAGGAGTTGTTGTAGCGGGGCTTGCCACGTTGGACAGTCCACCCATGGCGCTTTGCGAGTTCAGCTGCGGCGGGGTGATTGAGAGGACCGCTCCCAAGCCACCAACTGTGCCACCTGCGATAAGCAATGCCCGCTTCATTCCAACCCCCTAGATAAACGAATTCCTAATGCAGTGAACTGATTTTTCACCAACAACCTGTGAGAGAACTGAATCCGGACCGTGCAGATCATGCGACTTTCACGCCCCTATTCGGAGTGGAAGGCAAAAGCCTCATCGTGGAAGCGGTTCTTAGGCACCCCTGAGTCCCTTGCTGCCTTGCGCACTGATTCGACCAGCGGGCCAGGCCCGCAGATGTAGATGTCGGAGTCGGCGAAAAGAGGGATGAGACGGTTAAGGGTTTTTGCATCCATCGGATGCTGGCTTCGAGGCCCGACCAAATAATGAATGCGAATCGAACCCTCAGACTGTGCGGCCAAATAATCGAGTTCCTGCTTGAGCACAAGATCCTCATTGCGGGATACTCGATAGACGACATCCATTTGCACGCCATCTTTGAATTCCTCCATGATCGCGCGAACGGGCGTGATGCCAACGCCTCCACCCACGAGTACTACATGACGGCGCGAAGAACGCCCGGCAGTAAACGCACCATAAGGACCCTCGACAAAAACACGTGTGCCAGGCTTCAAATACGCAAGTGATCGCGAGTGATCACCCAAATCCTTGACCGTGATCCTCATGAGATGTTGCGTCGGTGCAGCCGATAAAGAATATGGGTGCGAAATCATGAAATGATTTCTCGCAAGGAATCGCCAGCCAAAGAACTGTCCACCCTCTGCTGCAAGCTTGTGAAGTTTGCGCCCGCGCATGATTACGGAAACGACGCCTGGGCCTTCAATGACGACCTTGTGAACTTTGAGGTTGTGTCGGAACGAGCGAAGAATGGGAATGCCAATTCGCCAAACAACAACGCTTGCGCCCATGAAGATATACAGAGCCGTCCAGTACGCGCGGTTGAGTGGATGTCCTATGAACATAGGACCGTTCAACACTTGGTGCATAAAGGAAAGAGCGATGGCTAAATAGGTGTACACATGAATCATCCACCAGGTTTCGTAACTCATCTTGGCGCGAGCCTTCTTGTACGAGGTGACACCAGCCATGATCATCAAGATGAACCCACCCAATGCCGGCCACATCCAGAGGTACTGGTGGAGCAAGCGCCAGAGTTCAACAATGAGTGCTACATGGTCTTGGCCTGCATATCCCAAGGTCACAAAGAGGACATGGAAGCCAATGAGGAATAGCGAGTACGGGCCGAGTTTGCGATGCCACGTCACAAGGCGGTCGTGGCCGACGCCGCGCTCTACCCACGGGATTCGGGAGACGAGCACAATGCCAAGTAGGGCGAAATATGTGCCAACCAAGGCGCAGAGGCGCGATAGGGAATTGATTGACGCGTAGACCGAACTGATGTCGGAGGCTCGCATCGTGGTGACTTGAAGGGCGATTGTGAGGCCCAGCCCCAGCCCGGTGATGAGTGCGGCCCAATCCACTTGAGAGCTCTTGGTTCCTTGATGATGCGCTGCCATGGCGTAAGACAATCCTAACTTCCTGAGAGTTAAATGGGTGACACCTCAGTGCTCGCGGAGAGCGTGCACAGGGGATGCGGTTTGACCCAATAAGGTGGGGCAATGCGCGTACTTGTAACCGGCGGTGCCGGATTCATAGGCTCACACCTGACCGATCGCCTCATTCGAGACGGCCATGCGGTTACGGTCTTGGACACCCTGGAGACCGGCCGTATCGAGAACCTCGCCGATGCCGAGAAATCGGGCAAACTCACCTTTATCAAGGGGTCGGTCCTTGACCCCGCGGTCGTCGACCAGCTCGCAGCCGAGACCGACTATATCTACCACCTAGCAGCCGCTGTCGGCGTCTTCAATATCCTCGAGCGACCCCTTGCCAGCCTTATGACCAACATCCGAGGCACCGAGAACGTCTTGGATTCTGCCCTCAAACACTCACGCCCCGTTCTTGTGGCAAGCAGCAGCGAGGTGTACGGCAAGAACATTTCAGACTCCCTACAAGAGGATGATTCGAGAATCCTCGGCTCCCCTCTCACATTGCGTTGGTCCTACAGCCAGGCCAAGGCCCTCGATGAAACACTCGCCTATGCCTATTGGAAAGACAAGAATCTGCAAGCAAGAATTGTCCGCTTTTTCAACACTGTTGGCCCTAGGCAACTCGGTGCCTACGGGATGGTTGTGCCACGCTTTGTGGCACAAGCTCTCAACAACGAAGACATCACCATCTACGGAGATGGCAAGCAGACGCGCTGCTTCGGCCACGTTGCTGACATTATTGAGGCGCTCATTGCCGTATCTAATTCAGAGGCAACAATCGGGACAGTCGTGAATATCGGGAACAGCGAAGAGATTTCGATCCACGACTTGGCGCAAAAAATCATCAAAGCTACCAACTCCAAGAGCAAGATTGTTTACATCGCCTATGAGGACGCATACCAGGATGGCTTCGAGGACATGGAGCGTCGAGTTCCCAATATTGAACGAATCAAGAAGTTAACTGGCTGGGAGCCAACGCGAAACCTCGACACGATAATTCGAGATATGGCCCAGCATCTATCAACTGACTAAAGTCGGACCACATTCGGTAGATCTTTAAAAACTCCGGTGCAGTCCAAGATCGGGATGCCTCTTACTGAAATGTGCTCAACCGGCAGACCAGGTTGGGCCGTGGCAACAACAGCCACATCGCACTCCCACGAAAGATCAACGGGCAGTGATCCTTCCCAGTCCGAGACCAACGGATCAATCCAGCCGACTTCGTATCCATTGCTTATCAAGTCATCGCGCAATGCTGTGGCTGGCGTTTCTCTAACATCCCTGACCCCTGGCTTGTAAGCCACACCCATAATCAAGACCCGCTTTGCAGCAGAGTTTGCGCCAACAAGGGCGCGAACCCTCTGCGAAACATAAAGAGGCATCCCAACATTTATCTCGTCGGAGCGATCAATAATGGAGGCAACTGTGCCATTCTTCTCAGCCCACCATGACAGATACATGGGATCTACGGGGATGCAATGTCCGCCTACCCCGACACTGGGCGTGAATTTCATGAATCCATAAGGCTTGGTCGAGGCTGCGTCAATCACCTCATGCACATCGATGCTCTGATCTGCACACAATTGGGCCAATTGATTTACAAGAGCGATGTTTACAAGTCGGAAAGTGTTTTCCAAAAGCTTGGCAGTCTCGGCAACCTCGGGAGCAGAGACCTCAACAACCTCGTCGCACATCGAACCATAGAATTCAACGGCCAATTTCGTTGACTCAGCGTCAATTCCGCCAACCAAACGGGGAGTGTTCTTCTGATGCCATTTCACATCCCCTGGGTTGACTCGTTCGGGAGCGACTGCGAGATAGATCCTCGCGTTCTTGTCTTTGAGATTCTCCATGATCCTTGGCGCGATGAATTCTCTCAAGGTCCCCGGAAAAGAGGTTGACTCGTTGATCACCAGCGTGCCATCTACAAGGTGCGGTGCAATGTCCAATACTGCAGATTCAAGGATGCTCAAGTCGGGGGCACGTTCGGCATCCAGCGGTGTTGGAACGCAAATCGTCACAATCGACGCGTCTTTGACGTCTGTCGCTGAATTTGAAATTCGATACTGCCCAGAACTCAAGACTTCTTGAATATCAGATGAAGGCACGTCCTCGACCGGACTTATGCCCGCAGATATTCCAGCGTACTTGGACGGAGAATTCTCAATACCGATGACATTCCATCCCGCCTTTATGGCGGCCATTGCCAACGGGAGCCCGACATATCCTTGACCAATGATGGCAACAGTCTTGTTGCGTTCTGACATGAAGGCGACCTTATCCTTTGATGAGCGCTTTGGCAGACTGCGTGTCTGGGCTATTGGGGTACAACTTGGAAAGTCTAGAATACATTTCCTGTGCCTTGTCCAATTCCTTAAGCGCAACGTAATCGGTGATCAACCCAAGCATGTTTCTCGTGCTCCATGGGTCGATCTCCAGAAGTCTTAGGCGATAGGGCAGAGCGGATTCGTATTTCTTATTCAACTCATATGCGATCGCTCCCAAAGTGTTCCCATCAATAGATCTACGGTCTTGCTTATTGATCGATTGAATGAGGCTTAAACCTTCATCAAATGCGGACACACGCAATGCAATGTCGGCCAGTTGAACATGGACCTGAACATTGCCAGGTTGAGCATTCGCGGCCTGCTTGATCGCGTCCACATATTGAGCCTGTGTCCAACCGGTTCGTTGGCGCTGCAAATCCAAAAGCATCGCCGAACTTCGCCAGGCTGGGACCACGAGTACCAGCATCACGATCGCAAGAAGAAGCGAAGCGATCGGGGCAAGGATGTTCGAATTGTCTTGGGCGATGCGCTTTGCGCTCTTCCCCGACTTCTGCGGTTGTGCAGGCTTGTCCGCAAGAAGGTGCCTGGACGCGCCATAGAGAACGCCGCCCGCTATCCAGAACCAGACTGCAACTCCCAAATTGTCGATTGAGATAAATGAAATGAAGAGAAGCGCGATCCATATAGAGGAAAGGGCAATGAGGTCGATCTGCGTCTTTCCATTGGTTGCCTTGATCGCGCGTACGGCACCGACGAAAATCACTGCGAGCAAGAACAGGTAGGGCACCGTGACCAGCAGGCCGCCGGTGGCCAATATCTGAAGAAAAACGTTATGGGCGTTGTCGCTTGCCTGACCCTGAACAATCTGGATCTGCGGTGCGTATTGTCCATAATACTGGCCGAATCGGTCCAACCCTACGCCTGAGAAGGGATGGGCTTTAAACATCTCCAGTGCTGCGTGCCAATAATCAACTCGGCTTTGAAAAGAGCCCCGATAGACGAATCGCGCTAACGGTCCCTTGTCGATTAATCCCAAAATCACGGGAATAGAGACCACCCCAATTACCGCGCTGACAGTTATCCCGATCTTTCTTTGCCATTGCCAGACTCTTGCGACCACCAAGATCACAAGCCCAATCAAGAACGCAGCGATTCCTTGAATTGATCCGCAACGTTTCAAGATAAAGAGTTCGCAGAGCAGGAGGGCCGCGCCCCCTAAGCGGATCTGGATTTGGTCCTCAACGATTATGAGCCAGACGCTCGCTATCGCGGCGGCGCCGACTATGCCAGAGAAAAAGTCCGGGTTACCCAGTGTCCCGACGACGTGATTGTAGAGAAGCACCCATTTGAAGGGATCATGTCCAAATGTCTGCAGAAATCCGTACGCAGTAAGAATGGAACCAATGATGAGAATCCACCATCGCAATTGTCTGAAATCGGTCGTCCTAAAACTCATCATGGCGGCGAAGGAAAGGCAAGCTAGCGCAATGTAGGACAGCGCACCGTCGTTTCGTTGTATCGCTCCGAAAAATCCCGTGTACTTAACATCCGTTAAAATCGCAGCGAGCAGGAGGCAAAGGGCAAAGGCCACTAAGGTCCACTGTCCGACCGAAAGGCGTCGATCCTTGGCGTAGAAGACTCTTGTGGCGATGAGCCCGATGACCCACGCAGCGCAAATGGCGAGGATGAACATTTTCGGAAGATTTATAGGATCAGCCAGCGAGGTCCAGACAAAGAGAGTTGTCACGACACCCGTTAGAAGAACGATGTTCCTCACCTGCGTCGCCTGCTTCTGCTCGAACCCAATCACCCGTAAGCCCTCGTTCCTCAATGATCTCTGAGCTGACTCTAACAATTAATCCCCAGATTTCTGGCTAATTCAATCCGCTACCCGTGCGGAAAGCCAAAAACCCGGCCCCTGCCGAAGCAGGAACCGGGTTTTCAGTTAGTTAGTTAAGACTAACTGGTCGGCTTACGCCTTTGTCTTCTTGATGATCCTGACGAGCAGGTTCGACAAGGAGGTTAGCTGTGCACGTACTGACGCCATCAAGGTGTCAACACGGAGACCAAGAGCAACAACTGCTGCTGTAGCAGCATCTGCTGAATCTTGAGCTGCCTGTGCAGCAGCGGTTGCTTCCTGAGCAGCTGTTGTTGCAGCGTCAGCAGCGTCAGCAGCGTAGTTAGCTGCATCGGTTGCTGCGTTTGCTGCATCAACTGCGGCGTCAGTTCCTGGGTTCGTAACATCGAATGAAACGGTAATTGTCTTTCCAGCTGTTGAGTCAGCAATTACCGCGTCGGTGCTTGAACCTTCAGTACCGGTAAGAGTTACGGTACCTGCAGACATTGGAGCGTAGATAACGAAGGTCTTGACTCCACCGACGAAGGCAATAGCGGCGGTTGGGAGTGTTCCCTGAACCGCTACGTTGCTCACAACAGCTGCAGAGAATGCGTTAAGAGTCGCATCTCCGACGGCTGTTCCGTCAGATCCCTTTGCTGTGACGGTAACAGTTACCTTCTCGCCAGCAGCATATGAGGTCTTATCGGTTGTCATGGAGACAGTTCCGATGGTCGCCTTGCCAACAGTGACCGTGTAGGTCTTAGTGATTGTTGGAGAGGTCAGAGCATTGGCAACGGTGATTACTGCTGTTCCTACTGCAACCCCAGTGACGTTGAATGTGGATCCGGTCTGTCCGGTTGTTGTAACTGTTGCTACAGCGGTGCTTGAGCTGCTTACGTAGTAAGTACCCAATGCTGCTGTAATACCAGCTGCATCTTTACCAGCAATTGTCACAACGTCAGTTCCACCAATTTTTGTAACAGTGTTGGTTGGTGTGAGTGTGTATGAAGCAAGGGCATCTGCGAAGTTCACAGTTGCGGTTGCAAGTACAGCTCCACCTGGTTCGGTGATCGTGACAGTTGCAACACCAGAGGTGCCGTCGCTGAATACGCCGAGGTAGTACTGTCCTGCGGTTCCAGCGGTGATCGCACGACCAGCGCCAGCTGTTCCAAGTGAAGTTGAGCTACCGAAGGCCAAAGTTCCTGGGCCAGAAACGGTCGCAGACAACTTGATTGCAGCAGTAAGAGCAACTCCGCCAGCCTTCAACGGATTGACCAAGATGGTGGCAGCCTGTGAGGTACCAATGGTCTTGGCAGAAGTTATTGCAGTTTTGGTTCCCAGAGTTGGAGCGGTGGTACCAGAAGCCATACCCCATGTTGAATCAGCTGAAGTTGCAGGACCTTCTGCAGCTACAGTCACTGTCCAGGTCTGGACGGCGGCGTTAACTGTGCCAGCGTTTGGTGATACAACGGCTGCAGTGAACTTAACTACGTAAGTTCCAGCAATCGCCGTTGATGGCAAAGTAACGGTGTAAACACCGGAAGCTGCGTTGTAAACAGTTGCGCTTGCTGTATCAGCAGTTGTACCTACAAGGCCACTGACTGATGTAGAAGCGTTTGTGTTTGACGCTTGGTTGACGGTCAAAGTAGGAACCGTTGAGTTACCGGTTGGGGCGCTGCTGAGTGAGGCAGTTACAGTCATGGTGTCTCCACCAAGGCCTGTAAATGACTGCGTCAGCGTGTTTGTCGCCGCAGTTCCAACTGTGACACTAGATGTTGCATTGGCGAGCGTCAGTGTGTCTGCCTGTGAAGTTGCCGATGAAGGCACTACAGACAGAAGACCCAAGCCCATCGCAGCAACAGCTACAAGCGAAATTCGCTTGAGAGTTGTCTTTGTAGACATTAGTTTCCTTTCGATTGTCGCATCTGAGACGTTCTCAAATGCGGCTTTTCGATGCATCGCACGTGCTGATGCACCAAATTCCCCGCCGCGTATCCGGACCCGGCGAAGAAAGCTAGATGGAAGAGAGGTCATGGAGTCGCTCCCTTTCCTGTATCAGAGACTGAAATGGCTTGGGCAAGAATTTGTGTCTTGCCCGCAGTAAGAAGTAGGCGTGTTGTAATCGCTCTTGGGGCTGCAGTTAAATCATACCCATTGCCCGTTGTTGGCAAAAGGAAATCTGACTTGATGGCCGAATCAATGACCATCGTCACAGTCATCAAATACTGACCATTTGCAAGGCGTTCAATGTTGGTCGTCGTGGATGACAATTTGAGTGAAGTCCAAATCCCATTGATTCCCGCTGCTGGAAGCGCTGAATAACTAGTGCCAGTCCCATCGACAGTGATCGATTGAGCGAGAAGAATGTTCGGACCGCCGCTTAATGTCATGGCCTGGTTACTCAACACGATCCCAGAGTCAGTGAGTACTGGCGCATCTTTTCCTACAAACAATTTGCCAATGTTCTTATTGGAATCGGTGATCGTGTTGCCGGTTGGGATGCCATCTGAATCAAGACCAGGGAATGTCACAGGTGCGCCTTTGACCGCAAAGCCGCTGACGAGACCGTTGACCTTCTTTGAAGGCGTCGAGGCCACTGCGGTTGGGGTTTGGGAAGATGCGGAAGCCCGTGGCTTGGTCGAGGCAACGTTCGAATTATCAGTTGGTGTCGCTGTTGTTGGGACTCCAGCGACAGGGCCATGTGAAACATTTGGCAGTGCCGATGGGATACGCGTCTCATTGCCGGTCAATGAGTTAAACCCAAGGAACGCAGTCACAACAAGAAGGAATGAGAGTGCGACCTTGGAAGATTTCTTCGCAAGCTCGGAGGACTTCTTGTACGTAGTTGAAAGAAGATCAAGAGCAGTCAAGCCACGCTCTTCATCAATGACAAACTCGGAGAGAATACGGCGCAAAGATGCGCGAGCGCGTGAGACCGTGTGACGCACTGCTGCAGTCTTGATACCCAGCTCGGCGGCAATCTCGTCGGTGGAGCGTCCTTCGACTTCCCACATAACAAGTGCAGCGCGCTCGGCTGGTGACAACATTGCCAAGGCTTGGCGAACTATGGCGGCGTCTTCGGCCGCACTCAATACTGCTGAGTGGTCGCCGTCGTCTTGCCAGGATGCCTCGATCTCTGCGGTTGCATCGTCCAAGAGGACGAGGTTGGGACGACGACCTTCGATGCGGAAGAGGTCGATGCAGAGATTTTCGATCGTGCGGTGCAAATAAGAAAGCGCGTGATCGTCAGATTCGAGTTCGGGAGCGGCAAGCATGAACTTGATCAAGGCGTCTTGGGTGATTTCTTCGGCCTTGGCCCCATCTTTGAGAACACGATTGGCGTGGGCGAGTAGTTCGCTGCGGTGCTCAGTGTAGAAAGCGCCCAGCTCAGTAACGGTCCAGACCATAGGACCTTCCTGAACTACGTTCTTCGCCACGGGATTCCCTCTTGTAACCGGTTTTTTGATACAGAAACGGCCGTCGCCGCCTCTACTTGCTACTACGAATCTAACCGCACTTTGTCGCTTGAGTGGGACAAAACGGACAATTCACCGAGTTCTCACAAGGTAGAAATCCCTATTTTATGGTGAAAACGCGCCTGTAGACGACCTTGTCGTCAATAGTGATGACAATGGAGGCGATCCCGGGTTTGACCGGGTTCTTGCCGACCTTGCCTGGCTTGCCGTTGATAAAGACCAGGGCTTTGACCCCGATGGCCACAACCGTGATCACTCGGTCGCTGGCTGTGACCTTGATGGTGGCATTGACCGGTGGCCTTGTCGCCGCGGGGGTGGAACTGGCCGCGGGGGTGGGACTGGAAGACGGTTTAGCCGTTGGAGTAGGTGTTGGAGTGGCAGTCGTGGTCGGTTTTGCTTTCACCACCAGACTCGTCTGGACAACATTTGATTGCGAATATGCCCCCGCCGCGCTCTGGGTCGCAGAAATCACCGTGGTCCCGATTCCGACGATTACCAATGAGGCCCCAGAGATTGTGGCGACCTTCGGATCCGATGACGAGTATCTCCACGTCCCAGGTGAATTGGAAGTCGGCGGGGTGATTAGTCTCGGTGAATCACCCAGCGTCGCCATGATTGGAGCAAAAGTGCCCAGAGTTGGAATGTGGCCAAATACTTGGATCGACATTGAAGCACTACCTTGCGACCAAATACTTGTGGGACTTTGAGTCGCAGTGATGGTTGCTCTACCGGCACCCGTAACCTTTGCCACGCCATTTGCAAACGTAATAACTGATGTGTCAGATGAGGTGTACGACCACGCTCCGTTTGACGTGGACGTTGGTGGGGTCAACGAGAAATCAGGGTCATTAACAACTTTTTGAATATCAAACCACGGCCCGATCTTGGGTGTTCCGACCACTGTCAGCTTCATTGACACTGGAGCAGGCGATGCAAATGTTGTGGTGGGAGCCTGGCTAGCCGTGATTGTCGTAATGCCGGGTTTGAAAAGCGTAGCGATTGCGCCACTGAATGCCACAACGGAGGGGTCAGAAGCGGTGAAACTCCATGCTCCGGTCGATGTGGATGTTGGCGGCTGAATGTTTACATAAGGCGCACTCGCCATTTGCGCGGTGACGTCGGGGAAAGCACCCAAAGTCGGAACCGGCCCCAAGACAGTAAGCGTCATCGCAGCGGTCGCCGCTGCATAGTCTCCGGCCGTGGCCTGCGTTGCCGTGATCACCGTGCTGCCGAAAGCCAAAGGAGTGACGGTGTTTCTATCAATTGATGCAACGTTTGGGTTGGATGAGGTGAATGTCCATGCACCCGGCGAGGTTGACCTGGGGGAGACCAAATTCAAGCTTGCAACACTGTCTTTCATTATTGCGATATCCCCAAAAGTCCCAAGCACGGGTGCGATCGTGAGGACTGCCAATCTCATCATGGCAGTCGCAATCTTCCAGTTGGGGGTGCTGGCCTGAGTTGCGGAAATCAGCACTGACCCTCCGCTATGGAAAGTAACCTTGTTACCGACCACTGAAGCGATACCAGGGTTGCTGGACGTGTAGTACCAGTCTCCGTCCGAGGTCGAGGTTGGCGGAACGATCGTGTATGTCCTCTGAGTAATAGGTATGGACTGCGGAGCAAATACACCAAGAACGGGTGTGCCTTGGCTTATACGTATCTGTGTCGACCGAGAGCGGGCGGTGAAGTTGCCCGTTGCTGCTTGCGAGCCGGTGATGGTGGCCGTCCCTGTGCCAACGACGTTGATCGTCTTTCCTGAAATTGTTGCCACCTTTGTATTCGATGAAGTGAAAACCCACGGGGCCGGTGAATTGGTAGTTGGCGGAATTATCGGCACCGAACCTACGCCATACGTCGCAGTCATCATCGGGAAGGGTCCAAGGATGGTGAACGTCGCCTGCGCCGGTGCCAATGAAGTGATGAGAGAGATGACGAGGGCGAGGCTTGCATATACATATGATTTGCGAGGCGAGTGCATACTTTCATTATCCTCAATGTTTACGGGCTTTTTGGGATATTGGCACCTAGTAAGCCCGCGCGCAGTGTCGCAGTTAATAGTGAAGTTAATCGCAATGTGCGCTTTTGGCTTGCGCCTGCGCGCGATTAGGAGAAGGCTGAAGGCGTTCTTCGGTGTAGGGAGAGGCCACCAATGTTCCAAGTGCGTATTCATGGTCGCGGCGGACAAGGCGTGGTCACAGCCGCTGAGTTAATCGCCCAAGCAGCCTTTGATGAGGGTCGCTTTGCCCAAGCGTTTCCAAGTTTTGGCTCCGAGCGCACAGGTGCTCCTGTTGTCGCCTTTGCCCGAATATCTGGACACGAGATTCGTGTGCGTGAGCCGATCATGGCACCGGATGCGATCATCGTTCAGGACGAGACTCTGCTGGGCGCCATTGATGTCTTCAACGGGCTCAGCCCATCTGGCTACGTCCTCATCAATTCAACTAAATCATTGACAGAGTTGGGTTTGAAAGAGAGCGATATCTTGAAGATTCGCTCTATGACCGTGCCTGCCACTCAACTCGCACTTGAGTATCTAGGTCGCCCCGTGCCAAATGCAGTACTACTTGGCGCGTTCGCCTCTTTGACCAACGTGATTTCCCTTGAGTCGGTCAACAAAGCGATAACCGATCGGTTTAGCAGCAAACTGGCCGCCGGTAACTGCGCCGCAGCCACCGCGGCGTACGAATTCGTCCGAACAAAGTTGAAGGAGCCGACGCATGCTTAAGCAGGTCGAAGGATCAAAGGCAGTAGCTGATGCTGTGGCCTGTTGCAGGCCTGAAGTCATTTGCGCCTATCCGATCTCGCCGCAGACACATATCGTCGAAGGTTTAAGCAGGTTGGTGAAAGCCGGAGAGTTGAAGAACTGCGAATTCGTGAACGTCGAATCCGAATTCGCTGCGATGTCCGTAGCTATCGGTGCGAGCGCGGCAGGTGCACGGACGTATACCGCCACCGCGAGCCAGGGGCTGTTGTTCATGGTCGAGGCGGTATACAACGCGTCGGGACTGGGTCTTCCTATCGTGATGACCGTGGCCAACCGCGCTATCGGCGGGCCGATAAACATCTGGAACGACCACAGCGACTCAATGTCACAGCGCGATTCTGGGTGGATCCAACTTTATGCAGAAACCAACCAAGAAGCAGCCGATCTTCACGTGCAGGCATTTCGCATTGCCGAGGAACTCTCATTGCCAGTAATGGTCTGCATGGACGGCTTCATTCTTACGCACGCATCAGAGAGAGTCGATATCCCCGAGCAAGATCAAGTGGATGCCTTCCTTCCGCCTTATTCTCCGCGCCAGGTACTAGATCCCGACGAACCGGTCTCTATCGGCGCGATGGTGGGACCAGAGGCGTTCATGGAAGTGCGCTACATGGCTCACGCCAAAACTTTGCGTGCACTTGAGAAAATCCCGCAAGTTGCCAAAGATTTTGAAGAGGTCTTTAACCGTAACTCAGGAGGCTTAGTCCGTTCGTATCACTGCGACGATGCCGAGACCGTGATCATCGCACTCGGATCAGTCCTTGGGACAATCAAAGATGTTGTCGACGAACTGCGCACAAAGGGAACCTCAATTGGAGTCCTCGGGATCATCACATTCCGCCCATTCCCGTTTGAAGCAGTTCGCGACGCACTCAAGACCGCAAAGCGTGTCGTCGTAATAGAAAAGGCATTCTCAATCGGTATCGGCGGGATCGTCGCTGAAAATGTCAAAGAAGCCGTTTCGACAAAGACACCTATCTACACGGTCATAGCAGGGTTGGGCGGACGGCCGATCACTAAGTCCTCCTTGCATGCACTCTTTCACCAAGCGTTCAATGATTCTCTCGAACCACTGACATTCCTCGACCTTGATCAGGACCTTGTGGAACGCGAAATTATTCGTGAAGGGTCAAAGTAATGAGTACAGCACCAGTGAAGTTCTACCAAGTCGGAAGTTTCGCAGTAGGCAACCGTCTTCTTCCGCCAGAGCAGAGATCAATCCAGTCGGATACCGAACGAACCAATGCACTGACTTCAGGACACCGTGCATGCCAGGGCTGCGGAGAGGCCCTTGGCGCACGGTACGCACTCGATGCGGCAATGCGCGCATCCAACGGAAAGATGATCGCGGTAAATGCAACGGGTTGCCTGGAAGTTTTCTCAACACCATATCCTGAAAGTTCGTGGCGAATCGCCTGGCTCCACTCCCTCTTTGGAAATGCTCCTGCGGTGGCAACTGGGGTTGCCGCTGCGTTGAAGGCGAAGGGCCAAACCGACACCCGTGTAGTCGCCCAAGGCGGCGACGGAGCCACAGTCGATATCGGCTTCGGTGTTCTCTCTGGAATGTTCGAACGAAACGATGACGTCCTTTATATCTGTTACGACAACGAGGCGTACATGAACACCGGTGTCCAGCGCTCTGGCGCAACTCCACCCGCTGCGCGCACCGCAACGACACAGGCAGTGGGTCCCGAGCCAGGAAACGTCTTTGGCCAAGGAAAGAATCTGCCAAGGATTGCAATGGCACATGAGATTCCCTACGTCGCGACTGCAACCGTTGCCGACCTTCGTGATCTTGAGGCGAAAGTAACGCGCGCGATGGAATTTCGCGGTGCACGATATCTGCATGTACTAGTGCCGTGTCCGCTGGGATGGGGTTCAGCATCCTGCGACACGGTTCGCATTGCCCGTCTTGCTACTCAGAGCGGGCTGTTCCCCGTTTTTGAGGCAGAACACGGAGAGGTCATCTCCTCCACTCCAATCAGACAGCGAGTTGCTGTGGAGGAATACTTGAAACTTCAGTCGCGATATGGCCATCTCTTTTCGCCAAAACGTCGCGAGGATGTCATCGATCATCTGCAAGCGAACGCAGATCGCAATATTGCGCGATACAACTTGGTCGATGCAGATACCAAGAACGCCGATCTGTCCGAAGCAGGTGCGATCTAATGGAAAAGCCATTTGCAATCACCCTTGAAGTCGAATCCAGCCTCGCCAACCACACAGGTTCGTGGAGGGTGGAACGTCCTCAATATGTAAACCTCATGCCGCCGTGCAACAACGCATGCCCCGCCGGTGAGAACATCCAAAACTGGCTCTACGTAGCAGAGGATGGCTCATACGAAGCCGCATGGCGTTCGCTGATCACAGAGAATCCCTTTCCAGCGATCATGGGAAGAGTTTGCTATCACCCATGTCAGGCCGCATGCAATCGGGCGCAACTCGATGAGGCAGTGGGAATCAACTCTGTCGAGCGTTTCCTTGGCGACCTTGCAATCGAAAAAGGCTGGAGCATCCCAGTAACAGCCCAACCATCGGGTTTCCATGTACTTATCATCGGCTCTGGACCCGCGGGGCTTTCCGCGGCCTACCACCTTCGTAGGTTGGGACATGAAGTCACCGTACGTGAAGCGGCGAATGCACTTGGCGGCATGATGCGCTGGGGAATTCCCAAGTACCGCCTGCCACGCGAAGTTCTTGATGCAGAGATCAAACGGATCTCCGACATGGGTGTTAAGTTCGAACTCAACACCCGCGTGGATGACGTGCAAGTTGCACTCAAGGAAGGCTTCAACGCAATCTTCCTTGCAGTAGGCGCTCACATTGGAAAGCGTGCATACATTCCAGCAGGCGAAGCTGCCCGCATTCTCGATGCGATCAATGTCTTGCACGATATCGAAGACGGCCAGGCTCCGATGTTGGGTCGCAAGGTTGTTGTCTACGGCGGAGGCAACACAGCAGTCGACGTAGCCCGAACCGCGAAGCGACTTGGCGCCGAAGAATCCATCATTGTTTATCGCCGCACTCGTGAGAAAGCCCCCGCTAATGACACTGAAATCAAGGAAGCCTTAGAAGAAGGTGTCCTCATTAAGTGGCTCTCCACGATCAAGCACGCCGAAGTCGGAAAACTCCAAGTAGAGAAGATGGTCTTGGACGAGAAAGGCTTCCCTCAACCAACAGGGGAATTCGAGGAACTCGAAGCCGACTCGCTTGTTCTGGCCCTTGGACAAGAGTCCGATCTTTCTCTTCTTAAAGAACTTCCTGATCTTGAAGTAGAAGACGGCGTCGTCAAAGTCAACGCGATGATGATGACAGGTCATGCCGGAGTTTTCGCCGGAGGTGACATGGTGCCAGCCGAACGCACGGTCACAACAGGAGTTGGCCATGGAAAGAAGGCGGCCCGCAACATTGATGCATGGTTGCGAAGTGTTGAATATATCGGCCACGATAAGCACGACATCGTCGAGTTCAAAGACCTCAATCCTTGGTATTACTCCGATGCACCACATGCGGTGCGCCCACGTTTGGAAGGTGCACGTCGT
Source organism: uncultured Bifidobacterium sp. (assembly GCA_964387855.1). GTDB lineage: Bacteria > Actinomycetota > Actinomycetes > Nanopelagicales > Nanopelagicaceae > QYPT01. Next base: position 29,673 of record CAYLYA010000006.1, read on the forward strand.
GCATCAACCTTTGATGAAGTTGTACAAGGACTTGATGAATCGACGGCCCTCTATGAAGCGCGGCGTTGCATGTCCTGCGGTAACTGCTTCGAATGCGACAACTGCTTCGGCGTCTGCCCTGATAACGCTGTAATCAAGTTGGGAACTGGCAAAGGCTTTGAAATAAATCTCGACTACTGCAAAGGCTGCGGCATCTGCGTCAATGAGTGTCCATCGGGATCAATAATCATGATCCCAGAGAAGAGTTGAAATGATTGTCTGTGCACCAGTGACAATGGATGGAAATATTGATCCGCGATGGGGGCGCGCTGACTGGGTAGCGATCGCGGATGTCCAAAACGGAAAGATTCATGCATGGCGCGAGATTGAAGTCTCCTGGAGCCGTCTGCATGACGAAGGGACTGAAGGATCGCATCACGCGCGTGTCGTGAAGTTTCTCAAAGAACACGGCGTAGAAGCCGTCGTCGCAAACCATATGGGCGATGGCATGACCAGAATGCTCAAGACAATGAGTATTCCAGTTCGCCTAGGTGCAGCCGGTGATGCACGGACCGCGGTTCAAGAACTGACGGCGTGAATTCCGTACTTCTTGTCCCACCACTCGCGAGCCACGGCAAGTAACTGAGGTTCTGTCATCCTCGTGATGTCGACGTCGAGAACATCTGCCACTTTCTTGGCGACCTGCGGATGCTTCTTCTCAAAATAGTCGGTCAAAGCAGGTACGGCGCTTCCTTTTCCTTTTCCATGAGTTATAAGTAGCACCTCGCGTGCAGGTTCAAGCGCGTTGGAAATGGCCTCGAGGTAATCTGGCATGTACTCATCTATATCGTGGCCTCGATTGTGTTGGGCCATGCGGATATGGTTGTGGCGATCAAAAGGATTGCGCTCCTTGACTGTCTTATGTTCAGCGCCTTTTTCTATTCCTTCAAACCACATGCGGGTTTCTTCTTGGGTGACGACTGCCAAAACGAATGGACCAGAGTTCGTGGACATAATTAGCCTCCATAGCCGATTTCCATCTTGACTCTACTCCCGGAATGAGCAGATGACCCCACTGGCGATGAATCTCACTATCAAATCAGCACGAAGCTGTAAGAACTAGCGAGAGACTTTCACCGTCACTGTGAATCGCCCATTCGTGCCAGTGCACTTCATGACTTCTCCACAAGTAGTCCGGCTGGCAACCAAATGGGTCAGTCCCACTTTCGTGGCCGCGAATACCCATGTCTGAGTGCCGCATCCGCTGCCGGCGATTTTGCATCCAGCCGGAGCGCTAGGACTTGGGAAGATCGGTTTAAGAATCGGCTGGCCCTTGGAAGTCAGAGAACTGCTCTTGGCCGGAACCGCCAACTGCCAGTACATGGAATGCAAGGTCAACTCGACGGTGTTGCCCAATTTCACCGCAACAGTTTTGGAGGCGTTCTTTTCGGAAAGCGAAGTGATGGTTTTCGCCTGAGCCGGGTTCGCCCCCAACACAAGAACGAGAATCGAGCTGCCCAACATCAAAGACCTGGCAAAAACGCCCCGCATTACGTATCCTCCCCGAGTTGGCTGCAAGACTAACCACAGCCTCGCGGAAGTCACTCTTAGGCAGCCTCAGCCTTTCCTGAGTATTCGATAACAATTTGCACCCAGTCAGCTAAGAAGTGGACGCCGTCTAAATAAGGGCCAAAAGTTTGAGCAAATGGCTGGTCTCATCCGCGACTTTCGAGCGTGCACTCTTGATGTATTTGCGCGGATCCACCAGTTTGGCATCGGAGTCAAGCATGCGGCGAATTTCATCCGTGAATACGTGATTCAGGTGCGTGGCGATATTTATCTTGGACATCCCCGCTTTCACTGCCTCTTGAAGTCCCGCCTCACTGACACCGGATGATCCGTGAAGAACTAAGGGGATCGACACGGTATTGGCTATCGCTTTGATTAACTCAAAATCAAGGCTCGCATCGCGGGTGGTCATCGCATGCGATGTGCCTACCGCAACAGCGAGTAGATCCACGCCAGTGGCCTGCGCGAATGCTCTTGCCTCCTGCGGATTCGTGCGAACGCCTGGAGCGTGAACTCCGTCCTTGCCGCCGACTTCGCCAAGTTCGACTTCGATGGTGGCGCCATAATCTCCACACAATTTTGCCATCCTCGAACTTGCTTCGACATTCGCGCTGTATTCCAATTTCGATCCGTCGAACATGACGCTGTCGAATCCAAGATCCAGGGCTTCCTTTACAAGATTCTCGCTTTCGGCGTGATCCAGATGCACCGAAACGCGTACGCTCGACGATTCTGCAATGGCTAACGTTGCAAGGGCAATGGGTTTCAACGAGCCATGGTAATCAACGCAGTTCTGGCTTATTTGGAGAATGACAGGGAGTTGCGCTGATTCGGCTCCCATCACGAGTGCTTCAGCATGCTCGAGAAGAATCACATTGAACGCACCAACAGCGCGATCTTGTGCTTTGGCTTCGTTGATCAATTCCTTAGCAGTGGTTCTAGACATTGTGCTCCTTTAGGCAATGATGATTTCAACACCCCGAGAGCGCAATTGATCTGCCATCTCGGGATCGATTCCGCTGTCAGTAATAAGGACGTCGATTTCGTCCACTGGGCAGATTGTTGCGAAAGCCCTTCGTGAAAATTTCGAACTATCTGTGACCACAACTGTCTTGCCCGCTCGGGCGGCGATCTGGCGGTTCACTCTTGCTTCGTCTTCGTGTCCCGCCGACGCTCCAGAAATTGGGTCAAGAGCCTCGACACCGATAAAGGCAATATCAATGTTGACTTCCTTGAGTACTTCCTCCGCAAAGGGTCCTGTGAGTTCGTAAGAATGTGGGCGGGCTACGCCGCCGGTGACGACAATCTTGATCTGCTGGCGCACTGTTAGCTCTGTTGCAATATTGAGTGCGTTAGTCACGACCGTGAGAGCGGGATGAAGCTCTGTTGCGTCACCTTGGGCGAATTCACTACGGGCGACAAGTGCACGCGCTACTTCTGTAGTGGTTGTTCCACCGTTGATTCCGACCACTTGATACCGAGAAACCATTTGTGCGGCCACCGCAGCAATCCGTTGTTTCGCCTCATCATCTTTTGCAATCTTGAAAGTCAGAGGCAGGCCCAGGGAACCACCCGTTGCCACCGCACCACCGTGGGTGCGCGTAAGAAGTTGCTGCTTGGCCAATGAATCAAAATCGCGTCTGATCGTTGCCTCCGAAACGTCTAGCGCTGCGGCAACATCCTCAACTTTAATACTGCCTTTTGCGACGACCAATTCGAGAATATTTGCTAAACGCTGTTGGCGGCTCATCGTTGACTTCCCGTGAACTTCGATTTCTTTAAAACGCGCCTTGCCAAGATTGCAGCCCCCACGACCGCTGAATTGTCACCGAAATGCGAGACCGAGAGTTTGGGCTTTCGTTGCCAGAGCGAACGTCCGTTGATCTTCGTGCGCAGTGGTCCAAGTAGTTCCTCTCCGCTCATGGAAACACCGCCTCCGATAATGATCAGGTCTGGGGGGAGGATCGAAATATACATAGTAAGTACCTGGGCCAGTGCCTCAAGGGCCTCGTCCCAGACCGAGCACGCATGAGGATCTCCCGCTCTCACCAGACCAAGGACCTCCGCGGCTCCCTCAACAGGGACACCAGAGCGTTCTGTGAATCTTCGGGCAATAGAAGCCCCTGTTGCCACCGTCTCAAGACAATTAGCACCGCCACACGTGCACTTTTCACCTGATCCAATTTCAATATGTCCGAGTTCGCCAGCGAGGGAGTCCTCAACGATCTCACCGTTGACAAAGATTGCACCCGATATTCCTGTACCAATAGGCAAGAAAAGAAAGTTATCAACGCCAATACCTGCACCAAATTCTTTTTCCGCCAAGCCGCCAGCACGCACGTCATGGCCAAAGCCCACAGGCAGCCCCGTCGCATCCTCAAGTAAGCGTCGGAATGGAACATCTCTCCAACCGACGTTCTCGGCAAATATCGAAATTCCCTGCGCCTCATCAACCAAGCCTGGAACCACAATCCCGAGCGCCTCGGCTTGCGGGTTCTCTTTGGCTAGCTTCCGTCCAAAGGCGATAACTCCGTCGAGTGCTTGATCTGAACCGTGCTCACGGCCGGTTGACCATCGCTCGCTCGCGGTTATCGAGGCACCTTCGACGATAGCGCCTTTCAAAAACGTCCCGCCAACATCAATTGCAATTACGGGCGCCGATAAGGAAGAGCTCATTTCGTGATCATCTCATCTTTCATGACCATTTTGTTATTTAACACTTCCGCTAAGTAATCCGCTGACGATAAAACGGTTGGTAATCAATGCAATACTGGCGGGAACGATTAGTGCCAAGACACCTGCAGCACTCAAAAGCGAGTACGGCACAACATGCCGACCTTGAAGAGCAGCGATTACGACGGTGAGTGGTTGGGTTGAAAGATCACTCGAAAGAACAAGAGGAAATATGAACTGCGACCAGGCAAAGAGAAAGGTGATCACAGCAGTGGAGGCAATGCCAGGCACGATTAGTGGAAGAACAAGGTGTCTGAATATCTGCATTCGACTTGCTCCATCTACATCACCGGCCTCCTCAATCTCTCTTGGCAGGCTCTGCATATAGCTGTAGAGAATCCAAGTCGCCAAGGGCAAGAAACCCGAGACATAGCAGAGAACAATCCCTGCGTAAGTGTTCACCAAATGGAAGTAGGCCAATATGCGATAGATCGGAATCAAGGTCGTGTAGGCAGGAAAGGCCATCGTGGCAATTACTACGAAAAACAGGACTTTCTTCCCGCGGAACTCCATACGTGCAAATGCATAGGCGGCAAGACTAGAGAGCACGACCGTGATGATGGTGGCGGAAGTACACTCGATGAAAATATTCGCGGTCGACTGACGTATAGCGTCTTGAAGATCTCCGCTTCCCTTCAAAAGCGCGCGATAATTCGCCAGATTTGGCGTCGGCGGCAAAAAGTGGCTTGGTTGATCCGCAATCTGCTTGTCAGTCTGAAAACTGGAGTTGATCACCCAATAAATTGGGGCCAGTGACCACACGGAGATGAAAAGAATTCCGCTGCTTCTGAATAAAGATAATTTGCTTTTCATCAGTATTCAACTTTTCGATAGACAACTCGGACGACAAATATCGCAACGAAGAGGGTGAAGAGCGTGATTAGGAGAGAGATGGCGTAGCCTTCGCCAAAATCAAGATTCTGAAAACTGATGAAATACGTCTTCATGCTCAGGGAAGTGCCGGTCGTGGCCGCTCCATTGAGAATATATGGCTGATCGAAAATATTGAGAGTGGCGATGGTGGACTGAACCATAGCAATCGCGATGCCTGGGCGGACCAATGGCAAAGTCATGTGCATGAATGTCCGTACTGGACCGCTGCCATCAATCTTCGCTGCTTCGTAGATGTCATGCGGAATGTTCTGGAGAGCGGCCAGAATCAAGAGAGTTGAGAGGGGCGTTATCTGCCACACCTGCACCAATTCGATGGCGAAAATCGTGAGGAGCCGATTCTGACCAAGGAAGACTTGGTAATGATCGATCAAATGCATTGATTTGAGGAGGCTGTTTAGAACCCCCGAATTGCCGTCCCAAATGCCGGTCCACAAAATGCCCTCAACTACCCCTGGCAGGGCCCAAGGCAGAATCAATATTGCGATAAGAATCGATCGGCCGAAGAATTTTCGTTGGAGCAAAACGGCCATGTATATGCCCAAAATGGTGGAAAGCGTTACGCCAAAGAGGATGTAGAGAAATGTGTTATTAAGACTTGCAATGACGCTCGGATCATGAATGAGATGGCGAAAATTCTCAAAGCCCGAAAATGTTGATGGCGGATTTAGTGGCTGAACCCGAAAGAAGGCTTCAATTACTGTAAATCCAGCTGGGACCAAAGCCAGTCCAACGATGAAAATGATCAGAGGTGCAACTAAAGCGTAAGGAAGAAGATCAATGTTAAAAGAAGATCGCCCCGAAACTTCTGCAGACCTTCTCTTAACATTGATCAACTAACTTCACCTCATTCGGAAGAGCTCGAAAATTGCCTGCTAGTTATTTACCGCTTGCAAGCTTATTGGCCGTTGCAGCCATCGCTTTAATAGCTGCATCGACAGTCATGGAACCTGTAGCAGCGGCATGTAGATTGGTGTAAACCGAGTTTGAGAACTGCGGATACCAAGCAGGTGCGCCTTGAGGAAAGACCGGACGGGCGCTTGTCTTGAGCATCTTGTACAGGACATCTCCGCTTACCAACTTGCCTTTTGCGTTCAGGATCTTCATGCCTGAAAGGCGAGAAGGAATAAAGTATCCAGACCACGTCCTTGCAGTTCCGTTGGCCCCTGCAAAGTCGGCCATATTCTTCGCGCTCGTGAACCAAGCAATGAACTTGGCTGCTGCTGCGGGATTCTTGGCTTGAACCGGGATTCCAATTCCGTCTGGGTTACCCAAGTTGCCTGCGACTCCCTTAACACCTGGTGTTGCCAAGTATTGAACCTGATCGACAACAGATGATGATTCTGGCACTTGATACAGGGATCCTACGTTTCCGGAGTAATCACTGAATGTGCTGGCAACGACTCCCTTTGCCATCAATGTCTGTTGACCCTGAGTGTCTGCGACGTTGATGTTTCCTGGTGGAACCAAACCGTCTTTCATGGCGTTTACCATCCATGCGGCAGCTTTGTATCCTGCACTGCTTGGACTAGCGAAGAGAGGCTTGCCCTTTGCATCGAGGATATTTCCACCGAATGCACCGGTGGTCTCGTACCAGTAAGTTGAAAGACCTTCTGCGGCAGCGAATGGGATGTTTAGCGGATAAGTAACGACACCCTTTTCTTTAATCTGCTGCAAGTCCTTGGTGTACTGATCGATTGTGGTTGGCATTGTTGTGATGCCGGCTTTTTCGAATAGGGTCTTGTTTACTGTGGTGACCATAAAGGACGCATCCCACGGAATTCCAATGACATGGCCGTTCTTCGAGAAGCTGGAGAGTTGAGGCATGTCAGCCAACATTGACTTGGTGTCCATATATTTTTCCATAGGGAGGAACCAATTCAACTTGCCCAACTGGCCAACACGTGACCAATCAACGTCGGTTGCATCGGCAAAATAGGTGTTCGCGGTAGCAGCTGCGGCAATCTTCGTCTGCAAGCTATCCCAGTCAACGGTCGTCCACTTGACAGTGATTCCGGTGGCTTTGGTGAACTCATCCAACATAACCTTCGGCGGCGGAGCTGTAAAAAGAGCTACCGAGATGGTGGACTTTGATGCTGCGGTGGCAGGAGTTGAAATAAGCCCTAAACCAAGAACTACTGCTAGACCTGCACTCACCCCGCCTATTGAAATGAGTTTAGTTTTTCTTCGGTGAATCACTTTGGTCATCTTGAACTCTCCCGTTTCTTATAGTGAAGGATTCCTGACTTCATTTCTTGTGCCTAGCTTTGGTGCCCTGCTTTTGCTTTCGGTCTTTCAACCTGCTTGATTTAAAACGATTGAGCGCGAGAGGCCGCGAGGATGATCGGGGTCTAGTCCGCGAACTTTGGCGAGGGCAACAGCAGTCCGCTGTGCGCGTATCAGGTGCGCCATTGGATCAAGGGTGCTCATTTCAAGAAGGGCGCCCGTGGCCTTGATGTCTCGTTCAAGGCTCTCGTCGATCGGACCGAAGACCCACACCGTTCGATTCTTCTGTGCAATCGAAATCGGGCCGTGTCGATAATCCATTGCCGGATAGGCCTCTGCCCAAAACTGTGCCGACTCCCGAGTTTTGAGTGCGCCTTCTTGTGCCAAGCCGACAGTCCAGCCGTGACCCAGGAACGTGATCTGCTCAGAATTCGGAAGTTCCCCGAGGTCGCTCTCGACCGCGACTTCTGCGTCCCTGGCCAACTTCTCCAGATCATGGCCAAGATGAGCTCTCAGGAGTGCAAGCACTGATGTGGCGAAGCGAGTTTGGAGTACCGAAGTTTCATCCGCGAAATCCAAGATGATCGAGTGGGTGGCATGCTCGGTGACAGGCGTTCCTGCAACTCCAGCGATAACGACGCTGGGCGCCGTGATCTTTTCCAACAAGTCGATAACTTCAGTTGTGGTACCAGATCGCGAAATGGCGACCACGCGGTCATAGTGGCGGTGGTAATTCATCTCTGATGCGGCGTAGGCGTCCGTCTCGCCCTGACCCTCCGACTCCCGCAGTGCTGCGTAGGCCATGGCCATAAACCATGAGGTGCCACAGCCGACTACAGCCACTCGCTCTCCCTTTTTGGGAAGAACACTGAAGTAGTCGGGAGCGACTTGGGCAACCTTGCGCCACATGTCTGGCTGGGATGCGATTTCTGTTTCGGCGATTGTCATGACGGGACAGTAAGGCCCCACACCCCCAGAGTCAAGTTTTTTTGGACTATTTTGCTGGTTTAGGCAATATTTCGAGCAATTTCATGCACTCGCCGCCATAATGCACGCTCGAAACGGGTTTGTGCTTACTTCTTTCCGAAGAGCTTGGTTAGGAAATTGGGCGCAGCCGGTTCCTTGGCATGGCCTTGGCAGCGCTGGGACTTGGGGATGCCTCGTAGGACGATCTCGACGTGATTACCGCAGCCGCTCCATGAAGCTTTGCCGCACTTACGACATGTTGTTTTACTGCACATAATTTTCTACCGGGCCCTTTTCTCTTAAATTCGTTGTGGACAGATCTGGTCTAGCAGGAGCAACGATCTTGCTCTGGAACACCTTGCAAAGCCGAATCAATGTGATTGCCACAGCCTGACCAGGTTGGTTTGCTACAGATATGACAGGTTACGCGTGAGCACATTTTTTTAAGTCTCCTTGTATGACGAGCTGAATGGATAGTCGAAAGATACCCCTAGGGGTATGTTCAGTCAAATTGCATCACTCCTGCCTCTAGTATCGAGATATCAAAAACGCGGATTTGGCATACCCCTGGGGGTATGCCCTACTATTTCCGCAAGGGGGAAATACATGTCACTTAGAATCATCAATCTCGATACACCTACTCTTGGGGACCGCTCATACATAGCCCACGATGGCAAGACTGCACTAGTCGTGGATCCGCAGCGAGATATTGATCGGATCGAAGAAATCCTTGATTCTCAAGATGTAAAAATTGGTGCCATTGTCGAGACACATATGCACAACGATTACGTAAGTGGCGGCCTCGTCCTGGCACGCAAATACGGTGCCAAATACATTTCAAGCGCTGACGATGATGTGAAATTTGATCGTGTTGCTGTGATGGATAAAGAAATAATCAACGTTGGCGACTTCGCCATTCAAGCACTCCACACCCCTGGACACACCTTTACCCATATGTCGTACATCTTGCTAACCCGAGAGAACATCGCAAGGGGAATCTTCACAGGTGGCTCGATGCTCCATGGTTCCACTGGTCGTCCTGACCTACTTGGATGGGATCAGGCACCGACTTTGGCCGGGTTGCAGTACGGTTCAGCGCACCGCATCGCCGAACTTCTTAAAGATAAGATCTCGATTCATCCAACTCACGGTTTCGGTTCATTCTGCGCGGCTACTTCTACATCCGGTGATTCATCAACCATCGGTGATGAGAAGAAGTCAAACCCTGCCCTGCTCCTCGACAAAAAGTCATTCATTGATCAGACCCTTGCTGGCCTCGATGCCTTTCCTGCCTATTACAAATACATGGGGCCCGCCAACTATGCAGGTGCCGGACCGATTGATCTATCTGAATTAAATCGAATGACTTCAGATGAAATCATGAAGGCGATTGAATCAGGCGCTTGGGTTGTTGACCTGCGTCCCAAAACTTTGTACGCCAATGGCCACATTCCGGGCTCACTTTCATTTGGTATCGACGGCTCCTTCGCAACGTACTTTGGCTGGCTTTTCCCTTACGGCGAGAAGTTGATGCTCGTATCTGATAGAAAGGACGATGTTGCCTACGCCCAGCGTGAGCTGGTACGAATTGGAATCGATCGACCAGATGGGGCATACATTGGCGACATTTCCGCAGAAACAGCGCTGACATCCAATAAAGCCGTCACATTCAACGACGTACCCAGTGCACTCAAGGATCCAAAAATTCTCGTATTGGACGTACGCCGCAATAGCGAGCGCCATGCCTCCCACATCCAAGGAACGACACACATCCCTTTGCACGAATTGAAGACTCGTGTTTCAGAATTACCTAGAGACAAAGAGATTTGGGTGCACTGTGCCGGTGCTTATCGCGCCGCGGGATCCCTTGGAATTCTAGAGAGCGCTGGATTCAGGCCGGTGTTCATCAACGAGCCATATGATGCTGCGCTTCAAGTTCAAGAACTCAATATAGTGACAGGAATTGCTGATTCAGGTCCAGTTGCCCCATCGGATGTGAAGGTGGGTGCATAGATGACTGAGAACATTTCCCCCCAAGAAGCCTTCGCAATGATCACCCGTGGCGATGCCTACGGCATCGACGTCAGAGAATCGGATGAGTGGATCGCTGGCCACGCTCCCAAAGTGACATGGGATCCGCTGAGCAATTTCAATGGCGCGACGCTCCCTTCAGACAAGCCTTTGATCTTCATATGTCGATCGGGGAATAGATCCGGCCGTGTTTGTCAGGCCTTGGCCACAACGAGACCTGACATTTTTAACATGGTCGGCGGAATGCAGGCGTGGCATGCGGCTGGTTTGCCGATGGTGTCAGATATAGGAGATCCTCGAGTTGCGTAGATGCTGATACTCGAAGGTCTTTTGCTTGGGGTTGCCATTGGCACGGTTCTGGGTGTGGTCGGTGCAGGCGGTGCGATCCTGGCCGTACCTGGCCTCGTTGCAATTATGGGCTTATCCGCGACCGCGGCAACGACCTCATCGATAGTCATCGTGGGGGCCGCAGCCCTTTCGGGTGCCGCACGTCGGGTTAAATCCAAGAACATAGACATTAAAACGGGAGTCACCTTCAGTCTTTTGGGATTTCTCGGAACTTTCCTAGGTACCCGCCTTGTGCCTTTGTTCAATGATCGCGTCTTGATTCTTCTCTTTGCACTCCTCATGCTTGCAGCTGCCTTCGGAATGTGGCGCAATCAGGCGCACAACAAGGAGATCGCCGCTTCATCTTGGCCGCTAGTCGTTCTCACGGCGTCGGGAATCGGCGTACTTACCGGGCTATTTGGCATCGGTGGAGGTTTTCTCATTGTGCCAGCACTTGTCTTGGTCCTTGGCCTCGAGGTGAAGCTGGCCGCTGGCACCTCACTGGTAGCAATCGCCTCCAACTCGGTGATCGCATTTCTTCTGCGACACCAGTACTGGCATTTGGTCCCCTGGAGCAGCATCCTGGTCTTTACTGGCGCCGCTGTAATCGCCTCATTTGCAACGGCTCCGCTGGCTGCCAAATTGCCCGCCAAGGATCTGGCGCGAGCATTTTCAGTGCTCGTTATTACAGTTGCAATATTTATGGTGATTACCCAAGGTTTTAAATAGGAAATTTCGACTAAGTGGGCCCCGTCGGGATCGAACCGACGACCCACGGATTAAAAGTCCGTTGCTCTACCGACTGAGCTAGAGGCCCTCGCCGCACTGACCAAGACCAAACGCGACGGGTGAAATCTTAGCCTGTTTTATTGGGCCTAACGCCCCCGTGAAGCACGCTCCAAGCGATCTCGAATGGCAGTCGCCAAGCCATCACCTTCGGGTGGAATAACCGCGATTCTCTTCAATCCTTGGGCATCCGCCGACCTCAGCGCGGAATACAGAACCCGAGCATATTCATCCGTCGTCGAAGGAGAGGCAAGCCTTATCGCTCCCTTTGGAGTCGGAATCGATAACAGAGCAATAAAGCCTTCTCCTATATCCGCAATCGCATCAAGAATGACTTCAGCTTTCGGTGAGTAGTGCTTCTCCAATGATCCAGAAACGCGAATGTCGCCTTGGCCACCTTCGACAACTTCGAGGCCAGTGCTTTCCTCAATCATCTCCCTCGTAATCGCACCGTGCCTCAAGATGCGTGGCGACTCACTTGTGCAGTCGATAATCGTTGATTCGACTCCGACCAGTGCGGGTCCGCCATCCAGAATGAAATCCATGGGTGAAAGATATTCACCGATCTCCTCTTCGACGGCCTGCGCCGTCGTGGGTGAAACCTGACCGAATCTGTTTGCACTCGGTGCCGCAATTCCGAGCCCACCGATCTTCTTGAAAGCGTGCAGCAACCCGAGTGCCAATGGGTGTGCCGGTACGCGAAGTCCTACAGTGTCTTGCCCGCCCGTGATGAAGTCCTTTGCGATCTCGCTGCGAGGAAGAACCAGCGTCATCGGACCGGGCCAGAAATCTCGTGCCAGTGAAATCGCATATCGAGGAAAATCACTCGTCCAACTTTCAAGGCTATCAAGACCAGCGATGTGAACGATCAACGGGTGATCCGGCGGCCGTCCCTTCACGTCATAAATCCGAGCTACTGATCGTGCATTAGTTGCGTCGGCACCAAGGCCGTATACGGTCTCGGTTGGAAAGGCGATCAACGCGCCTTTCTGCAACGCCAACGCTGCTTGGTCCAGAGCGTCAACGGTGCAGTTAGAGAGAAATTGGGAATTAGCGGGCACGCTCATGTGAGTGGCTCAATTGCGCTGATTCCCGCACCTTTTTGAGACAAGATACTCCTATGGCTGGCACCAACAAAGAACGCATTCGCGTCATGCGAATTATAGCCCGAATGAATGTTGGCGGCCCTGCCGTACAAGTCTCAGGATTAATGCGAGGATTCGACTCAACCAAGTTTGATCAGAGATTGGTGACGGGCTATTGCGCCGCAGATGAATCCGATTACTTGGAGACGGTGGCAACTGATGTCACCGCCACTCGCATCAGTGGTCTTGGTAGGTCAATCTCGCCTCGTGCCGATCTGATGGCATTTGTTCAAGTGGTGAAGGAGATTCGGTCTTTTCGCCCTCACATTATTCACACGCATACGGCCAAGGCAGGAGTCATAGGGCGAGTAGCTTCGTTGGTCTCCGGACGCAGATCCATTCGTGTCCATACTTATCATGGTCATCTGCTACACGGCTATTTTGGAAGATTTAAGACATTTCTCGTTATCACGATTGAGAAGTTCCTGGCATTTTTCACTACGCAATTGCTGGCTGTGGGCAAGAAGGTGATGGAAGACCTGCTTGCTGCTGGCATCGGAAGGCGAGAGAAGTTTGCAGTAATGCCACCGGGTTTGCTCCTTCCCGATCTTCCAACTCGCGAAAATGCATGCAGTCTGCTCGGTCTTGATCCCTCTCTGCGATATTGCTCTTTCATCGGCCGTGTAACAAAGATCAAACGACCGGATCGTTTCCTCGATGTAGTTGCCGAACTCAAGAGCCAGGATTCCAAACTGCACTTCATAGTTGCAGGTGCGGGAGAACTACTGGATTACTGCAAGGAAAGAAGTTCAATGGAAGATCTTCCTGTCACCTTTCTCGGGTGGCGTGAGGATGTTGAAACAGTCTTGGCTGCATCTGATCTTGTACTACTGACTAGCGATAATGAAGGCACTCCATTAAGCCTGATTCAAGCAGGAATGGCTCATCTACCGATTGTTGCAACAAACGTTGGATCAATCAACGAAATCGTCATTGACGGCGAGACTGGATTCCTTACCGACCTCTCAACAAGTTCGTTGGCGCAGTCCGTGAACAGACTCAGCTCATCTAATGCTTTGCGAGTGGAGATGGGAAGTAAAGCCCACGAGTACACGATGAAGAGATATGGCGTTGAAAGACTTGTAATGGACCACCAACGCCTTTATGAAAGACTGATTAGCGATCGAGCCAATTCCTAGCCCAGAGCTCGAGCATAATCATGGGCCACAAAATTGAATCGCGATCATTGCCGGACATGTGATCGTTGAGAGTGGTCTTCACTTGATGTACATCGAACCACCCTCGGTTCTTTGCAGTGTCGTCGGTCAAGAGATCAAAAGCCATCTCTCGCAATCCCGCCCGTAGCCAGTCCGCGCGAGGTATCGCAAAACCCATCTTCGGTCGATCCACCAATTCTTTCGGAACTAGGGAACGAGCCACTTCCTTGAGAATGAACTTAGTTTGCCTGCCCTTGATCTTGTATTCCGAAGGCAATCGAGTCGCCCATTCGACCACCTCGTGATCCAAAAGCGGACAGCGCAACTCAAGGCTGTTTGCCATCGTCGCCATGTCCGCTTTTACGAGCAAATCACCCGGGAGGTACCTTTCGAAATCCGAACGGAGCATCCTGGACAGATCGTCTCTAGCACCCGCTCTTGCGAACTCAGTCTCAAAGGACTCCCACGATGAATACGACTTAAAAGTCGGAGTGAGCAATGTATCCAGTTCAAAATCTGTTCCGAGTGACATAGCCGCCCGATATCTGGCAGCAAGGGTTGGGTGCGAATTCATTTGAGAGAGAATGCGCTTTATTTTTCGATGGGAAATTCTCCCGGATTGCAACGCGCCCTTCGCTAGCGGCGACACGGCTTTAACCGCCAAATTGAACTTCTGCATCGAGGGGACGGCCAAATAGCGGTCGTATCCTCCAAAGACCTCGTCGCCTCCGTCACCGCCGAGCGCGACAACGACTTCCTTGCGAGCAAACCTAGCCAACATGAAAGTCGGAATTATCGACGAATCCGCGAATGGCTGATCAAGGCTTGCCGCGAGCTCCTGCAATAAGAGTGCGGGATCTGGCGACAACTTCTCCTCTACATGTTCGGTGCCGAGGTACGTTGCAATCGCACGCGCATGAGCGGATTCGTCATAGCGTGGGTCATCAAAGCCAATCGAGAATGTCTTCACCTTGCCAGGGTTGAGTTGGGTCATGTACGCAGTCACAACCGTGGAGTCATAACCACCACTAAGAAATGAACCTAACGGTCTTTCCGAAATCAATCTTCGCTCTACTGCAGCTTTGATTAGTGTCTTCGTCTGATCAAGTGCATCTGGAAAAGAGATCTTCTCTGAATCCGAGAAGTTGGGCTGCCAGTATCGAGAAGTAGTCCAGGTCCCGTTTCGCCACGTCCCAATCATTGCCGGAGGAAGTTGCTCAATCTCGTTAAATGCCGAGCGCGGAGAATTGATATAGCCGAAAGTCATTACCTCTGAAATCGCGGCCGGACGCAATGTATAAGCGACCCCGGCCGCTTTCAACGCCTTTACTTCAGAAGCGAAGAACAAAGAACCATCAATTGCCTTCGCATACCAGAGCGGCTTCTTTCCCATTCGGTCGCGGATCAAGGTGAGTGATTGGTCCCTTGAATCCCATATGGCGATGGCAAACATTCCGCTGATCATCTGGACGAAATCGAGTCCGAACTCTTGATACAGGTGGACTAGTACCTCCGAGTCGCCCTTAGAGCGAAAGTTGTGCCCCTTGGAGATCAACAACTTTCGCAATTCAAGGAAATTGTAGATCTCGCCGTTGAATACAAGTTGGATAGATTCGGCTTCATTGGAGACAGGCTGTTGACCCGTTCCGACATCAATGATCGCGAGCCGGCAGATTCCAAGGGCAATCTCCGAATCTAGATACATCCCGCGCTCATCTGGACCGCGATGATCAATGGAATCCAGTATGCGAATCAACTGACCTTTATTGGGTGCTGATGGTCCTACGCCCCCCGCGATTCCACACATAACGAATTAGTCGGAAACCGTCGGCCCGTGGGCGACAGTCTCGCCAAATTCCTTTAGCCAATCGACTGTCTCTGAAAGCGCGGTTTCAAAATCCGTAGGGACGACATTAGGGAACAATTGCTTGAGCAACCCGGGCGAGTTCTGCGAATCCTTCACATCGCCTGCGCGAGTGGCAACGTACTTCACCTGAAGTTCGGGGAAGTGCTTCTTCAGTAGATCGATCGTGGTATTGAGCGAAATCCGATTTCCGTAGGCAAGATTGATTGCGCCGTCATGAGTGACTTTCCGATTCATGCCGTCAAGACAAATATCCAACACAGTCTTGACATAGGTGAAATCACGCGTCTGAGAGCCATCACCGAATACCTCAATCGGCTCATTGTGCATCGCCTTCCAGATCCACTTGGGAAGCACAGCGGCATATTCGTGATCTGGACGTTGTCGTGGCCCGAAGACATTGAAGAAGCGCAGCAAGGTTACGGGCACTTCGTATGCGGTTCCGTAGGCCTGCACATATGCTTCGGCGGCCAACTTGCTCGCCGCATACGGCGTCATCGGTCCCAACCACATCGACTCATCTTTCGGCAACACACCATTTCGCCCGTAAACAGAGGACGAAGAGCTGAAAAAAACGTGCGCACCGTTTTCGCGCGCAACTTCTAGTACATTCAACGTCCCAGTGGCGTTTACATCGTGAGTGGCAACTGGATTCTTCAATGAGCGTGGGACCGAACCGCGAGCGCCGAGATGGAATATCACCTCGGACCCCTTTAATGCCTTCTTCAAAGCGGAGGCATCAACGATCGAAAGATGATGGAAATCGCAGATATCAGTGTCGATATTGGAACGCATTCCGGTTGAGAGATCATCCACAACCGTGACGGAGTGCCCCTTCTCTGCCAAGGCGGAAACGAGATTCGAGCCTATAAATCCGGCACCGCCGGTTACCGCAACATGAGCCATGGGGTCACCATATCAAGTACTCCCCGCTGATTTTTGAGCGCTTTCCTAGAGAATACACAGGTATATTTCTCGCTTTTTCAGCCTATTACTACAACAATCGAGTTATGAAAACACATGTGGCTAAGAGAATTGGAATTCTTTCTGTAATTGCGGCACTCGTTGGAGGAGTGGTTCTTGCTCCGGCAAGTCTGGCAGCTTCGACAAGTCGCTACATCACGATTTCAGCCGACGGTACCGTGAAAGTGACACCTGATGCCGTGCGAATCAACGCCGCAGTGTCGGTGATCGCCGCGACCACCAAGGAGGCCATGGCCTCCGTCGCCACATCGGCGGCGGGAGTGCGGACGGCCTTTCTTACCAACGGAGTTGCTGCTAAAGACATCGCCACTCAGAGTGTGAATATCTACCCCGAGTACAACTACACACAGGACAAAGGGCAAGTTCTCGTCGGATACCGCGCAACGCAGAGTTTCGTGGTGATCATCCGTAATGCTGGTGCGGCCGGCATCGTGGTAGATGCAATTGTGAATGCCGGCGGGGACAGCCTCCAACTAAACGGCGTTACACCGTTTGTACTGGACCCAAGCAAGGCAACCATCAGCGCCCGTACTGCTGCAGTCAAGAATGCGAAATCAAAAGCATCCTCTTATACATCTCTGTTGGGTGTGAAGCTTGGCAAGGTGAACTACCTGATCGAGAATTCATCACCAATTTCGTACCCGCCAATAATGGCTGCGACCAAGGATTCAACGGGTTCCACTCAAATCGACCTGGGACTCCAGGATGTGACGGTCTCGATAACAGTTCAATGGGCCCTCATCTAGTCAAATCCTCATGAAAATCGACCAATCGATCCTCTTTTAATGCGACGGTTTTGCTGTGAGGTGCAATAAAGGTACGATTTGCAAGCCTCAAACGTCCCCATCGTCTAGGGGCCAAGGACATCGCCCTTTCACGGCGGTAACACGGGTTCGAATCCCGTTGGGGGCACTGGTCTCTATTTGTTGTAGTTGCGCGAGCAATTATAAATAGAGCGAGGCCTGGTAGCGCAGTTGGTTAGCGCGCCGCCCTGTCACGGCGGAGGTCGCGGGTTCAAGTCCCGTCCAGGTCGCAAGAGTTTGGCGTCGTCCGACTGGATTGGCCGACGCTGAAATCTTGGAGGCTGGGTAGCTCAGTTGGTACGAGCGCGCGACTGAAAATCGTGAGGTCGACGGTTCGATCCCGTCCCTAGCCACTTTTTTATGTGGTGTTTTGATGTGATGTAGGGCTAGAGAAGTTTGGGATCCCCGCACAGCATCTCGTAACGCTTCTGGAGTTCAATGAGATTCCCTTTAATCGTCAAACGCTTATCCCGCCCAAGTTCGCCGAAAACGATCGTGAAGTCTCGAGGGCGCAGATCAAATGCCTTGGCTAATTCCTTAAGGACAGCATCGTTGGCCTTGCCATCAACGGCCGGTGCCTGAACCGCAACTACAAGCCGGGGTGGGTCACCCGCAGTCCCGCCCACCCTATTACGACTGGCATTTGGCCTTACGCGAATTTCAAGTAAGAACTGCACTCTGTTTTCTTCTTGACCTTATGAACATCACGATCAGTGGAATAAACAGAATGGATCGATGGCGGAATGAAGTACCCAAATTGACCTCGACGAGCGCACTTATCGCGACAAGAGAAACGAAATAGATGGCCGAAAGTTGAAAGACGGGATCCTTCCAGTAGCCGTTTCGCCGATAGCGGACTAAGGAAAAAATCACGAGGGCGTAGAGCAGCCACCAGATGGGCGATTCGAGCGCGACGGTGTTCAAAGCAATTCCGCCTTGATCAAGGAAGGGGATTGGACCGAACATAAAGAGAAAGGCCGGTCTGAAAATCGACAGCGGGTGATGAAGCTTGCCTGGCTTGAGTATGTAGCCGCTCAAGGATGAAGTATCTGGAAGCGCCTTGACCGATTTCTTCACTAGACCGCTCTTGACCTTCGAGTCCCATATCTCTTGTATTTTCGAGGAAACACCGAGGACGTTGAGAACTCTTGTAAACAACGCTTTGGGATGGTCAATGAGGTAAAAATGCAACAGGATCAAAGTTGTATCGCCATGAAAGGTTACGACCGTAGCTCCCTTTGGATTGGAGCTTCCACCTTTATCTATGGATCCAGATCCACTTGATCCACCATTTCCATTTTGTGGGATGGCCACTTGGATAATGGAATCTCCCGATCGTGCCGCCGTCGAGGACAAATCCGAGTGAAATACAGAGGTTATTAGGAATTTGAGGGCGTACACCGATGTGGTGGAGGCAAAGGCAATACATGGAACGAGAATCAGTGCGAGGGACAAGTTCAAGAGCTTCTTCTTTGACACGCCCTGCAGGGCCCAAACCACCGTGAAAACCAGAACCGAAAGAACGAGACAGATCCAAATGTAATTCTTCGTCGATAGAAGAGCGTAAGAGCCTAGGAAAAGGTAGGAGATGCCTCGTACATTGTTGCCCTGAAAGAGGTAGTTGAGCCCAACAAGGATGAGAGACATCTCAGCCAGAATAAAGACTTCGCGCAAGCCAACCGAAGTCCAGAGGAAAACCGACGGAATGAAAAAGAAGAGGAATATCAGGTTCTCAAATCGGGTGCCCGTTTGCCGACCACGTCGCTGGAGATTGATCAGAAGAATCAGGCTCATCGTCGCTATTGCAATCGAGAGAATTCTTATCGACAGGTAATCTGGCACCCCGAGCAGGTTAAGCACTTTCGCGGGTAGGTACGAAATCCACAAGAACGGCTTAGGCGCAACTATCCAGCCGCTGTTCAATTGTGGATTGGGATCTTTGCCTCCGTAGAGATTGTTAAAGGTATATAGATACCCACCCTCGTCAGGAGCGAGGGCGAATAGCCTTCCAAGGAAGATCGCAAAAAGCAGGTGGGACGAGATGAATACCGTCACCAACTTGTTCTGAGCAACAATTGCCTTAGTTCGTGGGAGAAGACCAGATGCTTTAGTCGCTGTTTTCTGCACTATGCCGAGCCCGACTTACGCTGGAACCGTTTTGGGGCACCCCCTGAGGCCTTGCCGCCTCCCACTTTGGACCCGCCTGAGGGACCGCTGCCGGAACCGCTAGCTCCTCGTTGTTTCTTCTTATCGAGGGCTTCCAAGAACTTGGCGCGTGGTTCGTCTTCTGACTTCTTAGGCATGGGAGGAGGGTACTACCTGACTTATTGACTAGTCCTCACTTGGAACTCTAAAGAAGAAAATCATCAAGCCCACCCAGGCTATCCCTCCGATTGCCATGAGTTGGTAGCCAAATCTCACCGGCCACATATAAATGCCAAGGGCAATCAGGCAGAAAAATGCCGCAGCAAACCAGAGGGTCATCGCGGCGTCGTCTCTTTGGAACCCAAGACGGATTAGCCTGTGTGAAAGATGATCGCGTCCGCCCTCGAATGGCGAGACTCCTCTTCGAATTCGCGAGACGACTGCAACTGTCGTATCCAGGACGGGCAATGCCATCAAGAGGAATGGGATCGCGAGCGACTTGCTCCGCGGCGCAATCTCTGGATCCAAACGAATCGTCAGCACGGCGATGATGATGCCAAGAAAAAGGGCGCCGGCATCGCCCATATAGATTTTTGCCGGAGCACGGTTCCACAACAAGAAGCCCGCCGTAGCTCCGGCGGTGACAATCGCAAGAGCGCCAACTAGGACCTGCTGACGCTCATACGCGATGATAAATATGAAAAGAGCGATCACCGCGACTGTGCCCGCGGCCCCGCCGTCCAGGTTGTCAAAGAAGTTAATGGAATTGCACACCCCAACAATCCAGAAAACCGTAATTGCACTATCTAGGAATCCGTTGTGTAGTGGTGTTCCAATGGTATGAGTTGAAATCAATATTGCCGAAACGATGATCGCCGCAAGGATTTGAAGCAAGAGACGCGGCCAAGGCTCCAGCCCTCTCAGATCATCGACCAATCCCATCACGGCAATAGCAAGGGCAGGAATGAGAACCGAACTTGCCAGCGCGAAAGTGGAGAGGGAGAAATTGGAATAGAGCATCGCCGAATAGGAAACAATCAGAATTCCGAGAGCGATTGCCACTCCGCCTAAGTACGGAACCGGCTCCTTGTGAACCTTCCGAGGAATGTTGGGAGTATCAAAAGCACCGATTCGAATCGCAATGGCACGCATAATCGGAGTGAGCGCGCCAACGAGAATGAAGGTGACAACGCCAAGTGCCAGATATTGCTTTACGGAATAATGCATACGTTTATATTGAGAGAGACTTCTTAGTTGCCGGCTTTAGGACGGTTCTGCAGCAATTCTTTAACCTCGGATTCACGGTAGCGACGATGTCCTCCAAGAGTACGGATGGAAGTCAGTTTTCCCGCTTTGGCCCAACGGGTCACAGTCTTCGGGTCCACTCGGAATAGCGCGGCGACTTCGGCAGGAGTTAAGAGCACCTCTGCATCGGTAAGTCTGCTCATATAGTCGCCTCCAGAAATGTCCGTTTCGCACCGATATGACAGGAAGTATCCGCCTTTGTGGCACATGAAGCAAGAGGTATTTCCTTACATCGCCTGTTCGAAGGAAGCGACCTTTCGCCAGCGCGAAACCAATCTTTCATAGCCGCGTCCTGCAGCAGAGGCGTCACTCGACGCCAAACCCGCTAATGAACTCTGCACATCTTCCACTGAGGTATCGGCATCCAGGCCGTCTTCACCTTCGGAAAAGAGTGATAACTCGAGATAGCCTGCAAGCCCCCCGTAATCCAACTCCAAATACGATTGCGGATGGAACATGTCCAGCCAATTCCCAAGTTGTGCGATTTCTTCTTCAACTTGGCCGTTGCCGAATGCTATTTGGACCACGGCATGGGATTTTTCACTTCGGATTTTTGCATTTGCAAGAGACGTACGAATTACAGTGAATGGGCCCTGACTATCTCTTCCCCGCACTCGTTCCTCGGGAGAAAAGAGCGCAAACCAACGCGGCGGAATAATCCACGTCTGCGTCAGAATGTGAGGAATCTTCTCATCATCAAAATTGATTCCTGAAGTGATTACCTCCTCAATTCCGGCAGGAATGAATAAGGTGCTCACGGTAGATGGAAGGCTCGTCTTAAATTCCTCCATCGCAGCCCAACAGCGCGCTGCAGTGGACCAAGGGGAGACATAGCGATCGCCATCAATATCTAAAACGTGTGCCCCATCAGGCCGAAGCGAAGGGCTCTCGGGTTGCGCGATCCGCAGCAAAGCTAAATGTTGCTCAGCGGAATTCGTATTCTCAGTTGGGTCGATCCCAGACCATCGAAGTTGATCAGCTGGGTCGAATGCGGTCAGAGGCTCATAGACCCGCAACGATGCGACGTACGGCGTCGGGCGCATGACTTTTATGCCCGCGGGATGTAATTGCCCTCAGCGAAGGGATCGTCATCGTCGCGATCTTTTGCCGGGTCTGGTTCCCCGTGAAGTTCTTTTGCCAAACGATCTAGATCCATCTCATGGGATGAATACTTCAAATCTCGAGCAACTTTGGTCTGTTTGGCTTTTGATCGGCCGCGCCCCATGACGTGACCTCCTTACCTATGTTCAATCAGAGGGGAAGGTTACCGTGCCCGCCCCCGAGGTTCCAAAGCGGACTGCCCCTGCGTCCCGGTAATGCGCTCTTTGAGCCCAAAATACCCAGCAACCTGCAGAAAGAGGCTCAAACCCATCGTGGGCAAGCGGAAACGGTGGTCTCCAATGGTGCCTATCGCTGTGAGCCAGGCGAGAAGGACCGGAACGCCAGCCAAAAGACCGACTCGCCTCTCAAGCGCGCCTATCTTCCAGAGCCAGCGGAACCCAGCAAATAGCAGGATCAAACCAGAAATCAGCCAGATCCAGGATATGACCTTGCCAAGCCAGCCATAGAGCGCGTCATGACCCTGCTTTGTCGTATCCATCTTTCGAACGGGATCAACTTTAAGCCATGGATTCCTCGCCATCGTTCCGTTGGCAAGGGGGCCATACCAGGGGGACCAGAAATAAACAGATTTTTTTACAGCCAGAACAAAGGTCTTGCCCGGATGCTTCGCGTACCAAGAGATCGTGCACTTAACGAGTTGGCTGTCGGTAGCCACAGAGGCCGGCGGTGTCGGCGAGCAGGGAACACCACCAGAACTCCCATACCCTCCACTGGCATTATCTCCAGCACCCAAACTCATAGTGATCCCAAGGTTTCTTGAAATTACGACTCCGTTATCTGCCTTGGCATTTCTCACTATTAGGCCGGCAGGCATGATCATCATCACGCAGGTTCCCAAAATTAATATTGCGCATGACTGCTTCCACGACTTGTGTGAGAGACCCCATAAAAGAAGAATGAAAAATCCTATGAGCAGCCCTCTTGGTTGCATGAAGGCTGAAACACTCTGGATTATTCCAACAAAAAGCACTGTTCGTCCTAGGTTCGCCCAGTTCTTCTCTCCCCGTTCGTACTGAATGATTAGTGCGATTGAAGCAAGCATGCACGATGCAACCAAGCTCTCGTAGCCGATGGAAAGCGAACTAAGGGAAAGGGTCGGATTGAGTCCGAGAATAATGACCAACGGCATAGCAAGTTTGGAGAGCCGTGTGCGTCTCACTTGTTCAACGAAGAAAAGTGAAGCGGCAAAATATGCGAGCGTTTGTAGGAAGGAAACTAGGTAGATCAACTTCGAAATACTTATTAGAGAAAGAATCCACAGAAGAATTGGATATCCCGCGGGCCAATACACGAGGACGGAATCTTTCGAGGCAAATCCGCCCTTCAATATCGCATCGACACCTTTGAGATAGCTCTCTCCGTCTGCGCCAAGCCATCCACCCTCTTTAACCGAAAGAATCAGGATGATCTTTATCGCCAGAATTGCGCACGAGATGAAATAGATTTTCCTTCTTATTTCACGATCCCTAGCAACCGCTCTCTGTTTCGCGCGTTTGGCCATATCTTCGTTAGCCCCTACTTTCGATATACCCCGACAAGAGATGCTTGATGGTTAGTTGTATCAGGAAAGATCTCCCCGGCGATCCAGGCTCGCATGCCGCGTGCCGCCAAAGTTTTAAGGGCAAGATCTGCAGAACTTGGATCAATGACTGCGACCATGCCGACCCCGCAGTTCCAGGTGCTTTCAAAGGCCTCTTGGGAGATGCCGCCAAGATCGGCAAGTAACGCGGCGGCTAGTGGAAGCGACCATGTTGACCTGTCGAATCTGGCGTTCAGTGAGCGTGGGATGACGCGGGCGGTGTTATTGGCCAATCCTCCGCCAGTGATGTGAGAAAAAGTCCGCAGGCTTTCACCTAGGGCTTTGATGAGAACAAGGCAATCACGCGTATAGATCTCAGTGGGAGTAAGAAGTTCCTCGCCCAGGGCTTTGTCCTGATCCTGATAGGTGTGTCCGAGATCGAGTTTCTGAGTGGTCAAGATATGCCTAATAAGTGAGTATCCGTTTGAGTGGAAACCGCTCGATGGCATTGCCAACAAGAGATCGCCAACTTTTACTTTCTCGGCACCTAGGAGATTAGGAGCATCCACGACACCGGTAGCAGCACCGGCTATGTCGAATTCATCCTCTTTGAGAAGACCAGGATGCTCGGCCGTCTCTCCACCGATGAGTGCAGTGTTGGCTTTTTGGCAACCATTGGCAATGCCTTTGACAATCTCGGCAATGCGCTCTGGAAACACTTTACCGACGGCGATGTAATCGGTCATGAACAACGGTTCTGCGCCACAAACAACGAGATCGTCAACAACCATCGCGACAAGGTCTTCACCGATAGTGTCGTAAATTCCCATCTGGCGCGCAATCTCAGTCTTGGTGCCGACTCCGTCTGTTGACGTCGCAAGCAGCGGCTTTGCGTAGTTCTTGAGAGCGCTCGCATCAAAAAGTCCTGCAAAACCTCCGATGCCTCCAACAACCTCGGCACGCGAAGCCTTCGCGATCGAGGCTTTCATCAACTCGACTGCGCGATCACCTTCTTCAATGTCCACACCTGCATCGCGGTACGTTGCCACTACTTCACTCCTTGCACGGGTGTAATCTCCAACCGCATTTTTCCTTCAGACATGTCAGTTGGGATTGAAATCGGGTATTCGCCAGTAAAGCAGGCGTGACAAAGTTTCGATTCGGCGATCGTCGTTGCCTCAATAAGACCTTCGAGGGAAACGTACCCTAACGAATCCGCGCCGATGGAACGGCGAATCTCCTCGATCTCAAGACCACTGGCAATCAACTCGGCGCGTGATGCGAAATCGATGCCGTAAAAACATGGCCACTTCACTGGCGGACTCGAAATACGAACATGGATTTCTCGCGCCCCTGCCTCACGCAACATCCGCACGATCGCGCGCTGGGTGTTTCCACGAACGATCGAGTCATCAACCACAACGATCCGCTTGCCCTCGATGACTTCCCGAAGGGGATTGAGCTTGAGGCGAATACCGAGTTGGCGGATGGTCTGGCTGGGCTGAATGAAGGTACGCCCCACGTAAGAATTCTTCACAAACCCTGCTCCGTATGGAATTCCCGAGGCCTTCGAGAAGCCGATTGCGGCGGGGGTGCCCGACTCGGGAACGGGTATAACTAGGTCTGCCTCGACGGGATGCTCGGCAGCAAGGCGCTCACCAACTGCAACCCTTGTTATATGAATCCCACGACCCGCAATGGCGGTATCCGGTCTCGCCAAGTACACATATTCAAAGAGGCAACCCTTGGGCTCCTGTGCAGCCCAATGCTGCGAACGAATTCCGTTCTCATCGATTGCTACAAATTCACCCGGCTCGACTTCGCGTACAAAGGACGCACCAACAATATCCAAGCCCGCGGTTTCGGATGCAACAACCCAACCGCGTTCGAGTTTTCCAATCACAAGAGGTCGAACCCCGTGCCTATCACGTGCTGCATAAAGAGTGTGCTCGTCCATGAATACAAGCGAGAAGGCACCCTCTAACAATGGAAGTATGACCATCGCACTTGCTTCGAAATTCTTCTCATCTTGTCCGGCAAAAAGCGCTGTCATCAACTCTGTATCGGTTGTCGCGCCACGATCCTTGCCGTTTGAGGGAGTACCTTGCCGCTGCAAATGCTCAGCAAGATCACCGGTGTTAGTGAGGTTGCCATTATGTGCAAGTGCCAAGGTCCCGTACTTGGTCGGACGTAGTGTCGGCTGTGCATTCACCCATGTGCTTGAACCCGTGGTTGAGTACCTGCAATGCCCGATCGCTAGATCACCTTTGAGGGACTCAAGATCGCTCTCATTGAAAACCTGCGACACAAGACCCATGTCCTTGTAGACAAGAATTCGCTCGCCATCACTAGTTGCGATACCTGCCGATTCCTGTCCGCGATGCTGAAGGGCGTAAAGACCGTAGAAAGTTAACTTCGCAACTTCTTCTCCTGGTGCCCACACACCGAAGATTCCACATGCGTCCTGTGGTCCCTTGTCCTCAGGAAAGAGTTCGTGCGTCAACAGACCATCAGGGCGCCTCGTCATGTGCCTATCCTAATTTCTCAGTAGGTAAAGGAAGAAATGCAGATAGATCGGCACGCACTCCAGATGCACGGACTTCACCTGAGTTCAGCGCCTCCTCCCACGTCTTGCTTCCGTCGGCCAAGGCCAGCCACGTTTGCGCACTCATTTCAACGGTATTTGGAGGAGTTCCACGCGTGTGAACGGGGCCATCTCCACATTGAATCGCCGCATAAGGGGGAACACGTACTTCAATGGCTCTACCTGGAGCAAGTTGTGCAAGTTGACGCAAAGTGGCCTTAACCGTTTCACCAATTCGGTCATCGCGCATTTACTATCCAAATAATCTAGGAATGGTGTCGGTGTATGCAGATCGAAGATCATCAAGTGCAATATCTGCGTCGTTGATGGCAAGAGATTGACCGCCGGTGACGCCTATCTTCGTCAACGCGATTTCATGCTTCTGGGCGATGCTTGTGAGTGCATGGGCATCTTCCTTCTTGATCGCCACCACGACGCGTCCTGGAGTTTCGCTCAATAAAGCCGTGGCGACTTCGCCCTCAAGCAAGATCGTCGCACCGATGTTGTTGCGCAGAACCATTTCAGAAAGAGACGCGGCAAGTCCGCCTTGACTCAGATCATGCGCTGCTTCGAAAATCTGCTGGCCTTCCAACAGTGCGTCGATAAGACGCATCTCACGCTGCAAGTCCGCTTTCGGTGCTTGGCCGCCGCGCTGCTTGTGAATGTATGCCCACTCACTGCCTGCGAAATCTTCGTCGGTCTTGCCAAGGAGATAAAGGTCCAAGCCAGAACTGGAGAACGCCATGGGGGTGCGAGTTCGCACATCTTGAATTACGCCGAGCACGCCTATGACTGGGGTTGGCAGAATCGCGACATCACCCGTCTGGTTGTAGAAGGAGACGTTGCCACCCGTTACCGGAAGACCCATCTCCAAACAGCCATCGGCAAGACCGCGGACAGTCTCGGCAAATTGCCACATAACGCCTGAGTCCTCGGGCGAGCCGAAATTGAGACAGTTGGTGACAGCAAGGGGCTTGGCACCCGCTGTCGCAATATTCCGTGCCGCTTCGGCAAGAGCCAACTTTGCGCCCTCATACGGATTCAAGTACGACCATGAGGCATTTGCATCGGTTGAAATTGCAACGCCCAATTGGGTTGCCTCATCCACTCGGATCATTCCTGAATCCTCGGGTTGGGCCTGAATGGTGTTGCCCTGTACGTACTTGTCGTACTGCGAAGTGATCCACGACTTATCAGCCATGTTGGGGCTCGACATGAGCTCAAGTACCGCAGAACGCACCTCGGCCGCTGTTTTCGGCATCGGAAGATTCAATGTCTCGGAATTCACGCGATCGACGTACTCGGGTTTGGCGAATGGCCGGTTGTAGACAGGTCCCTCATGGGCCACTGTGCGAGGAGGAACATCGACGATGGTTTTCCCGTGCCATGTGATGATCAATCGATCGCCGTCAGTCACTTCTCCAATAACGGTCGCTGTGACATCCCACTTCTTACAAATTTCCAGGAAGCGCCCGATCTTTCGTGGTTCGACGATGGCGCACATTCTCTCCTGCGACTCACTCATCAAGATTTCTTCAGGCGACAAACTTGGGTCACGGAGAGGCACGTCATCGAGCGCGACCTTCATTCCACCAGTACCGGCGGAGGCAAGCTCGCTCGTTGCACATGACAGGCCCGCACCACCGAGGTCTTGGATACCGACAACTAAATCTTCGGCGAAAATCTCAAGCGAACATTCAATCAAAACCTTCTCTGTGAAGGGATCGCCAACTTGAACACTCGGTCGCTTAGTTGATCCACCTTCGCCGAAAGTCTCACTGGCAAGCACGGAGACTCCACCAATTCCATCTCCTCCGGTCTTTGCACCGAAGAGAACTACCAAGTTCCCAGCCCCGGATGCTTTGGCCAACTTAATTTGATCGTGACGCATTACTCCAACACAAAGTGCGTTAACCAAGGGGTTGCCTGCATACGTGTCATCAAAAACAACTTCGCCGCCAATATTTGGAAGTCCGAGACAGTTGCCGTATCCGCCAATACCTGCGACAACGCCAGGCAATACTCGACGAGTGTCAGCTGCATCCGCCGCGCCGAACCTCAATGGATCCATAACGGCGATCGGACGCGCACCCATCGTCAAGATGTCGCGAACAATGCCCCCGACCCCTGTTGCCGCTCCTTGGTAAGGCTCGACGAATGAAGGGTGGTTGTGCGATTCGATTTTGAATGTGACTGCGTAGCCTTGTCCCACATCTACAACACCAGCGTTCTCACCGATTCCGACCAGAAGCGCGTCGGTTTTCGGTGCTTTATCACCAAATTGTCGCAAATGAACCTTCGAAGACTTGTAGGAGCAGTGCTCACTCCACATGACCGAATACATCGCCAATTCACTCGAAGAAGGACGCCGACCCAGAATTTCACGGATTCTCTGGTACTCATCCGGCTTGAGACCCAATTCAGCAAAGGGCTGGGTGCGATCTGGCGTATCTGCCGCGATTTCTACAGTATCCAATGACATTTACTTGCTCACCATCTGACTAATAATCGAGGTAAAGAATCCGAGTCCGTCCGCACTGGGCCCGGTCAGAGGATCAATCGCATGCTCTGGATGCGGCATCAGCCCCACGATATTGCCGCGTTCGTTGGTAATACCTGCAATCAAATTGCGTGATCCATTGGGATCTTCACCAACGTATCGAGCAACTACAAGTCCTTCACCCTCAAGTCGGGCAAGGGTTGGATCATCACATTGGAATGAGCCCTCGCCATTCTTTAGTGGAATGACAATCTCCTGCCCGAGTTGATAGTCAGATGTCCAGGCGGTGGAGTTGTTCTCGATCTTCAATCTCTGGTCTGAACAAAGAAAATGCAAAGCGTGGTTTCGCGTAAGGGCACCAGGAAGCAAATGAGATTCGCACAACACCTGGAAGCCGTTGCAGATTCCGAGCACAGGCATTCCCGATTTGGCTTTTTCAATAATGGAAGACATGACGGGGGCAAAGCGAGAAATGGCACCACAACGCAAATAGTCACCGTAGGAGAATCCACCAGGAAGTATGACTGCATCTACTCCATGAAGATCAGGATCCCCATGCCACAAAGCGACAGACTCTGCTCCTACTTCACGCACTGCGCGAGCTGCATCTCGATCATCTAAAGAGCCAGGAAAAGTGACAACACCAATCTTCACTTACTTCTCCACTCTTACATTGAAGTTCTCGATGACAGGATTGGCGAGCAAAGTCTCCGCGGCCTTTGAAACCTCCGCGAGAATCGCATCGGTGGCGTCGCCATCGATTTCGATTTCGAATCGCTTTCCTTGGCGGACTGATGTGGCAAAGGTGAATCCCAAACGAGGAAGAGCCGCCCCAACAGCCTGACCTTGAGGATCCAAGATTTCAGGCTTCAACATCACATCGACCACGATCTTTGCCATTTTTGAGCGCTCCTTTATTGGGGGTGATTAATCCTTAAACGGCTGGCCAGTGAGTCGCAGGTACGCATCTCGATACCTCTGTGCCGTCTTCTCAACAACATCCTCCGGCAACTCTGGAGGCGCGGACTCGCGATCCCAACCACTTGCTACGAGGTAATCGCGTACAAACTGCTTATCGAATGAGGGTTGAGCCCCGCCTGGTTGCCAGGTTTCCGCATCCCAAAAGCGAGATGAATCAGGGGTCAGTGCTTCATCCCCCAAAGTGATAATTCCATTTTCATCTGTGCCAAATTCAAATTTGGTGTCAGCCAGGATTATTCCGCGCGTCTTTGCAAAGTCCGCCGCAGCGCCGTAAAGGGAAAGAGTCATGTCGCGGAGTTTCTTGGTTTCTGGCACGGTCTCCAACGCCTGCTCATAACTGATGTTGATGTCATGGTCTCCGACTTCAGCCTTGGTGGCCGGGGTGAAGATGTTCTCGGGAAGTTGGGATCCGTCAAGCAACCTGTCCGGCAGGGCAATCCCGCAGACAGATTTCGTCTTCTTGTACTCGCTCCAGCCGCTACCAGTGAGATACCCGCGTGCGACACATTCGATAGGAAACATTGTGAGCGGTCTGACTATTACTGCACGCCCACGGACTTCAGCAGGTACATCGGTGCTCACAATGTGATTGGGCACGATGTGGCTGAGTTTTTCAAACCAAAACAGAGAGAGTTGAGTGAGTACTGCGCCCTTGGTCGGAATCGTCGTGGGAAGCACCCAGTCGAAAGCGGAAATCCGATCTGATGTCACCATCAAAAGTTGACCAGAATCATTTGTGTACAAATCGCGAACTTTCCCAGTTCGCAAATGATTCCAGCCCGCAATAGTCGGTGCTGCTGGTGGTCCCGCTAATCCAAAACCACTCATCGAATTGCTCCCGGTGTGTATTGAGCCGCAGAAGAATTGGCCGAAGTTATTTTTTCAATTCGCTTGAGAACTCGGTTGATTTGCTCGCGTGCGTCCCCTGTGAACTCAATCGGATCACTAATGAGATTCTCAAGGTCGTCTTGATCAAGGGGAAAACGAGGATCCTCGCCCAAAGCCTTCAGCAACGAATTGCCTTTTCCCTCGCGCATCTCCAGCACCGCCTTGGTCGCGTGCCCCTTGATAATCTCGTGGGCTTCTTCACGTCCAATGCCGGCCTTGATGCCTGCCATCAAAATCTTGGTGGTAGCAAGAAATGGCAAATAACGCTCGATTTCTGCAGAAATGACCGCAGGGAAAATGCCGAATTCGCGAAGTACCGTAAGCATTGTTTCAAGAAGTCCATCGATAGCGTAGAAGGCATCGGGTACGGCAACACGACGGACAACACTGCAGGAGACATCTCCTTCGTTCCACTGATCACCGGCCATCTCGCCAGCCATCGACGCATACCCGCGCAGAAGTACGGTGAGGCCGTTAACTCGCTCGCACGAGCGGGTATTCATCTTGTGGGGCATGGCAGAGGATCCAACTTGTCCGGCCTTGAAGCCCTCTGTTACCAGTTCTGCCCCCGCCATCAGACGTATGGAGGTCGCAAGAGAAGATGGCGCGGCAGCAATCTGAACAAGTGTCGTGATGACGTCGTAATCGAAGGATCGCGGATATATCTGACCGGCAGAATCCATCACGCGCTGAAAGCCCAAGTCCGCTGCAACCATCTCTTCAAGTTGATGATGCGCCTTGGATGTACCAAGAAGATCTATGGAATCTTGTGCGGTTCCTACAGGTCCTTTAATTCCGCGAATCGGAAAACGATCGAGCAAAGAGTTAAGTCGTTCGTGAGCGAAGAGCAATTCTTCAGCCGATGATGCAAATCGCTTTCCAAGAGTTGTGATCTGCGCGGGGACGTTGTGGGATCGTCCAGCAATTGGTTGTTCGGCATATTCGGCTGCGCGCTCTCCTAATCGAGCAAGAAGTGCGACCGTCTTGTCGCCGACAAGCCGCAAGCCATTTCTAATCTGAAGGGCTTCAATGTTCTCCGTCAGATCTCGACTAGTCATTCCTGCGTGGATCACTTCGTGGCCGGCGAGCGCATTGAATTCTTCGATTCTTGCCTTTACGTCATGGCGAGTTATTTTTTCACGAGCGTCTATCGATTCAAGATTGACATCGTTAAGCACTTTTTCGTAGTCGGCAATTACCGATTCGGAAATCTCATATCCGAGCTTTGCCTGGGCACGGGCCACGGAGAGCCAAAGTTTTCTCTCCGCGATGATTTTGGCTTCCGGCGCAAAGATTTCACGCATCCGACTGGACGCATATCGGCTTGCAAGCACGCTCACTGGGTTATTCTCCCCCATTTAGTTGCCCTTCTCTGCCACCGCGGCATTGAGCGCGACGTCGCTTCGATAGAAGGAACCCTTGAGTTTGATCTGACTAATGCCCCTGTAGGCGCAATTGCGAGCCTCAGTGAGGTCGCTTCCAATACCTGTCACGCTGAGAACGCGTCCACCACTTGAGACCAAGTCCGAATTGCTCAACTTCGTCCCTGCGTGGAAAACCTCCACACAGTGAATATCAGGTAATCCCGTAATTGGATCACCAGTTTCGGGAACATCCGGATAGCCATGTGCAGCAAGCACAACGGTGACTGCAGAATCATCGCGCCACTGAAGCGCGACGCCGTCTAGGTTTCTCGTGGCGGCCTTGTATAGAAGAGTCGCGAGGGGCGTTTCCAGTCTCGGAATGAGTACTTGGGTTTCAGGATCGCCAAAGCGGGCATTGAATTCGATAACTCGAATTCCATGGTCAGTCAGGGAGAGGCCCGCATAGAGCAGTCCAACAAAGGGAGTACCACGTGCCGCCATTTCGGCGATCATTGGCGCCAGAACCATTCGGTGGGTCTGCTCGACAATGTCCGTAGGTGCCCACGGAAGAGGGGAATATGCACCCATTCCACCAGTGTTGGGACCTTCATCATTGTCGTGAGCGCGCTTGAAGTCTTGAGCCGGTTGCATCGCGATGATTGTCTTACCGTCAGAAATTCCGAAAAGCGAGATCTCGGGTCCGTTCAAATATTCTTCAATCACAACTTTCTTGCATGCCAACGCGTGATCGAGCGCTTGCTTGCGATCTTCTGTCACGACAACACCTTTGCCTGCAGCTAGACCGTCGTCTTTGACAACGTAAGGTGCGCCAAGAATGTCCAAGGCCTTCTCGATTTCAATTTGGGTGGTGCATGTGAAACTGCGTGCGGTAGGAACTCCCGCATCATTCATAACCTCTTTGGCAAAAGTCTTAGAGCCCTCTAGTTGCGCGGCCGCTTTTGATGGACCGAATGTCGCAAAGCCGGCAGCACGTAATTCATCTGCAACTCCGTTGACCAGGGGAAGTTCTGGACCGATCACGACAAAATCAACATCCAATTCTTTGGCTAAAGACACGATCGAATCGTTGCTTGAGACATCAACTGGGTGAAGCGTCGCAACCTCTGCAATTCCAGGATTGCCAGGTGCGCAGTGCAACTCGGTGACTTCCGGGTCCGCTTTCAATCCCAGAGCCAATGCGTGCTCACGACCGCCTCCCCCGATCAACAGGACCTTCATACGAGAGCCCCTTGCAGAGTCGCCTTCACGTGAGGCCATTCAGTACTGAGGATTGAGTAGTACATGGAATCTCGAGAGGTTCCGTCAGCGCGCATCCTGTGTGATCGAAGCGTCCCTTCGTACTTGGCTCCGATGCGACCAATCGCCGCTTGGCTTCTCTTGTTGTCAGCATCCGTCTTCAAAGTGACACGGAGGAAATTCTGGACTTCGAAGGCTTCGGTCAGAAGCAGCAACTTTGTTTCGGTATTCACGGCAGTTCTCCAAAATTCTCGCGCATAGATGGTGCTGCCGATTTCAAGGGCTCGATCATGGGGTGAAATATCCATAAATGACGTCGTGCCGATTGTTCTCTCAGTTTCCTTGTGAACGACAGCGAATGATTCGCGCGTTCCGAGTCTGACATCGTTTAGATAGCGTTCGATGATCGCTGACATATCCTCGACACTGCGGGGGGTCGGCACGATCATCCATCGCCAGGCCTCATCATCATTGCCCAGAGCTTCGAAGAGTTCTTGGCTATGGCGGGTTGCAAGCGGCTCAAGTCGAACCACGTTTCCCACCAATGTAGTCATCCTTAGACAAAGTCCTTTACAACGATGGTTTGGTTGCGTCCCGGGCCAACGCCGATGGCACTCATTGGCGCACCCGAGATTTCTTCAAGGTACTTTACGTAAGCCTGTGCGTTCTTCGGAAGGTCGGAAAGCGAGCGAGCGCTAGAGATGTCCTCAATCCACCCTGGCAAGTACTCGTAGATTGGCTTTGCGTGGTGGAAGTCAGATTGGGACGAAGGAAGTTCCTCAACTCTCTTGCCGTCTACCTCATATGCCACGCAAACTGGGATCTTCTCCCAACCGGTAAGCACATCAAGTTTGGTGAGAAAGAAATCAGTCAAGCCATTTACTCGGACTGCGTACCGCGCAATCGGTGCGTCATACCAGCCACATCGACGGGCCCGCCCGGTCGTCACTCCTACTTCTCCGCCGATGCGACGAAGTTTTTCACCGTCCTCATCAAGAAGTTCAGTGGGGAATGGTCCGGAGCCAACTCTCGTCGTGTAGGCCTTAACAATTCCGATAACACGGGTGATCTTCGTAGGACCAATGCCTGAACCTGTGCAGGCACCGCCAGCGGTTGGATTGCTCGAGGTAACAAACGGATAGGTACCGTGATCGACATCAAGAAGAGTGCCTTGCGAGCCTTCAAGAAGGACGGTCTTACCATCTTCAAGCGCCTTGTTCAGAAGAAGAACCGTGTCTGTGACATACGGCCTGAGGATCTCCGCATATGCCAAGTACTCGTCGAGAACTTCTTGTACATCGATGTTCTTTCGGTTGAATACCTTGACAAGGATCTGATTCTTGTCGCGAAGCGCGCTCTCGATCTTCTGGCGCAATATCGAAGGATCAAATAGATCTTGCACACGAATGCCGATTCGATTGATCTTGTCGGCGTATGCAGGTCCAATTCCGCGGCCAGTGGTTCCGATTTTGGAGTTCCCGAGGAAACGCTCTGTCACCTTGTCGATCGTGCGGTGGTACGGAGTAATCAAATGCGCGTTGGAACTCACAACCAACTTAGAGCAATCAATTCCACGATCCGTAAGATCTTTAATTTCCTGTAACAGGACTCCTGGATCAATCACAACGCCGTTGCCGATTACGGGTACAACGTTGGGACTCAGAATTCCAGAGGGCAGAAGATGAAGGGCGTACTTCTGATCTCCAATGACTACGGTGTGACCGGCGTTGTTTCCACCTTGGTAGCGAACGACATAATCAACGCGATCACCTAGAAGGTCAGTGGCTTTACCCTTGCCCTCATCGCCCCACTGAGCTCCCAGCAGAACGATGGCGGGCATAGGTCAAGCCTCTCTCTAGATTGTGTAAGAAAAACTAAGCGAGTAAAGAAGTTCCTGTCGATCGAAGATCGTCACATGCGTGCTTCACGCGGGCAGCCATTCCTGCTTCTGCCGCCTTACCCCATGCACGTGGATCGTAGGCTTTCTTGTTGCCGACTTCTCCATCAATCTTTAGAACGCCGTCGTAGTTCTTTAGGATGTGATCAACTACTGGACGGGTGTACGCGTATTGGGTATCGGTGTCGATGTTCATTTTAATGACACCGTAATCCAAGGCCTCGCGGATTTCGCTCAAAAGCGAGCCAGAACCGCCGTGGAAAACAAGATCGAAAGGCTTGGAGCCTGCGGCAAGACCCATCTTCGCAGCAACCGAATCCTGCAATTCCTTGAGGATCTTGGGCTGCAGAACAACATTGCCCGGCTTGTAGACGCCATGGACGTTTCCGAAGGTGGCGGCCAACATATATCGGCCACGCTCGCCCAGACCTAGGGTCTCGGCGGTCAAGATCGCATCCTCAGGTGTCGAGTACAACTTGGCGTCATGCTTTGCCTCAACGCCGTCTTCTTCTCCACCGACGACACCGATTTCCAATTCCATGATCGTCTTGGCTGCAACAGACTTGGTTAGCAACTCATCGGCGATAGTCATGTTCTCTTTCATCGAGACAGCAGAGCCATCCCACATGTGCGAGTTAAAAAGCGGCGCCTTGCCGTCCTTCACGCGCTGCGCGCCGAAATCAAGGAGAGGGCGCATGAAGCCATCGAGCTTCTCTGCTGGGCAGTGATCTGTGTGAAGAGCAATCTGCACGTTGTAGTTCTTGGCAACCACATGGGCGAACTCGGCGAGGGCAACGGCGCCATCGACCATCTTCTTCACGGTCGAGCCCGAGGCATACTCCGCCCCGCCCCAAGAAAATTGAATAATGCCGTCCGAATTGGCCTCTGCAAATCCCCGAAGGGCGGCAATTAAGGTCGATGAGGAAGAAACGTTGATCGCTGGATATGCAAAAGCGCCTGACTTGGCGCGATCTAGCATTTGTGAATAAATCTCAGGACTAGCTATTGGCATCTTGGCTCCCAATGGTTGTGCGCGAATGTAATTCTCTCATCTAGCGCGCCATTGGGCCCGATTGGAGGCTTACGCCCTATCCCACCACATAATCGCGAGAACGAAAAATCGCCATACGGACCAGGCACCGTATGGCGATCATTTCTTGGCAGTTTTGGGCACTTTGCCCTATTTAGTGACCTAACGTGTGGAGCATCTTGGTGAGCAGGGCCGCCAAGCCGCTAATCAGTGCCGGGTTGGCGAGAATCTTCAAGAATGCGCTAAGGAACGCGATCAGACTCATATCTTCCTTTCCTTGTAGTGGGTGAAACCAGAGTCGAAGTCTCTTCCTTGGGGTATGGGATCTCTTCCCTTGTTCGCCGTGACTGTGAAGAAAGCCAGGTGGTGCATCAACTACCGATTCACAGATATCGAAGGTAATCTCCTCCAATCATGAGCAACGAGACACTCGAAAATCTGCTGAACGAAACCCGGACCTTTCTTCCAAGTGACGAG
Organism: uncultured Bifidobacterium sp.; assembly: GCA_964387855.1. Lineage (GTDB taxonomy): Bacteria > Actinomycetota > Actinomycetes > Nanopelagicales > Nanopelagicaceae > QYPT01. Next base: position 66,203 of record CAYLYA010000006.1, read on the forward strand.
TTCGCCGCCAGCGCCAATGCCCAACCCTTCATCTACGCCCAGGCCAACATGGACCGGCTGGCCTTCTGGGATGAGGCGGCCGAACGGCTGCAATGGGAGAAACGCTGGAACCAGACCCTGGACTGGCAGCCTCCGTACGCCAAGTGGTTCGTGGGCGGAAGGCTCAATGCCTCTGTGAATTGCCTTGACCGTCACGTTGATGAAGGCCGGGGCGATCGCGTGGCTTTCCACTTTGAGGGAGAGCCGGGGGATAGCCGCACGATTACCTACGCCGAACTTCTCGCTGATGTGAAGAAGGCTGCCAACGCCCTAATCGAACTCGGTATCAAGTCCGGAGATCGTGTTGCGATCTATATGCCCATGATTCCTGAGGCCGCCGTGGCCATGTTGGCTTGCGCTCGCATCGGTGCCCCTCACTCTGTCGTCTTTGGTGGTTTCTCATCCGAGGCGCTTCTGTCGCGAATTCAGGATGCGGATGCTTCACTAGTTATTACTGCAGACGGTGGCTTCCGAAAGGGTGCCGCCTTCGCACTCAAACCAGCTGTGGATGAGGCTCTGCGTGGAGAGACTAAGATCAAGAAAGTCCTGGTCGTAAAAAGGACTGGGCAAGAAGTTGAGTGGAATGGCGAGCGCGACGTGTGGTGGCACGATGCCATGGAACACCAGAGTGCCGAACACACCGCCGAAAGTTTTGACAGTGAACATCCGCTTTTCATTCTCTACACCTCTGGGACGACGGCAAAGCCAAAGGGAATCTTTCACACCACGGGTGGGTACCTCACCCAAGTCGCATTCACACATCAGATGGTCTTCGACATCAAACCTGAGACCGATGTCTTCTGGTGCACCGCTGACGTTGGTTGGATTACGGGCCACTCCTACGTCGTCTACGGACCGCTAATAAACGGTGCAACGCAAGTGATGTACGAGGGAACTCCCGACACCCCTCACAAGGGACGCATCTTCGAGATCGTCGAAAAATACGGCGTGACGATCTTGTACACCGCACCAACTCTCATCCGCACCTGGATGAAATGGGGAGACGAATTCCCACTTGCGCACAACCTGTCATCCTTAAGGCTCCTTGGTAGCGTCGGAGAGCCGATCAATCCCGAAGCCTGGATCTGGTACCACGAGATTGTCGGCGGCGGTCGCTGCCCCATCGTAGATACGTGGTGGCAGACCGAGACCGGCGCGATCATGATCTCGCCACTGCCAGGAATCACCGCAACGAAGCCCGGATCTGCAATGCGACCGCTTCCGGGAATCAGTGCGAGAGTCGTGAACGACCGCGGAAATCAAGTAGAAAATGGCCATGGTGGTTATTTGATTCTCGACCAGCCGTGGCCATCCATGCTTCGAGGGATCTGGGGTGAGCCAGATCGATACAAAGACAACTACTGGTCCAAGTTTGACGGAATCTATTTTGCAGGCGATGGTGCAAAGCTGGACGAGGATGGAGCCATCTGGCTACTCGGCCGAGTCGACGATGTCATGAATATTTCTGGTCACCGCATCTCCACGACCGAAGTCGAATCCGCGCTTGTTTCTCACGAAGCCGTGGCCGAAGCCGCCGTGGTCGGTGCCACGGATGCAATGACAGGACAGGGGATTGTTGCCTTCGTCATCTTGCGTTCGGGGGTCGTCCATGCTGAAGGCGAGGAACTGCTGAAGCAGTTGCGCGATCACGTTGCAAAGGAAATTGGCGCTATTGCAAGACCGCGTCAGATCCTCATCGTCGCAGAGCTTCCAAAGACGCGCAGTGGAAAAATCATGAGACGACTTCTCAAGGATGTAGCCGAAAATCGCGCTGTCGGCGATTCGACGACTCTGGCGGATCCCAACATTATGAAACTCATTTCTGCCGGATTGAAGCAGACTACAACTGAGGAATAGTCCCTAACTTCTTCTCGATCTCAACGCGCAGTTGATCAAGGGCGTGCGGCATCTCCTTCTTCATCTGCGGGTAAATCTTGCTTTCGGAGATCGCGTTTTTTGCGAACGACCATGGTGACCAGAGCGCGACCGCAATCAACAGGTAGGCAAATATCGTCACTCGTACAAGTTCGAGTGCGACCCCGGCGATCGAATCTATGAGGCGCAGCGGTGCCCAGAGAAGGCGAGCTCGAAAGAAAGTTGCGAGCGAGCCGAGCAACCGCCTGCCAATTTCGGCGAAAATTAAAACAGCAAAAAAGACCAGTAAGAACCGATTGAGCGTGCTGTGCACCTTAGATGTGAAATCCAGTCCAAGAACGAGACCGAGAATTCCACCACCTATGTACCCAACAGTCGAGAACAAGGATTGAAGAAACCCTCGACGAAACCCCGTAATGACGGCACCGATCGCGGTCAGTATCAGAATTGCGTCAACGAGCATGAGTCTAATTTAGAGTTAGATGTAGGTATTTTGATGCCAAATCACGCAGTTCTTGCTCGCTGTTTAGCACGCCAATTTTTTTGTGAACGACAGTCCCGTTCGCATCAATGAACCATGTGACCGGCACTCCCATGCCAAAGAACCCTCTCGATCTCGCATCTGGGTCTACGAGAATCGGCCAGGTCATTCCATTGGCAACGACGAAATCTGAACCGTCACTTCTCTTGGCTTCCTCGACATCCACGCCTACCAAGGCCACCTTCGATGCATTCTTCGAGTAGAAGGACCGAATGATCGGAATCTCGTCCTTACAAGGAGCACACCACGATCCCCACACGTTGACGATAAGCGGGCCGCGCATCTGTGAGAAGCGAATCGTTGACTTCCCATCAAGGCACGGAAATTCCAAACCGCCAGTGGACGGTGCGCGCGGAATCGAATCACAACCAACAACTGCGCCCAATTTCGGAACAACGGAGGATTGGGATGAACACCCTGTTAATACGGTTAAGGTTAAAACGGCTAGCGCCTTGAGAGTAAATGCTGGCACCGTAAAACATTTCATTGAAAATCCGAATCTTTTTTCACCAAAGCCCGTGCCAAAACCGGATCCATCTCACCGATTCCGACCGAGGGGCACACCTTCGCCAATGGACACGCCCCGCATGCGGGCTTACGCGCATGACAAATTCGACGCCCGTGCCAGATCATGCGTTGAGACAAGTTGGTCCACTCTTCCCGTGGAATCAAAGTGCCGACCTCACTTTCGACTTTCACCGGATTCCTCTCAGTGGTCCAGTGGAATCGTCGACTCAATCGACCGAAATGCGTGTCTACCGTAATTCCTGACACACCAAAGGCATGGCCCAATACAACATTTGCCGTCTTGCGGCCCACGCCAGGAAGAAGCACCAACTCATCCAAGGTTCGAGGCACTTCGCCGCCGAAATCCGCGACGATCTTCATGGCAAGTCCCTTGATATTCTTGGCCTTGGCCCGAAAAAAGCCAGTTGAGTGGATCAAAGTCTCAATCGAGTGGAGGTCAGCCTCCGCGAACTCCTTGACGTTTCGATATTTCGTGAAAAGGGCTGGAGTCACGGTATTCACACGCTTGTCCGTGCACTGTGCCGAGAGCACCGTCGCCACCAAAAGCTGCAAGGGGTTGGCGAAATCCAGTTCGCAGTGAACATCCGGATAGCTCTGACAGAGGATTTCGTACATGGCTCGGG